>NZ_CP054925.1:6674642-7281428 GCF_013364075.1 Amycolatopsis sp. Hca4
GGGACGCGATGGTGACCCTGGGCACCGACCTCGAGCAGGTCAACGGCACCTGGGAGCTGGTCCACCCGGCGGTGCTCGTGGTCGATCGGGACCGCGTGCTCCGGTTCGTCGACGTCCACCCGGACTTCGTCACGCGGACCGAGCCGGCGGCGATCCTCGAGGCCCTCAAGTCGATTTGACGCTGTGCCGCACCCGGTAGGTGATCACCGAACCCAGGACCAGGGCCACGGCCAGGGAGAGCAGCAGGCTGATCCCGGGTTCGGTGACCACCCGGCCGCCGGCGTAGCCGAGGAGGGCCACGTACGACGTCCAGAGGGTGACGCCGACGGCCGATGCCGTGAAGAACTCCGCCATCGGCCACCGGAGCGATCCGGCGAGGAGCGCACCGATCGTCCCGCCCGACGGCAGCCAGCGGGCGGCCACCAGCACCGGCCGGGGGTGGCGCTGCAGCCGCCCGTCGAGCCAGCCGAGGCCGGCGGCGAACTTGCGCCGCCGGCTCAGCCGGTCCAGCGCCGCCCGGCCACCGAACCGGCCGAGGGCGTAGAGCGCCTGGTCGGACGCCAGGCACCCGGCACTCGCCACGGCGATCACCAGCGCCAGCGACGTCCCGCCCTGCGCCGCCGAGATCCCCATGCCGAGGATGGTCACCTCGGTGGGCAGCAGCGGCACGAGCGCGACGACGAACAGCACCAGCAGTCCCGCCGTCGATCCGTCCACACCTCCATTAACCACCCGCCCGCGGCGCGGCACTCCCGATCACCGGGGACTCACAGCAACCCGACAGCCGGCCCACAGCTTCGGAAACCATGCCAGGAGTTGTCATGGTTCGGCGCGAACGTGGTCGGCATGAGCACTCTTTCCGGAAAAGTCGCACTGGTGGCAGGCGGTACGCGTGGCGCGAGCCGGGCGATCGCGGTCGAACTGGGCCGCGCGGGCGCGTTCGTGTACGTCACCGGGCGCTCGACGCGCACCGAGCGGTCCGAAGTGGACCGTCCCGAAACGATCGAAGAGACCGCCGAGCTGGTCGAACGGGCGGGTGGCCGGGCGGAGGCGATCCGCGTCGACCACCTGGTGCCGGCCGAGGTCGAAGCGCTGGCCAAGCGGATCGACCACCTCGACATCCTGGTCGACGGCCTCTGGGGCGGCGACCAGCACCTGGGCTGGGGCAAGCCGGTGTGGGAGCACGACCTGGCCGCCGGCCTGCGGATGATCCGCCTCGGCGTCGACGCGCACCTGATCACCAGCCACTTCCTGCTCCCGCTGCTGATCGACCGGCCCGGTGGGCTGGTCGTCGAGCTGACCGACGGCACGGCCGAGTACAACGCGAAGTACCGCGAAGGCACTTCGCTGCCCTTCTACCTGGCGAAGGCGTCGGCGCACCTGCTGGCGATCGGCGAGGCGGCGGAACTGGCTTCGCACGGCGCGACCGCCGTCGCCTTCACCCCCGGCTACCTGCGGTCGGAGGCGATGCTCGAGATCTACGGGGTGACCGAGGCGAACTGGCGTGACGCCTGCGAGCGCGTCCCGCACTTCGCGATCTCGGAAACGCCGACGTTCTGCGGGCGCACGGTGGTGGCGCTGGCGGCGGACCCGGACCGGCACCGGTGGACCGGGCAGACGGTGAACAGCGGCCAGCTGGCGAAGGAGTACGGCGTGGACGACGTCGACGGCAGCCGGCCGGACGCTTGGCGGTACATGACGGAGGTGGCGGACGCCGGAAAGCCCGCGGACACCACCGGCTACCGGTGAGCGTTGCGGGCGGCCAGCTCCGCGCCGATCGCGGCGAGGGCCGCCCGCAGTTCCACCGGTTCCACGACCTCCACGCCCGGGCTGAGCGCGACCAGCTGGCCGAGGCCGATCTCGCCGTCCTCCAGGGCGAGCTCGGCCTCGGCCCACCCGTCGTCGTCCGGTGGGCCCAGCGACACGACCGTGTCCGCCAGGTGCTCCCCGCCGAAGACCCGGCGCAGCTCGCGCACCGCGGTCCGGTTCAGCCGGGCGCGCACCCGCACCGGCCGCGCGACCTGCTCGAACGCCGCCGACGACGCCCGCCACCAGTCGGCCAGGTCGAACGACGGCGGCCGCTCGAACGCGGTGTCGAGCTCGGCCACCGAGAGGATCCGCGAGACGCGGTAGGTGCGCAGCGCGTCGTCCGGCACCACCCGGGCGACCAGGTACCAGACACCCGCCTTGAGCACGAGCCCGAGCGGTTCGAGCTCCCGCGAAGCCACCTTGTCCCGGCGCCGGTACGTCACCGAGACCCGCCGTTGCGACCACACCGCCTGCGCCACGGCCGCCAGCGACGGCGGTTCGTCCGGCGAGCCGAACCAGCCCGGGGCGTCCAGGTGGAACCGACCGGCCACCAGCGCGGCGTGTTCCCGCAGCTCCGCGGGCATGCCTGCGGACACCTTCGCCCGCGCCGCGCTGCCCGCGGTGTCGAGACCCAGCCCGGCGAGCGCGTCCGGCACCCCGAGCGCGAACAGCGCGACGGCCTCGCGCGCGGTCAGCCCGTCGAGCCCGGCCCGCCAGCCGTCGACCAGCCGGAAGCCGCCGTGCCGGCCCTGCTCGGTCCACAACGGAACACCCGCTTCGCGCAGGGCGGCCAGGTCGCGGTGCATCGTCCGTTCCGAAACGCCCAGCTCGGCAGCGAGCTCGGCGGCGGTCGCGCTGCGCCGCCGTTGCAGCGTGAACAGCAGCGCGACCAGCCGCTCGGCTTTCACCGGTTACCGGTTGGCGCGGTTCACCGCCGAGACGACCGCGCGCAGCGACGCGGTGACGATCGACGGGTCGATGCCGATGCCCCAGAACACGCGGTCCGAGATCGCGCACTCGATGTAGGACGCCGCGCGGGCGTCGTCGCCCGGCGAGAGCGTGTGCTCGCTGTAGTCCAGCAGGCGCAGGTCGTACCCGACCGTCGACAGCGCGTCGAAGAACGCCGCGATCGGGCCGTTCCCGCGGCCGGTGACCTCGTGCTCGTCACCCTCCACGCGCACGGTCGCGGTGATGTCGTACTCGCCGTCACCGTTGTCGCGGACGTGCTGGCGGACCAGCTCCAGCGGCGTCTTCAGCTCCAGGTACTCGGCCGCGAAGGCGTTGTACATCGTGGTCGGGTCGACCTCGCCGCCCTCGGTGTCGGTGTAGCGCTGGATGACCTTCGAGAACTCGATCTGCAGGCGACGCGGCAGGTCGAGCTGGTGCTCGGCCTTCATGATGTAGGCGACGCCGCCCTTGCCGGACTGCGAGTTCACCCGGATCACGGCCTCGTACGTGCGGCCGACGTCCTTCGGGTCGATCGGCAGGTACGGGACCTCCCACGGATACTCGTCGACCGGTACGCCCGCCTTGTCGGCGGCGTCCTTCAGCGCGTCGAGACCCTTGTTGATCGCGTCCTGGTGGCTGCCCGAGAACGCGGTGAAAACCAGGTCGCCGCCCCACGGCGAGCGCTCGCCGACCGGCAGCTGGTTGCAGTACTCGACCGTCCGCTTGATCTCGTCCATGTCGGAGAAGTCGACCTGCGGGTCGATGCCCTGGCTGTAGAGGTTCATGCCCAGCGCGACCAGGTCGACGTTGCCGGTGCGCTCGCCGTTGCCGAACAGGCAGCCCTCGATCCGGTCCGCGCCGGCCTGGTAGCCCAGCTCGGCGGCGGCGATGCCGGTGCCGCGGTCGTTGTGCGGGTGCAGCGACAGGATCACCGAGTCGCGGCGGGCCAGGTTCCGGCTCATCCACTCGATCGAGTCGGCGTAGACGTTCGGCGTCGCCATCTCGACGGTCGCCGGCAGGTTCAGGATCACCGGCTTCTCCGGCGTCGGCTGCCAGATCTCGGTGACGGCGTTGCAGACCTCGAGCGCGTAGGACAGCTCGGTGCCGGTGTAGGACTCCGGCGAGTACTGGAACCGGAAGTCGGTGTCGGGCTGCTTCGCAGCCAGCTCGACGACCATTTCCGCGGCCTGCGTCGCGATCTTCTTGATGCCTTCGCGCTCCTCGCGGAAGACGACGCGGCGCTGCAGGATCGAGGTCGAGTTGTAGATGTGGACGATCGCGCGCGGCGCGCCTTCGAGCGACTGGAAGGTCCGCTCGATCAGCTCGGGACGGCACTGGGTCAGCACCTGGATGCTGACGTCGTCCGGGATCGCGTGGTCTTCGATGATCTCGCGGACGAAGTCGAAGTCCGTCTGCGACGCCGCCGGGAAGCCGACCTCGATCTCCTTGTAGCCCATGCGGACCAGCAGGTCGAAGAACTTGCGCTTGCGCGCCGGCGACATCGGGTCGATCAGGGCCTGGTTGCCGTCACGCAGGTCGACGGCGCACCACAGCGGCGCGCGCTCGATGCGCTTCTCGGGCCAGGTGCGGTCGGGCAGGTCGATGTTCTCGACCAGGTCGTACCAGGGGCGGTAGCGGTGCACCGGCATGGACGTGCCGCGCTGGGTGTTCCAGGCGGGCTGGCCGGCGGGCGCGGGACGCGACGGTTTGCGGATCTTGCTCATGGGATTTGGGGTGTCTCCAGCTCGACGGGTGCGACCGGCACCACGAAGCCCCGCGACGGGGAGCCGGTCCGGTCAGGCCCCGTCGCGGCAGCGAAGCAGGAGAGCACGCGCCACGGCCCCACCATAACCACGGAACGCCGGGTGAGGGAAGCCGGGCCGTGCCGGAACTGTTACCCGGATGGTTACTTGTGGGTAGCAATCGGCTGGGTGGCGTGCGAAACTGCGGGCATGGGTGAGCACGCAGAGTCGTCATCGGAGGAGACGCGCGTCTCCCGGCGCGCCGCCGTCGACTGGCGCCGCACCGGGGGCAAGGCAGCTTCGCTGGTGGCGTCGATCGTCCGCTGGGTCGGCCTGGTCTTCGCGGCCATCCTGGTGATCCACGTGATCTTCACGGTCGGCTCGGCGAACCCGGACAACGGAATCGTGTCGTTCGTGAAGTCCTGGGCGGACAGCCTCGCGCTCGGCTTCGGCGACCTGTTCACGCCGAGTGACGAAAAGCTGCGCGTGCTGGTCAACTACGGCATCGCGGCGATCTTCTGGATGGTCGTGTCCGGGATCTTGGCCAAGGTCATCCGCCGGGTGGGCGGGGCGTCATAGCGCCGGCTTGCCCCAGGAGTCGGTGAAGGCGAACTCCTCGAGCGGCAGCCGCGCCCGGTCGGCCTTCTCCCGCTCGATCCGCCAGTCCTCCTCGAGCACCTCCGGCGACGCCACCGACCCGACCGCGATCGCGACCTTCGGGACGACGTCGTCGGGGAGCGAGAACGCCGCGCGCACGGCTTCCGGGGAGAAGCCCGCCATCTGGTGGGCGACCAGGTCCAGCTCGACCGCCTGCAGGACGAGGTTCTCCGCCGCCAGCCCGAGCCCGTACTCCGCGTACGGGACTTCGCCCTTCTCGTTCGTCGTCACCATGACGCCGACCAGCAGCAGGCTTGCCCGGCGCGCCCAGGCCTGGTTGCCCGAGTTCAACGACCCCAGGATCGCGTCGAACGACGGCGTGCCGCGGACGCCCACCAGGAAGCGGGCCGGCTGCGTGTTGCCGAACGACGGCGCCCAGCGGGCCGCTTCCAGCAGCGCGCGTACCTGCTCGTGGGTGACGACGGCTGACTCGTCGTAGGCCCGCGGGCTCCACCGTTCCGCCATCAGGGTTGCGATCGGGACACTCGTCACAGCAGGCTTTCGCACGATCAACAGCGTACCCACGAGTGCTGTGCGTCACTCGGGCGGAAGGGCTCCGCGCATTTCGTTGGTGTTGCGGAAGATTTACTTCCCCGACACCCATGGGACGAGTGAGCCCCACGTCAAGAGGGTGGCGGGCCGCCCGCGCCCCGGTAGGCTCCAGTTCAAATCATGGGACGCGGGGGCTCCTCGGTGCCCACCAGGAGCCGCCCGGCCCGCGAGGAGGTTCGGGCGTGGCCCTCGTGGTCCAGAAGTACGGCGGATCGTCGCTGGAAAGTGCCGACCGGATCAAGCGCGTGGCGGAGCGGATCGTCGCGACGAAGAAGGCGGGCAACGACGTCGTCGTCGTCTGCTCGGCGATGGGTGACACCACCGACGAGCTGCTCGACCTGGCGCAGCAGGTGAACCCGGCGCCGCCGGAGCGGGAGATGGACATGCTGCTCACCGCGGGTGAGCGCATCTCGAACTCGCTGGTCGCGATGGCGATCGCGGCCCAGGGCGCCGAGGCCTGGTCGTTCACCGGTTCGCAGGCCGGCGTCGTGACGACGTCGGTGCACGGCAACGCCCGCATCATCGACGTCACGCCCAGCCGCGTCACCGAGGCCCTCGACCAGGGCTACATCGCGCTGGTGGCCGGGTTCCAGGGCGTCGCGCAGGACACGAAGGACATCACCACGCTGGGCCGCGGCGGGTCGGACACCACCGCCGTCGCGCTGGCCGCCGCGCTGAACGCCGACGTCTGCGAGATCTACTCCGATGTGGACGGTGTGTACACCGCCGACCCGCGGGTGGTGCCGGACGCGAAGAAGCTCGACACCGTCACCTACGAAGAGATGCTCGAGCTCGCCGCGAGCGGGTCGAAGATCCTGCACCTGCGGTCGGTCGAGTACGCGCGCCGCTACGGCGTCCCGATCCGAGTCCGTTCTTCCTACAGTGACAAGCCGGGCACGACGGTGACCGGTTCTATCGAGGAGATCCCCGTGGAACAAGCCCTGATCACCGGTGTGGCGCACGACCGCTCCGAAGCCAAGATCACGGTGACCGGGGTGCCGGACACCACCGGTGCCGCGGCCCGGATCTTCCGCGTGATCGCCGACGCCGAGATCGACATCGACATGGTGCTGCAGAACGTGTCCAGCACCGTCTCCGGCCGCACCGACATCACGTTCACGCTGTCGAAGGCCAACGGCGCCAAGGCCGTCAAGGAACTGGAGAAGGTCAAGGCGGAGATCGGCTTCGAGTCGGTGCTCTACGACGACCACGTCGGCAAGGTGTCGCTGGTCGGCGCCGGGATGCGCTCGCACCCGGGTGTCACGGCGACGTTCTGCGAAGCGCTGGCCGAGGCCGGCGTCAACATCGAAATCATCAACACCTCGGAGATCCGCATCTCGGTGCTGATCCGGGACGCGCAGCTCGACGACGCCGTGCGCGCGATCCACGAGGCGTTCGAACTCGGCGGCGACGAAGAAGCCGTCGTCTACGCGGGGAGTGGTCGCTGATGGCGGACGGGTTGCGGGTCGGGGTGGTCGGCGCGACCGGCCAGGTCGGTGCGGTGATGCGCAAGCTGCTGGCGGAGCGGGAGTTCCCGGTCGCCGAGCTGCGCTACTTCGCTTCGGCGCGCTCGGCGGGGTCGAAGCTTCCCTGGCGTGACACGGAAATCACGGTCGAGGACGCCTCGACGGCGGACCTGTCCGGTTTGGACATCGCGCTGTTCTCCGCGGGCGGGTCGACGTCGAAGGCGCAGGCGCCGCGCTTCGCCGCGGCCGGGGCCACGGTGATCGACAACTCCTCGGCGTTCCGGATGGACCCGGACGTGCCGCTGGTCGTCAGCGAGGTCAACCCCGAGGCGATCAAGGAAGCGCGCAAGGGCATCATCGCGAACCCCAACTGCACCACGATGGCCGCGATGCCGGTGCTGAAGCCGCTGCACGACGAGGCCGGGCTGGTCCGGCTGGTCGCGTCGACGTACCAGGCGGTGTCCGGCAGCGGGCTGGCCGGCGTCGAAGAGCTGGCGGGCCAAGTCCGCGCCGCGGCGGAACACGCGTCGCTGCTGACCCACGACGGCGCGGCGATCGAGTTCCCGAAGCCGGAGAAGTACGTCCGCCCGATCGCGTTCAACGTCCTCCCGATGGCCGGGTCCATTGTGGACGACGGCGAGCTGGAGACGGACGAGGAGAAGAAGTTCCGCAACGAGAGCCGCAAGATCCTGAGCATCCCGGGCCTCGGCGTCTCGTGCACCTGCGTGCGCGTGCCGGTGTTCTCGGGGCACTCGATCTCGGTGAACGCGGAGTTCTCGCAGCCGTTGCCGGTCGAGCGCGCGACGCAACTGCTGGCGCAGGCGCCGGGGGTCGAGCTGTCGGAGATCCCGACCCCGCTGCAGGCGGCGGGCAACGACCCGAGCTACGTCGGCCGCATCCGGGTCGACCAGGGCGTCGAGGGTGGGCGGGGCTTGGCGCTGTTCATCTCGAACGACAACCTGCGCAAGGGCGCGGCGCTCAACGCCGTGCAGATCGCGGAGCTGGTGGCGCAGCAGCTGTAGGCCACAGTGGACAGCTGAATAATCGCTTTTCGTTTGGCGGTGCCCGGGGGATCCTGGGCACCGCCAAACGCTTTCCAGGGGAGGAAACATGTACACCGCTGTCGAGGGGGCTCGCGTCCCGATCCGGATGTGGGCGGATCCCGCGTCGGTCGAAGACCAGGCCATGCGGCAGCTGCACAACGTCGCGAACCTGCCGTGGGTGCACGGCGTCGCCGTGATGCCCGACGTCCACTACGGCAAGGGCGCCACCGTCGGCAGCGTCATCGCGATGCGTGACGCCGTCTCGCCGGCCGCGGTCGGCGTCGACATCGGGTGCGGCATGAGCGCCGTCCGGACGTCGCTCACCGCGAGCGACCTGCCCGACGACCTCGGCAAGCTGCGCCGGGGCATCGAGAAGGCCGTTCCCGTCGGTTTCGGGATGCACCGGACGCCGGTGAACCCGGCCAAGGTGCACGGTGTCGGCGGCTGGGACGCGTTCTGGAAGGGCTTCGGTGAGCTGCACCCCGGCGTCCAGGAGCTGCACGACCGGGCCGCGCGGCAGATCGGGAGCCTCGGCGGCGGTAACCACTTCATCGAGGTCTGCCTCGAACAGGGCGGTGCCGACGAAGGCCGGGTCTGGCTGATGCTGCACTCGGGTTCGCGCAACATCGGCAAGGAGCTGGCCGAGCGGCACATGGCCGTCGCGCGCAAGCTGCCGCACAACGCCGACCTGCCCGATCGCGACCTCGCGGTGTTCGTCGCGGGCACGCCGGAGATGGCTGCCTACCGCCGTGACCTGTTCTGGGCGCAGGACTACGCGGCGCGCAACCGCGCCACGATGGTCGCGCTGCTCAAGCAGGCCGTGCGCGACGAGCTCCCGCAGGTGACGTTCGACGACGCGATCTCGTGCCACCACAACTACGTCGCCGAGGAGACCTACGACGGCGTCGAGCTGCTCGTCACCCGGAAGGGCGCGATCCGCGCCGGATCGGGTGACCTCGGGATCATCCCGGGCAGCATGGGGACCGGTTCGTACATCGTCCGCGGGCTGGGCAACGACTCGTCCTTCCAGTCGGCGTCGCACGGCGCCGGCCGCCGGATGTCGCGGACCAAGGCGAAGAAGCTGTTCACCGCCGACGACCTCGCGGCGCAGACGGCAGGCGTCGAATGCCGCAAGGACTCGGGCGTGGTCGACGAGATCCCGGCGGCGTACAAGGACATCGAAACGGTGATCCGTGCGCAGACGGACCTGGTCGAGGTCGTGGCGCACCTCAAGCAGGTGGTCTGCGTCAAGGGCTGACGGTACCTTGGCGCCATGACGAGGGGTGGAACTCTGGCCGCGTTGCTGGCCGCGGCGGGCTTGCTGCTGAGCGGGTGCGCCGAGGTCGGCAACGCGGTCGACCAGGGGTCGAAGACCGTCGACAAGGTGGGTGTCTGCACCGAGGCCCTCGGGCTCGCGGACCTGAACCCGCTGGTCGACCCGGCGAAGTTCAAGGCCCGCGCCGAGGACAAGGAGCGGCGGCTGCGCGAGCTCGCGGGTGACGTCCAGGACCAGAACGTCAAGAACGCGCTGCTCGGCATGGCCGACTCGTACGTCCAGGTGCAGAAGGAACGCTTCGAGGACGCCGGCGTGGTGGCGCGGTGGGTGCAGCGCAACGTCAAGAAGCTCGACGCCCTCCGCGCCGCCTGCAGCTGACGACTCGGCGCTTGGGGTGGGCCCCGGCTGGACGACTAGTGCGTAACTCGGTCAGTGGTCGTAGGCGGTCAGTGATCGGGTGATGCCCTCAAATCAAGGAGCAGGGTGGTCATCCCGTCGCCTGAGGCCGTCAAATCACTTTGAGCCGGGCCCGCAACCCCAGGGCGAAGGCGGGTGAAGACGCAAGCTTGCGGGCCCGGCTCAAAGTGATAGGCCTCGTTCAGGCGACGGGATGACCACCCAGCGGCTTACCCGCGAAGGTGAGAGGGAAGCGCTCCCCGTGGTCATCCCGGAGCCTGCCCGTCCGGCGAGGACATTTTTCTGCCGATCTGGAAGCGTCTGCCGCGGCAGAGCTCTGCCGCGAGGGGGGTCCCGACGTCGTGGTCTTCTTGCGCTGCCGGCCGCCGGTCCGCGTCGACGAAGCACCCGCGAGAGGTGCGGATGTTCACCACCCGCCCTTACCCATTACTCGTCTAGCGGCAGCTTTCGGCCAGCTCCGGCTCCGGGGCGGGAGCCGGGGTGCGGCGGCGCAGCAGGCCGGCCGCGGCGATCGCCAGGCCGCCGAGGCCGGCCGCCACGAAACCCCACTCCGGGTTCGAGTGGTCGATCGCGAAGCCGACCACCGGGCTGCCCACCGCCAGGCCGAGCCGGGTGAACGCGTCCTGCAGGCCCATCGCCTCGCCGCGGACCTGCGCCGGGGCGAGGTGGGTGACCGTCTCGGTCGTGGCCGCCAGCGTCGGCGCGCACAGCAGGTTGGTCGGGATCAGCGCCAGCGTCAGCAGCCACCACGGGTGGTCCGCCAGGCCGACGGGCATCACCAGCAGCGCGAGCAGCAGCATCAGCACGCCCTGCGGCAGCGACCGCTTCACGACGCCGTGCACGATGCCGCCGGTGATGGACGCCGTGCACATCACCGCGATGACCAGCCCGGTCACGCCGAGCTCACCGTTCGCGCGCAGCGCGGCCAGGGTCGCCAGCTCGGTGCCGACGAGCACGAACAGCGCGCCACCGGCGATCAGCAGGGTCCCCACCAGCCGTCCGGTGAGCCAGCTCCGCAGCGGCGGCCGGGGCCCGAGCTCCTCGGCCTTGCCCGCGCCTTCGCGGATCGGCGGGTCGACCAGCCAGATCAGGAACGCCGTGCTGCCGAAGAGCACGCCGAGCGCGGGCAGCGTCCACGTCGGCGGGAACGTCGTGATGGCCGCGATGCCGATGGCCGGGCCGATCATGAACGTCGCTTCGATCGAGATGGTGTCGAGCGAGTAGGCCGCGCGGCGCTGCTCGATCGGCACGAGCGTGGCCAGCACCTGCCGGGCCAGTGAGCCGGCCGGCACCGAGAGCATCCCGGCCGCGATCGCGACCACGGCCAGCGCCTCGAACGGCAGGTGCGGTGCGGCGATCCAGAACACCGTGGTGCCGATCCCGCAGACCGCGACGACCGGGCGCAGCCCGTACCGGTCGAAGCAGCGGCCGAGCAGCGGCGCACCGAGCGCCATCCCGAGCGTGACGCAGCCGCCGACCAGGCCGGCGGCGCCGTAGCCCCGGCCGAGCACGGTGACGATGTACAGCGTCATCAGCACGCCGTTCATGGTCATCGGCAGACGTGCCAGGAACATCAGGGCCATCGTCGAGGGAACGCGGGGGACGGAGAGCACCCGGCGGTAGGGCTGCAGAGGCACGTCTTCGATGAGAACCCAAGGTGGTACGCGCGTGCAACTTATTTCCGCCGCCGCACCCCCTGGTGCACGGAAATTATGAGGGCTACTCTCATTTGGTAGCTACTATCAACTGGGGGTCGCTATGACTCATCAGCATCCACGCAGGTGGTGGGCGCTCGGTGCGCTCGCGGTGAGCCTGCTGACCATCGGGCTCGACCTGACCGTGCTCAACGTCGCCGTGCCGACGCTGGCCGTCGACCTCGGCGCCACGACCACGCAGCTGCAGTGGTTCGGCAACGCCTACACGCTGGCGCTGGCCGCGCTGCTGCTGCCGGCTGGCCTGCTCGGCGACCGGTTCGGCCCGAAGAAGCTGCTGCTCGGTGCGCTCACGGCGTTCGGACTGGCCTCGCTGTGGTGCGCCTGCGCCGGTTCGCCGGGCGAGCTGATCGCCGCCCGTGCCGGGCTCGGCGTCGCCGCCGCGTTCCTCATCCCGCTCTCGCTCTCCCTGCTGAACATCCTGTTCCCGCCGGAGGAGCGGGCGAAGGCGCTCACCACCTGGGTGCTGGCGATGTTCGCCGGCATCCCGCTCGGCCCGCTGCTCGGCGGCTGGCTCCTCGACCACTTCGCGTGGGGCTCGGTCTTCCTGATCAACGTCCCGCTGACCGCGGTCGGTGTCGCCGCGGTGCTGTTCCTGGTGCCGCTGACCCCGGGTGCGGGCGGGAGCCGGATCGACTTCGCGGGCATCGCGCTCTCGACGGCCGGGCTGCTCGCGCTCACCTACGGGTTCGTCCACGCCGGCGAGCACGGCTGGGGCGATCCCCTGACCTACGGCCTGATCGCGACGGGCACCGCGCTCGTGGCGGTGTTCTGCTGGGCGCAGACCAGGGTGCCCGAACCGCTGACCGACCTCGCGCTGTTCCGCGAGCCGCGGTTCGTCTGGGGTGCGGTGCTGGCCACCTTGGCGTCCTTCGCGTTGATGGGCCTGCTGTTCGTGCTGCCGCAGTTGTTCCAGGCGGTGCAGGGCGCCGACGCGCTGCAGACCGGCGTGCGGCTGCTGCCGCTGATCGGCGGGATGCTGGTGGCGGCGAAGGGCGCCGAGCGGCTGGTCGCCGTGCTGGGCGTGCGAGTCGTCGTCGCGGGCGGGTTCGTGCTGCTCGCGGCCGGGCCGGCCTGGGGCTCGACGACGTCGCCGTCGGGTGGGTACGGCGCCACCGTCGGCTGGGAGCTCGTGATCGGCCTCGGCACCGGTTCGACGCTGCCGCCGCTGATGACGATGGCGATGGGCGCGCTCACCGAAGGCCGGTCGGGGGCCGGGTCGGCGCTGATCCAGGCGTTGCGGCAGGTCGGCGGCACCGTCGGCGTCGCGGTGCTGGGCACCGTGCTCAACGGCGGCTACCGCGACGGCGTCGACGTCACGGGCCTGCCCGCGCCGGTCGCCGACGCCGTGCGCGGCAGCGCGTCCGGTGCGGTCGCCGTCGCGGAGGAGCTCCGGCTGCCTTCGCTGGCCGCGTCCGCGCGGGCCGCGTTCACCGGCGGGATGGCCGCGACGCTGTGGGTGTGCGCCGGCCTGGCCGTCGCCGGGGCGCTGCTCGCGGCGGTGTTCCTGCCCGCGCGGGCGGCCGCGGGAGCGCAGCCGCGAGAATCGGAGCATGACGTCGTCGCCGGTTGAACCCACGGGACTGCGAGAGCGCAAGAAGGCCAGGACGCGTGCCGCGATCCAGCGGCACGCGTTGCGGCTGTTCCACGAGCAGGGGTACAGCGCCACGACCGTGGACCAGATCGCGGCCGCGGCCGAGATCTCGCCCAGCACGTTCTTCCGGTACTTCCCGACGAAGGAAGCGACCGTGCTCTACGACCCGTTCGACCCGGTGCTCATCGAGGCCGCCGTCGCGCAGGACCCCGGGCTGAGCCCGATCGGCGCGCTGCGGGCGACGATGGGCTTCATCCGCGAGCAGCTGCCCGACGGCGAGTGGGAGCGGGAGCGCCAGCGGCAGGCGCTGGTGTTCCGCGAGCCGGAGCTGCGCAGCGCGGTGATGGACAAGTTCGCCGAGGGCATCGACCTGCTGGCCGGGCTGGCCGCGCGGCGCACCGGGCGGGCCGCGGACGACTTCGCGGTCCGCAACTGGGCGGGCGCGGTGGTCGGCGTGGTGCTGGCCGCGTTGCTCGGCGCCGCGGCGGACGCGGAGGCCGACACGCTCGAGGTCATCGATCAGGCCGTCGCCCACTTGGACGCGGGACTGCCACTCTGAATTCCGGAATTGATTTCGCATTACCGCGTCCACCTCGGGGGGAAACCGTGTGGGTGGCGGTGAGAGCGTGGGGGACGCCCCATCTGGAGCAGTCGGGACACGCTGTCCGCCGGAGTGATGAAGCTAAATGATCACCGTTTACACTCGTGTGGGTTACCCGGCCGTTCCATAGTGGACAGATGCTACCAGCAGTGATCCTCGGAATCGGTCAGGATGATCTTCAGGGGGATGAGCAAGGTTTCGCGGTTAATCCAATGCGGGCCAGTTCGGGACATTCAAATCCGGCACGTAAGGGTGTTAAACCTCCCGAACCGGTGATCGGGTGGCCCATCTCCGACACGGGGGGTATCGATTTAACCCGTCAGGTCTCGAGGCCAGGAGGTAGGGAATGAAAGCCAAGTTCGGGCGAGTCATCGCCCTGGTGGCTGCCGGCAGTCTGCTGGCGGCGGCGACGGCGGGGATCGCGTCGGCGAGCCCGGGAGGGGGCAAGGGTTCCTCCAGCACCCAGGCCCTCGCCGCGCAGGTGCTCCAGATGCGTGACGACCTCACCAAGGTGGCCTACGCGGGCGACGTCGGTGCCACGCGGACCGACCTGGGTCGGCTGAGCCCGGTGCTCGCGGACATCGCGGCCGGCAAGCGCTACACGGTCCAGACCGAGACCGGCCAGCTGGCCGGTCTGGCCAAGGGCCGCGCCGACGAGTCCACCCGGCTGCTGGCCGACCCGACGGCGAAGGCGCGCCAGCTGCCGCCGTTGCCGCTGCCGATCCCGTCGCTGCCGGACCTGCCGGGACCGCTGAAGATCGTCAGCGACCTGGTCAAGGCCCTGCTGGCCGCCGTCACCGGGATCCTGGGCGGGTTGCTCGGCGGCCTGCCGGTGCCGCCGCTGCCGGTGCCGCCGTTGCCCGTACCGGGTTCGTAACCGCCGCAGGAAAACCGGGGGCCCGGAGCCCGGCGCGGACATTCCTCCGCGCCGGGCTCCGGCGGCGCCCCGGGCTCCTTCAGTTCACTTTGGACAGACCCTGCCGCAGCGCGCCCGCCGTCTCCGCGAGCGCCTCCCGGAACCGCGTCCCCACCCCGGTGAAGTTGATGAACCCGTGGATCAGGTCCTCGTGCCGCCGCAGCGCCACGTCGACCCCCGCCTCGCGCAGCTTCTCCGCGTACGCCTCGCCCTCGTCGCGCAACGGGTCGAACCCCGCCGTCACCACCAACGCCGGCGGCAGGCCGCTCAGGTCCTCCGCGTGCAACGGCGACAGCCGCGGGTCGGTCAGGTCCGTGCCCTCGGGCACGTAGTGCCCCTCGAACCACTTCATGTGCACGTCGGTCAGGAACAGGTTCTCGGCGAACAGGTCCTGCGAGCGGTAGCGCCGCGCGAAGTCCGTCGCCGGGTAGATCAGCAGCTGGAACGCCGGTGCCGGGCCACCCCGGCGGACCGCCTGCTGGGCCGTCACCGCCGCCAGGTTGCCGCCCGCGCTGTCACCGCCCACCGCGATGCGGGCCGGGTCCGCGCCGAGGTCGCTCGCCTTCGCCACCGCGTACTCGAACGCCGCCAGCGCGTCCTCCGTCGCCGCCGGGAACGGGAACTCCGGGGCCAGCCGGTACTCGATCGACAGCACCCGTACCCCGGCGTGCTTGGCCAGGAAGCGGACGGCGTTGTCGTGGCTCGCCCGCGTCCCGATCACCCAGCCGCCGCCGTGGAAGAACACCAGCAGCGGGGACTTCTCCGGCAGCCCGACCGGCGTGTACAACGTCGCCGGAACGTCGCCGTCCGGGGTCGGCACGGCGATCTCCCGCACCGAGACCGGCTCGATCGGCCGGCCGCTGACCAGGTGCCGGCCCGCGTCGAGCAGGGCCCGCGACCGCTCGACCGAGCCCTGCACGAGCTCGGCTCGAGCGATCCTCTGCAGCCGGAGGAGAAGCTGGGCGTCGAGCGCGAGGTCCTGGCCGTCGAGGTGGACGGCCCGGCCGGCGACCGCCCGCCGCACCGGGGTGGGCAGCCAGAACGCGAGCTGGGACGCGGCCGCCTGGGCGCGGACCGGGAGCGGGATCGCCATGGTTCCTCCATCAGCGTCGGGGCTGACGGTGACGTTACTTGTCAGTAGGTAACAGGTCCAGCTGTGACCGGCGCCTCGGTCCCAGAGTCTGGTCCTCCAGTTAACTAGAGGGGTTAGCCTGGAAGACGTGACTTCAGCCAGGACGGTCAACGTGCTCGGGATCGGCGGCTCTCTGCGCGACGGCTCCCAGTCCGAACGTGCGCTGCGGATCGCGCTCGACGGCGCCGCGGAGGCGGGCGTCCGGACCCGGCTGATCAACGGTCCGGAGCTGGTGCTCCCGTTCTACGACGCCGGTGTGCCGGAGCGCAACGAGCGCGCCACCCGGCTGGTCGAGGCGATCCGGGAGGCGGACGGGCTCATCGTCGTTTCGCCCGGCTACCACGGCGCGCTGTCCGGCCTGGTCAAGAACGCCCTGGACTACGTCGAGGACCTGCGGGACGACAGCCGTCCCTACCTCGACGGCCGCGCGGTCGGCCTCGCCGCCGTCGCGTACGGCTGGCAGGCCGCGGTGACGACGCTCGAACAGCTCCGCACGATCACGCACGCGCTGCGCGGCTGGGCCACCCCGCTGGGCGGCTCGATCAACTCGGCCGAGACCAAGTTCGACGAGGGCGGCAGCGCTTCGGACGAGAAGAGCGTCCGCACCCTTCGCCTGATCGGGCGGCAGGTCGCCGAGTTCGCGGTGACGCGCAACGCATGACGTTTCGCCTGGTGGCCGCCGGGTAATAAAACGACGTGATGCCTGCCATGTGGGGGCACCGTTCCGCGGGTGCGGGATGTTGTGCCCAGTGAGACGCTCGTTGAGGAGCGTCCGCGACAGAAGGCAGGCTGAGCATGGGTCAGGCGATCTACACCGCGGTGGCAACGGCGCGCGGCGACGGCCGCAACGGCGAAGTGACGTCGTCGGACGGCGTCATCGACGAGTCGCTGGCCATCCCGAAGGAGATGGGCGGCCCTGGCGGGGACAAGACCAACCCCGAGCAGCTCTTCGCCGCCGGTTACTCCGCCTGCTTCCACAGCGCCCTGCAGCTGGTCGCGCGCCAGGCCAAGGTCCAGCTGTCCGGCTCGACCGTGACCGCCGAGGTCAGCGTGCTCAAGCAGGAGGTCGGGTTCGGCCTCGGCGTCGCGCTGAACGTCTCCCTCCCGGGGCTCGAGCAGGCGCAGGCCGACCAGCTGGTCGAGCAGGCCCACCAGGTGTGCCCGTACTCCAACGCGACCCGCGGCAACATCGAGGTCGCGCTCTCCGCCACCGTCTGACCCGGCACCCCGGTCCGAACCAGTACGAGGAAAGGATCACCCGCAGATGAGCAAGTCTCCGATCAAGAGCCCGCTTTCCGAGGCCGACAAGGAGATCACCGGCAACGCCCTGCAGGCGACGCTGGTCGACCTGGTCGACCTGTCCCTCATCGCCAAGCAGGCGCACTGGAACGTCGTCGGGTCGAACTTCCGCAGCGCGCACCTGCAGCTCGACGAACTGGTGAACACCGCGCGCCAGTACGTCGACGAGGTCGCCGAGCGCGCCAACGCCATCGGCATCTCGCCGAACGGCAAGGCCAAGACCGTCGTCGAGAGCTCGGGCGTGCCCGAGTACCCGGACAACTGGCAGTCGGTCGAGTCCACGGTCGCCGCGATCGTCGACATCCTTGCCGCGCTCATCGAGCGGCTGCGCCAGCGCATCGACGAGACCGACAAGAGCGACCTCGTGACGCAGGACCTGCTGATCGAGATCACCCGTGCGCTGGAAGAGGCGCACTGGATGTGGCAGGCCCAGCAGGCCTGATTTTCCCGCCAAAGGGGTCGTTCCGGACGGAGCGGCCCCTTTCGCGTTGCCAGGGTTAGTACGTTCGGTGGCATGGTCTTGCATCAGGGGAACGCCGACAGCCCGGACCGCGCGGCCGGGACGAACCCGTTCTACGCCGGGACGAACCCGGCGCTCGCGGCGTCGTTCGTCATGCCGCACGACAAGCTGCGCGACGACCCGGTGCCGCCGGACACCGCGCTGCAGCTGGTGCGCGACGAGCTGATGCTCGACGGCAACGCCCGGCTCAACCTGGCCACGTTCGTCACGACGTGGATGGAGCCGCAGGCGCGCGAGCTGATGGCCGAGTGCGTCGACAAGAACATGATCGACAAGGACGAGTACCCGCAGACGGCCGAGCTGGAGCGCCGCTGCGTCAACATCCTCGCCGACCTGTGGCACGCACCGGACCCCACGGACGTCATGGGCTGCTCGACGACCGGGTCGTCGGAGGCCTGCATGCTCGCCGGGATGGCGCTGAAGCGGCGCTGGTCGAAGCTCGGCCGCACCGGGAAGCCGAACCTGGTGATGGGCGCGAACGTCCAGGTGTGCTGGGAGAAGTTCTGCGAGTACTGGGAGGTCGAGCCCCGGCTGGTCCCGATGGACGGCGACCGCTTCCACCTCACGGCCGAAGAGGCGGTGGCCCGGTGCGACGAGAACACGATCGGCGTGGTGGCGATCCTCGGCTCGACGTTCGACGGCAGCTACGAGCCGGTCGCGGAGATCGCGGCGGTCCTGGACGCGCTGCAGTCCCGTTCCGGGTGGGACATCCCGGTGCACGTCGACGGCGCGTCGGGCGCGATGATCGCGCCGTTCCTCGACCCGGACCTGGAGTGGGACTTCCGCCTGCCGCGGGTGGCGTCGATCAACACGTCGGGCCACAAGTACGGGCTGGTGTACCCGGGCGTCGGCTGGGTGCTGTGGCGCGACAAGGCCGCGTTGCCGTCCGAGCTGGTGTTCAACGTCAACTACCTCGGCGGCGACATGCCGACGTTCGCGTTGAACTTCTCCCGCCCCGGCGCGGAGGTCGCGGCCCAGTACTACACGTTCGTCCGGCTCGGCCGCGAAGGTTTCCGCGCGGTGCAGCAGGCTTCCCGGGACGTCGCGATGCACCTGTCTTCCGGCATCGAGGCCCTCGGGCCGTTCTCCTTGCTGACGCGGGGCGACCAGCTACCGGTGTTCGCGGTCACGACCCACCCGGACGCGGGTTTCGACGTCTTCGACGTGTCCCGCCGGCTGCGCGAGCGCGGCTGGCTGGTGCCGGCGTACACGTTCCCGGAGAACCGGACGGACCTGGCGGTGCTGCGCGTCGTGGTCCGCAACGGCTTCACGCACGACCTGGCGGACCTGCTGCTGGCGGACCTGGGGCGGGTGCTGCCGGAGCTGGCGGAGGAAGGCGGCCGCCCGAAGGATCCGGCGAAGGCGACCGCGTTCCACCACTAGCTCAGCCGAGGATCCGATCTTGGGGGCTCTGACACCGCCACTGAATCATGTTGGCGCACCGGAACTTCTCGTTGCTTTTCCGCCGCGATCAAGTGGTTCTGCAGCTCGAGGTGTCGAAACTGGTAGCTCACCCCGGACCTTCTGAGCAGTCCGGCATCGCAGGACCACGAAAGAAACCGGAAAAGTCTTAGTGGAAGCATCCCCTTCATTGCTGCGAGCAAGATCCCTGTCGTATACCTGACCCGAGCGGGGATTAACGAAATAGTGATCAGGGATGATATTGCCAAGAAATCATAAAGAACGTTTACTCGGATGGGCTGGCGACCCTCAGCTATCCAGTCTATGGCGGCCAAGGATAAAGAGCCACCTAGGGGGATGAGCAATGTGAAGAATATCAGTTCGAATCTCAAGGCGGAGTGTGGGTTCGCAATCTCTATGTCATGGTTCCACTCCGTAATACGCGCTGATAATCCGTTTACTAATGCGGAAATCAAGCCTAGTATAATACCAAAAGTTGTTCCGATGAAGACAATGAATGCGACGGACGTCAGTATACTGTCCATAAGACTATCGGGCCATTCAAACTGATTGCTCGCACTGGCTAATCCGAGTAGGGTAGCCGCGGATACCAGACCACCTCTGGTTGCACTAAGGGCTGTTCTGCCACCGTATCTGACGCTGATGCTAAGTCGCTCTTTCGGTGGTATTCGAACCCGGTTGCGTACCCATGGTGTCGGCCAGGGTTGCTTTGCTCCGCTAAATATCACAGAGGGAAAGGCTGCTAACACTGCCGCGTAGAGGCCGACAGTAATCGCGATCTTCACCCATGGAATCGTGACATCGAGTGCCATGACGAATTGCTGGAAAGTCTCGGCTAGTGTAGTGCCGAAAATCCCGAGTGCGACGATATAGTATATTGACAAGGTAGAAATGACGTGGGCGACCCGGACCAATTTTTGTCCGGCAATGGGCCAGAGTAGGTGTGGTACGAGGTCGATGCCGGAAAGTCCTGCGGGTACTCCTGGCTCTTTCGATGCGACCGTTTCCTGCCAGGTCAGATGTTTCGCAAGGCTTTTGAGCCAGATTTCGACCTTTTCCGGAGGGTACCTTGGCGGCTTATTTTTACTTTCTTTCAGAATTGCTGCGGTGACGTATGAATCGAGTAAGAACTCATTTATTCGGGTTGACTGTGTGACCTGTGACCCGTTGTTCAAGGTGAACATCTCATCGGGGTCCCTGTCGGAGTTGAACAAGGTGGCGGCCAGGTGAAGACGCCAAGGGGTCGAGAGCACTTCGTCCATTACCTCTGCGTGGGTGTTGACGGCATTGAGCCATCGCTGGCGTTGACGTGCGTCTGCCTCGAACCTATCCTCGATGTAATCGACTATCTGTGTGTGCTGTAGGGGAAGTATTCGGATCTTGGTCGCATCGCGAAGTGTTGCTCCAGTACTCTCCAAATGTGCGAAACGCTCGGATCGGCACGTTAACACCATGCTTCCTCGGAGCTGCCCGTCAATATATTCGTTGAGTACTCGAATGGCCTGTAAGGCTCGGCTGGGTTCCTCGGCGTTGGCTCGGTCCATTTCGTCAAGTCCGTCGAGTATGGGTAACAGTTTCCTGGGTCGTGCGGCCACCAGCTCTTTGGCGCTGGCAGCTCGGATGCCGTAGTCGACGACCAGTCGATCGGCCAGCCAATTCTCCAGTTCCTGATGGCCGTCCCAGCTGGCGAGGCTCAGCCGGATCGGTAACGGTGCATCTGGTGTACCCGATTTCAGCAACTGCAGCGCGAGTTCGATGCACATCATCGTTTTTCCGGATCCCGGGTCTCCCAAGATGATCAATCGTCCGACGGGGAGGCAGTCAAAGAATTCGCCGATGTCGGCCAGATTTCCTCGCTGTCCGCCTTGACCGACTTGGTAGCGGACGAATTCATTGACCAGCCTGCGAATGAGTGGCAAGCGGCCCGGATTCTTCGTGCTACCGTCGGAGTATGCGAGGTTCGCTGATGTGGTGTCGGCAAGCAGATGGTAGCGGCTGGACTCTTCTCTGCGGAATATTTCAGATTTGAGTAACTCAACGGCACTCCCCTCCGTCGGGATGCCGCGCAAACGAGCCCTAGTCCAGGCGACGACCTTGGTGAGTGCCGTCACCAAGGCGAGCAGCAAGCCGGCTATCTGGATCAGTCGCGCCACCTGCTGGTCATTCAGGTGCTGACGACGAAGTACTTCACCTGAAACCACGAGCATCACGGCAAGGACAAACCAGAGCCACCATGGGGTTTGTCGAGCGGCTCGCAGTTTCATCCACCAGGTGCGCATCAGTGGATTGTGACGGCTCCGCCGTATTGGAGTGGTCTCCGCTCATCAGAAGGATTCTGGATCACCTGAATGGCCTAGCGCTCAGCCTGTGGCACCTTTGCAGACATGGTCGTTGTTTGACGATGGACGTTCAATGCCAGGACTTGGCGCGGGCGTACTGGTCGGGCCACCGCACGTCCGCGCCGAGCGCGTTCGCCGCGCGCAGCGGCCAGTGCGGGTCGCGCAGCAGTGCTCGGGCGAGGAACACCGCGTCGGCCTGCTCGCCCGCGATGATGTCCTCCGCCTGCTGCGGGTCGGTGATCATGCCGACCGCGCCGGTCGGGAGGCCGGCCTCGGTGCGGATGCGCTCGGCGAACGGCACCTGGTAGCCCGGGCCGACCGGGATGTCCGGGTGCGGGGTGTTGCCGCCCGAGGAGGCGTCGATCAGGTCGATCCCGCGCTCGGCCAGCAGCTTCGCCAGCCGGACCGAGTCGTCGGCCGTCCAGCCGCCCTCGGTCCAGTCCGTGGCCGAGAGGCGGGCGAACAGCGGGACGTCCGTGGTGGCGCGCACCGCGTCGGCGATCTCCAAGGCGAGCCGGGTGCGGCCGTCGAAGTCGCCGCCGTAGCGGTCGGTGCGGGTGTTCGACAGCGGCGACAGGAACTGGTGGACCAGGTAGCCGTGCGCGAAGTGCAGCTCGAGGACGTCGAAACCGGCGTCGACGGCCCGGCGGGCCGCCCGCGCGAAGGCCTCCGGCAGCGCGGCGACCTCGTCGGTGGTGAGCGGCCGCGCGGGAGCGTAGCTGCCGAAGGGCTGGGCGTCCGCTCCGACGCTCGGCCAGCCGCCCTCCTCGGGCGGGACGCTGCCGGCGCCTTCCCACGGCCGCCGCGTCGAGGCCTTGCGGCCGGCGTGGGCGAGCTGCATGCCGATGGCGGTGTCCTGGCCGTGGACGAAGGTGACGATCCGGCGCCACGCCTCGGCCTGCTCGTCGGACCAGATCCCGGTGTCCTGCGGGCTGATCCGGCCTTCGGGGGTCACCGCGGTCGCCTCGGTGAACACCAGGCCCGCGCCGCCGGCGGCGAACTGGCCGAGGTGGACGAGGTGCCAGTCGCCGGGCAGGCCGTCGGTGGCGGAGTACTGGCACATCGGCGAGACCCAGGCGCGGTTCGGCAGGGTCAGGCCGCGGACGGTGATCGGGCTGAAGAGTCGGCTCACCTCAGGAGCAACGACACGTGCCCGGCGTCTCTTCCCGTCGCCAAGGTCGTCTACCGGCGGGTAACCTCGCTCACATGGGTGTCGCTGCTGACGAACGCCGGGCGCTGAGCGCGCTCTTCGATGAACTCGGGCCCGACGCGCCGACGTTGTGCGAAGGCTGGACCACGCGCGATCTCGCCGCGCACCTCGTCGTGCGGGAACACCGGGCGGACGCCGCTCCGGGCATCGTCGTCCCCGCGCTGGCCGGGTACACGCAGAAAGTCCAGGACCGCTACGCCGCCAAGCCGTGGACGGCCCTGGTCGAGCAGGTGCGGCGGGGGCCGTCGAAGTTCTGGCCCACCGCGATCGGCCCGCTCGACGAACTCACGAACACCGCCGAGTTCCTCGTCCACCACGAGGACGTCCGGCGCGCGCAGGACGGCTGGGAGCCGCGGCCCGCGGACCCGGTCCGGGACGCCGCCGCCTGGAAGTCGGCGAAGCAGGCCGCCAAGCTGAACCTCCGGAAGTCACCCGTCGGCGTGACGCTGCGCACCAAGGACGGCCGCGAAGCCGCCGTCAAGACCGGGCCCGATCCGGTGACCGTCGTCGGCGAACCGGTCGACCTGCTGCTGTTCGTCTTCGGCCGGGACGCCGTCCACCTCGGCTTCGAGGGTGACGCGGCCGCCGTCACCAAGCTTCAGACGGTGAACCGGGGGCTCTAGGCTGCGTCCATGCCGATGATCAGCGTTGCCATGTTCCCCGGCCGGACCCCGGCCCAGAAGAGCGCCCTGGTCCGGGAGCTGACCGACGCGTTCATCCGCACCTGCGGCGGCAAGCCCGAGGGCGTCCAGGTGACGCTCGTCGAGATCGGCGCCGACCACTGGGCGACCGGCGGCGTCCTGCACTCCGAACGCTGAGCCGCACTTCCACGGGGAAGCCGCTTCCCCGTGGAAGTGCGTGCCCGGGTCAGCGCAGGCCGAGGGCCCGCAGCGCGAAGTGGACCTCGATCGCCGTTTGCTTGATCGTCTCGGCGATCACCAGCGAACCGTGGCCCGCGTCGTAGCGGTAGAACTCGTGGTGCAGGTCGCGGCCGCCGAGCCGGTCGAGGTAGTTCTCGATCTGGCGGATCGGGCAGCGCGGGTCGTTGTCGCCGGCCAGCACGAGCACCGGCGCCGTCACGGCGTCGACGTAGGTGATCGGCGAGCACTCGCGGTACACCGCCGGCACGTCCTCCGGCGAGCCGCCGAAGATCCCGCGGTCGAACGAGCGCAGCTGCTCCATCTCGTCCTCGTACGCGGCGACGTAGTCCGCCACCGGCACCCCGGCGACACCCGCCGCCCACCGCGTCGGCTGGGTGCCGAGCGCGAGCAGGGACAGGTAGCCGCCCCACGACGCGCCGTTCACGACGCACTTCGCCGGGTCGCTCAGTCCGGTTTGGACGGCCCAGTCGTGCACCGCGGCGACGTCTTCGAGCTCGGTCAGGCCGGGACGGCCCTCGATGGCGTCGCGCCAGGCCGAGCCGTAGCCGGTCGAGCCGCGGTAGTTGACCTCGACCACGGCGAACCCGGCGTCGAGCCAGGTCGCGCGGTAGGCGGAGAAGCGGTCCTCGTCCGCCGCGTGCGGGCCTCCGTGCAGCGAGAACACCGTCGGCAGCGGGCCATCCGGTGCCCCGGAAGGCCGCGAGACCAGCGCGTGGATCCGGCCGCCGACGCCTTCGACGAACGCGTCGGTCACCGGCTCGGAACCCGGCGCCCGCTCGCCCGGCGGCTCGAGCAGGATCGAGTCCGTGCCGTCCGTGGTCCGCGCGCGCACCGCGGCCGGCTCGGCGGCACTGGACCACGAGTACTCGACCGTGCCGTCGGGGCGGACGCCCGCCTCGCCGATCCGGCCGGCCGGTGTGTCCAGAGTGGACAGCTCGGTCGTGTCGAGGTCGTAGCGGTACAGGGAATTGCGGCCCTCGTGGAACTGGACGACCAGCAGGGCGCGCGCGTCCGGGTACCAGCCCGCGACGACCTCGCCGGGCAGGTCCAGCTCGATTTCGGTCTCGGTGTCCGCCCGGACGTCCCAGATCAGCAGCTCCTCGCGGCCGCGGCGCTCGTGCACCACCAACAGCCGCTGGTCGCCGGGCAGCGGCGAGAACTCGAGCGCGGACAGGCCCTTGCCTTCGCCGTCCCACTTCTCGGCGACGGTCTCGAACCCGTCGGTCGCGAGCACCCGCAGCGCGGGGTGGCGCGAGTCGCCGTGCTCGGAGTGCGAGATCGCGAGCAGGGTCTCGTCGCGGGACAGGGCGGCGATGCCGGCGTCGTCCGGGTGGCTGTAGAAGCGGCGCGTCTCGCCGCCGATCCGGGCGAACAGCTCGCTGCCGTCGTCGGTCGAGACGCCGACCGCGACGATCTTCGCGCCGATCTCGAGCCCGGCCTGGTAGCCGTCGTGGACGTCCGGGACGGCCTTCTCCGGCTTGCTGCCCTCGGTCGCGGCGAACGGCTCGCGCACCCAGGAGCCGAACTCGTCACCGTCGGTGTCGTCGAACCACCAGATCCACTCGCCGTCCGGGGACGGGCTCGCGTGCAGGGTGCCGTTGGGCCGATCGGTGACGCGGCGGTGCTCGTCCGTCGCGCGGTTCCAGGCGTAGACCTCCCAGACGCCGCTGGCGTTGGAGGCGTAGACGTTGGCTTCCGGGGCGTCGCGGGCCCACTCGGGCGCGAAGATGCGCGGGGCGTGGAAGCGGGCGCGCCAGCGGGCTTCGGCTTCGGCGTCGTCGAACAGCCGGTCCGGGACCACCGCGGGCGGATATTGGTTGGCTGACTGCGTGCTCACCCCTCGATCCTGCCACCTTCTGGCCGTACTGTGTGCGGGGTGCTGGAGGGTTACGCGCCGGGCTACGGTGCAGACGCGGTCTCGATGATGTCCGCGCGCACGGCGGCGGAGCGGGCGACGTTCGCCCAGCCCCTGTTCCGGCCGGGCATGTGGGTGGTCGACCTCGGCTGCGGTCCGGGCTCGATCACGCTGGGCTTGGCCGCGGAGTCCCGGGTGACGGGCGTCGACCGCGACGCGGGCCAGGTGGTCCTCGCCCGCGAGGCGGCCCGCCGCGCCGGGAGGTCCACAGTGGACTTCGTGGTCGGGTCGGTGTACGACCTGCCGTTCGCGTCCGGCAGCGTGGACGTGGCTTTCTCGCACGCGTTGTTCGAGCACCTCTCTTCTCCGGCCGACGCGTTGGCGGAGCTGCGCCGGGTGCTCCGGCCCGGCGGGAAGCTCGCGTTGTCCACATCGGACTGGAGCAAGGCGAGGCTGCGCCCGAAGACGGCGAACGTCGACGCGGCGCTGAGAGGCCACTACCTCCTGCGCCGCCGGGCGGGCGGCAACCCGTTCGCCGGCCGGAACATCGCGGAGGAGTGCGTGCGGGCGGGGTTCACGGAGGTGGCGTCGCGGGCGAAGTACCGCGAGGACATGAGTTACCGGGACCTGGCGAAGTACGTGGAGTCCCGCCTCGACACGGCGATCGCGGACCCGGCCTTCGCCCGCGACCGCGACCAGCTGGCCAGCGCGGCCCGCTCGGCGTGGGTGTGGACCCGCGGTGGTGACGGGGATTTCAGCCAGTGCTGGGTAGAGGTGACGGCAACGCGATAGCCGGGACGCGCGGGGGTCCGGGGGCGAAGCCGCCCGGCGGGGTTTGGGGTTCGACCCCAAAAAACACCGAGAGGGCCAGCATGGTTGGCGTTTTCCGCCAACACACCGGCCCTCTCGGCGCTCTCGTCGGGGTGGCGGGATTCGAACCCACGACCTCCTCGACCCGAACGAGGCACGCTACCAAGCTGCGCCACACCCCGAGGTACTGCTTAACGGGTCGTGGAGAAGTCTAGCGGACGGTGTCGCGGGCTTTTCGGGGGGCCGACTTTTGCGACCCGGAAGACCCCGATCCGCGCGGGACCAGCGTCAACAGGCTCGCCTCCGGCGGGCACGCGAACCGAGCGGGCGCCCACGGCGACGTCCCCAGGCCGGCCGACACGTGCAGCCACATGTGCGCCCCCCAGCGCGAGGCACCGCGAGCCCGGCTGCGATCCAGGTCACAGTTGGTGACGATCGCGCCGTACCCCGGCAGCCGGAGCTGGCCGCCGTGGGTGTGGCCGGCCAGGACCAGGTCGTAACCGTCCGTGGCGAACGTGTCCAGGACCCGCGGCTCCGGCGAGTGCGTGACGCCGAGGCGGACGGCCGCGCCACTGTCGGCCGGGCCCGCGATGTCGGCGTAGCGGTCGCGGCGCAGGTGCGGGTCGTCGACGCCGGCCGCGAACACCCGCTGCCCGCCGACGTCGATCGTGCGGCGGACGTGCGTGAGGTCGGTCCAGCCGTGCTCGACGAACGCCGCGCGCAGGTCGCGCCACGGGAGCTGGGTGCCGTGGATGCGCTTCTTCTTGCCCTGCGGCATCAGGTAGCGGGCCGGGTTCTTCGGCTTGGGCGCGTAGTAGTCGTTGCTGCCGAAGACGAACACGCCGGGCCGGTCGAGCAGCGGGCCCAGCGCGCGCAGCACCGCCGGGACGGCCGTCCGGTGCGACAGGTTGTCGCCGGTGTTGACGACCAGGTCCGGGTTCAGCTCGTCGAGCGCGGCGACCCAGCGCTGCTTGCTGTGGTGCCCGGGCAGCATGTGCAGGTCCGAGACGTGCAGGATGGTGAACGGCCGCGAGCCGGGCGCCAGCACCGGCAGTTCGGCGGTGCGGAGGGTCCAGCGGCGCCGTTCGATCCCGACGGCGTAACCGAGCGTCGCGGCGCCGAGCGCCAGCGTCCCCGCCGCGAGGCGCGCCGCCGCCGCCCCCGACGTGCGTGTGTTACTGAGCGTGCTCACAATCCCCAGGATACGTGCTCAACAGTTGGATGACTTCGCCGCCGTTACGGGGAACCTGCCGCTTAACATCTGCGTCGGCCCGAAGACGGGAAACAGGCCGGGGGGCTTGGGGAGAACGATGGAGCAGTTCGGGCCGTACCGGATCGAAGGCCTGCTCGGCCGCGGCGGCATGGGCGAGGTGCACCGCGCCTACGACACCGCGCACGACCGCGTCGTCGCGCTGAAGCTGTTGTCCGAGCCCTTCGTCACCGACGAAGCCTTCCGCGCGCGGTTCCGCCGCGAGTCGCAGATCGTCGCGCGGCTGCGGGAACCGCACGTGATCCCGATCCACGCCTACGGCGAGATCGACGGCCGGCTGTACCTCGACATGCGGCTCGTCGAGGGCCGCGACCTCAAGGAGCTCCTGGCCGACGGGCCGCTCGACCCGGCGCGGGCCGCCGCGATCGTGGCCCAGGTCGCGGGCGCGCTCGACGCCGCCCACGCCGACGGCCTGGTGCACCGGGACGTCAAGCCGTCGAACGTGCTCGTGACGGGCGCGGACTTCGTGTACCTCGTGGACTTCGGCATCGCGCGATCGATGACCGCCGAAGGGACGTCGATCACCGGCACCGGCAACGTGATCGGCACCCTCGACTACATGGCGCCGGAACGCTTCGGCGACGCCCCGATCACCGGTCTCGTCGACGTCTACGCGCTGGCGTGCGTGTTCTTCGAGTGCCTCACCGGGCACCGCCCGTTCCCGGCGGAGGGCGCGGCCGCGCAGATGGGCGCGCACCTGACCGCGCCGCCGCCCGTGCTTTCGCGGGCGCGTCCGGGCCTGCCGGTGGCGCTGGACGCCGTGGTGGCGCGCGGGATGGCGAAGAACCCGGCGGACCGGTACCCGACGGCGGGGGCGTTCGCCGACGCCGTCCGCGCGGCCGTGACCGCACCGGCACCGCCGATCCCGACGTGGCAGAAGACGTTGCCGGGCTACGTGCCGCAGCCGGCCCCGGTCACCCCGCCGCGGCCGGTGCCGCTCCCGACGGCACCGCACCCGGCCCGGTTCACCGGCCCGGTGCCGCCGCCCCGGACCCCGGCCGCGCCGCCGGTGCAGCCGCCGAAATCGCAGCGGAACCGCTGGATCGCCCTGTGTGCCGCGCTGGCCGGGATCGTCGTGGTGGCACTGGTGATCACCTACGTCGTGACGCGGGACCGGACGACCGAGACGGCCGGGCCGGACCCGACCAAGCCCACGACGACCAGCAATTCTCCGGCACCGGCCACGGAAACGACGGCTGAATCACCGTCCACTTCGGCATCGAAGCCCCCGCACGACGAGCGGCTGTACGCCGCGCTGCCGCCGATCTACCGCACGTGCGTCGACGCCGCGCCCCCCGCCGGAGCGGCCGCGGCGGTCGAGTGCGGCGGATCGACGGTCGGTGACGTCAAGATCGGCAACGTCTGGTTCGCGGAGCCGACCGGCGCGCGGTTCCTCCGCTTCGCCGACGCCGCCGCGATGGACGCGTTCTTCCAGAACATCGTGAAGACGCAGGGCCTCACCCGCAACGACGCCCAAGGCGCGTGCCGCCCCATCAAGTACCCCAAGATCTGGGGCACGTACTACCGCGCGGAGGTCCGCAACCCGGTCCCGGGCGAGTACCTGACCTGCTACCTCGGCGATCCGGCCCAGCTGGTGTGGACCGAGAAGAAGGACCTGGTGGCGGGCATCCTGCTGTCCACAAAGGTCACCACGAACGATGACCTCGACAAGCTCTACGCGTGGTGGAACTCGTTGATCCTGGTGGACATGGGGAGCAGCTGATCGAAACGCAAGCGGGGCGGGAGGTCGCCCTCCCGCCCCGCTCGTCCTCGGTCGTGCCTAGCGGGCGGCGCCGCCCAGGTACTTCGGGTCCGGGCCCGGCAGTTCCATCCGCGGCTGGCTGGCGTCCAGGATGTTCTTCATCGCGCCGAACCAGGTCCGCGCCGGCGCCTTGCCACCGAAGATGTTGCCGTTCGGGCACACCCGGACGTTGCCCGGGCCGGCGTCGCAGATACCGCCCTGCCCGCCGCCGAACTTGAACGTCATCGCCGCGCCCGCCAGCTGCGGGGTGCCGCCGACGAAGGTCGCCGAGACGTTGCCCTGCGTGGTGCCCGTCTTGCCGATGATCGGGCGGTCCCAGCCGACGTCCGCGGCCGCGCGGGCCGAGGTGCCGCCCGGCTGGTCGTCCTTGCTCATCCCGACGGCGAGGGTGTTCGCCAGGCCCTCGGGCACCGCCTGCTCGCACGCGGCTTCCTTGATCGGCACCGGCTTCCCGTTGCGGTCGGTCACCCCGGCGATCGGCGTCGGCGGGCACCAGACGCCGCCGGACAGGATGGTCGCGGCCACGTTGCCCAGTTCCAGGCCGCTCAGCGGGCTGAAGCCCAGGGTGAACGCGCCGAAGCCCGGCCAGCTGCCCTTGGGGCCGTAGTACTCGGCCTGGCTCTGGCTCTTCTCGGGCTTGTCCGCCTTCGGGTCGACCGTTCCGCCGCCGACGTTGCTCGCCATCGTGTCGCGCATGCCGAGCCGCTTGGCCATGTCGATACCCGGTGCCGTGCTGCCGAGCCGGTCTTCGAGCTCGACGAACGTGGTGTTCGGCGAGGTCGCCAGCGCGGTCTGGACGGTCGCGCCCTCGGCGATGCGGCTGTAGTCACCGGCGTTGCCGACGCAGTACCAGCGGGAGCGCAGCGGCGGCCCGGTCGGCGGGCAGTTGTTGCCACCACCGGAGTACACGTGCGAAATGTAGGTGTCCGGCACCTGCACCGGCGTGTAGATCCCGGCGACACCCTTGTCCAGCGCCGCCGCGGTGGTGAAGATCTTGTACGTCGACCCCGCGCCACCGGTGTTGTAGACACCCGTGGGCAGCGCGTACGTCGTCTGGCCCGCGTCCTGGTTCTGGCCGTAGTCCCGGTTCGCCGCCAGCGCGACGACCTCGTGCCGGTTCTTGCCCGGCCGGACCAGCGAGAGGGTGTTCGCGACGTACGGCTGGGTCTTGTCGACCTGCGCCTCCGCCGAGACCTTCGCCTCGTGGTTGGCCCGCTCGTCCAGCGTGCTCTTGATCGTGTAGCCGCCGGTGTAGAGCTGGTCCTTGGTCATCCCGCTCGCCTTGAGCAGGTAGTCCTCGACGTACTGGCAGAAGAACCCGGACTCCGGGCCGGCGCCGATGCAGTTGGCCGGCGGCTTCTTCGGGCCGTCCGGGACCACGCCGAGCGGCTCGGCCTTGAAGCGGTCCGCGTCGGCCTTCGCCAGCTTCCGGTTGTCGACCATCCGGTCGAGCACCAGGTTGCGGCGGGCGGTGGCCTTGTCCGCGTGCTTCCACGGGTCGTTGTTGATCGGGTTGTTCACCAGGCCGGCCAGCAGCGCGGCCTGCGGCACGGTGAGCTTCTCCGGGGTGGTGTCGAAGTACGCGTGCGCCGCCGCGCCGATGCCGTAGATCTGGCGCGAGAACTCGACGATGTTGAGGTAGTTGGCCAGGATCTGCTGCTTGGTCAGCTTCGTCTCGAGGTTGATCGCGATCCGGGCTTCCTTCAGCTTCCGGGAGATCGACTGCTCCTGGGCCTTCTTCTGGCCGATCGGGTCGTTCCGGTAGACGACGTTGATCAGGTAGTTCTTGGTCAGCTGCTGGGTCAGCGTCGAGGCACCCTGGGTGTCCGCGCCGGTGCTGTTGCTGACGGCCGCGCGCAGCGTGCCCTGCCAGTCGACGCCGTGGTGCTCGTAGAACCGCTTGTCCTCGACCGAGACCAGCGCCCACTTCATGGCCTCGTTGATCTGGTCCTCGGTGATCGGTAGCCGGTACTGGTCGTACAGGGTCGCGATCGGCTTGCCGGTGCTGTCGGTGACCGTCGTCACCAGTGGCGGCGGGATGTCCGCGAGGTCGGAGGAGGTCTTCTCCACCGTCTCGCTGGCCTGGTTCGACATGACGCCCGCGGCCCCCACGACCGGGAAGAGCATGCCGGCGACGAGCACCCCCGCGAGCAGACAGAGGCCGATGAGCTTGAACAAACCATCCGCTTTTCGCACGAGGGCCAGGCTACCCGGAACGGATCAGGCGCCGGTGACGCCGTGTCTCCGAAGGTGTGAAATCAGTGACAAAACAGGCCCCCTTCGGTGACAACTGGTAACGGAAGGCATTCTGGGTCTCGACGGGGGGAACCGAGGGCCCCTACAGTCCGTCAACGTCTCACGAAGAAAAGCCGACGGATGGATCAACGCGGGTGGGAGCTCGCGTCGGCCGAACGGCGGCACCGGCACCGGGGAGGTGCCCGGGTAACCGACGTGAGCTGAGGGAGACACGCTCGCGGGGGCAAGGAGCGCAGTGCCTTTCCCCGCTGGTGCGTCGATCACCAGGGTAGGGAGCTGGGGGTATGGAAACCAACCAGTCGAGCTGGCGAATCAACGCGTCCTGCCGGGACGCCGATCCGGACGGCCTGTTCGTCCGGGGTGCGGAGCAGAACCGCGCGAAAGCGGTCTGCATGGGCTGCCCGGTCCGCACGGAATGTCTCGCCGAAGCGCTCGACGGCCGGATCAACTTCGGCGTCTGGGGTGGCATGACCGAACGCGAGCGGCGCGCACTGCTGCGCCGCCGCCCGGACGTGGAGAGCTGGGCCGACCTGCTCGAAGCGGCCAAGCGCGACGCGCAAGAGCGCGTCGAGGTCGGCTGACCGGCCGCGGGCGGCGCGGACCTGCTGCCGCGCCGCCCGCGCCGCTCAGCCGGCGAGCTTCGAGCCGATGTCGCGCAGGCCGCCGAGGTCGTGCACGTCGCCGGCCAGCGCGGGCACCTTCGCCAGCGCGACCTCCGGGTGCGCCCTGGTGAACCGGGCCAGCAGGCGTTCCTCGCGCGCGGCCAGCTGGACGCGGTCGGCGTGCAGCCGCAGCACGGCCTCGGCCAGCGGCGCGTTCTGCAGGTTCTCGGCCGCCGCCAGCGCCTCCGCGCCGGAGAGCTTCGCGAGCACCGGGTGGGTCCGGTTCGCGATCAGCCCGGCCAGGGGCATCGACTCGGCCGACAGCCGCTCCACGAAGTAGGACGCCTCGCGCAGCGCGTCCGGCTCCGGCGCGGCCACGACCAGGAACGACGTTCCGGACGAGCGCAGCAGCTCCGCCGTCTTGCGCGCGCGCTCGCGGAAGCCGCCGAACATGCTGTCGAAGGCCTGCATGAACGCCGAGGCGTCGGTCAGCAGCTGGCCGCCGATGATCGTCGACACGGCCTTGGCGAACATCGAGAACCCGGCGTTGACGACCTTGCGCAGGCCCCAGCCGCCGGCCTTGGCCGGCGCGGTGAGCAGGCGGATCATCCGGCCGTCCAGCGCGCTCGACAGCCGTGTCGGCGCGTCGAGGAAGTCCAGCGCGGACCGGCTCGGCGGGGTGTCGACGATGATCAGGTCCCACTCGCCGGTGGCGGCGAGCTGGCCGAGCTTCTCCATCGCCATGTACTCCTGCGTGCCGGAGAACGACGTGGAGATCGTCTGGTAGAAGGGGTTCTGGAGCAGCTGCTCGGCGCGTTCCGGGCCGGCGTGCACGCGCACCATGTCGTCGAAGGTGCGGCGCATGTCGAGCATCATCGCCCAGAGCTCGCCCTTCGGCTCGAAGCCCTCGACCTGCACCTGCTTCGGGTGGTTGCCGAGTTCGCGCAGGCCGAGCGCCTGCGCCAGCCGTCGTGCGGGGTCGATGGTCAGCACCACGGTCTGGCGGCCGCGCTCGGCCGCGCGCAGGGCCAGCGCCGCGGCCGTGGTCGTCTTGCCGACGCCGCCGGAGCCGCAGCAGACGATCACGCGGCTCTCCGGGGCGTCGAGCAGCGCGTCGATGTCGATGGTGGTCACAACCGCACCCCCTGGTCGGTCAGGGCTTCGGCCAGGTCGTAGAGGGCGGCGACGTCGATGCCGTCGGTCAGGTCCGGCAGCTCCAGCGTCGGCAGGTCGGCCTCGGCGAGCTGCTCGCGGGCCCGCTGCTCGGCGGCGACCCGCACGGCGTGCTCGACGGTCTCCTCGACCAGCGACTCCAGCGTGTCCTCCGGCAGCTTCAGCCCGGCCGAGGCGAGCCCGTCGCGGACGCGGGAGGCGTCGACGCGGCCGTCCGCGGCGGCGGTCACCGACCGCGCGGGCAGTCGCGGCGGCCGGACCCGGTTGACCAGCACTGCGCCCGGGCGCAGGTCGGCGCCGTCCAGCTCGGCCACGGCCTCGACGGTCTCGCGGACCGGCATCTCCTCCAGCAGCGTGGCCAGGTGCACCGCGGTCTGGCCCGAGTGCAGCAGCCGCACCACGCCTTCGGCCTGGCCGCGGATCGGGCCGGTCTTCGCGAGGTCGGTCAGCGCCTTGGTGACGTCGAGGAACTTGACCACCCGGCCGGTCGGCGGCGAGTCGACGACGACGGCGTCGTAGGTGTGCCGCCCGTCGGACTCGGTCCGGCCGACGCACTCCTTGATCTTCCCGGTGAGCAGGACGTCCCGCAGGCCCGGCGCGAGCGTGGTCGCGAACTCGATCGCGCCCATCCGCCGCAGCGTCCGGCCGGCGAAGCCCAGGTTGTAGAACATCTCGAAGTACTCGAGCAGCGCGGCTTCGACGTCGATGTGCAGCGCGCGCAGCTCCCCACCGCCCGGGACCGACGCGATGCGCTGCTCGGCGTAGGGCAGCGGCTCGGTGTCGAAGAGCTGGGCGATGCCCTGACGGCCCTCGACCTCGATGAGCAGCACGCGACGGCCTTCGCGGGCGAGCGCGAGGCCGAGCGCGGCGGCGAGCGTCGTCTTGCCCGTCCCGCCCTTGCCGGTGACGAAGTGCAGCCGGGCCCTGGCGAGCTCGTCGGTCCAGCCGGCATGGGGAATGGTCACTTCTTCACCCTAATTCAGCGCTCAACTGGCCAGCAGCATGACGCCGACCGCAGCGGCCACCGCCGCGACGAGTGCCCAGCTCACAGCGCCGGGCAGCACCGTCAGGGTGAGCACGCCCACCACCGCGAGCAGGGTGAAGGTGATCACCCCGCCGAGCGCGACCGAACCGGAGCTCTGCGTCCGGTCGCGCACCTTCGCCATCACGACGAGCACCAGCGGCAGCCCGGCCGCCGCGAGCAGCGCCGTCGCGAGCACCCGCCACGTCTCCACCCCGTCAACGCTAGCGGCGCGCGGCCGGTCGCGCGCCGGCGTGAGATGGGCCACAGTCCGGCGCGTCGCGAGGCTTAATCCGGCGGCGCTCCACGAGGCGCTTGCCCGCTTGGCTACGCTCCCGGTTCATGAGCGCCACCAAGTGGGAGTACGCCACCGTCCCTCTGCTGATCCACGCGACGAAGCAGATCCTCGACCAGTGGGGCGAGGACGGCTGGGAGCTGGTCACCGTGCTGCCGAACCCGACCGGCGAGCAGCACGTCGCCTACCTGAAGCGTGCGAAGGGCTGACCCGGTGAGCTGGAGCGAACGGCTGAAGGAGCTCGGCATCGAGCTGCCCGGCGTCGCGGCCCCGCTGGCCGCGTACGTGCCCGCCGTCCAGAGCGGGAAGCACGTCTACACCTCCGGCCAGCTGCCCTTCGTCGACGGCGTGCTCGCCGCGACCGGCAAGGTCGGCGCGGAGATCAGCCCCGAAGAGGCGAAGGGCCACGCCCGCACGTCGGCGCTCAACGCGCTCGCGGCCGTGCACGCACTGGTCGGCATTGACAACGTCGCGCGGATCGTCAAGGTTGTCGGCTTCGTGGCTTCCGCGGAGGGCTTCACCGGTCAGCCCGCGGTCGTCAACGGCGCGTCCGAACTGCTCGGCGAGGTCTTCGGCGACGCGGGCATCCACGCCCGCTCGGCCGTCGGCGTCGCGGAGCTGCCCATCGGCTCGCCGGTGGAGGTCGAACTGATCGTGGAGGTGCAGTGATGGACCCGGACATCGAGCAGTCCACCCACGAGCTGCTGATCCGGCTGGCCGGGCGGCTGCCCGACCAGCTGCTGTGGCGGTTCCGCGACTGGCTCGGCGAAGGCGCCATGGGCACCCTCGCGCGGACCCTGCCGAGGTCTTTGCTTAAGCACAGGATCGACCTCGACCAAACGGAGTACCGGCTGCTCGTGGCCGGTCTCATCCCGCACGGCGCCGACTGGCACCAGGTCAGTTCGACGCTGGGGGTAGACGACGTCACCGAGAACCGGTACACATTCACGTCGAGTGCGCCCGAATGGGTTAACTCGGTCGACTCCGTGTCCGTGTTGATCCACGCAACGTTGCGAGGACGCCCGGACGTGGGGGAAGTGCGGCAGAGCTGGCGACACGTCGGTGTGGTCGGGCAGGGCACCGCCAAGCGCGTCCTGCTGATCACCGCACTGGCGGGGCTGCCGAGGTTGACCGGCGAACTGCAGCGGGTGCTGCGGGTCCTGGGCGACGAAGAGCCCAGCGTCGAGGTCATCCCGCCGCGCTTCGACCTGCCGGGGTACCACCGGGCCGCGCTGGCCGACTCAGAGCTGGTCTGCGTGGGCGCCGTGGCGGGGACCCGGCTAGTAGCCGCATAACGCTCGCCCGCCAGCGAGCTGGGAGGGAGCAAGGCAATGGTGGAGGTCCACGACGGCCCGCCCATGGACGGGTTCTCGGTGCCCCTGCGCCTGCACAACCTGTTGCTGGCCCTGGCGGGCCGGATCGACGACAGCGCACTCACCGAAGCGCGTGAGCTGATCGCCCGGGCCCACATCGACGAGGCGGTCGAGCTGACCACCGGCACGCTCATCGCGGGCCGGATCCCGGTCAGCTCCGCCGAGCAGCGCGAGCTCGCGCTGGTGCTCGAGATGAGCCGCTCGGACGCGACGCTGGCGAACGACCTGCTGGTCGACGAGACCGAGCCGGTCAACACGCACCGGTTCACCGGCGACAACGCGCCGGAGTTCGGCATCGCCGAGGCGCTCGACCGCACGCTGCAGGTGCTGCCGGACGTCCGCTCGGTGCACGCGGTGTGGCGCAACACCCCGGCCGGCAGCGTGCCGGGCGCGCTGCCGCAGCGCGTGGTGCTCGTCGAGCTGGGGCCGGACGGCAACCCGCCCGCCGTCGCGTTCCGCGTCGACACGGCGTTGCGCCGGGCCGGGATCCACTCGGTCGTCGAGGTCAGCGGCCCCGGCGTCGCGCACTCGGAGTACCACCAGGCCGCTTCGGCGGCCGCGTCACCGGCGTGGGTGACCGGCAGCACGACGTCGAGCTCGTCGTCGTACCGGTCGGAGCCCGCCAAGCCGGCCGCGGCCCCGGTGAGCTCGGAGCCGGTCGCGGAGTCGGGCAGCAGGCACAGCATGCGTTCGAGCAGCACCACGACGGCGCCGGCCGAGCCGGTCGCCCCGGTGGTGCCGATCGTCTCGCCGCCCGCCGCCGAGCCGCCCCGCAAGGCGCGGTCGGAGACCCGGGCCGAGCGCACCGCCGACCTGACCCCGGCCGAGGTGGCGCAGCTGCGGCAGGCGCTGGCCGAGGACCCGGAGAAGGGCCGCGAGATCGCCGCGGGCAAGCCGTCGATGCACGAGGTCGTCGAGCTGCCGGCGCTGGACCTCGACGACCCGAGCCTGAGCGAGCGCGACCGGGCGCTGCTGCGCGAACTGCACGCCGAGCTGGCCGAGCGCGAGCGGGCCGAGGCGGCGAAGATGCGGCTCAACGGCGCGTCCCGCTCCGGCGGCGACCAGCGCGGCTGGACCGCTCCGTAGGACTGGCGTTCACGAAAGGCGGCACTTCCCTCCGGGAGGTGCCGCCTTTTCCGTGTCCGGCGTGCCACAAGTGCGCGACGGGACGTCGGGTACCGGAGGTATGTTGCCCGGGTGGAGCAGCCAAAGGAGTTTGTCTTCGACATCCCGGTCGGCGCGGGGGTGGCCACCCGCGCGAACGCCGACGGCCCGCCGGCGACGCCGAAGGACGCGGCCACCGTCATTCTGGTCCGGGACGGCGCCGACGGCGTCGAGGTCTTCCTGCAGCACCGGGTCAAGGGCATGCCGTTCGCCGGCGGGATGACCGTGTTCCCCGGCGGCGGGGTCGACCGGCGCGACGCGGACACGTCGGTGGCCTGGGCCGGACCCGAGCCGTCGTGGTGGGCCGCGCGGTTCGGCTGTGACGAGGCGCTCGCGCGGGCGCTGACCTGCGCGGCCGTGCGCGAGACGTTCGAGGAGTCCGGCGTGCTGCTCGCGGGCGGCGCGGACGAGGTGCTGACGGACGTCACGCCGTACGCGGCGGCCCGCCAGGCCCTCGAAACGCGGGAGGTGTCGCTGGCCGGCTTCCTCGCCGACGCGGGCCTCACGCTGCGCGCGGATCTCCTGCGCCCGTGGGCGCACTGGATCACGCCCGAGCAGGAGCCGCGTCGCTACGACACCCGGTTCTACGTGGCGAAGCTGCCCGAAGGCCAGGAAGCCGACGGGGCGACGTCGGAGGCGTCGAGCTCCGGCTGGCAGCGTCCCGAAGACGCCATCGCGGACGCGCGCGAAGGCCGCCGGATGCTGATGCCGCCGACGTGGCTGACGCTGAGCGAGCTGGCGGAATTCGCCACCGCCGACGACGTGCTGAACGCGCCGCGCGAGATCGTCCGGATCGCGCCGACGCTGATCCGCGAGAACGACCACGTCCGAGTCGTCCTGGAGCCGCGATGAGCGCCCCCGCCTACGGTGTGCTGCGCCAGGTGTCCGAGACCGCTTCGGTGCTGCTGGAGAACAACCCGTCGTCGATGACGCTGGAGGGCACCAACAGCTGGGTGCTGCGGGCGACGCCGTCGAGCCCGGCCGTGGTCGTCGACCCCGGCTACCGCGACCTCGAGCACCTCGAGCTGCTGGCCGCGGTCGGGCCGGTCGAGCTGATCGTGCTGACGCACCACCACCCCGACCACGCCGAGGGCGCGCCGTGGTTCGCCGAGCGCGTCGGCGCCCCGGTGCGGGCGTTCGACCCCGCGCTGTGCATCTGCGCTCCGTCCTTTGTGGACGGCTCGGTGCTTTCGGCGGGCGGGCTCTCCCTCCGCGTCCTGCACACGCCCGGCCACACCGACGACTCGGTGTCCCTGGTCCTCGACGGCCAGGTGCTGACGGGCGACACGATCCTCGGCCGCGGCACGACGGTGCTGCACGACCTCGGTGACTACTTGCGGTCGCTGCGGAAGCTGATCGAGCTCCCGGCCGGGACGGTCGGGCTGCCCGGGCACGGCCCGGAGCTCCTCGATCTGCCCTCGACCGCCCGTGAGTACCTTGCCCACCGGGAACAGCGGCTCGACCAGGTGCGTTCGGCCCTGAAGACACTCGGGCCGGACGCCACCCCGCGCCAGGTCGTCGAGGTCGTGTACGCCGACGTCGACCGGGCGCTGTGGGCGCCGGCCGAGTGGAGCGTGCAGGCGCAGCTGGACTACTTGCGGTCGGAGGAGAACGGATGAGCAACGTCGAGGTCGAGTTCTACTGGAGGCCGGGCTGCGGCTTCTGCGCGGCCCTGGAGAGGCCGCTGTCGAAGAGCGGCTTCACCATCCGCGCGATCAACATCTGGGAGGACCCGGCCGCGGCGGCACGGGTGCGCGAGGTGGCCAACGGCAACGAGACGGTGCCGACGGTGATCGTGGGTTCGAAGGCGATGGTCAACCCGTCGTTCGCCGAGGTCGAGGCGGCGGTCAAGGCAGCTTCGGCCGGCTGAGCGTGGCCGGGCCGCTTCCCGTGCCGGGAGGCGGCCCGTGCTTTGTGCGGACGGTGTAGCGCGTGGAGGTGCGCGGGCGACTCAGAGCCTGTGGACGACCAGCACGCGATCGACTTCGTACTCAACGGCGAGCCGTACCGCTTGAGCCGCGCCCAGGTGCTGAGCGCGGCGGCCCGCGGTGGGCCGGAGCAGATCCGCACGCACTGTGTGTCCATCGGCGAGCAGCGGTGGCCGCCGCGGCAGATCTTCGAGCGTGCGCTCGGCGTTCCACGGACCGATTTCATCTCCCACTACGCGATCCGCCAGCTCCGGCGCCTCGGCTTCCCGACGAGCCCGCTTCCGCACGAACCCGCGACGCAGGTCGGGAGCGACCTCGGGCAGGCCTTCGCCGACCTGGTCGCGTTCTTGACCGCCGAAGACCTGACCGCTCGGGTCGGCCGGCTGGAAACTGAGCTGACCGGCGCCGGCCTCGAGGATCTCGCCGATCGCGACGGCGGCCTGACGGGCGAACTGCTCGAGGCGGCGCTCCTGGTCCGGGAGCACGCCGGGCGGGTCAACGACCTCATCCACGCGGCGATGATCGTCCGGGCGCTGCCGAAGATCCTCAAGCCCGGCGAGCGGATCGTCCGCCGTCCTTCGCTGGCCGCCGGGAACGATCCCAGCCGGAAGTTCGACCTCGAGACCAACTTCCGGCTGGCGGAATTCAAGGCCGGTCGGTGGAAGGGCCGCGATGCGATGCGCAAACGCATGCTCGTGGCGGACCTGGCCGGCCTGGTCCTCGATGGCGATGAGCGCCGCGCGGAGCTCTACGTGCTCGGCCGCATGCCGATCGACTTCCTGCGCACCAGCGACTCGACCATGGAATGGGCGCTCGGCCGCTCGTCACCGCACCTGCGGCAGGCCTACGCGCAGCGCTTCGGCACTGCCGCCATGACCGTCGGCCAGTTCACCGCCGGCCCGGCGGCCGGAGTTGCCCTCCAGGACCTGACCGAGATCATCGGCTGAGCATCGGCATCAGGTAGTACGTCAGCGCCACCTCCCCGGGCTCGGCCGCGCGCAGGACGCAAGCGCGCATCCCCGGCTGGATCGACAGCACCACCCGCTCGCCCGCGAACGCCGCCAGCGCGTCGAGCAGGTACCGGGCCTGGAACGACGGTGACGTCCGGCCGCCGCCGACGTCCGCCTTCAGGACTTCCTCCGCCTCGCCCGTGTCCTGCCGGGCGCTCGCCAGCCGGACCTGCGCGTCCCCGACCTCCAGCGCCAGGACCCGCCTGTCCTCCGCGTACACCCCCACCCGGCGGACCGCCGCCGCCAAGGCGTCCGCCTCCAGGGTCACCGTGGTGTCCACCGCGCCCGACGGGATCGACTCCTCGGACAGGAAGCCCGCGTCCAGGACCGCGGTGGCGACCAGACCTTCCGGCCAGCTCACCCCGAACCGCCCCGCGGCGACGTGCAGGCCCACCCGGCCGCGCGCCTGCCGGGCCGCCTCCGTCAGCAGGGCCGCCGGGACCAGCACGTCCAACGATCCCGGCGCGAGCAGCGGCAGCCGGGCCACCGCCATCCGGTAGCGGTCCGACGCCGTCAACGTCAAGACGTTGCCGTCCGCCTGCAGACGGACGCCGGTGAACAGCGGGAGCGGGTCGTCCTTGGCCGCCGTTCCCGCGACCGTCCGCACCGCCGACGCGAACGCCTCTCCCGCCACTTCGGAAACCAGTGCGGGTGGGTCCGGAAGCGACCCGGAAGAAGGCAGCAACGGCAGCGCGAACCGGGCGTTGTCCAGCCGCAATGCCAAGCGCGTGCCCTCGACGACCAAGCGCACCCGCTCCGCGTCGAGCACCTTCAGCGTCTCCGCCAGCGGGGCGGCCGGGACGACCACCGACCCCTCCGCGTGAGTGGTCGCCGGGCAGCCGAACCGGACCGCGAGGTCCGCGGCGCCGCCGGCGACCGTCAAACCCGCCGCGCCGGCCTGCAGGCGGAGCCCGGTGCGGGCCGGCAGCAGGCGTGACGCGGCGGAGACGGCCGCCGAGAGGTGGTGGGCAGGCGCGGTGAGGTCCATGCCCGCAAGCTAGCGGCGGGCACCGACAAAAACCGCGGAGCTACGCGTTGACCAGCGACCGCGGCTCGACCGGAGCGGCGGCGGACCGGACCGTGCCGCGCAGCAGCCACACGACCAGCGCCAGCACCACCCCGGCCACGCTCGCCGCCAGGAACGCCGCGCCAGGGCCGGCGTGCTCGACGACGTACCCGCTGATCGACTGGCCGGCCGCCAGGCCCAGCGTCACCGCCGTCAGCACCCAGCCGAACGCCTCCGCCGCGGTCCCGGACGGCGCCACCAGCTCGATCGTCGTCGAGTGGGCCGTCGACTGCGGGGTGATCAGCGCGCCGGCCAGCAGCATCATCAGCGCCAGGCCCCACAGCGAAGACGGCCACGCGAGCAGTGCGACCAGTGCACCGAAGCCGCCGAGCAGCACCGGCAGCCGCAGGCCGAGCTGTCGCGGCCACGGCCGCAGGCTGTAGGCGACGCCGAACGCCACCGAGCTCAGCGACCACGCCGACAGCAGCAACCCGCCCACCGAAGGAGAACCTGCTTCGGTGGCCGCGGCCGGTACGGCGACCTCGACGAACCCGATCACCACGCCGAAGCCCAGCGCCGCGATGGCCAGCGTGCGCATGCCCGGGCTCGCCAGCGCGCCCAGCAGCGAGCCCGAGGACCCCGAAGTGGGCCCCCACGCCCGCACGGCCGGGCTCAGCGCGAACAGCACCGCGCCGGTGAACTGCAGCGCGACCCCCAGCACCAGGCCGGTGCCCGCCCACGGCGCCATGACCAGCAGCCCGGCCACACCGGGGCCGAGGATGAAGAAGACCTCCATGCTGATCGCCTCGTACGAGAACGCCGCGTTGCGCGGCCCGCCCGGCGGCAGCAGCCTGCCCCACAGCGCCCGCGACGCCGATCCGACCATCGGCTCGGTCAGCCCGGTCAGGGCGCCGAACGCGACCAGCACGGCGGTCGAAGCGTGCGACTCGATGGCCACCACCAGCGCGCTCATCGACAGCGCCAGCAGCAGCGAGACGACGAGCAGCGGCCGCGTCGGCCCGAACCGGTCGATCAGCCTGCCCTGCACCACCGCGCCGACCGACACCCCGACGAGTGAACCGGCCGAGACGAGCCCGGCGGTGGCGAAGGAACCCGTCTCACGCTGGACGTAGAGCAGGGCCGAGATGCCGATCATGGCGATCGGCAGGCGGGCGAGCACGGACGCGACGGCGGGCCACCGGGCCGCGCGAGTCGTCAGCGCGGTGCGGTAGTCGGCGAGGGTGGTGCGGCTTTCGTGGTTCGAGGCAGAGTGGGACACGCGTACAAGTATGCCGCAGAGTGGTACGTCGGTACCAGTTATTTGACGGTCAGGTTGGTCACCGGCAGACTGGCGGTGGATCTTGGATCCGGTGCGACAGGTCTCGATCAGGTAACACTCACGATATTCTCCGTGGACTCCTGCAACGAAACGGCCCAGACGGCGTCCTTGAGAGTGAATGGCCTTGAATTCGTGGGTATGGGCCGTGATGGTTGAACAACAGCACAGAAAAACCCAGCTCCCTCCGGCACACGGGTCGGGGCCTGGCCCGGAGGGCGGGGAGCGCGGATCGTCGGGGGATGGTCCGCGCAAACAACGAAGAGCCGGTGCGCCACGTCGGGGGTGGCGCCCGGCTCTTTGTTGTTCGAAGACACAGTTGTTGCCAGGCAAGAAGAAGGCCCCCTCGGCTCGCCGAGGGGGCCTTCTTTCGCTAAGGGCTCAGCGGGCCCGGCGGGCCAGCCGCTCCGGGTCCAGGATCAGCACGCTCTTGCCTTCGAGCCGCAGCCAGCCGCGGTGGGCGAAGTCGGCGAGCGCCTTGTTGACGGTCTCGCGGGAGGCGCCGACGTACTGGGCGATCTCTTCCTGCGTCAGGTCGTGCGTGACCCGCAGCAGGCCCGCCTCCTGGCTGCCGAAGCGCTGCGCCAGCTGCAGCAGCGCCCGCGCCACGCGGCCCGGGACGTCGGTGAAGATCAGTTCCGCGACCATGTTGTTCGTCCGGCGCAGGCGGCGCGCGACCACGCGCAGCAGCTGCTCGGCGATCTCGGGGCGGGTCGAGATCCACTGGCGCAGGGCCGGGCGGTCCATGGTGACCGCGCGGACCTCGGTGACCGTGGTCGCGCTCGACGTCCGGGGGCCGGGGTCGAAGATGGACAGCTCGCCGAACATGTCGGACGGGCCGAAGATGCCCAGCAGGTTCTCGCGGCCGTCCGGGGACTTGCGGCCGATCTTCACCTTGCCGGACTGGATGATGTAGAGCTTGTCGCCGGGTTCACCCTCGTTGAAGATGACATGGCCGCGGGGGAACTCCACGGACTCCAAGGTCTGGGCCAGCGCCTCCGCCGCTGCCGGTTCAACACCCTGGAATATGCCCGCACGGGCCAGGGTTTCGTCCACCTCGGGTGCCTCCTCGTCGAGAAACGATCACGCTCCCCGTTGCTCGAGGAGCGTGACGCCGATCACTTGCGCGTCAGTCTAGGGCGTACTCCCGAGATCGCCCGCCGGACTCGCGAGCGGCGGAAACGATCTCGTTCGAACGTGGAGCCTAACTCCGCACGCGACGCGCGCGTAGCCTGGCTGCCCGTCCGCCCAGCCTACGCAGCCGGAACAGCTCCAGCGCGCGGCCGATCCCGTGCCCGTAGAGCGCTCTGACCTCGTTGGGCTGAGCCTGCTCGAGGAACTCTTCGACCTCGTTCTCCTGCACCGCGACGTGCTTGAGCCTGCTCTCGACCCGCTCCATGAAGAGCGCGAAGAACATGATCACCAATGGGACCAGGATGACGAACCAGACAGTCATGACCGGACCCCGAAACACTCGATGAAAAGCATCTACTCCAGATCCTCGCTCATGGCGGCCGGAAAACGCGCCGAGGTGGTGCTCTGGCGTGTCGGTCGTCCACCGGTGCAGTCACCGGCTCGTCCGACGGCGCCCGTAGGCTATCGGGGTGCCACCTGCCACCACGAACGCCCCCCGTGAGGGCGCTGGTGAAAGCCGATTGGCTCTGGTGAGACGCGCAAGGCGGATGAAGCGTTGCCTGGACGACGTGTATCCCGGCGCCCACTGCGAGCTCGACTTCACCACACCACTGGAACTGCTGGTCGCGGTCGTGCTGTCCGCCCAGACCACCGACGTCCGGGTGAACCTCGTCACGCCCGCGCTGTTCAAGCGCTACCGGACCGCCGCCGACTACGCCGGTGCCGACCGCACCGAGCTGGAGGAGTACCTCCGGAGCACCGGGTTCTACCGGGCGAAGGCGAACTCCGTGATGGGGCTCGGCGCCGCCCTCGTCGAGCGCTTCGGCGGCGAGGTGCCGGGCAGGCTCGAAGACCTGGTCACCCTGCCCGGCGTCGGCCGCAAGACCGCCAACGTCGTCCTCGGCAACGCCTTCGACGTGCCGGGGATCACCGTCGACACCCACTTCGGCAGGCTGGTCCGGCGCTGGGGCTGGACGGCGGAGGAGGACCCGGTCAAGGTCGAGCACGCGGTCGGCGAGCTGATCCCCCGCAAGGAGTGGACGATGCTCTCCCACCGGGTGATCTTCCACGGCCGCCGCGTCTGCCACGCCAAGAAGCCGGCCTGCGGTGCCTGCCCGCTGGCCAAGGACTGCCCGTCGTACGGCACCGGGCCGACCGGGTTCGAAGAGGCCGCGAAGCTGGTCAAAGGCGAAGAAAAGGACCACATCCTGGCCATGGCGGCGCCCCGGTGACGAGAGTCACCAAGTGGGCACTCGCCGCCGCCGTGCTGGCGGTCGCGCTGATCGTCGCGCTGCTGCCGCGCGGGGGTGACGACTCGGCCGCGAAGCCGTCCGGCGACCTCGGGACCGCCCGGTCCGCGGCGGCGCTCCAGCCGTGCCCGGCCGCGGGCGCGGCCCAGCCGGTGAAACAGCTCGAAGGCGTCACGGCGGACTGCCTCGGCGACGGCGGGAGCGTCGACGTCGGGAAGGCCCTCGCCGGGGCTCCGGCGCTGGTCAACGTGTGGGCCTCGTGGTGCGAGCCGTGCCGGACCGAGCTGCCCGTGCTCCAGGAATACGCGAAGCAGCCGGGCGCGGTCCGCGTCCTCGGCGTCCAGGTGCAGAGCCCGGCGAAGGACGGGCTCGACCTGCTGGCCAAGCTGGGCGTGCACCTGCCGTCGGTGTACGACGGCAACGGGCAGACCGGTCCGGTCCGGACCGCGCTGAAAGTGCCGCCGAGACTCCCGGCGTCCTACCTCGTCACCGCGACCGGCGACATCCGGTTCATCGCGAATCCACCCACCTTCGTGAACACTGACCAGGTGCGCGCGGCAGTCGAGGGGCATCGTGATCGGACCACTGGTCGAACCCGAGTCGGTGCCCGAGTGGCTCCGGCCGCTGGTCAAGGTGAGCGGCGAAGTCGATTCGAAGACGTTCACCCGCTTCAGCCCGCCCGAAGACGCCTTCACCCGGCCCGCCGCGGTGCTCATCCTGTTCGGTGAGCGGGAAGCCGACGGCGAGCCGGACATCCTGCTCCAGCGCCGCGCCGACACGCTGGGCTCGCACGCCGGCCAGGTCGCCTTCCCCGGCGGCGGCGCCGAAGAGGGCGACGGCGGCCCGATCGGCACCGCGCTGCGCGAAGCCGAAGAAGAGACCGGCGTCGTCCCGTCCGGCGTCCGGCCGGTCGCGGTGCTGCCGGAGCTGTTCGTCCCGGTGTCCGGCTTCGCGGTGACGCCGGTGCTGGCGCACTGGGCCGAGCCGTCGCCGGTGCACGCGGTCGACCCGGCCGAGACGGCGTCGGTCGCGCGCGTGCCCATCGCCGACCTGGTCGACCCGGCCAACCGGTTCACCGTGCAGAAGAAGGGGATGCCCTGGAAGGGGCCGGCCTTCGAGGTCGGCGGCCTGTTCGTCTGGGGGTTCACCGCCGGGTTGCTGTCCGTCCTCCTGGGCCTGGGAGGCTGGGAGCGCGAGTGGGACTCGGGCGACGTCCGGGACCTCGACCAAGCGCTGGCCGCGTTCCGAGCGCGGCTGCTGAGCGGGGAGTGACACCGTGAACTGGGTCGATGTGCTGGTGCTGTCGCTGGCGGTGCTGGCGGCGGTGTCCGGCGCGTACCAGGGGGTGCTCGTCGCCCTGCCGTCGCTCGTCGGCGTGATCCTCGGCGCGGTCGCCGGGATCAAGCTCGCACCGGTGGTGGTCGCGTTCTTCGACGACCAGGTGTGGAAGGTCGCGATCGCGGTCGCGACCGTGGTGTTCCTGGTCGCGCTCGGCGAGGCGATCGGTGTCTACGTCGGCCGCCGGCTGCGGCAGAAGATCAACCCGGACAAGCTGCGCGGGGTCGACAAGACCCTCGGCGCCATCGTGCAGGCCCTGGTCGTGCTCGTGGTGGCGTGGCTGATCGCGACGCCGCTGACCACGGTGTCCGCCCTGCCCTGGCTGCCCAAGGGGATCAACAACTCCCTGGTCCTCGGCAAGGTCAACGACGCGATGCCGGAGGCCGCGCAGGGCCTCCCGAGCCAGTTGCGCAAGCTGCTCGACGCGTCCGGCTTCCCGTCCATCGTGGACCCGTTCCAGAAGGCGCCGACGGCGGACACCTCGCCGCCGGACCCCGCGCTGCAGACCAGCGGCATCGTCCAGCAGCTGCACGGCAGCGTGGTCAAGATCCGCGGCACGGCCAGCTCGTGCTCGCGGTCGCTGGAGGGCAGCGGGTTCGTGATCGCGCCGCAGCGGGTGATGACGAACGCGCACGTCGTGGCGGGCACCGACACCGTCGGCATCGAGACGACCCAGGGCGACTACCCGGCCCGCGTCGTCTACTTCGACCCGGAGGTCGACATCGCGGTGCTCGCGGTGCCGCGGCTGCGGGCCCAGCCGCTGCAGTTCGCGCCGGAGACGGCGCGGGCGGGCGACAGCGCGGTGGTGCTCGGCTACCCGCTCGACGGCCCGTACCGGGCGACGCCGGCGCGCGTGCGCGGGCGGATCAACCTGCGCGGCCCGGACATCTACGAGGCCAACACCGTGCAGCGGGACGTCTTCACCGTCCGCGCCGAGATCCGCAGCGGCAACTCGGGCGGCCCGATGGTGAACCCGGACGGCAAGGTCATCGGCGTCGTCTTCGGGGCCGCGGTGGAGGACCCGGAGACCGGCTTCACGCTGACGGCGGAGCAGGTGCGCGCCGAGGTCGACGCGGCGCCGGCGCAGACGACGAACGTCTCCACCGGCTCCTGCGCCGCCTAGCGGCGGTACCGCAGCGCGAGGCCGTCCAGCAGGGCGCGCATGCCGGACTCGAAGATGTCGTCCAGCACCAGGTCGTAGCCGGTTTCGGTGAGCTCGGCGAACATCTTGGCGAACGTCGGGTGCCCGGCCGTCATGGCCGCGACCGCGGTGCTCTGGTGGTCCATCCAGCCGTCCTCGGTCAGCCCGGACGACGCCTGCGCGCTCTGCTCGCGTTCCAGGTGGATCGCCAGGCCCTGGACGTGGCTGAAGAACACGACGTGCAGGTCGCACAGCGTCGCCGCGTCCACGCCCAGCTCGGCCAGCGCCGACAGCGCCCACTCGCCGTGGGTGGCGAGGTTGCGCAGCGGCAGCGGCCGGGTGATCGGGCCCAGCTGGGCCAGCCACGGGTGCCGCCGGTAGAGCGACCAGAGCGTGCGGCCGCCGAGGGCCAGCCGGTCACGCCAGTCGCCCGAAGGCTTCGCCGGGTAGCCGCGTTCGCCGAACGCGGCGTCGGCCATGAGCAGCACCAGTTCGTCCCGGCTCCGCACGTACCGGTACGGCGCCATCGCCGCGACGCCGAGGCGGGCCGCGACCCCGCGCATCGACAGCGCGCCGAGGCCCTCGGTGTCGGCGATGGTGATCGCGGTCCGCACGAGCTGCTCGCGGGTGAGCCCGCGGCGGCCGCCGCGGTGGTCCCGGCCGGCGACGACCGTGCCGGACCGCGGCTCGGCGCGGACGACCCCCTCCTGGCCCAGCAGCTCCAGCGCCTTCGCCGCGGTCGCCGTCGCGACGCCGTGGTCCGCCGCCAGCCGCCGGGTGGACGGCACCCGCGCGCCCGGCGGCAGCTCCCCGCGGGCGATCCGGCCGCGCAGCTCGTCGGCGATGGCGAGGTACTTCACGGCGGTCTCCTGACTTAGTACAGAAGGCCATCTGTACTAGTACAGAAATAGCCGTCCAGCTGCGGACTCTCCAGAGTGGAGCGTACAAGCGTACGAACCTGGAGGAAACCATGCAGAACGTCCTGATCTCCGGCGCCGGGGTGGCCGGCGGCACCCTGGCCCGGTTCCTGGCCCGCGCGGGCTGGGCGGTGACCGTGGTGGACCGGGCGCCCGGCCCGCGCACCGGCGGCCAGGCGATCGACGTGCGCGGCGTCGCGCTCGACGTCGTCGACGAGCTCGGGCTCGGCGACCGGATGCGCGCGCTGCGCACCCGGATGCGCGGGATGTCGGTGGTGGACGGCGAAGGGACCGAGCTGTTCCGCTCGGAGGAGCACACCTTCACCAGCGGCCGGCTGGACAGCGCCGACTTCGAGGTGCTCCGCGACGACGTCGTCGCGATCCTGCTGGACGCTCCCGGCGTCGAGTACGTCCACGGTGACGCGATCACGGCGCTGACCGAAGAAGCGCACGGCGTGCGCGTGGAGTTCGAGCGCGGTGGCTTCCGGACGTTCGACCTGGTCGTCGGGGCCGATGGCCTGCACTCGGTGGTGCGGCGGCTGGCCTTCGGACCGGAGGAGGACTTCACCCGCCACCTCGGCCAATACCTGGCGATCTTCCCGGCGCCCAACTTCCTGGGGCTCGAAGACTGGCAGGTCTGGTTCCGCCACGAGCACACCGGCGGCGTCGCGTACCCCGTGCGGGACAACACCGAGCTGCGCGTCACGCTCGGGTTCGCCTCCGAACCGCTGCCGCGGCTGACCGTGCCGGAGCAGAAGCGGCTGGTCGCCGAGCGGCTCGCCGGGGTCGGCTGGGAGGTGCCGAAGCTGCTCGAAGCGATGGCGGCGGCGGACGTCTTCTACTTCGACGCGATGGCCCAGATCCACCTCGACCGCTGGTCGGCCGGGCGGGTGGTGCTGGTGGGGGACGCCGGCTACTGCGCCTCGGCGCTGTCGGGCCAGGGGACGAGCCTGGCGTTGGTCGGCGCGTATGTCCTCGCGCAGGAGCTCGGCCGTGCCGGGTACGAAGACGCCTTCGCGGCTTACGAGACGCGGATGCGGCCGTTCGTCGCGTTGAACCAAGGGCTGGCGACGGAGAACCCCGAAGGGCCGGCGTCGGAGGAGTCGGTCGAGCGGGCGAAGAACGCCATCAGCCTTGCTTGAGGAAGCCGGCCAAGGCGGCCGACGTGCGGTCGGGTGCTTCGAGGTGGGGGAAGTGCCCGACGTCCGGCCAGATCTCCGGCTCGGTGTGCGGGCCGGCCCAGCGCGTCGACGACAACGCCGTTTCGGGGAGGATGCAGGTGTCTTCGGCGCCGTGCAGCTGCAGCGTCGGCGCCGCGATCCGGGTGCTGACGGCGTCGGTGAAGCGGCGGCCTTCGCCGCGGAACTGGGCGCGGAACGCCCACCGGTAGTACTCGAGCGCGCTGTGCGCGACCCCGGGCACGAGCATCGCCTGCCGGAACGCCTCGACGCTGCCGTCGAAGTCCGAAGTGGACCGCCAGCGGCGGCCGGCCCAGCCGGCGAACAGGTCCGCGACGGCCTGTGCGTCCGCCTTCACCAGCCACTTCTCCGGCGCCATCGGCAATTGGAAGCGGAAGAGGTGCCCGGTCGCCCGGCCCTGGCCGCGCCACGGGCGGGCCGCGCCGGAGCGCAGCGCGAGCGGGTGGGCCGCGCCGATCGCCGTCACCGAGGAGACCAGCCGCGGGTGCAGGGCCGCGACCGTCCAGGCGAGCATCCCGCCCCAGGCGTGCCCGACGAGGTGGGCGCGGCGGGCCCCGAGCGACTTGATCAGCCCGCCGACGTCACCGGCGAGCGTCCAGGCGTCGTAGCCGCGGGGCGGCTTGTCGGAGTCGCCGTAGCCGCGCAGGTCGACGGCGACCGCGCGGAACCCGGCGTCGGCCAGGGCGCGCAGCTGGTGGTGCCAGGTCCACCAGAACTCGGCGAACCCGTGCAGCAGCACCACGACCGGCCCGTCGCCGAGTTCGGCGACGTGCAGGCGGATACCGTTCGCGGAGACGTCGCGGTGGACCCACGGGCCGTCGAGCCGGACGATCGACGGGTCGGGGGACGCGTGCAACGAACTCAGTCGCGCGTGGTGGTCACGCCGGCTTCGGGCGCCTTCTGCGGCTTCAGCGCGGCGGCGGTCTCCTTGACGCTGGCGATGGTCCGCTCCGGCGCCTTGAACTTCTTCACCTTGCGGTACCCGAGGAACCCGGCCACCCCGGCGACGACCAGCATCAGGAAGAACACGATGCCGAACGCGATCCAGCGGTACCGCACCCACTCGGCCAGCCCCTCGGCCGCGAAGAAGAACAGGAAGAACGTGCTGTACAGGAAGACCGTCAGCGCGATCAGGAAGAAGACGGCTCCCTTGAGGCCCTTCTTCACCTCGCCGACCAGCTCGGACTTCGCGAGCTCCATCTCGGCCCTGACCAGGGTGGAGATGTGCTGGGTCGCGTCGCCGACCAGACGGCCGATCGACTGGTCGCCGGGGACGTCGGAAGCGGAGGACAGCGGGAGGTAAGGCACGGCCCCCACGCCGTCGGGGCCGGTTCGCTCGTGCTTGGGGCTGCTCACCGGGTCATCGTGCCATGTGTCCTTTGTGCGGGCGCGGCGGAGTCACAGTGTGTCGGAGATTCGCGCGTGAACCTTGCTACGACGGAGTAGCAACGCCGCCGCCAGCAGGGACGCGATCGCCGACGCGATGAGCACCGCGGCCTTCGCCAGTTCGCTCGTCCCGTCGGGCAGCGACAACTCCGCGATCAGCAGGCTCACGGTGAACCCGACCCCGCCGAGCACCGACAACGCGGCCATGTCCCGCCAGCCCATCCCGCGCGGCTTCTCCGCGAGCCGCAGCTTCACGGCGAGCAGGCTGGCCCCGAGGATCCCGACGACCTTGCCGCCGAGCAGCCCGGCGAGCACCGCGAGCGGCAACGCCGTCGTGAACACCGCGCCGAGCGCGTCGGCGTTCACCGAGATCCCGGCCGCGAACAGCGCGAACACCGGCACCGCGACGGCGGCCGACCACGGCTGGAGCCGGTGTTCCAGCCGCAGCGCGGGTGCCTCGGCCTCGCCATCGTCGGCGCGGACGCGGGTGAGCAGGCCCAGCGCGACGCCGGCGATCGTGGCGTGGATGCCGGCCGAGTGCACCGCGACCCAGGTGACCAGCGCCAGCGGGACGTACAGCCACGGCGTCCGCACCCGGCGGTGCTGCAGGAACGCGTAGAGGGCGAGCGCGGCGACCGCGACCGCCGCCGCGACCAGGTCGAAGCCCGTCGTGAACAGCACGGCGATGACGACGATCGCGCCGAGGTCGTCCACCACGGCCAGGGAAAGCAGGAAGACCCGCGCGCTCGAGGGCAGGTTCGACGCCGTCAGCGCGAGCACGCCGAGCGCGAACGCGATGTCCGTGGCGACCGGGATCGCCCAGGCCCGTTCGATCCCCGGCGTCCCCCAGCCCACGGCCAGCGCGACGAGCGCGGGCACGGCCATCCCGCCGACCGCGGCGACGACCGGCAGGATCGCCTGCTTGAACCGGGACAGCTCACCGATGACGAGCTCGCGCTTGAGCTCCAGCCCGGCGACGAAGAAGAACAGGGCGAGCAGGCCGTCCTTCGCCCAGTCGCCGATCGTCAGATTCAGGTGGAGGAACTCCGGGCCGAGCCGGAAGTCGCGCAGCGCGTGGTAGCTGTCCCGCAGCGGCGAGTTGGCCCACAGCAGCGCGACCGCCGTCGCGCCGAGCAGGACCAGGCCGCCGGTCGTCTCGGTGCGCAGGTACCGGGCGAATTCGCTGAACGGGCGGGTCATCGGGGCGGCTCCAGGGGTCGCTGATCACTGTTGCCGACCAGGCTTCCCGGCGCACCTTGATGCCATTTTAACAGCCCTTTGTCACGCATTGTCATGACCGCTGCCACACCGGGTACCGGTGGTGGGTCACCAGCCGGGCTCATAGCATGCGAATCGACAACGAAGTCCCCCCGGACAAAAGGAAGACGAGTTGTGAGCACCTCCACCGAGGTCCAGCAGGACACGAGGTTCTTCGGGCACCCACGAGGACTGGCGAACCTCTTCGGCGTCGAGATGTGGGAGCGGTTCTCCTACTACGGGATGCTCGGCATCCTGCCGATCTACCTCTACTACAAGGTCGAACAGGGCGGTCTGGGCCTGGCGCAGGAGTCCGCGCTCGGCATCGTCGGCGCGTACGGCGGCCTGGTCTACCTCTCGGCCGTCATCGGCGCGTGGGTGGCCGACCGCCTCCTCGGCTCCGAACGGACGTTGTTCTACAGCGCCGTGCTCATCATGATCGGCCACATCAGCCTGGCCCTGCTGCCGGGCCTGGCCGGCATCGGCGTCGGCCTCGTGTGCGTCGCGGTCGGCAGCGGCGGGCTGAAGTCCAACGCGACGGCGATCGTCGGCACGCTCTACGCCGAAGGCGACGAGCGGCGCGACGCAGGCTTCACGATCTTCTACATGGGCGTCAACCTCGGCGGCTTCATCGGCCCGCTGCTGACCGGGCTGGCGCAGACCGAGGTCGGCTTCCACCTCGGCTTCGGCCTCGCCGCGATCGGCATGGCGCTGGGCCTGACCCAGTACGCGTTCGGCCGCAAGAACCTCGGCGACAAAGCGAAAGAGGTGCCGAACCCGCTGCCCGCGTCCCGGCGCGCGCTGGCGATCGGCGCCGCCGTCGTGCTGGTGGCGGCGGTGGTGACGCTGGTCGTCACCGGCGTCGTCAACCCGGGCAACCTCGCCGACGTCGTCGTGTGGGTGGTCGGCGTGATCTCGGTGGTCTACTTCCTGGTCATCCTGACCAGCGGCAAGATCACGAGTGTCGAGCGCAGCCGGGTGTTCTCCTTCATCCCGATGTTCATCGCCAGCGCGGTGTTCTTCTCGCTGTACCAGCAGCAGTTCACGGTCGTCGCGGCCTACACCGACCAGCGGCTGAACCGGACCCTGTTCGGCTGGGAGATGCCGGTGTCGTGGGTCAACTCGATCAACCCGGTGTTCATCATCGTCTTCGCCCCGGTGCTGGCGGCGCTGTGGACGAAGCTCGGCGAGCGGCAGCCGTCGACGCCGATGAAGTTCGTCCTCGGCACGGTGCTGATGGGCGCGGCGTTCCTGCTGTTCCTGCCGATGGTGGGCAGCGGCAAGAACGCGAGCCCGATCCTGGCGATGGTCGGCATCCTGTTCGTCTTCACGATCGCCGAGCTGTGCCTCTCGCCGGTGGGGCTGTCGCTGTCGACGAAGCTCGCGCCGGAGGCGTTCCGGACGCAGATGGTGGCGCTGAACTTCCTGTCGATCTCGTTCGGCACCGCGATGTCCGGCAAGCTCGCCGAGTACTACTCCGTCGACGACGAAGCGCCGTACTTCAGCACGGTCGGCCTGGTCGCGATCGGTGTCGGCATCCTGCTGTTTCTGGGCATCCCCTTCATCCGCAAGCTGATGAAGGGCGTGCACTAGCTAGCCGACGGTGACCCCGAAGATCACCCCGACGAAGTAGGTCACCACCATCGTGAGGGCGCCGACGCCGACGTTGCGGAGGATCGCGCGCCCCACGTTCGCGTCGCCGAGCCTCGCGCTGACCCACCCGGTCAGCGTGAGGCCGACGACGACCGCGGCCGCGCACGCCCAGACCCGCAGGGACACGCCGGCCCAGGCGATGGACAGGATCGGCAGCAGCGCGCCGACGGAGAAGGCGAGCAGCGACGCCCACGCGGCCTGCCACGGGCTGGTCAGGTTGTCGGGATCGATGCCGAGCTCGGCCTCCGCGTGCGCCTGCAGGGCGTCCTTTTCGGTCAGCTCGCGGGCGACCCGGGTGGCCAGCTCCGGTGAGAGACCCTTTTCCTCGTAGATGCCGGCGAGTTCGCGCTCCTCGGCTTCGGGCATCGTCTTGAGTTCCTGCTTTTCGAGCCGGAGCAGGGCCTGTTCGGTGTCGCGCTGGGTGCTGACGGAGACGTATTCCCCACCGGCCATGGAAAACGCGCCGGCGACGAGCCCGGCGATCCCGGCGGTGAGGATCGTGGTGCTTTCCGTGGTGGCCCCGGCAACGCCGACGACGATGCCGGCGACGGACACGATGCCGTCGTTCGCCCCCAGCACCCCGGCCCGCAGCCAGTTGAGCTTCCCACCCACGCCCTCGTGCGGTTCGTGTGCGTGTTCCACGGCGTCACCGTCGATCGTTTCGGTCACCGGACCAGTGAAACACGGAAGCGGAACCGTGGCGAGAGCTGCCCTTTCGGTCAGGTGCGCCTAAATAACGGCTGCCTTACCTAAGTGGTCCTGTGTGGACTCTCAGCGGTCCGGGGTCATGATGGACGGCATGGAAGAGCAAGTGTGGCAGCCGCTGGTGACGGTGGAGGGCCTGCCCCTCCTCGGCGGCGAGGGCCGGTTCCGGCAGCTGGAGCGGGCCGAGAGCGGACTGGCCTACTTGATCCACTACCCGGCGGGGGTGTCATCACCCCCGCACGCACACGACCACGACTCGATCGTCTACGTGCTTTCGGGCAGGCTGCGCGGAGCGGTCGGCGGCGTGGAGGCTGTGCTCGAGCCGGGTGATTCGGTGGTCCACCCGCGCGGGGTGGCCCACCACGTCGAGGCACTGACGGACGCGATGTGGGTGGAGTTCAAGTCACCCCTGCCGAACCGGCCACCGATCGCCTGAGCCGACCCTCCGGGTGCGCGAGCCGACCCTCCGGGTACGCAAGCCGACCCTTTGGCGCGCCGAGCCGGCTTCCTGGGCACGCGAGCCGACCGCTTGAGCCGCGGGCGCGGAGTGGTTCGGTAGCTGATTTCCGGCCGAGCCGCAATCGCCCATCCACAGGTGCGGCTCCGGTCTGCCTTCTGGCGCGAGTTGTCCACAGATCGACGAACGGCCTGTTTTTGCAGGTGGGGGCCGATAGACTGGACTTGGGACGTCCCCCCGGAGAGGGTGGGGGCAGCTTTCTTGGGCCCGGGGAGGGCGGTTTCTAGGGGTGGTTGCAACACCGCTGTTGGTAGGGGTTGAGGTCAGCGACCGCTGCAGCAACTCTGGCAGGGGCGCGATCTTCGCGGCGAAAGCATCCGAACCGCGGTCGGGGTGTAGCTGGCGGCCAGGTGCTGCAGCATGGCGTCCCCCAGCGCAAAGTAGGCGACTCGGTCCACGGCTTACCCGATCCCGACCCATGCCCCGCGGGGCCCGATCCAGGTCTTGTCTGAACAACGGCAAATCCTGAACACTCAGGTATTGCAACCCCCAGAAACCGCCGAGCGGTAGGGGCAGCTTTCGAGGGCCCGGGGGAGGGCGGCGCTTATGGAGCTCGGCGAAACACCGGAACCAACCCGCGACCAGGTCCTGCACGTCCTAAGCGACCTCGCTGCCGGAAGGCTCACCGCCGTCGAGGCCTCCGACTGGGCCGCCCGGTGGATCGGATCCGACGTCGAAGTCGAAGACGAGCTGGTCTTCGACGCGATCCAACACCTCTACGGCGCCGACATGCCCGTCGCGCCAGGCAAATTCCTGTACGGCCCACGCGACTTCCGAGCCTGGCTGGCGGACTTCGAAGCTCAGCTGAAGCCCTGAAGAGCGGAAACGCCCGGCCCGCGCGAAGCGGACCGGGCGTCTCCTGGAGTGAAGCTCAGGCGTCCAGCTCGGCGAGGGCCTGCTTGGCCTTCTCGAGCTCGGCCTCCAGCGCGGCGACCTTCGCCGCCTGCGCCTCGCGGGCCTGGTTGATCACCTCGTCGATCGGGCCGGACAGGTCGGAGTGCAGCTCCTTCGCCGCGCGCGAGACCGCCGCGGCCGGGATCTCCAGGCCCTTCGCGACCCACTTCGAGCCGTTCTTCAGCTCGGCCTGCCACTCGCCGTCGGCGGTGCCGGTGACCGTCAGGATCAGCTCGACCGTGCGGGTCTTCTTCGCCGTCGACGCCGTCGCCGCGCCCTTCGGGCGGCCGCGCTTCGGCTTCGGGGCTTCTTCCTCGGCGGCCGGAGCCTCCGGGGAAGAGGCCGGGGACGCGGACTCGGTGACGGCCGCCTCGTCGGCGGAAACCTCCGAAGCCGGGCCGGTCGAAGCAGCCGGAGCCGGAGCGGAAACCGGGGCCTCGGCCGTTTCCTCGTCGTGCGTCAGGACATCCACGGTCATCGTCGTGTCGTCTCCTTGCCCGGGAAGTGGGTGTGGTTCGCGGCACAGCGTAGAACATGCGTTCGACTCGTGCCACACGGGGTGTCATGACAGAGCCCTCCCGGCGCGAAGCCGGAAGGGCTCTGACGGGAGAACGCTAGCTCACTCCTCGGACTTGCCCGACTGCAGGCCCGACGAGATCAGGTCCATCACCGACGAGTCGGCCAGCGTGGTGACGTCGCCGACCTGCCGGTTTTCCGCGACGTCCCGCAGCAGCCGGCGCATGATCTTGCCCGAACGCGTCTTCGGCAGCTCCGGCACGACCATGATCTGCCGCGGCTTCGCGATCGGCCCGATCTCCTTCGCGACGTGGTTGCGCAGGGCCTGGATGGCCTCCTCGCCGCCGTCGACCGCGTTGCCGCGCAGGATCACGAACGCCACGATGCCCTGGCCGGTCGTCGGGTCGGTCGCGCCGACGACCGCGGCCTCGGCCACCGTCGGGTGCGAGACCAGCGCCGACTCGACCTCGGTCGTCGAGATGCGGTGGCCGGACACGTTCATCACGTCGTCGACGCGGCCGAGCAGCCAGACGTCACCGTCGTTGTCGTACTTCGCGCCGTCGCCGGCGAAGTAGAAGCCCTGGTCCTTGAACCGCGACCAGTAGGTGTCCTTGTAGCGCTCCTCGTCGCCCCAGATGCCGCGCAGCATCGACGGCCACGGCTTGTCGAGCACCAGGTACCCGCCACCGCCGTGCCCGACCTCGGCGCCCTGGTCGTCGACGACCTTCGCGGACACGCCCGGCAGCGCCTTCTGCGCCGAGCCCGGCTTGGTCGACGTGACGCCCGGCAGCGGCGAGATCATGATCGCGCCGGTCTCGGTCTGCCACCACGTATCGACGATCGGGGCCTTGCCCGCGCCGATGTTCTCGCGGTACCAGATCCACGCTTCCGGGTTGATCGGCTCGCCGACCGAACCCAGCACGCGCAGCGTCGACAGGTCGTACTTCTCGGGGATTTCCGCGCCCCACTTCATGAAGGTGCGGATCAGTGTCGGGGCCGTGTAGTAGATGGAGACCTTGTACTTCTGGATGATCTCCCAGTGCCGCCCCTCGTGCGGGGTGTTCGGCGTGCCTTCGTAGACGACCTGCGTGACGCGGTTCGCGAGCGGGCCGTAGACGATGTAGCTGTGGCCGGTGATCCAGCCGATGTCCGCGGTGCACCAGTAGACGTCTTCGCCTGCCTTGTGGTCGAAGACGTTGTGGTGCGTGTACGCGGTCTGCGTCAGGTAACCGCCCGAAGTGTGCAGGATGCCCTTCGGCTTCCCGGTCGTGCCGGACGTGTAGAGGATGAACAGCGGGTGCTCGCTGTCGAAGGCTTCGGGAGTGTGCTCTTCGGACTGTCCGTCGACGAGCTCGTGCCACCAGAGGTCGCGGCCGTCGGTCCAGGGCACCTCGCCCTCGAGCTGGTCGCCGGTGCGCTTCACGATGATGACCTTCTCGACGGTCTCGGCGCCTTCGAGCGCTTCGTCGACGTTGGCCTTCATCGGCGCGGCCTTGCCGCGGCGGAACTGGCCGTCGGAGGTGATCACGAGCTTCGCGGCGGCGTCGTCGACGCGGGCCCGCAGCGCCGTCGGGGAGAAGCCGCCGAAGACCACGCTGTGCAGCGCGCCGATCCGCGCGCACGCGAGCATCGCGAAGATGGCCTCGGGGACCATCTGCAACTGGATCGCCACGACGTCGCCGGCGGTGACGCCCAGCGACGTGAGTGCGTTGGCGGCCTTGGAAACCTCGGTCTTCAGCTCGGCGTAGGTGATGTCCCGGGTGTCGCCCGGCTCGCCGACCCAGTGGATCGCGACCTGGTCGCCGTGGCCGGACTCGACGTGCCGGTCGACGCAGTTGTAGGCGACGTTCAGCTTGCCGCCGACGAACCACTTCGCGAAGGGCGCATTGGTCCAGTCCAGTACCGTGGTCCACTTCGTGTCCCACGTCAGCCGCTCCGCCTGCTTCGCCCAGAACGCTTCGCGATCGGCATCCGCCTCGGCGTAGAGATCGGCCTTGGCGTTGGCCTGGCCAGCGAATTCGTCACTGGGCGGGAAGGTGCGGCTCTCGGTGAGCAGGTTGTCCAGAGCGGGGGACTGCTCGGTCATGGTTGCAAGGCCTCCTGTAGTGCGCCGACATGACGGCTAGCGGCACGCTAGCGACGTTAGTCCGCCTTGTAAAAGGTTGCACCCACGTTGCCCTGTCGTTTCACCGAGCCAGGCGAGCGGCGGTGACTAAGCGTTCGTTCAGGCGGGCCTTCGCGGCGGGCCACTCCGGGGCCAGCATCGAGTAGAGGACCGTGTCGCGCGACGAGCCGTCCGGCCGGATCCGGTGCGCGCGCAGGACGCCCTCGCGAAGCGCGCCGAGCCGTTCGATGGCGCGTTGCGAGCGGAGGTTGCGGATGTCGGTCTCCCACGCAACCCGTTGCGCACCAAGGGTTTCGAACGCGTGCTGGAGCAACAGCAGCTTTGCCTCGGTGTTCAGCCCGGTGCGCTGCCAGTCCGCGCCGATCCAGGTGTGCCCGATCGACAGGATCCGGTGCTGCTCGACGACCTGGTAGTACGACGTCGTGCCGGCGACCCGGCCGGAGGTGACGTCGATCTGCGCGAACGCCCGGCGGGCGGGGTCGGCGAGCGCGTGGGCGACCATCCGCTCCGCCGCCGGAAGATCCCCCGGCTGCCGGATGCTCAGCCACGCCCAGATGCCCGGGTCGGCGCCGGCCTCCAGCAGGCCCTTGGCGTGCCCGGCCGCCAGCGGCTCGAGGCGGACGTGCTCGCCGGCCAGGGTCGGCCGCGTGTTCCAGTCGCTCACCGGATCACCATAGGCGCCGGCAATGGCAGTCCAAGATAGCCAGTTTCCGAGCATTTCCGCAGGCCACTTCGGCGTTGCCTATGCTCGGCTGACCACGACGGAAGGGCGGGCTCGATGGCCGAAGAGCGGGAAGAGCTGAGCTGGGAGCTGTTCGGCACGGCGAGCCGTGAACTGGCTCACACCATCGCCGAAGACGGCTTCGCGCCGGACCTGATCCTGTCCATCGCCCGCGGCGGCCTGTTCGTCGCCGGCGCGCTCGGCTACGCGCTCGACGTGAAGAACCTGCACGTGATGAACGTCGAGTTCTACACCGGCGTCGACCAGCGCCTCGACCTGCCCGTGATGCTGCCGCCGGTGCCGAACGTCGTCGACCTGACGAGCAAGAAGGTGCTGATCGCCGACGACGTCGCCGACACCGGCGCCACCCTCAAGCTGGTCCGCGACTTCTGCCTCGAGCACGTCGCCGAGGTCCGCTCGGCCGTCGTCTACGAGAAGCCGCACTCGACGGTGAAGTGCGAGTACGTCTGGCGGCACACCGACCGCTGGATCAACTTCCCGTGGTCGGTCCTGCCGCCCGTGGTCTCCCGTGAAGGCCAGGTGCTCGATGCCTGATCCGCTGAAGCCCCTCCTCGACCTGGAGGGCGTCGCGGCGGCGGCGAAGTCGGCGCAGGACGCGGTGTTCGCGGTCCACCGCCTGCCGGCCAACCTCCGCGGCGGCGCGGCGACGGCGGCGGAAGCGTCGGTCCGCGCGGCCCGCGCGTCCGCCGGCATCGAGGGCGCCAACCCGGAACTCCCGGCGGACGGCGCGGTCGCCGACCCGGTCCTCGCGGGTGCCCTGCGCGTCGCGGAGACGCTGGAGTCGCTGCTGCCGACGTGGCGCCGCGCGCCGCTGCAGGCGTTGGCGCGCCTGCACGTCCTCGCCGCGGCGGACCTCGTCGACGACCTGGACGCGCTGGGCCGTCCCCAGTCCGGCGGCGGCCGCCTGGAGCTGCTGGCCCAGCTGGTGACCGGGGCGACGTCGGTGCCCGGCCCGGTCCTGACGGCGGTCGTCCACGGGGAACTGCTGGCGCTCAAGCCGTTCGGCAGCGCGGACGGCGTCGTCGCCCGCGCGGCGGCCCGGCTGACGATGGTCGCGACCGGTCTGGACCCGAAGTCGCTGAGCGTCCCGGAGGTCGCGTTCTTCCGCCGGGTCCCGCGTTATCTCGAGGCCGCGGACGGCTTTGCGGCCGGGACGCCGGAAGGCGTGCGCGCGTGGCTGCTCTTCTGTTGCGAAGCGTTCGAAGCGGGCGCGCGCGAGGCGAAGTCCATTTCGGACGCGGCTTCCTAAGCGAGCACGGCGTCCAGCAGCCCGGGGAACCGCGCCTGGATGTCTTCGCGGCGTAGCTCGACCCAGCGCCGCCGCCCCTCGACGAACGTCGTCGTCAGACCGGCTTCGCGCAGCACGCGCCAGTGGTGCGACAGCGTCGCGGCGGTGATGTCGACGTCGTACTCCTCGAGCGAGCAGCTCCGCGGCTCGCTCTCCTTCGCGAGTTGACGGAGGACTTCCAGACGCACGGGGTCGGCGAGCGCCTGCAGCACAGTCACGATCTCGATCGCTTCGCGCGCCGGCTGCGGCAGGGTCCGGGCCACGACTTTCCCTTCGATCATTTGACAACAATCGAAGTGTAGCTCCATCATGGCCGCATGACGATTCGACGATCATCTAATGATCGGCTGGGGGTCCTGCTCGTCTTCGCGATCGGCACGTTCACCGTCGGCACCGACGCTTTCGTGCTCAACGGCCTGCTGCCCGCCATCGCCGCCGACCTGCACGTGACGGAGTCCGTCGCGGGCCAGCTCGCCACGGTCTTCGCCCTGACGTACGCGGTCGCGTCGCCGCTCATCGCCGCGTTCACCGGCACCTGGGACCGCCGGTGGGTGCTGGCGGGCGGCATGGTGCTGTTCACCGCCGGCATGGCGGGCCAGGCGCTCGGCGCGTCGTTCGCCGTGGTCGCCCTCGCCCGGCTGGTCGCGGCGGTCGGCGCGGCCGCGTTCCAGTCCAACGCCTACGTCCTCGCCGGGGCGTTGTCCTCCGCCGAGCGGCGGGGCCGGGCGCTGGCCACGGTCGCCGCCGGCATGAGCGTGTCGACGGTGCTCGGCGTGCCGATCGGGGTGCTGGCCGGGACGTGGTTCGGCTGGCGTGCGGTGATGTGGGGCATCGGGGTGGTGGCGGTCGTCGTCGCGGTGCTGATCCCGGTCATCCCCGAGGTCCGGGTGCCCGCGGCGGGGCTGCGGGAGCGGCTCGCCGTCGTCGTGCGCCCGGCCGTGGCCCGGGTCCTGCTGGTGACGGTCCTTGGCACGCTCGCCGGGTTCACCGTCTTCGTCTACCTGCCGGTGCTGGTCGCCCCGGTGGCGAGCGGGGCCGTGCTGTCGTGGGTGCTGGTCGGCTTCGGGCTCGGCCAGCTCGCCGGGACGACGGTGACCGGCCGGGCCACCGACCGCCTCGGCCCGGCGCGCGTCCGCGCGGTTTCGCTGGCCGGAACCGCGGTGGCGCTCCTCGTCGTGGACCTCGCGGTCCGGTCGCTGCCCGGCGCCCTGCTGTTCGCGCTCTTCGCCGGGGCGTTCGGGGGGATGCTGATGGTGCCGCAGCAGCACCGGCTCTTCACGGTCGCGCCGGACGTCCCGACCGTGGCGCTCGGGGTGAACGGCTCGGCGATCTACGTCGGCGGCGCGCTCGGTTCGGCGCTCGGCGGCGTCGTCCTCGCCGCCGTGGGAGCGTCGTGGATCGGCCCGGCCGGCGCGCTCGCCGCCGTCGCCGCGCTCGCGCTGTGCGTCAACCGGACAGCTTCGCCGACCACTTCTCTTCGATCCGCCCGAACCGCCACACCGCCAGCGCGACGATCCAGGTCAGCATGAACAGCCCGACGATCCCGAACCCGACGTAGTCCAGGTTCACCGAGGCGATCGCGGCCAGCGGCCCGGACCTGATGTTCAGCTTCTCGGCGAGGATCGACACCAGTTCGATGGTCCCGATGAGCAGCGCCACCGCGACCGACAGCGCGGTCACCGTGATGTTGTAGAAGATCTTGCGCACCGGCTTGGCGAACGCCCAGCCGTAGGCGAAGTTCATGAAGCAGCCGTCCACGGTGTCGAACAGGGTCATCCCGGCGGCGAACAGGATCGGCAGCACGAGGATCGCGTACCAGGGGAGGGCGAACGTCGCCGCGCCCGCGGCCAGCACGAGCAGCCCGACCTCGGTCGCGGTGTCGAAGCCCAGCCCGAACAGCAGCCCGACCGGGTAGATGTGCCACGGCTTGCGCACGGCCTTCGTCGCGCCGCGCAGCAGCCGGTTCATCATCCCGCGGTTGTCCAGCTGGTGCTCCAGCGCGGCTTCGTCGAAGTCGCCGCGGCGCATCCTCCGGAAGACCCGCAGGATCCCGACCAGCACGACCAGGTTCAGGATGGCGATCACGTACAGGAACACGCCGGACACCGACGTCCCGATCACCCCGGTGGCCTGGTGCAACGCCGACGAGTCGTCCTCGACCTGGCCGGCCAGCGCGCGGACGCCCAGCGACAGCAGCAGGCACAGCGCGAAGACGATCGTGGAGTGCCCGAGGGAGAACCAGAACCCGACCGACAGCGGCCGCTGCCCGTCGGCCATCAGCTTGCGGGTCGTGTTGTCGATCGCGGCGATGTGGTCGGCGTCGAACGCGTGCCGCATGCCGAGCGTGAACGCCGTGACACCCAGGCCGATGCCGAACACGCCGGACGCGCCCAGCGCGTAGTGGTGCGGTGCGACGAACGCCGTGAGCACGCCCCAGCCCACGACGTTCAGCAGCAGGACGAAGCCGGCCATCGCGCCGATCGACACCCACTCGCGACGCGAAAGCCCGCGCCGCGAGTCCTCCGTGGTACCCGCCATGCCCACCCGCCTTCCCTCTCATCTGAGAGATTAGACAGGTGAACAGATAAGAAGCTAGCTCGCGCGCACCCGCACGAGGTCCAGCGCCTTCCGCACGTGCCCGCCCGACGCGTGCAGAGCCTTCGCGGCGCTCTTGACGTCCTCACCGGACAGCAAGTGCACCAGCGCCACCTTGAGGTCGCCCCCGGCCTCGGTGAGCGCGTCCGAGCAGTCCGCCATCGTCATGCCGGTGGCTTCCTGCAGGATCCGGATGGTCCGGCCGCGCAGCTTCGCGTTCGTCGCCCGCATGCTGACCATCAGGTTGGAGTAGGTCCGGCCCAGCTTGATCATCGTCGCCGTCGAGAACGACGTGAGGATCATCTTCTGCGCCGTGCCCGCCTTCATTCGGGTCGACCCGGCGATCGCCTCCGGCCCGGTGTCGACGGCGATGAGCACGTCGACGCCCGCCGGCTTGGCGGCCTTCGGGTTGCCCGACACCAGCCCGGTCCGGGCGCCCTGACGCGACGCGGCCAGCAACGCGCCCAGCACGTACGGCGTCCTGCCCGACGCCGTCAGCCCGAGCACGAAGTCACCGGGTTGCACCATCGCGGCCATCTCGGCGGCTCCCGCCGCGGAGTCGTCCTCCGCGTTTTCGACGGCGTGCCGCAGGGCGCGCTCGCCGCCGGCGTGGTGCGCGATGAACCAGTCGCCCGGCACGTTGAACGTCGGCACCAGCTCGGCCGCGTCCAGGGTGGCCAGCCGCCCGGACGTGCCCGCGCCGACGTAGTGCACCCGGCCCCCGGCCCGCAGGGCGTCCACCGCGTGGTCCACCGCGCGCGCCACCTGGGGCAGCACCGCGGCCACGGCACCGGGGACCGTGCGGTCCTCGGCGTTGATCGCGCCCAGGATCCCCGCGGTGGACATCAGGTCGATGTCCTGGGTGCGGGGATTGCGGGTCTCGGTCGGCGAATCGACGTGCACCGCCTGCACGGGGACGGTCATCATGCGCCTCACATTTTCTCCGGTCATTACTTGCCGGTTTCCCGCGGACGGCGACGACCGTCCGGCCTGACCCCCAAGCGGTGCGATCCGACGGCGTCCCTGGTCGCGTCCAGCGCGCTGACCGACGCGTCCATGTGCCTCTGCGCGACGCCGATGAACAGGCAGTCGATGACGGTGAGCTGGGCGATCCGGCTCGCCGTGGCACCTGAACGGAACGTGGTTTCCCGGGCCGCGGTCGTCAAAACATGATCGGCGACCTCGGTGATCGGCGAGCGCGGGAAGTTCGTCACGGCGATGGTGATCGCGCCGTGCTCCCGCGCCACGCGCAGCGCCTCGACGGTGTCGGTGGTCGCGCCGGTGTGCGAGACGCCGATCGCGACGTCACCGGGGCTCAGCACCGCGGCCGAGGTGAGCATGATGTGCGTGTCCGACCACGCGAAGCACACGCGGCCGATGCGGTGCAGCTTCTGCTGCAGGTCGGCGGCGACGAACGCGCTGGCGCCCACGCCGTAGACGTCCACGCGGCCGGCGTTCGCGACGACCTCGATCACCCGCTCGAGGGTGGCGACCTCGAGCTGGTCGGCCGTCTCCTCGACGGCACGGGCGTCGGCGAAGCTGACCTTGCCGATCACGGCGGCCAGGTCGTCCTCCGGGCCGATCTCGCCGCCGAGGTTGCGCGTGGTGCGCGCCTCGGTGCGCGCGGTGTCCGCGGCCAGCGCGATGCGCAGCTGCGGGTAGCCGCCGACACCCACCGCCTTGCAGAACCGGGTCACCGTGGTCTCGCTCGTGTTGGCGGCCAGGGCCACCTCGGTGATGCTGCGCCGCGCGACGGACGCGGGGTCGTCCAGCACCACCTTGGCCACGCGCTGTTCGGCGCGGGCCAGGCCGGGGAGCAGCGACCGGATGCGCACCAGCGGGCTGGAGTCGGCGTCCCGTGCGGCCGTCTGGACCGATACGGGCTCGGACTGTGCCGTGCCGATTACGGATTCGGTATCACTCACCGTCGGAAAGTTACTAACCGTTGGCATCTGCGACAAGGCTACCCACACCCTTCGGTCGGATCGCAACCCGTCCGTGTCTGCGGATCTGGATTTGCGATTAATCACTGACCAGAAAGTCGCCAACCAGGTCGACCTTGTTAACGAGGTCAAGCTAACGACTTGGCAACTTAGTGTCGCGGTGCAAGCGGCAAGAGGACGGTAAATTCGGGCTTGTGGTGGACATTCGGCGACCGGTTCGTCACCGAGAGGTCAACTGCCAGCCGTCCGCGGCGAAAACAGCGGGGTCTCGTTCACCGTCGAGGAGTGATCGGCCGCTCTCGGTGACTTTCACACCGTCGACCGAAACACCTCGTCCCGTGTAACTCGGGTCGGTGCTGTAACGCCAGCGGAGACTCAGCGACGCCGCCTGCGGCAGCGTGCCCACCGCCCTCCACCAGGCACGGTGTCCGTGCCCGGAGAGCGACGTCACGATTCCGGAGGGTGCGCCCGGGCCCGAAACCGATAGGGCGATCGGTTGCCAGTTAACGCCGTCGGTGCTGGCCTGCAGCTGAAGTGGATCTCCGCTGCCCTCGGTGTCCACGAAAGCGGCGAACGAGACGCGGGCTTGGGCACTTTGCGTGGTGAATGCCCGAGTACTGAGCGTGGCGACAGCGGTGTTACCCAGCGTGCTCGTCCAGGCGTCCTTCCCGGCCACCGGCCGCACCGCCATGGCCCGGGCCAGCGACGTCGCCCAAACCTGGCGGGCGGTGTTGATCGAGCCCCAGCTCCGGCTCGGGTGCACCCGGTTGGTCAGCAGGATCGCGAACGACCGCGACTCGAGGTCGATGACCAGCGTCGTTCCGGTGAACCCGGTGTGCCCGGCGGTGACCGGCGACGCCAGCGCGCCCATGTACCAGGGCTGGTCGAGCTCGAAGCCGAGGCCGTGCGCGTCGTCCGGGAACTGCTGGTTGTAGTTCGTCAGCAACTGCCGGACGGTCTCCTGCCGCAGGATCCGGTGCCCGCGGTAGCTGCCGCCGTTGACGATCGCCTGGGCGAGGGTGGCCATGTCGCCGGCCGTGCTGAACACGCCGGCGTGCCCGGCCACCCCACCGAGCGACCACGCGTTCTCGTCGTGCACGCTGCCGCGCACCATCCCGCGCGGCGGGTTCGCCTCGAACTCGGTCGCGGCGATCCGGTCCAGCTTCGCCGCGGGCGGGTTGTACCCGGTGTCGGTCATGCCGAGCGGGGCGGTGATCCGGTCGTGGACGACCTTGTCGAGGGACTGGCCGGTCAGCTTCTCGACGATGAAGCCGAGCGTCAGCAGGTTGATGTCGGAGTAGAGGTACGTCGTCCCCGGCTTGTTCTTGAGCGGGCTGTCGAGGACGGCCTGCCGGCGCGACGGGATGTCCGGGTAGCCGGCCCAGAGCGACGGGATCGGATCGGCGTCGAAGCCGGAGACGTGGGTGAGCAGCATCTTGACCGTGATGGCGGCCTTGTCGCCGGTGGCGAACTCCGGGAAGAAGCGGCTCACCGGGGTGTCGATGGTGAGCTGACCGCGTTCGACCAGCTGCATGACCGCGATCGAGGTGAACAGCTTCGAGATCGAAGCCATGTCGAAGATCGTGTCGTTCTTCATCGGGACCTGCTGCTCGGCGGGCAGTTCGGTGCCCTTCGCGTCGGCGTACCGCAGGGCGGCGCCGACGGCGTACCGGTCCACGACCACGCCGTCGTGCGCGAGCAGGCCGACCGCCCCGGAAAAGTGCGGGTGCCCTGAGGTGTCCGGCCTGGTCCAGCCGGCCAGGAAGTCCTCGGCCGCCCTGATCGGCGCGGGGTCGAGGTTGACCTCCTGCGGCCGTCCGTCGCGCAGCGTCGTCCACGGCGGCGCGAACCCCTGCTGCGGCCGGTCGAAGCGGCCGGCCGCCGGATCGTGGCTGGTGATGGCGCTGGCTCCAGAGGTCAACGTGGTCAGTGCGACCAGCACTCCGGTGGCCGCGACGAGCACCTTCCTAGCACGCACGAGTCTCCCCCTCAGCGGTAGAACAGGTAGTGGCGGCGTCTGCGGTCGAACCCGGCCAGCTCGGCCCGCCAGGCGCCGGTGACCTCGTCGACGCCCGCGCCGGCGTCGACCATGGTCCGGAGCCGGTCGGACCCGGACAGCTTGTCGATGTAGTTGTCGGGCCGCCAGGCGAACACGTCCGGGTGCTGGGCCTTGGCCGTGACGAGCATGGCGACGGCGGTGCGGATCGCGTCGAACGCGCGTGGGTCGCTGACGGACAGCTGCACGCCCCCGCACGTCTGGTTGACGAACTTGCTGAACGTCGGGACGAAGTAGGTCTCGCGGAACTTCGCTCCGGGCAGCTGCTCGTCTTCGAGCTTTTCGCGCCAGCGCCAGTCGAGCCCCGGCGCGCCGATGATCTCGAACGGCCGGGTCGTGCCGCGGCCCTCGGAGAACACCGTGCCTTCGAACATCCCGGTGCCCGGGTAGACGAGCGCGGTGTCCGGCGTCGGCATGTTCGGGCTCGGCAGCACCCAGTTCAGCCCGGTCTGCGCGAAGAGCGTGTCGCGCTGCCAGCCGCGGACCTGGACGACGTCGAGCTGCACGTTTTCCTCCGGCAGGAACTCGCCGGCGAAGAAGCGGGCGAGCTCGCCGACGGTCATGCCGTGCTGCTGGGCGATCGGCTGCCGCCCGATGCCGGAGGCGAACTTCGGGTCGAGCACCGGGCCGGCGGCCCGGCCGCCGAGCGGGTTCGGCCGGTCGAGGACGACGAAGGCGGCTTTGACCTGCGCCGCGGCCACCATCGCTGTGTAGAGGGACCAGATGTAGGTGTAGAAGCGCGCGCCGACGTCGGCGATGTCGAAGACGACCGTGTCCACGCCCGCCTTGGTGAACAGCGAAGCGAGCTTCGTCGCGTCGACGCCGTACGCGTCATAGACCGGTACGCCCGTGCGCGGGTCCGTGTAGTCGCCCTCGGACCCGCCGGCCTGCGCGCTGCCGCGGAAGCCGTGCTCGGGGCCGAAGGCCGCCACCGGTTTCACCCCGGCGGCCACCATCGAGTCGACGATGTGGTCGCCGTTCAGCAGGACGCCGGTCGGGTTGGACAGCACGCCGAGCTTGCGCCCCTGCAGCGGCCGCCAGCCCTGCGCGGCCAGCTGCTCCGCGCCGGTCAGGACCCGGTTCGGGCGTCCCTGGGCCTCGGGTTGCGCTCCGGCCACGGCGGAGCCGCCGGCCAGCACCGGCACGGCGAGCGCGCCTGCGCCGAGGAAGTGGCGCCGGTTCAGGGTCACCAGGTCAGCCCGTGGCCGAAGGGGTACTTGACGGTGTGCACGTCGGTGCCCGCGGGGATGTCGACCGGCAGCTTCCCGACCGGCTTGGTCTCGCCGAGGATGACCTTGGCCAGCGCCTCCAGGGTCGGCCCGATGTAGCCGTACGTGGCCAGCCACGTCTTGACGGCGCTCGGGTACCCGGCGTCGTACGGGATCTGCGCGGCGACCGCGACCACCGGCTTGCCGGTGGCCTGCAGCGCGTCCAGGAGCTTGGTCTGCAGGGGGAAGCCGCCGATGTTGTTGGTCAGCACGACGACCAGGTCGGCGCTCTGCGCCTTGGCGACGGCCTGCGCGACCTGGGCGTCCGTCGGGGCCTGGCCGGTCTGGTACGCCGTCGCGGCCGTGCCGTGGGCGGTCAGCTTCTGCGCCAGTGTGGCCGTCGTGGAGACACCCCAGCCGGTGACCAGCGCGGTCGCGGGCTTCTGCCGGAGCGGCAGCACACCGGCATCGTTAGCGACGGCCGTGATGCCGCGGTCGGCGATGTCCTGCGCGGTGGCGAGGTTCGACGGCGTGCCGACCGTCTTCATCACCCGGTCCGGGTCGGCGAACGGCGAGAAGAGGATGCCGCTCTTGAACTTGAGCTTCAGCACGCGCAGCACGCTCTGGTCGATCCGCTGCATCGGAAGGTCACCGGATTTGACGGCGGCGAGCACCGAGTTGATCGCGAGTTCGAGGTGCACCGGCATGAGCAGCTGGTCGACGCCCGCCTTGAGCGCGAGCACCGGGATCTCGGCGTCGCTGTGCAGCTTGCGCACGCCTTCCATCTCGAGGGCGTCGGTGATCACGACGCCGTCGTAGCCGAGTTCCTTCCGCAGGCGGTCGGTGACGATCGGCTTCGACAGCGTGGCGGGCTCGAGCGACGGGTCGAGGCTGGGGAACTGGATGTGCGCGGTCATGATCGAGTCGATGCCGGCCTTGATGGCGGCCTTGAACGGCGGCACGTCGGTGGCCCGCCACTGCGCTTCGGTGCTGTCGATCCGGGGCAGCCCCGTGTGGCTGTCGGTCGGCGCGGCGCCGTGGCCGGGGAAGTGCTTCGAGGTCGCCGCGACGGACTTCTGGAAGCCCTTGACCTCCGCGGTGACGAAGTCGCTGGCCAGGCCGGGCTGCCCGGAGAAGGACCGGACCCCGATGACCGGGTTGACGGGGTTGGAGTTGACGTCCGAATCGGGCGCGAAGTCCTGGTTGATCCCGACGGCGCGCAGCTCGCGGCCGAGGATGGTGGCGGCCTGCGTCGCGCGGCGGGTGTCCCGGCCGGCGGAGATGGCCATCGCGTTCGGGAACTCGGTGGCCGGCGCGCCCATCCGCGTGACGGTGCCGCCCTCCTGGTCGGCGGCGATCTGCAGCGGGATGTGCGCCCCGCTGGTCACGGCCGCTTTCTGGAGGCCGTTGGACAGCTTCGCCACCTGCACGGGGTCGTCGAAGTTGTCGCGCGTGTCGTTGTTGAAGTAGATGACCCCGCCGAGGTGGTACTTCTCGACGACCTGCGCGGGCGTGTCGACACCGAAGTCGGTCTGGTTCTTCGGGTTGACCTCGTCGGCGGTCTTGCCGTTCACCCAGGTGACGAACAGCTGCCCGACCTTCTGCTCCAGCGTCAGCCCCCGCAGCGCCTGCGTGGCGGCGGCCTCGGCCTGCGCGTCCGCGCTCACCCGCGGCGCGCTCGCCGCGGCCGAGACACCCACACCGGTGAAGGCGAGCACCCCCGCGACGGGCAGGGCGAGCGCATGGAACCTCCGATTTCGGGTCGTCACGACCAGCCTCCCAGAAAGTAGCGGGCGCCGTCGGACGTCAGAAATCCACTTGGAGGCGCCAGTATCGGGAAGCTACTCACCGAATCCGGTGATGTCCATCGACCGACCGCACGAACCCGCCAGTCGTACCCGGATCGGTAGCAAACCCCGCACCCGCCGAGTCCCGCCCCCAATCACGCGAGTCCCGCCCCCAGCCACGCGAGTCCCGCCCCCCATCACGCGTGTCGACCCTTCAATCACGCGAGTCGGCTCTCCAATCACGCGTGATGCCCCGCCAATCACATGTGAGGCCTCGCCAGTCACACGAGATGCCCGGAACGTCCCCCCCAAATAGACGAGGCGGCGCCCGTGGCCGAAGCCACGGGCGCCGCCTGCAAGCGCGAACTTCTCGGGCGACCAAGCGTGCAACTCTGGTCGTACCTACATGGACTCGGCGTGTGGCGTCCCACTACGCAGTCCCTAGACGACGAGCCTCCCGCGGCGCGCTGCGCGTGGGTACCCGGAGTCCGCGCACGGAGGTTTGCCGGGGTGGAACAGGCTTCTCTTCTACCTGTTCCCTGGCCGACCGAACGTCCGCACCTACTTTCTACGCCGTGAGCCCGGTCACTTCAAGTGCGCGGACGGGTGCACCGGTACAGAGGCTGGATCGGGTGACACGGGCACCCTGCGCGACGGACAATTCGGGGCTGGGCCAAGCAAAGAGCCCGCCGTGCGGCCGTGTGGGTGGCTGGTGCTCCGTCATCGGGACCGACGGCGACGGTTGAGGCCGTACCAGGTCGCTCCGGCGGCCACCGCGCCGACGCCGAGCGCCACCATCCCGGCCGAGCGGGTCGGGATCCGGGTACGCAGCGACATCGGCCGGTCGAAGGCCAGGATCGGCCAGCCGCGCTCGAGGGCCTCGCGCCGCAGGAGCTTGTCCGGGTTGACCGCGTGCGGGTGCCCGACGACCTCGAGCAGCGGGATGTCGGTGCTCGAGTCGGTGTACGCGAAGCACTCGGCGAGGTCGTAGCCGTACGTGGCGGCGAGCTGCTTCGCGGCGACAGCCTTGTTGGCGCCGTAGCAGTAGAAGTCGACTTCGCCGGAGTAGCGGCCGTCGACGATCTGCATCCGCGTGGCGACGCTCCGGGTCGCCCCGAGCATCTCCGCCACGGGTGCGACGACCTCTTCGCCGGTCGCCGACAGCACGATCACGTCGTGCCCGTCCTCGCGGTGCCGCGCGATCAGCTCCGCCGCCTCCGCGTAGACGAGCGGGTCGACGACGTCGTGCAGGGTCTCGCGGACGATCGCCGAAACCTGGGCGACGTCCCAGCCGGCGCACAGCGCGGAAACCTCGGCGCGCAGCCGCTCGGTTTTGTTCTCGTCGGCACCCGCTAGCGAGAACACCAGCTGCGCGTACGCGCTTCGCAACGCGGCGCGACGGTTGATCAACCCTTCTTTGAGGAGGGGCTTGCTGAACGCCAGCGCGCTCGACGAAGCGATGATCGTCTTGTCCAGGTCGAAGAACGCGGCCACCGCGTGCTCCGGGCCCGGCTTCCGGATGCGCGACGGCGCGCTGCTCGGTTCGGCCACCCTCCCAGGATAGGAGCTTGATCGGAGCGCGTCCCGTTGATCCACCACGCGCGCGTCGCGCCGGACGGAAAATCCATGACAGGCAGGCACTTCGGGCGCGCTGTGCCGTTATCGAACTGTGTGCCTCATCCGGTGCGCGAACCGGCGCCGGGCGGAGTTACAGTGAGGGAGCCCGGTGTCCAACCGGGCCGGTTCAGTCCGACCCCCCGGGGCTGAACCCACGGCGGCCCCCGTCCCTCCCCCCTGGCGGGGGCCGCCCTCTTACCTCCCGTTCGTCTTTTCCCCGTTTGCTTTGCCTTGGCCGGATCGGCGATTTCGGCCGTTTTGCCTTCCGCTTACCTTCGGCAATTCTCCTGCGCTGCGCTAATCGTCGCTCGCTTGGTGAGCGGCAATCTTCGAGTGCGGATGTTCGTGCCCATTTCCGCCGCAGGTGCGTCACGGACAGTTGCGATACTGCCACATTCCGCCGACGGAACCGGCCGTCGGCGGTCTCACGAGCGGCAGTTGTCCACAACACCCCGGTTGTCCACAGCTGCCCGTCCGCCCCGTTGTGCCACCCCGCCCCGCCCGCGACCGTGGAAACCGGGCCACCCACGGCCCGCACCGACGACGGGGGAGGAACACATGACGGGGGAACGACCGCTGGTGATCGCCGCGGACGAGACCGTGCTCGACGAGATACTGCGCGTGGCCGCGGTCGCGGGCTGCGAACTCGACCGCGCCCCGGACCTGACGGCGGCGAGCAGCCACTGGGCTCGTGCGCCACTGGTGGTTCTCGACGAGGAAGCCGTGCGGCACCCACCGGTCCTGCCTCGGCGCGGCGGGATCCTCCTGGTCTGCAAGGGCAGTCCGGGCCCGGCGACGTGGGAGCACGCGTTCCGCGGCGGCGTCGAGCGCGTGATTTCGCTGCCCGACGAGGAGACGGCGTTGGCCGGCGCGTTCGCCGACGTCGTCGAGACGCCGGCGGAGCAACCCGGTCTGGTCCTCGGCGTGGTCGGCGGCCGGGGTGGCGCGGGCGCGTCGGTGTTCGCGGCGACACTGGCGCTGGTGGCCGACCGCGATCCGGGCGGCGCGCTGCTGGTGGACTGCGATCCGCTCAGTGCCGGCCTGGATGTGTTGCTGGGCCTGGAAAAGGCGCCCGGCACGCGCTGGCCGGACGTGCGGCTGAGCGGCCGGGCATCGGTGTCGTCACTGGCCGCGGCGCTGCCCCAGCGGAGCCACCGCGGCGGCAACCTCCCCGTGCTCGCCTTCGGCCCCGAAGGGCAGGGTCCGGACGTCGAGTCGTTGTCGGCGATCCTGACGGCTGGTCGCCGCGCGGGCCGCACGGTGGTGTGCGACCTCCCGCGCAGCCTCGGCGAGGCGGCCGAGGAGGTGGTGCTGAGAGCCGACCTGGTGGTGCTGATGGTGCCGCTGGAGTTCCAGGCCTGTCTGGCGGCGAAGAAAGTCCTGAACCGGCTGTCGAAGCTGACGGCCCGCATCGGCTTGGTGGCGTGCGGACATTCGAAGGATCCGGCTCGCGCGGCCGAGCTGGTCGGCCCGCCCTTGATGGCCTCGATGCCCCGCGAGCGCGGCGTCTCGCGAGCGCTGGAGAACGCCGAATTCCCGGCGAAGTCACGAGGCCCGTTGGCCACGACGGCGGCCGGTATCCTGCAAACGGCCCGCCGCGAAGCCCAGGCGGCCGGCCGATGACCCCCGCGGCCGTCGACCTCCGCCCGGCCACCGCCCCGACCCGGGTGTCGGAGCTGCTGCTGCCGACGGTGCTCAGCCTCTTGAGCCGAAACCCGGAAAGCGCGGCGTTCTTCTCGACGCTTCTCCAGCCGGGCACCCGCGTCACCGCGTCGCGTGAGCGTCCGCCGGCCAGCCCGAACCCCATGGAAAGACGAGCCGGCGCATGACCACCGACTTCGTGGACCGCGTCCGCAACCGCCTGGCCGGCGACCGTCGCCAGGCCGATCCGGTCGCCGTCGCCACCGCTGTCCGCGCCGAAGCAGGCGGCGCCCTCGGCCACGACGCGGTGCTCGATGCGGCTCGCCGGGCCCGCGACGAGTTCGTCGGCGCCGGCCCGCTTGCCCCGCTCCTCGACGATCCGGCGACCACCGACGTGCTCGTCACCGGTCCGGCCGAGGTCTGGACGGACGGCCCGCAGGGTCTCGTCCGCACCGGCATCCGGTTCGACGGCGGCGAAGAAGCCGTCCGCCGCTTGGCCCAGCGCCTCGCCCTCGCGGCCGGACGCCGCCTCGACGACGCCCAGCCCTTCGTCGACGGCTGGCTCCCCGGCACGGGGCCGTACGGCCGCATCCGCGTCCACGCCGTCCTCCCGCCGATCGCAGCGGCCGGCACCTGCTTGTCCCTCCGGGTTCTGCGCCCGGCGACGCACGACCTCACCGCGCTCGGCGAACTCGGCGCGTTCGACGAGGCCGGAGCCAAGCTCCTCCGCAGCGTCGTCTCGCGGCGGATGGCCTTTCTCGTCACCGGCGGCACGGGCGCGGGCAAGACCACGCTCTTGGCCGCGCTGCTGGGCGCCGTCGACCCGGGCGAGCGGATCGTCTGCGTCGAAGACGCCGGCGAACTGCAGCCCGCGCACCCGCAGTTCGTCAGCCTCGTCGCCCGTCCGCCCAATGTGGAGGGTGCGGGCGCGGTCGGCCTGCCCGAGCTCGTGCGCCAGGCGCTGCGCATGCGCCCGGACCGCCTGGTGGTCGGCGAGGTCCGCGGCGCCGAGGTCGGTGCCCTGCTCACCGCGCTGAACACCGGCCACGACGGCGGCGCCTGCACCGTCCACGCCAACTCCCCGGCCGAGGTGCCCGCGCGCATCGAGGCGCTGGCCGCCCTCGGCGGTCTCGGCCGCGATGCCGTGCACAGCCAGCTCGTCGCCGCGATCCGCGTGGTGCTGCACATGCGGCGTGAGCCAGGCGGCCGCCGCCGCCTCGCCGAGGTCGGCGTGCTCCGCGCCGAACACGGCCGGGCGCGAGTCGTGCCGGTGTGGCGCGCGGGCCGCTGGACGGTCGACAGGCACCTGTTCCCGGGGCGGGGGCGATCGCGTGCTGAGTCTCCTGCTGCTGCGGATTTCCCTGCTGCTGAACGCTTTCCCACGTCATCGAAGGAGGCGGAGATGATCACCCCGTGGTTCCCGCTGTGCGTGGGAGCGGCCCTGGCGTGCTGGCCCGCGCCACCGGACCGGCTGCAGCGCATGATCGAGCCGCCGGCCGCTGTCCGGATGCCCCAGGTGTGGCGCATCGCCCGCTGGCTGCTTCCGGCCGCCCTCGCCGGCGTGCTCGCCGGAGCGGGTGGCGCGATCGCCGCCGGCGTGCTGATGCTGGCGTGGCGCCAGGAGTGGCGCGCCCACCGCCGAGCCACCGCGGAGCTGGCGATGGCCGCACACACCGCGACGGCGTTGCGCACGATGGTGGCCGAGCTCCGAGCCGGCGCCCACCCGGTCACGGCAGCGGAAGCCGCCGCGGAGGTGGTCCCGGCCGCGGCGGGCGACCTCCGAGCCCTCGCGACGGCGGCCCGGCTCGACACCGAGCTACGGTCACCGGCCCTTCCGAGTCTGGCCGCGGCGTGGACGCTGGGCCGGCGGCACGGCCTCCCGATGGCCGAGGTCCTCGACGCGGCCCGCCGCGACACCGAAGCAGGCTTGGCGTTCGCCCGCCGGATGCGCGCCAAGCTGGCGGGGCCACGCGCGAGCGCGGCAGTGCTCACCGCCCTGCCGGTGCTCTGTGTCCTGCTCGGGCAGGCCATGGGTGCGGCTCCGCTGCCCGTGCTGACCGGCAGCACGCCGGGCCAGGTGCTGCTGGTCGCCGGGTGCGTCCTCCTCTGGGCGGGCACGGCCTGGTGCCGGGCCCTGACCGGACGGGTGCGGATCCGGTGACCGCAATCGCGCTCCTGTTCTTCGCCGGAGCCTTGCTGACCTGGCCGGACGAAACCATCGCTCGGCGTCTCAACCGCCTGACCGGCGCCCCGAAGCCGGTCCGCAAGGGCCACCGCGCCCTGACGCCCATCGCGGCGGCTGTCGGCGGCGTCTCGATAGCCGTGCTGGCCGGCGGAGCCGCCGGGGTGGTGGCGGGCACGATCGTGACGGCAACCGGGTGGTGGGCAATCCGCCGCACCCGACGGCCACGCCCACCGGCCGCGGACATCGCCACCAAGCTGAGGCTGGCGGGAACGCTCGACCTCCTGGCCGCCTGCCTGCGGGCCGGCCTGCCGGTCCCCTCGGCGCTGGACGCCGTGGCCGTCACCGCACCCCCGGAGGCAAGGGCGGCGCTGAGCTCGACGGCCGGCCTGCTCGCCCTGGGCTCCCGTCCAGGCGAGGCATGGGCGCCGGTGCGAGCCCTCCCCGGTTTCACCGAGCTGGCGGCCACGGCGATCCGAACATCCCGATCGGGCGCAGCCTTCGCCACGGCGGCCGGCGACCTGGCCGGACGTCTCCGCGACGAGCTGGCGACCGAGGCAGAGGAGCGCGCCGAGCGGGCCGGGGTGGCGCTGGCCCTGCCGGTGGGCCTGTGTTTCCTACCGGCCTTCTTCTGCTTGGGCGTATTGCCGGTCGTCCTCGGCCTCGCGGGCCGGCTCAGCCCCCTCTTCTGACCACGAACCCATCGAAGGGAAGCACCCATGCGAGCATTCCGCCGCCGCCCCCGCCCGGACGACGGTTCCACGACGGTCGAGTACGCCATCGTGACGGTCGCCGTCGCGGCCTTCGCCGCCGTCCTCTATTCCCTGCTGACCGGAGACTCGGTGGTCTCGTGGCTGACGAGCTTGGTCATGAAGGCTCTGTCGGTGCCGTCGTGAGAGACAAGGACGAAGGATCGGTGACGGTCGAGGCAGCATTCGGCTTGGCCGGCCTGACGGTGGTGGTGGTCCTGCTGCTGGCGGGCATGGCGGTCCTGACAAGCCAGCTGCGCTGCACGGACGCGGCCCGCGAAGCAGCCCGCCTCCTGGCCAGAGGCCAACCCACCGAGGCGGCGGCCGCGGTCCACGCAATAGCCCCACCAGGCGCAAACCTGACGGTGAACCAGACCGGCGACCAGATAACAGCCAAAGTAACGGCCAACCCGGCCACGATCCTCCCGGCAATCCACCTGTCAGCAACGGCCTACGCGGTAGCCGAGCCGGACACGGAGACAACGAATGGTTAGCGGACACTCAGACCGAGGAGCCGCCACAATCTGGACGGCCTTGGTGGTGACGGCCCTGACGGTGCTGGCAACGCTGGCAGTGTGCTTGGCAGCCGCAGTAACAGCCCGCCACCGAGCAGAGTCAGCAGCCGACCTCGGCGCCCTGGCGGCAGCTTCCCACGCAAGCGAAGGCCCGATCGAGGCGTGCGAGCGCGCGAAGTGGGTGGCCGACCGCATGGCGGTAAGGCTCATGACATGCCGCTGGCAGAACTTGGACGCCCTGGTGGAGGTGGAGGCCCCCACCCCACCCCTGGCGGGATGGCCCAAGCCGGCAGCCCACGCCCGAGCAGGCCCGGCAACCAACTCACCCAGCCGAGCCACAACGGCAGACCTGGGAAACACCCCAGTCCGCCCACCCCAAGGCTGAGCCCCACCGGCGCCCACACCCCACGAACCGGCGACCGCGGCAAGACATCTCGCCGGTCGCGCCAGCCAACTGCTGCTCAGCCACGACCGTGGCCGGTCGCAGGCGATGCCGAGCCACTCCTGGCCTGCACCGGGCAGCGGTGCTCGGCCACGACCGAGGCGGATGGTGGGCCATCGCAAGCCATCCCCGGCCGGGGCGGCCGCTGCTGAGGGCGGCTCTCTCAGCGCTGTTGCGCGGGCCAGCCCCGCGCCGGCGCGGATGAGCCTCTTGCCCACAGCACCCCGGCACTGTCGCAAGTCCGCGACACAGGAAATGGCCTCCCAGGACCCGCCGCTCGCCAAGCCCGCCTTTCGGGTGGCGGGTGTCGCGTGCTCGCGACACCGGACCACCGCTCGCCGGCGCCCGACCGGGTGGTGCTGTCGCATACCCGAGACAGCACCACCCGTCCGGTCCGCCAAGGTGCCTCACCTCGGGGCGATGCCGCGGACTCGCGAAGGTAGGCCGTGACCGCAGGTCGAGGTACCCGACCAGCGCGGAGCCGCGAGTGAGCGAAGGCCACCTGCCGTCGCTCGCCGAGGCGTCTCACTCAGCGGCACTGTCGCGATCTCGCGACACAAGACCGCAGCCGAGCACCCGCCGAACTGTCGCCGATCCTCGACAGGCCACCCGTCGGCCCGGCGGACGCCGACCGGTCGGTATGGGGCGATGACCGGCTGATCCGCGCAGCCGGGCGATGAGCGGCTGATTGTCACGGGCAGCGGTCGTTGGTGCACGGCGAGCGGTCGAATCAGCTGCTCACCTGGGCCGAACGAGCCCGTCCGCCCCGCTGGACCAGCGCCCGGCAGCCCGCGTATCCCGGGGTTTTGCCGCGACGAACGGTCCGTGTGCGGGTGCCGTTCGCCGTCCATCCGCGCTCGGGGGTTCGGTCCGGCCGTATGGATCACTGGGCGTTCATCGCCTCGTAACCACCGGTTGTCGCGCGGGGGTTCCGGGCAATGTGCAACTTGCCGTTAAGTGAGATGTGCGACACCACGACAGGGTCTAGCGGGTCGCGGAGAACCGGAACTTGAAGGCAGGAAACACTAATGTTGGACGCGAATTGGCCGGACAGCTGGCGCGGTGCCTTCCGCATCGAACTGCGGGCGGAGGCGATCGGCCTCGCTTGGCGCGGCTGGCCGGTGCTCCCCGGCGTCGACCCCGCTCCGCTCACCGACGGCGACGACCTCACCTGGCGGCGCCCGGTTCCGGCCATTGACTCCTGGCGCGAGCAGAGCGGCACCCACGCTCACGACGTCGCCACCTGGTTCTCCGACCGCACCCACAGCCTGCTCGTCGCCACCGGCACCGTGCTCGACGCCATCGAGGTCGACGACGAAATCGGCAAGCGCGCCTGCCGCCTCCTGCGCGCCATCGGCCACCCCGCGCCCATCATCGCGCTGCCGAACGGCCGCTGGCTCTTCCTGACCACCGTCGCCGAGCGCATCCCGGCCGAGCTGGCCGAGCGCGCCGCGATCCAGTGGCACGGCAAGGACAGCTACATCCCGCTGCCGCCGTCGCCGTTCCAGCACGGTGTCGTGCACTGGCGCGTCAAGCCCGAGGTCTGCGGCTGGCAGCTGCCGGACGCCGCCGAGGTGCACGACGTCCTCGTGCGGGCCCTGGCCGACGAGCGCGCTCCGCAGCTGGTCCAGTCCAGCGCCGCCTGACCGACCCGACCACCGCCGACGGCCGGTCCCAGCCCGGCCGAGGCGGAGCAGGACACAACTCCATGAACCACCAAGTGGCCGTTCTAGGTGCCGTGTTGACGCAACGCCCCGAGCACGGTTCCCAGCACAGCCACTGCCCCCGCCTTGTCCAGCGGCTCGTTGCCGTTCCCGCACTTCGGCGACTGGACGCAGGACGGGCATCCCGTCGGGCACTCGCAGGAGACGATCGCCTCCCGCGTTGCGGCCAGCCACGGGACAATCGCGGCATAACCGCGTTCGGCAAATCCCGCACCCCCGGGATGCCCGTCATGCACGAACACCGTCGCCTCCCCGGTGTCTTCGTGCCACGCGGTACTCACCCCGCCGATGTCCCACCGGTCGCACGTAGCGAACAGCGGTAGCAGGCCGATCGCCGCGTGCTCGGCGGCATGCAGGGCACCGGGGACCCGTGCCGGAACCAATCCGGCACCCCCCGGTGCCCTGCCACCCTCGTGAACGGGCCCCCGACCGTTCGCCTGGGTCTCCTCCCCGGTCCCCACCGGCCCCGCAGATTCGGTCCCCACCCGATGGCCCCCGGTCCCCACCTCGCCATCGGAACCACCCGAGCCGGCGGAACCGACCGAGCCGGCGGAACCAGCAGAGTCACCGGCACCAGCCGAGCCGGCAGTACCAGCCGAGCCGGCGGAACCGAGCAGCTCACCGGACACCGTGTACCAGACCGCGCGCGTCCGCAGGCTCTGCTCCGGCAGGTCGAGCGGCGTGTGGTCGATGACCTCCCCCGACGGCCGCCGCCTCAGATACCCCACCACCTGCGACGTCACGGCCACCTCGCCGAGGCAGACGCTCACCCCGCCGTAGTCCTGCTTCTCCTGGGTGCTCAGCACCGAGATGTCCACGATCTCGCGCGGCGTCGTCGTCCAGTCCGGGTTCTCCGCGTGCACCAGGGCCAGCCCGGTGTCCAGATCCAGCTCGTCGACGACGTACGACGACCCCTGGTGCAGGTACACCGCGCCGGGGTGCACGGCGAAGCACGCCGACCCCGGGTCGACTGTCCCCAGCATCCGGCCGGAGTCCGATTCGACCACCGCGATCTGCTCGCCGCCGGTGCCGCGGATGCCGACCTCGGCGTGCGGCCGGTCGCGTGACGTCCAGTACCAGCCGCTCGACCGGCGCCGCACCAGCTTCTGCTCCGCCAGCTCGGCCAGCACCTCCTGGGCCGCCGCGCCGCCGAACACCTCCAGCTCCGGCAGCGTCAACGGCAGCTCGGCCACCGCGCAGGCGAGCTGCGGCGCCAGCACATATGGGTTCGCCGGGTCGAGCACCGCCGTCTCCACCGGCCGCGAAAGCAACGCCTCCGGGTGGTGCACCAGGTAGGTGTCGAGCGGATCGTCCCGCGCGACGAACACCACCAGCGCCGAATCGCCCGAACGGCCGGCCCGGCCGGCCTGCTGCCAGAACGACGCCAGCGTGCCCGGGTAGCCGGCCAGCACCACCGCGTCCAGACCCGCGATGTCGACGCCGAGCTCCAGCGCGTTCGTCGTCGCGACCCCCAGCAACCGGCCCGACAACAGCGCGGCCTCCAGCGCGCGACGCTCTTCCGGCAGGTACCCGGACCGGTACGCCGCAACGGTTTCCGCCAGCACCGGGTCCACTTCGGACAGAATGCGCCGAGCACCGAGCGCCGCCAGCTCCGCGCCTCGCCGCGACCGGATGAACGCCAGCGACCGCGCCCCCTCCAGCACCAGATCGGCGAGGATTCGCGACGTCTCCGCCCCGGCCGAACGCCGGACCGGCGCGCCGTTTTCCCCGGTCAGTTCGTCCAGCAGCGGCGGCTCCCACAACGCGACCGTCCGCGCGCCGCGCGGCGAAGCGTCTTCCGTCACGGCGACACAGGACACGCCCGTCAACCGCGAAGCGAACGAAGCAGGCGAAGCAGTCGTCGCCGAAGCCAGCACGAAGACGGGCGAAGCGCCGTAGTGCTCGGCCACCCGCCGAAGCCGGCGAAGCAGCAGAGCGACGTGCGAGCCGAAGACGCCGCGGTAGCTGTGGCACTCGTCGACGACCACGCAGGTGAGCCGCCGGAAGAATGTCGCCCACCGGCCATGTGCCGAGAGGATCCCGCGGTGCAGCATGTCCGGGTTGGTGAACACCCAGTTCGCGTGCGCACGCACCCAGTCGCGCTCCGCCATCGGGGTGTCCCCGTCGAACGCCGCCGCCCGCACCCCCGGCACGTCCAAAGAGGACACCGAACGCAGCTGGTCCGCGCCCAGCGCCTTCGTCGGCGACAGGTACAGCGCGTTCGCCTTCTCGCCCGCGGCCAGCCGGGACAGCACCGGCAGCTGGTAGGCGAGCGACTTGCCCGAGGCCGTCCCGGTCGAGATCACGACATGCCGGCCTTCGTACGCGTGCGAAGCCGCCTCCGCCTGGTGCGCCCAGGGCGCGGAGACGCCGCAGTCACGCAGCGCAGCGACCACCGCGGGATCCGCCCACGACGGCCACTCTGCGTAGCGCGCAGCGCGCCCCGGCAGGTCCGCGACGTGCGTGACCGGGTGCTCGCGCGACGGGGTGCCGGCGGTCACCCGCCTCAGCAGCCGTTGCCCACGTGATTCGTCCACCCGCCGAGCTTGGCACAGGGGTCCGACAGTTCCGCCCGTCCCCAGCTGCGGCAACGGATCGGCGAAAGGGTGATCGATCAAGTGAGGAGGCTCACAAGGTAACGGATTGTACCGTCACTGGGACGGCGTGAAGACGCTGGTTGCGATACCAATACACTCCCGCAATCCACACCCTCTGTGGTGAGCGTCATGTGAGACGTGCATTGCTGCCCGGCTAGCGTGTCGCTCGGTACAGGGTCCATGCCAGCGCCGGCCGTGTCGAACCCTCGGCTTGCCGTCGACGCTGGCGCACGGCGACGTCTCCTGGAGGACGAATGTCACGGCAGTTCCTCGCGGAGGGCGGGAATCTCTCGCTCACCGGAGGTGGCTACACGATTGTCGGTGTAGTCGCCGTGGTCGCGCTTGCCGCACTCGTCATCGGCTACGTCCTGCTCAAGGAGGTGCTGGCCGCAGGCCAGGGCACCGCCAAGATGCAGGACATCGCCAAGGCGGTGCAAGAAGGCGCGGCCGCGTACCTCAAGCGGCAGCGGAACACCCTCGCCATCTTCGGCGTGGTCGTGTTCCTCCTGCTCTTCATCCTCCCCGCGGACGACTGGAACGAGAAGATCGGCCGTTCGATCTTCTTCCTGGTCGGTGCGGGGTTCTCGTTCGCGATCGGCTACCTCGGCATGTGGCTGGCGACGCAGGCGAACCTGCGCGTCGCGGCCGCGTCGCGTGAGGAGGGCGGCCGCGAGAAGGCGATGCGCGTCGCGTTCCGCACGGGTGGCGTCGTCGGCATGATCACCGTCGGCCTCGGCCTGTTCGGTGCCGCGGTCGTCGTGCTCGTCTACACCGGGCAGGCCCCGAAGGTGCTCGAGGGCTTCGGGTTCGGCGCGGCGCTGATCGCGATGTTCATGCGTGTCGGCGGCGGTATCTTCACCAAGGCCGCCGACGTCGGCGCGGACCTGGTCGGCAAGGTCGAGCAGGGCATCCCGGAGGACGACCCCCGCAACGCCGCCACCATCGCGGACAACGTGGGCGACAACGTCGGTGACTGCGCCGGCATGGCCGCGGACCTCTTCGAGTCCTACGCCGTCATGCTGGTCGCCGCGCTGATCCTGGGCAGCACCGCCTTCGGCGTGCACGGCCTGATCTTCCCGCTGATCGTGCCGGCCATCGGCGTGATCACCGCCGTCATCGGCGTTTACATCACCAAGGCGCGCGCGGGCGAGGGCGGCCTGGTCACGATCAACCGCTCCTTCTACATCTCCGCGGTGATTTCCGCGGTGCTGTCGGCGATCGCGGCGTTCGTGTACCTGCCGGGCAGCTTCTCCGAGTTCGGTGCGGAGTTCGCCGGGAACTCGGGCAGTCCGGCGGTCATCGCGACCGTCGCGGTGATCATCGGCATCGTGCTCGCGGCCGTCATCCTGAAGCTGACCGGCTACTACACCGGCACCGAGTACAAGCCGGTCAAGGACGTCGGCCAGACCTCGGAAACCGGTGCGGCGACGGTCATCCTGTCCGGTATCTCGATCGGCTTCGAGTCCGCTGTGTACACCGCGCTCGTCATCGGTGCGGCCGTCTTCGGGGCCTACCTGCTGGGCGGCGGCGTCGCGCTGTTCGCCGTGGCGCTGGCCGGCACCGGCCTGCTGACCACGGTCGGTGTCATCGTCGCGATGGACACCTTCGGACCGGTTTCGGACAACGCGCAGGGCATCGCCGAGATGTCCGGTGACGTCGACGAGAAAGCCGCGCAGATCCTCACCGAGCTCGACGCGGTCGGCAACACCACGAAGGCGATCACCAAGGGCATCGCGATCGCCACGGCGGTCCTCGCCGCGACGGCGCTGTTCGGCTCCTATTCGGACGCGATCACGAAGGCGGTGGGCGTCGGCGGCAGCTTCGTCGCGAACATCGTGACCCCGGCGACCCTCGTCGGCGTGATCGTCGGTGCGGCCGTCGTGTTCATGTTCTCCGGTCTCGCGGTCAACGCGGTGTCCCGGGCCGCCGGCGCGGTCGTCTACGAAGTGCGCCGCCAGTTCCGCGACATCCCGGGGATCATGGAGGGCACCACTCGCCCCGAGTACGGCAAGGTCGTCGACATCGTCACGCGCGACTCGCTGCGCGAGCTGACCACGCCGGGTCTGCTGGCGGTCTTCGCCCCGATCGCGGTCGGCTTCGGCCTCGGCACCAGCGCGCTCGCCGGCTACCTGGCCGGCGCGATCGCCTGCGGCACCCTGATGGCGATCTTCCTCGCCAACTCCGGTGGCGCGTGGGACAACGCCAAGAAGCTGGTCGAAGACGGCAACCACGGCGGCAAGGGGTCGGACGCGCACGAAGCCACCATCATCGGTGACACCGTGGGCGACCCGTTCAAGGACACCGCCGGCCCGGCGATCAACCCGCTGATCAAGGTGATGAACCTGGTTTCGGTGCTGATCGCGCCCGCCATCGTGCAGCTGACGGTCGGCGACAGCGCCAACACCCCGGTGCGCATCATCATCTCGCTGGTCGCGGTCGCCGTGATCGTGGCAGCGATCGTGGTGTCGAAGCGTCGGGGGACGGTCCTGTCGGACACCCCGACCGAGATCACGGCCTGACGAAGAACACGTTCCGGGCCCGGCATGCGGCTTCGCGTGCCGGGCCCGGGCAGGCCGTCCCAGAAAGGCCCGGCGACTTGCGAAGCACCACCGAGTCGGTACCGTCGGCCCTGCCGGGACGTCGTCGGGCAGGAGGTACGCGGGTGCGGCTGACCGTTTTCGCCGCCCTCACCACGACAGTCGCCATGGCTCTCGCCGGGTGCGGGCAGCCTGCCGAGGTGCAGGCGCCGCCGCGGGACCAGGATCTCCCGGTGACGACGCCGGCGCCCCCGGCCGATCCGGTGGCGAGCTGGGCGGGCGGCTACTGCGACGCGGTGACGCACCTGGTCCGTGCGCTCGCGGCGTTGCCCGCCGTCGATCCCAGCACGCCGCAGAAGGCGTCCAGGACGTCCAGTGACCTTCTTTCGTCGGTGGTCGACGGGCTCGACGAGAGCCTGGCCGGGCTGCACGCGCTCGGCTCGCCGCCGGTGCCGTCCGCGGACGGCGGCCGCCAGGCCGTGATCGGGCAGTTCGCCGCCATCCGCGCGGAGGCCGAGACCGCCCGCCACCGCATCGAAGCCGCCCGCGGGAACGCCTCGGCGACGAAGGAAGCCCTCGGCCAGGCCAGGGCGACCCTCGACCGCATCGACGCGCTCGACTACCTCAAGGGCCTCAAGGACGTCCCGGCACTGGCCGCGGCGGAACAGCGCGCGCCGGCCTGCGGCCGGCTGGATCAGCCTGCCGGCTGAAGATCCGCGCGAGACCTGCCGCGAATCGAACTTGTGTTCTAGTATGGCGCGGTGGATCGGACGATCTCGCTCTTCTCCGCCGAGGCCAGCGGGCCGGGCCTGGGCGACCTGGCCGGCCTGTTGTGCTGCCACGGCCAGATCACCGGGTTCGGGCGCACCGCCGCCCGGCTGTCGGTGGTCGTCGAGGAGCCGTGGCGGGCGCACGTCCTGGCGCGCGAGTTCCGCTGCCGGGGCGCGGACGCCCAGGTCTCGAAGGCCGACTGCGGCCGTCCGCAGGTCCGCACGTCGTTCCGGGTCGACCTGCTGCCGCTGGCGCTGCGGTGGCTGCGTGAGGGCTGCACGGGGCCGGTCGAGGACGACTCGGGCAAGGCGGTGCCGGACGGCTTCCGGCTGAGCGGGGCGATGCTGCGGATGTGGGCGCTGGCCGGTGGCCGTCCCGGCACGCAGGGCTACCTGCTCGGTGTCGACCCGCTCGCGCCCGGCATGCACGAGCGGCTGGTCGAAGCGCTGACGCCGTTGGGCGTCGCGGCGAAGCTGACCGGCCCGAAGGCCGAGGTCCCGGCCGTGAAAGTCACCGGAAAACGCCGGCTGGAGGCGCTGCTGGAGCTGATCGGGGAGCCGCCGCCGGGCGCCGAAGCGGCGTGGCCGGGTGCGGAACCACAACCGCACCCGGAGGCCGCGACGAGCACGGCCTGACCGGGTGCGGCGGGTGCGTCAAGGCCGGGGCAGCGTGCAGCCGGCCTGGGTGAGCGCGATTTCGTTCGCCGAGGTCAGGCAGGCGGGAATGCCGTAGGTCTCCTGACCGTAGTTCGTCTTGTAGTGCACGGTGACGTTGCCGGCCTGGTCGACCTCGCACGGGTTGTTCTCCGTGCAGCGCTCGCCGTCCTCGTTGCCGGTGTTGTTGACGCCGACGACCTTGCCGCCGGAGACGATCGGCGAGCCGGAGGTGCCGCCGATGGTCTGGCAGGCGGACGTGTAGCGGATCGAGTCCTTCCAGGTCCAGCTGCCCTCCTTGAGCCGGTAGACGAACCCGTCGATGTTGCAGGAGTAGATGCGCTTCCAGTAGCCCGAGACGACGTCGATCGCCGCGCCGGCCGACGGGTGGGCGTTCGACAGCTCCAGCGGCGAGATGCCGTAGCTCGACTTGATCTGCGCGTAGGTGGTGGTGAGCTGGTAGAGCGACACGTCGGTGTCGGTCATCGTCCCGTACACGATCTTCTTGGCGCGCAGTGTGGCCTTGTTGCTGCCGCTGGCGGTGAGCAACGTGAACGTCCGGCTGGACGCCCGGTTGGTGATCACCTCGCCCGGGCCGGGGAAACCGGTTTCGAGGCAGTGCCCGTTGGACATGACGAGCGCGGGCGCGGTGTCGGGTGTCGCGGCGGGCTTGACCACCGACCCCGAGCAGTTGGACAGGGCCACGGTGCCGGCGAAGTTCGCGGCGGCCGCGTTCGCCGGTGTGGCCCCCAGCAATACTGTGGCGGTCGCGGCGGTGAACAGGGCGCCGAGCAGGCGTCGGGTCATGGCAGGTCCTTTCGGCTGGGCGGGGAAACCAGTGAAGCGGTGACATCCCTGAGCCCACCACCGTCGAACGGAGGGTATCCGGACGGTCACGCGCTAGGCTGCGCGGGACGTGGCCGAAATCACGTGGCAGGTACGTTGGGGAAACATCGTCGAGGTCAGCGGCGATGCGCTGGGCACAGGACCGGCGGCGTGTTGGGCCACCTCCGCGCCGTCCGGCCGGGAACAGCGTGCACACTGGCAGGTCGGGACACGGGCCCTGGCAGGGACGTGGTGCAGTCCCGCGGCGGCGGGACGAGATGAGCGGAGAGCAGGACAGCGTGGCAGGAGCACGGACCAAGAAGAACGGAGCCGCGGCGGCCAACGGCGCCGGGCACCGGCGGCTGGTCATCGTCGAGTCGCCGACGAAGGCCCGCAAGATCGCGCCCTACCTCGGCGGCGGTTACGTCGTCGAGTCCTCCGTCGGGCACATCCGCGACCTGCCGCGTGGTGCCGCCGACGTGCCCGCCCAGTACAAGGGCGAGGCGTGGGCGCGGCTCGGCGTCGACGTCGACAACGGCTTCAAGGCCCTCTACGTGGTCACCCCGGACAAGAAGTCCAAGGTCACCGAGCTCAAGGGCCTGCTGAAGGACGTCGACGAGCTCTACCTCGCCACCGACCCCGACCGCGAGGGCGAGGCCATCGCGTGGCACCTCCTCGAGACGCTCAAGCCGAAGGTCCCGGTCCGCCGGATGGTCTTCCACGAGGTCACCGAGCAGGCCATCCGCGCGGCCGCCGACTCGACCCGCGAGCTGGACGCCGACCTCGTCGACGCCCAGGAGACCCGCCGCATCCTCGACCGCCTCTACGGCTACGAGGTCTCGCCGGTGCTGTGGAAGAAGGTCATGCCGAAGCTCTCGGCGGGCCGCGTGCAGTCGGTGGCGACCCGGATCGTGGTCGAGCGCGAGCGCGAGCGGATGCGCTTCACGTCGGCGTCGTACTGGGACATCTCGGCGACGATGGACGCCGGCGAGGAGGCTTCGCCGCGGAACTTCCCGGCGCGCCTGGTCGCCGTCGACGGCGCGCGGCTGGCCACCGGCCGCGACTTCGGCTCGGACGGGCAGCTCAAGGCGTCGAACAACGAGGTCCGCGTGCTCGCGGAAGCCGACGCGCGGCGCCTGGCCGAAGCGCTGAAGCAGCGTGACTTCAAGGTCTCGAGCGTCGAGGAGAAGCCGTACACGCGGAAGCCGTACGCGCCCTTCATGACGTCGACGCTGCAGCAGGAGGCGGGCCGCAAGATGCGGTTCACCTCGGAGCGCACCATGCGGATCGCGCAGAAGCTGTACGAGAACGGCTACATCACTTATATGCGTACCGACTCCACGACGCTGTCGGAGTCGGCGATCTCGGCCGCGCGCAGCCAGGCCACGCAGCTGTACGGCAAGGAGTACGTCTCGCCGACGCCGCGCCAGTACACGCGGAAGGTCAAGAACGCGCAGGAGGCCCACGAGGCGATCCGGCCGTCGGGCGAGGTCTTCCGCACGCCGGGCCAGGTCGCGGGCGAGCTGGACACCGACGAGTTCCGGCTCTACGAGATGATCTGGCAGCGCACGATCGCGTCGCAGATGGCGGACGCCAAGGGCACCACGATGTCCGTCCGCATCGTCGGCAACGCGACCTCGGGCGAGGAGTGCACCTTCGCCGCTTCGGGCCGCACGATCACCTTCGCGGGCTTCCTCAAGGCGTACGTCGAAGCGGTCGACACCGAGACCGGTGGCGAGGCCGACGACAAGCAGAGCCGCCTCCCGGTGCTGGAGAAGGACCAGGCGCTGACCGCGTCGGAGCTGAGCCCGGACGGCCACACCACGTCGCCGCCGGCCCGGTACTCCGAGCCGAGCCTGGTCAGCAAGCTGGAAGAGCTGGGCATCGGCCGCCCGTCGACGTACGCGTCGATCATCAAGACGATCCAGGACCGCGGGTACGTCTGGAAGAAGGGCTCCGCGCTCGTTCCGTCGTGGGTCGCGTTTGCCGTGATCGGCCTGATGGAACGTCACTTCGAGCGGCTGGTCGACTACGACTTCACCGCCGGGATGGAGGACGAGCTCGACCGCATCGCGGCCGGTGACGAGCAGCGTGCGCAGTGGCTGTCGAAGTTCTACTTCGGCGGCGATATGGGCGTGGACGGCTCGATCGGCCGCCTGGGCGGGCTCAAGAAGCTGGTCGAGGGCAGCGTCGAGGACATCGACGCGCGGGAGATCAACTCGATCCCGCTGTTCAGCGACGCCGACGGGCACACGGTCGTGGTCCGCGTCGGGCGCTACGGGCCGTACCTGGAGCGCGAGGTCAACGGCGAGTCGCAGCGCGCGAACCTGCCCGAGGACCTGCCGCCGGACGAGCTGACGCAGGAGATCGCGGAGAAGCTGTTCGCGACCCCGCAGGAGGGCCGCACGCTGGGCACCGACCCGGTGAGCGGGCACGACATCGTCGCGAAGGAGGGCCGCTTCGGGCCGTACGTGACCGAGGTGCTGCCGGAGATCGAGATCCCCGAAGACGCCACGGCCGCGCAGAAGAAGGCGCTCAAGGCGAAGGCGCCGAAGCCGCGGACGGGCTCGCTGTTCAAGTCGATGGACATCGAGACCATCACGCTGGACGACGCGCTGAAGCTGCTTTCGCTGCCGCGCGTGGTCGGCAAGGACCCGGAGTCCGGTGACGAGATCACCGCGCAGAACGGGCGCTACGGGCCGTACCTGAAGAAGGGCACGGACTCGCGTTCGCTCTCGACCGAGGACCAGCTCTTCTCGATCACGCTCGAAGAGGCGCTGAAGATCTACTCGGAGCCGAAGCAGCGTGGGCGCTCCGCCACGGCGAAGCCGCCGCTCAAGGAGCTCGGCGACGACCCGGTGTCGGGCAAGCCGATGGTGGTCAAGGACGGCCGGTTCGGCCCGTACGTGACCGACGGCGAGTACAACGCGACCCTGCGGAAGGGCGACGAGATCGAGTCGCTGACCGCGGAGCGGGCGGCCGAGCTGCTGGCCGAGAAGCGGGCCAAGGGCCCGGCGCCGAAGCGGAAGGCGCCGGCGCGCAAGCCGGCGGCGACCACGGCGAAGACGGTCAAGGCGGGCACGACGAAGAAGGCGACCACGGCGAAGCGGTCGAGCTCGACCGCGACGAAGGCCAAGTAAGCCGGTTCGAGGGCCTCCCGCAGGTGGGAGGCCCTCCACGTCACACCTTCAGGTGACACCTCGAACGGATGTTCGGGAAATTGTCGGTGGTGCCGGGTTCCATGGACGCGTGACCAGAACACCACGCACCGTGCACGCGGTGACCACCAAGATCCTGAAGCCGGTCCGGGCGGCGGCCGCCGGCAGCTCCACTGCCGCGGACCTGATGGAGGCGCTCGAGGGCTTCCGCGGGAGCGGCGGAGTCTGCGGCGTGGCCGTGGCGATGTCCGGCGAACCGTGGACGTCGGCGTTCTTCGACGACCGGTCGGCCTTCGGCGTCGCCGGGGAAGGGCTGCGCCTGTCCGGGCCTTCGCCGGGCGGTGTCGCCGAGCTGCTGCGGCTGGCGTTGACGCGGCTGCCTCCGCTGGCGCCGGTGCCGGGCGAGGGGCTGTGCCTCGATGCCGACGAGCGCGGGGTGCTCGAGCCCGGGCAGGAGTCTCTCGTCCTCGACCTGATGGCCGACCTGCAGCGGCCGCGGTACGGCACGGTCCAGTTCGACATCGCCTGGGATGGCTCACCCGCGCGGTGGGAGGTGCTGGCGTTCGTCGACGACGACCGCGGACGGCACCTGGCGGCGCTGAGCAGACCGAGGGGCGGCCACCGCCGGCTCTGGTGGCTGCCCGGAACCGTGGAGCGGCTCGCGGAGTTCGTCGAAGGGCGGGTGCCGGAGCATGCCTGAGCCGTTCGCCGACCGCTTAACGACCGATGTCACCCTCTCGAACATATGTGCGAGAAATTGTCGGTGCCAGGGTGTTCAATCGAGGGGTGAGCAACGCGGTCGCCGTCTTCGACGTCATCGACGAGGTCATCGCCCCGCTCTCGGCCGAGGTGCCGGAGCGGCCCTCGGTGATGGAGTTCTACGACCCCGAGTTCGAGATCCCGCCGGTGCTGGCGGACACCGGACCGCTGCCGGGCCGTCCCTGCTCGTCCGAGCTGAGCCTCGCGGACGAAGTGGAGCAGTACACGCGGTTCGTCGCCGGGATGGCCGCGATCGGCCTCGCCCCGGGTGGCGAGGTCACCGCGGAGGCCGTCGGGCTGTACCGGGCGCTGCGCGGTGGCTTCATCCGCGGGGTCGTCACCGGCGTCTTCCCGGCCCGGGCCAAGCCGTGGGAGGTGCGGTTCTTCGGCGACGAGGACTACACCACGGTGCTGCACAAGCTGGGCAACCGCGCGCGGCTGCGGTCGGGCTTCCTCAGCGAGCTGCCGGGCTGGGTGTTCGACGGGCTGCCCGACCGGCCGCCGGGGCCGGGCGAGCACCTGCGCATCGAGACCGACGAGCGCGGGCTGATCCCGCGCCGGTGCGAGCGGGCGGTGGAGCTGATCCGGGAGTGCGCGGCCCGACCGCGGCTGGGCACGGTGCTGGTCGACCTCGCGGTGCGCAACGCGATCCTGGCCGAGTACCCGCACGGGGCGTTCGGGCTGGTGGACAACGACCTCGGCCGGTACCAGTTCAGCGCCGCGGTGGGGCGGAGCGGGCGCTGGACGGTCACCTGGGGTCCGGCCTCGCGGAGCACGGCCGAGCAGTGGATCGTCGAGGCGGTGCAGAGCCATGCCTGAGCAGGTGGAGGTGCGGAAGACGGCCGGAGAGGGTGTGGACAGGGTGGTCGCGGCGGCTTCGAAGGACCTGACGGTGCGCGAGGCGATCCTCGCGGCGGCGGAGCTGAACAGCGATGTGCCCATCCCGCGTGCGTCGGCGGACGCCGGGGCGGAACCGGAGGAAAGGCGGCGCCATGGCTGAACGCACGGCGGCCAGGGAGCTGCTCGAGCTGGCCGCGGGCCCGGTGCTGGCGGCGATGCCGGACCGGGAGCCGGTCGACCGGCTCTACAACCCGGACGTCAGCGACCACGACATCCTGGTCCACGGCCCGGTGTCGGACGACCCGGCGGACCTGGTGGCCGAGGTCGAGCGGCACATGGCGTGGGCAGCGTGGATCGACGGCACCCCGTTCGGCGAGAACGGCGAGCTGAACGAACTGGGCTTCGAGGTGGTCTCGCTGATGCTGCGCGGCTCGGTCCGTGCGGCCCTGTGCGGCGTGTTCGACGACGGCCCCGAGACGGCGGACATCCGCTGCTACGCCGACGGCGAGCGGGCGTTCATGATGGGCTCGCTGCCCGGCCGCACGGCCATCCACCTGGCCGACTTCGAGGAGCTCCCGGAGATGCTGGTGGCCGAGCTCCCGGAGGTCCCGTACGGAGCATCGCCCCGGGCAATCTGGGTCTCGGTCGACGACGACGGCCTGGTCCACGACGGCCAGGACGACGACGTGGGAGCAATGCGAGAACTCCTGGCCCGCCCGAGGTCGGGAACGGCGGTCCTGGACATGCTGGCCTTCGGCGGCCTGTGCGCAGAGTTCCCGGACCACGGCTTCGTCCTGGTCGACACGGACCTGGGTCGCTTCGCGTTGGCGGCGCTGGACCGAGGGGACGGCCGCCGCCAGCTGGTGCTGAGCCCGTTCAGCCGAGGCATGCTGCGGGACTGGTGCCGCAAGATGATCGACCTCGGGCAGGAGGAGATGCCCTGAGCAGGGGGAGGAACCGGGGTAGAGGAGGGCGGCGTGGGGGATGATCGGACGGGGCGGCAGTACAGCCAAGTCGCCGCAACCCGGCAGGGCCAAGCCAGCCGAAGCGGAGCCGGCCAACCTCCATCCCGCCTCAGCCGTACCCCGAGCCCCCACCCGCAAACTGGCCACCCGAAGGCCACCCCCTGGCCAACCGCTCTCAACCGGCGACTGTGACCCGTTTCACTACAATCTGTCACCATCAGCGGTCGACCCGGTGACCGGCGGGCTGGACACTTCAGGTGGTTCGGGCACAGGCTTGCGCTGCGTGACCGACCATCCACTGGAGACAGAGCCATTGGGCGGATGCGTTATCCGCCAGCGTCGCTACCCTGGAAAGGCGAGGACATTCAGTAGTGAGGTGGTCACCATGAGCGCGAACGGTGAGGCTCCCTTCTTCAATGCCCCCGAGCTCACTCAGCGCGACGGCACTCTGTCCGAAGCACCCGGCGAGATGTTCGCGGACCCGGTATCCGGGCTGGTCACCGCGTCGCCCGAGCCGCGCACGGCCATTCCGAATGGCCACGAGCCCGGCGCCATTCCGGTGGCCGGGCCGGTGAAGCCGGACGAAGAGGCCGTGCGCCGGATGGTCGAGGAGACGCTCCGCGAGGACCAGGGTGTCAAGGCGCCGGAGGCCATTCCGCCGGCCGGCACCCTGAACCAGGGGCAGCCGCTGGGCCTGCTTCCGCGGCAGCGGAACCGGCGGCGCACTTGGCCGACCCGGCCGCCGCAGATCATGCGGCCCGTGCGGCAGGATCCGCTCGCCGAAGACGAAGCGGACGACGTCGAACTCGTGCCCGTCAAGCGGCGCAGGCTGCCGAAGGTGCCTTCGGTGTCCATGCCGGCGTTCAACCGGCCGTCGTCGAGTGCGGCGGGGGTCATGCTCGCCGTCGCTCTGCTGATCGTGTTCGGATTCGTCGCCATCGAGATGGTGTCGAGCCTGGTCAGCAGCGTCACTGGGCTGTTCGACTAGCGTTCCCCCGCCGGTCACCGCGTGCCTCGCACCACGGGGCCGTCCCGCGTGCCAAGGGCCGATCGGGCTACCCTGGCTTCACGGTCGGGTCCCTCCCGGGTGTCCGGCACCGCGGTGACTAGTGGGGTGGGCGTATCAGCGAGGGCGTGCGATCGGTACCCGGGGCCGGCCCGGGTGCGTCGTCGGGCGCCGAGGCGTCCACGATCAACCGGGTCCGGCGGGTGCTGGCGATCAAACCGTTCCGGCGCCTGTGGGGCGTCACGTACCTGTGCAGCGTGGCCGACTGGCTGAACATCCTGGCCCTCACCGGCCTGGCCACGAAGCTGACCGACAACTACTTCGCGCAGAACTTCGCCTTCGTCGGCGTCGTCCTGACCGGCCTGGCTCCGGGGCTGCTGTTCGCCCCGGTCGGCGGGCTGCTCGCCGACCGGTTCGACCGCCGCAAGGTGATGGTCGTCGCCGACCTGCTGCGGTGCGGCTTCCTGCTGTCCATCGCGATCGTCAGCGCGCCCTGGTGGCTGCTCGCCGGCAACTTCCTTGTCGGCTGCGCGTCGAGCATGTGGATCCCCTCGAAAGAGGCCGCGGTCCCCAACCTGCTCCGCCGCCCGGACCAGGTCGAGACGGCCAACCAGCTCGGCATGGTGATGACCTACGGCCTCGCCGTCATCACCGCCGCCGGCGCGAACGCGGTCATCACCGGCGTCAACACGACGTTCCACCTGTTCCCCGGCGACCCGAGCCTCAACATCGCGAAGCTGGTCGTCATCATCACCGGCCTGCTCTACCTGGCCAGCGCCATCCTCATCGCCACCCGGATCCCCGAGCTCTCGCTGCGCAACGTCCACGCGCTGCCGGAGCAGAAGGTCAAGGCGGCCGACGAGGAGAAGCTCGGCATCGGCGCGATGATCGCCGACGGCTTCCGGTTCATCCGCAGCACGCCGCTCGTGCGCGGGCTGCTGGTGGGTGCGTTCGGCGCGTTCGTCGCCGGCGGCGCCGTGATCGGCTCGGCCAAGCCGTACTCCTCCAGCTTGGGAGCCGGTGACTCCGCGTTCAGCCTGCTCGTCCTCGCCGTCTTCCTCGGCCTCGCCACCGGCATGGTCTTCGCGCCCAAGCTCGCCCGCCGGCTCCCGCACGACCGGCTGTTCGGCCTCTCGATCGTCGCGGCCGCGATCTCGCTCGGCTTCGTGGCGCTGTCCCCGCACCTGACCGTCTCACTGATCGCCGTGGTGCTGGTCGGCGTCTGCGCCGGCATCGCGTTCCTCACCGGCGTGACCATCATCGGCTCGCGCGTCGAGGACGCCATCCGCGGCCGGATCAACGCGATCTACCAGCTGATGATGAAGCTGGTGCTGTTCGGCACCACGGTCACCGTGCCGCTGCTCGTCGGCGCGGTGCACCGGAACACGATCACCGTCTGGGGCAACCCGCTGACCATCGACGGCACGCGCCCGGTCATGCTCGGCGGCGCGGCGATCGCGCTGGTCGCCGGCCTGTTCGCCTACCGGCAGATGGACGACAAGCGCACCGAGCCGATCCTCGCCGACCTGCGCAACGCCCTGCGCCGCACGCCGCGGCGCGTCAACGGCTACCTGATCGCCGTCGAAGGCACCACCGCGATCAACACCGCCATCCAGGCCGTCAACCTCGCCGACTGGATGCGGGGCGGCACCCGCCCGGTCGTCGTCGCCGCGGACCCGGCGCTCGACGACCAGCGGCTCACCGCGCTCGTCTCGGGCGCCTCGCTCACCGGCGCGCGGGCCCAGGCGCTGGCCGCGGCCGCGGTGCGGGCCGACATCGTCGAGCGGCACGTCCAGCCGGCGCTGGACGCCGGTTCGGTGGTCGTCATGGAGCGGTTCGTCGACTCGCCGCTGGCCCACCTGTCCGCCGTCGCGGGGCTCGACAGCGACGAGCTCGAGGGCCTCGCCGACTGGGCGACCGGCCGGCTGCGCCCCGACCTCACCATCCTGCTCGACTCCGCCCCGAACGGCGCCCCGCGCGACAGGTCGGCCGCGATGAACGACCAGTGGCGCGTCCAGCACCTGCTCTCCGAGATGGCGGCGGCGGACCCGGATCGCTACCTGGTGATCGACGCCGACGGCACCGACGACGAGGTCGCCGAGCGCATCCGCACCGCGTTGGGCGCGGTGTTCGTCGGACGGCTGGCCGCGCTGGCGCCGACAGCGGAGAAGCCGGTGACGCTCCCGCTGGACGCCCTGCCCATCGAGACCCCGGAAGAGCCTCGCGTGGAGGCGAAGTGACGACGACCGAACGCATCGGCGTCTGGAACCAGCTGGTCGGCCAGGAACCCGCGGTCGAGACGCTGAGCGCGGCCGCTTCGGCCGCCGCCAAGATCATCGCCGGCGAACCGGCGCCGCCCGGCGCGATGACGCACGCCTGGCTGCTCACCGGCCCGCCCGGCTCCGGCCGTTCGGTGGCCGCGCGGACGTTCGCCGCGGCCCTGCAGTGCAGCACCGGCACCGGCTGCGACGCCTGCCCCGGCTGCCACACGACGATGGCGGGCACGCACGCCGACGTCCGGCTCGTGGTGCCGGAAGGCCTGTCGATCTCGGTCGCCGAGATGCGCGCGCTGGTCCAGGCCGCCGCGCGCCGTCCGACGACCGGCAACTGGCAGGTCGTGATCATCGAGGACGCGGACAGGCTCACCGAAGGCGCGTCGAACGCACTGCTGAAGGCCGTCGAGGAGCCGCCGGACCGCACGGTGTTCCTGCTCTGCGCGCCGTCGGACCACCCCGAGGACGTCTCGGTGACGATCCGCTCGCGCTGCCGCCTGGTGACGCTCCGGACGCCGCCGCCGGAGGCGATCGCGGACGTGCTGATGCGCCGTGACCACGTCGACGCCGAGCGCGCGCACTGGGCCGCTGCCGTGTGCGGCGGACACGTCGGCCGCGCGCGACGGCTCGCCACCGACGAGGCCGCGCGGCAGCGCCGGGCCACCGTGCTGCGGATCCCGCTCGGCCTCCGCCGGATGAGCGACGTCTTCACCTGCGCCGACCAGCTGATCAGCGCGGCCGAGGCGGACGCGGGCGAGGCCAGCAAGGCCCGTGACGAAGACGAGCGCAACGAGCTGCGGACGGCGATGGGCGGCGACGGCGTCGGCAAGGGCGTCGCCGGCGCGAAGCGAGCCGCCGAAGCCGCGGTCAAGCAGCTGGAGAAGAAGCAGAAGTCCCGCGCGACCCGAACCCAGCGCGACACGCTCGACCTCGCGCTGGTCGACCTCGCCGGCTTCTACCGCGACGTCCTGGTGACGGCGACCCGCTCCGGCGCGACCCTCAACCACCCGGACCACGCCGACCAGATCCGCGAGGCGGCGGCGTCGTGGACGACCGAGTCGACGCTGCGCCGGCTCGAAGCTGTACTGGAGTGCCGCGAGGCGATCGAGCTGAACGTGAAGCCGCGCATCGCCGTCGAGGCGATGGTCACCACGCTGCGCCAGGGCTGAACACGAAGGAGCCCGCCAGGCGCGCCTGGCGGGCTCCTTCACACCCCTCGGGTCATTCGCGCGGACGCGGCGAGGGCTTGAACGGCTTCTCCTCGACGGCCACGGCCAGCGGGCGCCGCCGTCCGCCCGGCATCGCGGCCACCATGACCACGCCGAGCAGCAGCATCGCGGTGCCGGTCCAGAACAGCGGCACGGTGTCGTACGCGCCACCGGTGTAGGCGAGGTTCTTGACCGGGCCCTTCGGCGCCTCCCCGCCGGCGGGCGGCGGCGTCGACGTGGTCGTCCCGCAGACCACACCGCCGGTCGGCGCGTACGCCCGGGCGATCTGCTCGCCGAGCGACAGCTGGGCCAGCGACGACGGCAGGTTCTTCGCCTGGTCGTCGGGCAGCAGGCTCTTGAGCTTGGTCGTCGGCAGCAGCTGCAGGTCGAACATCCGCGCCGACGCGCCCAGCTGGTACCCGGCGAACGGCGTGGTCATGTTCGCGGACTTCTGGTCGAGCCCGGCGATGCTCAGCCGCAGCACGCCGAGGTCGAGCACGGTGCCCGCGGTGTTGCCGACCTGCTGGAGACCCTTGGTGAGGGTCGAGACGAGGCCGCCGACCACCGGGATGTCGTCGACCTGCCCGAACTGGTCGCTGAGCCCCTTCAGCGGCAGCCCGATCGGGATGTCCTTGGTGGGGTGCGCGGCATCCAGCGTGTAGAGCGTCTTCCCACCGGCGGCGATGGTCAGCACCGGCGCGGTGTACTCGACCTTGGACGTCTTCGCGTCGCCGGTGGAGGTCACCTTGAGGGTCGGCTGGCTGACGACCTTGATGCTCAGCGCCAGCGGCGTGCCCTTGAGGATCTCGATGTCCGCGGCCTGCAGCGTCGACGTCGACTGCACGGCCTTGTTCTTCGAGCCGGGGATGTCGACCAGCTTGACCTGCGACCGCGAGGACAGCGTGTTCGGCAGGCTGAGCAGCGAGCCGGTGCCGTCCTTGGCGGTCTGCCCGCCGCCCTGCAGCAGGCCGCCGAGGCTCTGCAGGCCCTTGGTCAGGTCGAACCCGCTGGCGAGCGAGCCCGGGTCGAGCTTCGGCTGCAGCGCGTCGAGCTTGAGGTTCGGCATCGACGGCACGACGTTCAGCAGCGACAGGCTCGCCACCGACGTGCTGGCATCGGCGATGGTGTCGACGCACGGGCCGAGCGAGTCACTCCACCGAGCGTGCGCGCTCCCGTTGAGCAGACCCAGGTTGAGCAGCGGATTCGACGGCGCATTGAGGCCCCCGCTGATCGGCTGCGCGTTGTCCGGCAGGGCGGTCTGCACCACGCTGCCGGGTGTCTGCGGCGCGTTCCCGCCGACGGACAGCCCGAAGGGAGACGCCTGCGCGATCGCCTTCTCGTAGCTCAGGTAGGCATCCGAGTTCGCCGACGCGCTGGAGAGGCCCATCCCGGCCTCGAGCGCGGACTGCTTGGGCAGCGTGTCCCCGAACCCGGGCAGGATGGTCTTGGTGGGCACGGCGTTGGGCAAAAGCCGGATGATCCCGAGAGCGGTCCCGGCATCCCCGACGGCCTTCCCGAGGGGCTGCGGCCCGATGGGAGCGGAGATGGGCGCCTGCCCCGGATTCGCCGGCTGCGGAATCGGCGTCGTGGGGTAGGTGGTGTCGGCGTAGGAAGGCGCCGCGCTGAGCAGGAGCAACGCAGCAGCCGCCGGCAACGCCGCCGAGCGGGGCAGTCTTCGCCGCATGTGCCAGAGCCTCCAAGTGGGTAGACCGGTGATGAGACCGGCGTCATAGGGCGTTAACGACGGTCCCCCCGGAAAGTGACGCGCACAGCTTCCGCTACACTTGCTACCGTCGCCAGCGGAAGCTGGAGACACGCCGCCTTAGCTCAGTCGGCCAGAGCGATTCACTCGTAATGAATAGGTCAGGGGTTCGATTCCCCTAGGCGGCTCCGCAGGTCAGGCCCCATCCGAGACACTTCGGATGGGGCCTGACTCGTCTGATGAGGGTCTAAGTGAGCGTCTAAGGCGCCTAGTCGGTGGGTGGAGAAAACCCAGCGGGTTCACCGTCCCGGGAAGGCCAGTCCATCTCGATGGTTCCCCGACTCGACTACTGGATGAGCTGCGTCCTATGGACCAGCTTCTTCCCAGCGACGCTGCCGTGTCGACCAACCGCGAGATCGCCTGAGTCAGCATGCCTAACACTGTCCCGCCGCATCCCTGTTCCTCGGGCGAACACCGGCGCAGCCCTGTGCTGGGTCGCGCCCTGCCGCCAACTCGCCCTCGGCGCCGCGCTGTCCTGCTCCCGCGCAACAACGCCTCAGCTCGCGCCTTGAGTCCACCCAGGTGCCCGGACGTTCGCCCAGGAACGCGGCTGCTGGCCCGCGCAGACGGCGTTAGACGTCGTTGGTGATCGGGTTGATCGCGCACCGCCGTGGTCAGTTTGCCGAGAGACAACAAGCGAGCCCGTCAGCGTTGGTCTGCAAGCTCCGAGCGTCTCTGAAACTCGCATGTTCAGTTGTTCAAGGCGGCCTCTCCGGGACCGCTGAGGGCTGTGTTTGACCCGCCGGCAAGCTCCGCCGGGTGTGCGGGCTGACGCCCGGTCCCCGGCGGTCGCCCGCAGAGAAGCAGCCCAGCGACCACCCGCCGGGCGGACCGCGGGCGTCACGCAGCGCAAGAGCAAGTCTTCGTCAGATCGGCAGGTCTCCGAGGTGGCCGATAAGGCGAGCCAATCGCGGCCGCGCGCGGCCAAACGGCATCTCGACGATCTCCATGAAGGGCTATCATGGCGTGTCAAAAGCGCATTTTCAAGGATCCTGTGGCCGGTGTGGGTCCCAGACGCGCCACGATAGGACGACGTCAAAGTCCGCGAGATTCCGTGGTGTCCCCTCGCTAGTACGCGCACTCGCAGCAATTATTGCTGAAACCCTAACTCAATCTTGACACCGTTGATCCGAACTTTTTGATCGGAAACACCTTTTAATATTACGAAAGGTTGAAGCAGCGGATTCTGAAATCGGTAACGGCGATGCCGCCCCTCGCCACGAGTTTCCAGTACGAACCCGCGACTTTCGCTGAATGCTCTCAAGTGGTGCAGGAAGCTTGGGGTTTCTCGCTTAATTCCCTGAATCTTGCTTAATGGCTTACTGACATCAACTGGGGCGAAGTATCCAATGTTGTCCACATCTGCAAGAGCGCAAGCTAGGAGTGTGTCGTCGAAGCGTGCGTTCTTATTTGGAGAATTCACAGCCTTGGCGTATGCTACTTGAATGCTTCGCTGCGCTTCGTCGAGAGCCTTGTTTATGGCTGCCCCCAGGAATTCGATCGTTATTTCGGATGCGCCCCTAATTAAGGCGCTTTCTCCAAGGATTCCACCAAGGAGATGAGCATAGTGTGGTAGGCCTTGAGACAGCCTGACCACGGTGTCGAGCAGCTCCTCGGTCGCGGAGAGGTCTACTGACTTGTAGCCCTCTACAAGGATCTCGCGCAGCTCGTCGGGCTCCATGCGGGGCATCTGGATCTGCTTGAGTCCGCGTTCGACGGACCGATGTCCTTGAATTAGGCCGTCAACGTCATCTGCAACGCCAACCATAATCAAGGTGCAGGGGACGAGGCTGTCTGACAATGTCTTGACCAGGTCAGCGAAAAGCTGCGTGGATGAATGATCGCCGATTCGGTCGATCTCGTCAATTATCAAAACCATCGGAGCGTATCGTGCAATGACGTTGATTGCACGGAATACTCGATCAGGAGTGATGTTATCCATCAATATATCTTCGGCGCGGTCGACAACCTCGCCAAGTTCTTTGTTCTTGTCCTCTGGAAGGAGGTCGACTTCATTGCGTACCGCTGGAATAAACTTCTCCCAGACGGTAGCGAAGTCATCGTCGGCGCTGCACTGGAACCGGACGCCAAGCTGTTCCCCGGTTCGACGGCTCGCGTATATAGACTTCGCCATGTAAGAAAGACTCGTCTTTCCGACGCCGCGCTCGCCGTAGATTACGGCGTGTTGCCCAAGCTCTTGGACGGCAGAAAAGATCTGAGATAGTTGATTTATTCTACCTTTGAAGAGACTTTGCCTGTCAACGGGAGAGGATGGTCGGAAACTGTCTTTCAATCTGGCGAGTTTTTGCGGCAACTCAAAATCTTCGCGCCCGCCCGACGGTGTCGACATCTACCACTCCTGCTTCGCGTGCTCTTGCCCCCTCGGTGGCGAGTTGGGCCGTTGGCTTGACCTTGAGCAAGGTAACTGTACCGCTGTGATCTTCAACGTCACTACTCTGGAGTTCAATAAGCAACCTTTGGGTGTCAACGAGACGGGGGCAACCTGTGGACGGCATGCGCCTAAGTGGGCATGAGGAGAGGCAGGCAGAGGGGTCAATGCGTGTCGGCGCGCATCAACTAAGCGATGGGGAAGTTCAACTGATCCTCCTTGAGTGGGTTTGGCGTCCTCCTGTGAGGGTGTGACCTCATGTCGTGGGCGCTTAACACCGCCCGAGTTGGGCGTAGTTGAAGTTTTTATAGCGATAGTTGAAGATCACGCGATGTTTCGAGCCGCTGACAATCCATGTCAGAGTTCAACTACCGGCCCCGATAGTTCAACTACGAGCCATGATAGGTCAACTATGCGAGAGATGGCGTGTGGCGGACTCTGGTGTGACGTGAGTCGCCAAGCGCAGCCCTCGGCGTAGGTGTCTCAACTCCCTTCAGGGCTCATAAGAGTGCGAAGATCTTCAACTATGCGGCCCAAAAGTTCAACTAGCAGCCTTTAGTGGGCGCTGGTCGCCAACTCCGCTAAGTGGCGGGCCTTACCCCCAGCGCCCAGTTGCTCACTTAGAGTTCTGCAACTCGTCGTCGTCGATCTTCAACTAAGCTGGGTTGAACCTCAACTAAGCGGCTCTCTGCGCGCAAGGCCCTCAAACATGGCCTCGCCGCTTGGCTCTCGCGACACGGTGGCTCTTCGTCGCCGCAGCTCGCGGCCAGCTGTGATCAAAGTTGCTCAACGACGTTCGTGATAGACGCCAGACCAGAAGATCAGGGAGTCGAGGGCACACGCCGGGCCATGGCTATGAGTGCTCCGGTGGTGCAGAGTCTGCCCAGCGGCCGTACACGTCGGCTGAGAGCTTGCTGATCGAGGCCGAGTAGTTCTCGCGCCAGAACCTCTCGGCCATGTGCTCCCCAGACCGGCAGGATCGCTGGCGCCTGCTCGAACGCGAACCACTTGGTTCTGTCTTGAGTCGTACAACGAGGCCAGGCCCCACCGACAGCTCGGCAGGGCCTGGCTCATTCGGGTTGGGCCTGAGACGCCTGATTGGTGGCCGGAGGAAGTCCCGCAGGTTTGCCTGTCGCGGGGAAGAGCCGGTCCATTGCGGTCGCGCCGGATTCCACTACCGGCCGGATCTGCTTCCGGTAGACCAGCTCCGTGACGGCGGTGCTGCTGTGCCCGACCAGCCGCGAGATCTCCTCGATCGGCATACCACCGTCCGAGAGGATCGAGACGAAGCTGTGCCGCAGCTCTCGGGGCGTCCACTGTGTCGGGTTGAGCCCAGCTGCCTTGATCACCCGGCGGAAGTCTCGTCGGACGTTGTTGACGTCCCGCTCGGTGCCGACGTTAGTTGCGAACACCAGCCCCTGTTCGCGCCAGTCGTCGCCCGCGGCGGCCTTTACCGCCTGCTGTGCCACTCGGTGCGCCTCCAGCGCCTTGACGGCTCGTTCAGGCAGCGCGAGCGTGCGCCTGGACTTCCGCGTCTTTGTCTCGCCGCGGGCGCGGACGGAACGCCACACCTTGACGTTCGGCGGGATCGCCGGCGTCGCGTCCGGCTTGCCCATGAGGTCAACGTGGTCCCAGGTGAGCGGTCGCATCTCCTCGGTTCGCGCGCCGGTCAGCAGGGACACTACGATGTAGGCGCGCATCGGCGACGACTCCGCCGCCGTGAGCACCGCTTCCGCCTGCGCGAGTGTGAGCGCCTTCGACGGACGCCCGGTCCCTTTCCCGGCTGGCAGTTCGTCGCACAGCAGGACCACGTTGTATCGGACCCGCTTGCGTACCTGTGCGCGGTTGATTGCCCGGCGGAGGATGGAGCGGAGGTTGCGCAGCGTCGAGGTCACCAGGACTTCGGCTTTTTCGGCGAGCCAGTCTTCGACGTCGTCGACTTCGAGCTTCACCAGGGGCCGGGCGCCGATCGCGGGCACGATGTGGTTGTTGACCAGGGACCGGACGACCTTGACGGTGTTGGGGTCTCGTTCGCCGCGTTCGTAGCTCACGAGCCAGTCGTTGACACCGCTTGTTCGACCGTGTACCCGGTCGAGGCGTTAGCGGCGCCCTCTTCGACGTCGCGAATCAGCTCCTTGAGCTTGTTCTTGGCTTCGGTCTTAGTCTTGCCGCTGGCCTTGCGGTATATGCGCTTCCCGTTCGGCCGGTAGCCGATCGTCAGCTCGACGATCCAGCGCTGACGGCTTTCCGACCAGTAGACCGTGCCATCTCCGCGACTACGCCGACTCGCCATAGCCGACCTCCGCTTCCCTCATCAGCAGCTCGACGTATTCCTGGATGGCGACGGCCGGCACGAGCCGGGCGCGGCCCTGCTTGACCGAGCGCAGGCGCCCGGAGCGGAGCTGTTCGTAGATGACCGAGCGGCTCATCGACAGCAAGCGCATGGCTTCGGTGATCCGGTAGAGGTGCCGTTCGGGCACGGCGACCGGCATGGGTACGGCGTTCATCGATCCCCCTCGTGGTCGGGCTTGGGGGGGCGCGACGTCCGCGACCTCCGCGACCGGCCTGGTCAGCACGGATACGAGTGGCTGTTGGGTGCCGCGACCGTCCGCAACCCCGGTCGCGGAGGTCGCGGCCGAGCCCAGCGCCTCCGCGACGCCGGATGTGGCGTTGACCTGCGGGGTTGCGCTGGTCGCGGAGGTCGCGTCCGTTTCGGGCGCTGGGAGGTAGCGGCTCCAGGCGTCGGCCAGGCCGCCGTCGCCGTCGATGCGGTAACCCTTCAGCGTCTTGCCGCTGACCTTGAGGTCCCTCGGCCGGACCAGGTACCGGTCGAGTTCTTCGCGAGGCGGCGGCTATCGAGTGGCTTGCCTTGGACGTCGGTCCAGGGGCCGTCTTCGATGGCGTGCAGTTCGCGGATCAGCTCGGCGGTGACTATGCGGTCGGTGTGTTCCGCGGTGAAGATCTGCCGGATGTCGGCCAGCAGCCGCACGCCGATCGACGCCGGTTGCGCGGTGGCTTCGAGCACGAAGTGCCGGCACGCCCTGCGTGCGGTTTCCGGCCAGTGCCCGCCGGCCGCGTCGGCGATCGCCAGTAGCGGTCGCCAGATCTCGGCCGCCCGGTCGCGGACGCCGTCCGGGCGTTCCGGCCGTGCGCGGCTAACCTCATCGCCGACGCGCCCGACCGACTCCGCCAGTTCGGCGCGAACCGGCGCGGACTCGCGTTCGACGTCCTCTTCGAAGAACTCCTCAACCAGCTCGTCAAACCGACGCTTGCGCATGTGCACGGTGATCGCTCGCGTCGTGATCGTGTCCGGCATCCCGCCGGCGATCCCGGCGAGCGCGACCGGCGCGTAGACCGGGAATCAGGACGTCGGTGAATCCGGTGCCGACGTTGCCGAGCCAGACCAGCCGGCCGGTGTCGTCGTGGGCGCCCACGAGCAGGGCGCCGAAGCTGCGGGCGCGTCGGCCGGTGCCGGGGAGCCATCCTCTGATCAGGACTTCGGTGGTGGGTCGCAACGGGGTCTTGATCCAGTCCGATGAGCGGGTGCCAGGTCGGTGCGGTGCGTCGGCGCGCTTGGCGAGGATGCGCGATGCAACCGTCGCGGCTTCCAGTCGGATGAGGTGGCGCCTTGCCCAGGCAAACACCCGCGGCACGGAAGACGTGCTGGGGAAGTATACGAGCCGAGTTTTGGCCCGCGGACTTGGCAACGCGTTGATCCGGAAACGAGCTGAATATGGCGGTGGCTCAGGTGGGTTTGCGGACGAGGCCGGTGTAGGCGGCGACGGCGAGGGTGGCCAGGCCCCAGAGGAGGGCTTGGAGTGCCCAGAGGGTGGCGGTGAAGGTTTGGCCCCAGCCGGTGGTGGTGTCGAGGTCGCAGTGGGCGCGGATGCCGGTGGTGCCGAGGGGGAGTCCGCGGTCGATGCCGAGGCCGATGAGTTCGACGGGTGAGCAGGGTGTGCCGGGGGTGTCGGGTTTGGCGGTGACGGGTGGGACGTGTTCGGCGGCGTGGTGGCCGGGGCGGGTGGTGACGTGCCCGGCGAGCAGGCCGACCCCGGCGGCGAAAGTGAGGACGAGGGCGAGAGCGAGGACGAGGCGCTGGGCGCGGTAGCCGTAGCGGCCCAACCACCCCCAGAGCGCGTGCCGTCCGCGTGCGAGTCGGTTGCCCAGAGCTTGGGGGGTGCGTCGGCGGAGGTCGTCTTGTTGGGTGATCAGTATTTCGCGGGCGTTGTTGTCGTGGCCGGCGGTGCGTTCGGTTGCGGCGAGTTGCTGGAAGGGTTGGGGCCAGTAGGTGGTGGTGTGGTGGACCAGCAGGTGCAGCCATTGACGCCACGATGTTTCGCGCAGGATGGGGTAGGTCAATCCGTGGGCTGTGATGGTGCGGTTGCTGTCAGGGCAGCCACAACGGCTCATCCCCTGCCGACCGGCCGGGCACACCACCGCCGGCGGGAACAGCAACGCCCCGGTGATCTGCGCCTCGTGCAATACCAGGAGCGGACCTGAGCTGTTGTCCAGTCTGGACATCAGCAGGGAAGCTTGGCCGTCGATGTGAGCACCTACCAGCCGGACGGCCCCCAGTCCTCCGCTGCCGGTGATGGTGGCGTCCTCCATGAACAGCTTGCTGTCGGCGCGAAGGTCGTCGGCGGCCAACGCAGGGCCCTCGGTGTTGGTGATGGCAGCTCGGTTGAGGCCGACTTGGCCGCCTATACGGGCACCGAGCAGCCGGATAGCTCCGCCTTTGTTAGTGCTGGTGATGGTGGCATCTCCCATGAACAGGTGGCTGTCGATGCGCAGGGTGTCGGCGTTTAGTGCAGGGCCGTTGGTGTTGGTGATGGTGGTTCGACTGAGGTTGAGTTGCGCGCCGATGTGGGCATTGAGCAGCCGGATCGCACCGAATTCCCCAATGCCGATTATGGTGGCGTCCCGTAGGAACAGGTCGCTGTCGGTGCGGAGGCCGTCGGCGTTTAGCGCGGGGCCCTTGGTGCTGGTGATGGTAGCTCGATCGAGGTCGACTTGGCCGCCGATGTGGGCATCGAGCAGTCGGATCGCTTCGTCTTTGTTAGTGCTGGTGATGGTGGCGTCCCGTAGGAACAGGTCGCTGTCGGCGCGGAGGCCGCTGGCGTGCAGGTGGGTGAGCAGGCTGTGGTTCAGGTACAGGTAGCGAAGGCGCGCGTGTCGGCAAACGATGCTCTCAGGCAGCGCACATCGGTACAAGTCCAAACCGGTGACGGCGGTGACGTGATCGAGGTCGAGCTGTCCGACGACCCGCACATCCACAATCCGGATTCCGCGGGGGTCGAGGTCACCGTGCAATCCGCGGAGCAGATCGCGGAGCACTTCGGCTCGTACCCGCAGTTCGGGGTCGTCGGTGATTGCGAGCTCCTCCACGGTCATCGTGGTGGCGGGTTTGGCGACTTTCCCGCAGCGAGCGGTGTTGACCACCTGCTCCTCAAGCTCGGTCAGGTCGGTCAGCACGGGTGAGGGCTGCGTCTCGTCCACACAACCATAGTCGATGACACGCTACGGAATGTGACATCTGATCGCCTAACTCCAGACTCACTAGCACGTGACCCCACTGAGATCTCAGTTCCAGCTCGTTAAGTGCGTCAGTGGTTCGTTGCGACACTCTGACCCACATTGGGTGCCTGGTGAGTGTCAAAGTGAGTGTCAATCGGGGAGGCCAGGGGTGGACATCCGCGGACGTTCGGGGACGGTGGATGTGCAGGTCAGAGCGCCGCGGCCAAGGTCAAGAAGTGACGAATTCCGCTCGGCATGAATAGGTCAGGGTTCGATTCCCTAGACGGCTCCGCAGGTCGGGCCCCATCCGAGACACCTCGGGTGGGGCCTGTTCCGTTTGCCGGGCGGCAAATTGAGTGACACGGACGTCCGGTCGGGGGCAGAGAAAGTCCCGGGGTGCAGGTCAGGGAACCAGGACCAGTTTGCCTTCGACCTCACGGTTTTCCAGCCGCCGATGCGCTTCCGCGGCCTGCTCCAGCGGCAGCGTGACGACCTCGGGCTCAATAGCACCAGCGGCCAGCTGCCCGACCAGCGCAGCGATGTCCGCCCGAAACCCGGCCGGATCCTTGTCGACCGCGCGGGCCACCGTGTGCACCACCACCCGTGGCCCTGGCGTCAGCTTCGCCCGCACGAGTGCGCCGACCGTTCGCGTCATGGCGCCGGCCTTGGAGTAGCCGGCTCCGGTGGCGAAACTGAATCCGTACGACACCACCACTCCCGACCGCTTCGTGACACGTCGGGAGCGTGCCAGCGATGGGCCTCCCACCGGGTCGAACACCGCTGCGACCGGGGTGGGTACCTTGGACTGGTCCGCTACCCACCTGGCGCCGCCTGCAAGCACCCTGCCGCGTCGGCCTGGGCTTGAGGTGCCGTAGACCTCCACCCCTGCCGCTCTGGCTATCTGGGACAATGCCGATCCCACTCCTCCGGCGGCTCCGAGCACCAGTACGGCCTCACCAGCTGAAGGCCTGGCCACGTGGTGGAACATCTGCCACGCCGTGAGGTAGTTGAGCATCAGCGCGTCAAGCTTCTCGGCGGGCGGTCCCTCCGGCAGCGGGGCGGTCCGCTGCACCGGCGCCAGGACGTGCGTTGCGTATCCGCCGTCGCCGATCAGGGCTCCGACGCGCTGGCCTGCCGTGAACTCCGTGACGCCGGGGCCGACGCGGGCGACGTGGCCGACGACGTCGAACCCCTGGACCTCCGGGAGGGCGCCGGGGGTCAGGCCTCTGCGGGTCGAGATGTCGTGGAACGCCACGCCCGCGGCCTCCGTGGTGATCAAGATCTGTCCGGGGCCCGGTTCCGGCACCGGCATGGCCTCCACCCGGAGCACCTCGGGACCTCCCGTGGCGGTCAGCCGCACCCGTCTTGCCGTAGTCGTCATGCCCGAAAGATACATGAGAATCTCCAGGAAGTGCTCAACGAGTTTCGTCGAGCGCCTTCGCGAGCAGGGACTGCAGGAGCAGCTGTTCCTCGTCGCCGAGGTGTGCGAAGGGGGAGTGCCTGGCGACGACGGCGAGGAGCCGCTCGCGCACCTTCCGGCCTTCGGCGGTCAGCACCAGCGTCCGGACGCGGCCGTCCCGCGGGTGCGGGCGCCGCTCGGCGAGCCCGCGTTCCTCCAGCTGTGCGCTGAGCAGGCTGATGTTGGAAGGGTCGCAGCGCATGAGGACGGCCAGCTTGCGCAGCGGCTGCGGCTCGGCCTCCGGGTCGAGGATCCACAGCAGGTTCGCCGTCGGCCCGGTGAGCTCCAGCCGCTCCAGGCCGTCGTTCATGCGGCCGGCGACCTCTCCGGCCAGGGCCGTCACCTGGTACAGCAACGAAGCCGCTAGCTCATCGACCGCCATGCTTCGAGCATAACTTGAGGTACTCCTGGATTTCTCCACGAGACGAGAGGTGGACCACCCGTCCGAAGGGCCCCCGGCCGGGGGCCCTTCGGCGGCGGAACCTACTTCGGCGGGGTCAGCTTCACCACCGTGGCCTTGGCGTCGCCGCGGGGGGTTCGATAGGCGATCTCGTCGCCCGCCGATGCTCCGACCAGGGCCAGGCCCAGTGGGCTGTCCGAGGTGATCGCGTCCGCGTCCTCGCCCGGGACCGTCACCACCTGGAACGTCTCTTCGTCTCCGTCGGAGAAGCGCAGGGTGACGACCGTACCGTCCGGGAGCTGGCTGTTGCCGTAGCCGCCGTGTTCCATCTTGGCCGCGAGGTCGGCGATCTGGCGGTCGAGGCGGGCCGCGGCCTCGGCCCGGTCGATCACGTCCGCCTGGTCCGCCGCGTCCCCGGTGCGTTCCTGTTCGCCGGGTTGCGGCGCGAGGGCTTCCCGCTGCGCGCGCAAGTTCGCGATTTCCTTCTCCAGCTGGCTGCGCGCAGCCGGGCTGAGCCCCTTGTCCCCTGAGATCACCATGCCGGGCATTGTCCGCTGCGCGGACCGGGGTGGCCAATCCGGTTTTTCACCCGAAAGCCGCCGACAGGACGTCTGCCCTAGGGTTTGGGGTCCGGCGTCCAGGAAGAAGGTAACGAGAATCACCGTGAGCGCAGTCCCCGGCCGCAGCGAGCGGCTCTCGCCGAACCAGCTGGCCAAGCAGGAACAGATCGTCGAAGCCGCGCGGGTCGTCCTCGCCCGCGACGGGCTCGCCGGGTGCACCGTCCGGGCCATCGCCGACGCCGGCCCGCTCACCAAGAGCGCGATCCACTACTACTTCGCCGACATCGACGTCCTCATCGATCGGGCGATGGCCGCGCACATCACCGCCTTCGCCGCCGGCCTGCGCGAGGTCGCCGCGAAGCACGACGAACCCCGTGAGCGGCTCTTCGCCGTCCTCGAGGAGTACCTGAGCGTCTTCGCCGCGAACCCGAACGCCGCCTTCCTCTGGTTCGAGTACTGGATCGCCGCCGGACGGGCGCAGCACCCGCAGGCCATCGACGTCATGCTGACCTCGCTCACCGAACTGCTCGCCGAGCTCCTCGCCCCGCTCGACGTCGACGACCCGCGGGCCAGGGCCCGGGCGCTGCTGTCCTACCTGCTGGGCACGGTCGTCCAGCAGCGGGTGCGCCCGCGGCCGTTCGCCACGCTGCGTGCCGACATCGAGGCGCTCTGTTTCGCGAACTACGGGTAGAAACCGCCAATAGATCCGTACTGCTCCGGATTGTGCCCTCCGTCCGGCTCCCGCCAAGGTCGAGGGAACCCCCGAGAGCAGGAGACGTGATGCGCACACGAACGTGCACGGCCGCGGCGGTCCTCTTGGTGCTCACCGTTGGCGGCACGGCCGGTGCCGCCCAGCCCGACGGCCCGCAGGTCTACGAGATCGCCGGCACCGGCACGGCCCAGCAGCGCACCGAGGTCGCGAAGACCGGTGCCGACATCCTCGACAGCACGAACGGCACGACCACGGTCATCGCCACCCCCGGCGAAGCCGCCCAGCTGCGCGCGCAGGGCTTCGCCGTCAAGGCGCTCGGCAAGGTCGACCGGCCGCTGGGCGCGGCGGCCGCCGCGGACTTCCCGGCCGGCTACACCGGCTACCACACCTACGCCGAAACGCAGACCGAGCTGCAGAAAGCCGTCGCGAACTACCCGTCGCTCACGAAGCTGGGCAGCGCCGGCACCTCGTACGAAGGCCGGGCGCTCTCGCTGATCAAGATCAGCGACAACGCCGCCACCGACGAGAACGAGCCCGAGGTGCTCTTCACCTGCAACCAGCACGCGCGCGAGCACCTCACCACCGAGATGTGCCTGCACATCGTCGACCGGCTTACCAGCGGATACGCCACCGATCCCGCGATCAAGCGACTTGTCGACAGCACCGAGGTCTGGGTCATCCCCAGCGTCAACCCGGACGGCTCCGAGTACGACATCTCCGGCGGCACGTTCCACAGCTGGCGCAAGAACCGCCAGGGTCCCGGCACCGACCCCAACCGCAACTGGGGCTACAAGTGGGGCTGCTGCGGCGGCTCGTCCGGCTCGACGTCCAGCGAGACCTACCGCGGCACGGCGGCGTTCTCCGCGCCCGAGACGCGCGCCGTCTCGAACTGGGTGAACTCGCGGGTGGTCGGCGGCGTCCAGCAGATCAAGACGCACATCGACTTCCACACCTACTCCGAACTGGTGCTGTGGCCCTTCGGCTACACCTACGCCGACACCGCGCCCGGCCTGACCGCGGCCGAGGCGCAGAAGTTCCAGACGCTCGGCAAGCAGATGGCCGCGACCAACGGCTACACGCCGGAGCAGTCCAGCGACCTCTACATCACCGACGGCAGCGTCAACGACTGGATGTGGGCGACGCACAAGATCTGGAGCTTCACCTTCGAGATGTACCCGAAGGGCAGCAGCCCCGGCTTCTACCCGCGTGACACGCAGATCGTCCCGCAGACCACGCGCAACGACCAGGCCGTGGACATCCTGATCAACGCCGCGATCACCGGCTGACCCCCAGCAGCCGGCCGCGGCCCGCGAACGGCCGCCTTCCCCGCTCGGCCGGGGAAGGCGGCCTGCGCGGTTTAGGGTGCGGGCATGCCTCTGTTCTCGTTCGAAGGGCTCAGCCCGCAGGTCCACCCGGACGCCTGGATCGCGCCCACCGCCACCCTCATCGGCGACGTCGTCGTCGAGAAGGACGCCTCGATCTGGTTCGGCGCGGTGATCCGGGCCGACTTCGGCCGGATCGTCATCCGGGAGGGCGCCAACATCCAGGACAACTCGGTGATCCACGTCAACGACGGCGTCTGCGAGGTCGGCAAGAACGTCACCGTGGGCCACCAGTGCCTGGTGCACGACTGCACGATCGGGGAGCAGGCGCTGATCGGCAACGGCTCGACGGTGCTCGACAAGGCGAAGATCGGCGCGCGGGCGCTGGTCGCGGCCGGGGCGACGGTCACGCCGGCGACGGAGGTGCCCGAGGAGGTCATCGCGATGGGCAGCCCGGCGAAGAAGTTCGTCCCGCTGACCGACTCGGCGCGGATGTGGGTCGAGCACAACGCGGCGATCTACCAGGAGCTGGCACGGCGGCACCGCGCGGGCACGAAACCGGTTTGACCCTCCAGTAACTGGAGACTCTAGCTTCGGGGCATGGCTCCGAAGAAGAAACTCACCCACCGGGTCACCCTGGAACTCAGCGCGGGCAACGCCCCGGTCGTCGACCTCGGCAAGATGCTGGGGCAGACCGGGGTCAACCTGGTGGAGATCAAGAAGGCCTACGACGCGGCGACGGCGGCGCAGCGCGGCGACGTCGTGCCGGTGGTCGTCTCGGTGTTCGAGGACCGCTCGTTCGCGCTCCGGCTCAAGACGCCGCCGACGTCGTTCCTCATCAAGAAGGCGTTGGGCGACAAGGGGTCGGCGCGGCCGGGACACGAGGTCGCGGGGAAGCTCACGCGGGAGCAGCTGCGGGAGATCGCCGAGCGCAAGCTGCCGGACCTCAACACGTCCGACGTCGAGGCGGCGATGCGCACGATCGCGGGCACGGCCCGGTCGATGGGAGTGGTCGTCGGCTGAGTGCACCGCGCTTCGAGCGCCGTGGACTACGCTTTACCGCGCAGCAGCGACTGGCGCCATCGAGGTGGAGCACCACCGGGAAGCGACGACGAGGCCGGCACCGCGCGCCTGGGTGAAGGCCACTCCAGAGCCGGAGTACGCCATGACACACCAGCCAGCACTGAACGCGCTCGCCACCGCCGACCCCGCCATCGCCGGGCTCGTCGAGGACGAGGCGAAGCGCCAGCACGACAAGATCCGCCTGATCGCCTCGGAGAACTACGTCTCGCAGGCCGTGCTCGAGGCGACCGGATCCGTCCTCACCAACAAGTACTCCGAGGGCTACGCGGGCAAGCGGTACTACGAGGGCCAGCAGTTCATCGACCAGGTCGAGCAGCTGGCGATCGAGCGGGCGAAGGCCGTGTTCGGCGCCGACCACGCGAACGTCCAGCCGTACTCCGGGTCGCCGGCGAACCTGGCCGTGTACCTGGCTTTTGCGCAGCCGGGTGACACCGTGCTCGGCATGGCGCTGCCGGACGGCGGCCACCTCACGCACGGCTGGAGCGTGTCCGCGACCGGCAAGTGGTTCACCCCGGTGCGCTACGGCGTCGCCAAGGAGACCGGCCGGGTCGACCTCGACCAGGTGCGCGACCTGGCCCGGCAGCACCGGCCGAAGCTGATCTTCGCCGGCGGCACGGCGATCCCGCGCACGATCGACTTCCCGGCGTTCGCCGAGATCGCCGCCGAGGTGGACGCGGTGCTCGTCGCGGACATCGCGCACATCGCCGGCCTGGTCGCGGGCGGCGCGCACCCGTCGCCGGTCGGGCACGCGCAGGTGATCACGACGACCACGCACAAGACCCTGCGCGGCCCGCGCGGCGCGATGATCCTGTCCGACGCCGACCACGCCAAGGCGGTCGACAAGGCTGTCTTCCCCGGCCTGCAGGGTGGCCCGCACAACCACACGACCGCGGCGATCGCCGTCGCGCTCGGTGAAGCGCAGCAGCCTTCGTTCTCCGACTACGCGCACACGATCGTCGCCAACGCGAAGGCGCTGGCCGACGCGCTGCTGGCGCGCGGCTACGACCTGGTGTCCGGCGGCACGGACAACCACCTGCTCCTGATCGACCTGACGAACAAGGCGGTCGCGGGCAAGCCGGCGGCGCAGGCCCTCGACCGCGCGGGCATCGAGCTGAACTACAACACGGTCCCGTTCGACCCGCGCAAGCCGTTCGACCCGTCCGGCATCCGGCTCGGCACGTCCGCGATCACGACCCGCGGGCTGAAGCCGGAGCACCAGGTCCAGGTGGCGGAGTGGATCGACCGCACGGTGACGGCCGCGGCCGCGTCCGAGGAGGCGGCGCTGGACACGATCGCCGCGGAGATCCGCGAGTTCCTGGCGCCGTTCCCGATCCCCGGCTACTCCGCCTGACGCAGGATTTCGAGCACCCGCGGGTGCAGAGCCGGTGCGGCGGCGAGGAAGCTGCCGGCCGACGGCGTCCACGGGACGCCGTCGGCGGTGGTGACCACCGCACCGGCTTCCCGCGCGATCAAGGCGGCGCCGGCGAGGTTCGTCGCGTCGCGGCCGTACTGCCAGAAGAAGTCCAGCCGCCCGGCGGCGACGTCGGCGACCTGCCACGACGTCGGCCCGAGGTTCCGGACGGCGGCGACCGCGCCGAGCACGGCCGTCAGCGACCGCCCGGCGGCTTCCGCGACGCCCGGCTGCTGCGTGACGAACGGCGGCTGGCTGGTCGCCGCGACCACGGCGTCCAGGGTGAGCTTCCGCGAGGGGGTGATCGGCGTTGTGTCCTCGCCTTTCCGGGCTGCGTAGGTCTCTTTCAGGTTCGGTGAGTGCAGCACCGCGAGTTCCGGCTCGCCGTCGCGGACCAGCGTCACGGTGAGGCAGTACTGCGGCAGGCCCTGGAGGAGTTGGACGGCGCCGTCGAGGGCATCGACCTCGCCCGCGGGAGGTCGGTGAAATTTGCCGGCCTCAGCCCGGTCGGCGCGGATCGGAGGTTCGCGGCGAGGGGTCGTCGATGGCCGAGAAGACTTTGCCGGGCTCCTCGAAAAGGCGGGCGGCCGTTGCGGGGCGCGGACGCGGGTGGCCAGGGTTTCGACGATGTCGATCACGGATTTCAGCATGGTCCGCGGTCGCTTCCGCTCGGGCTGCGGCAGTACTCGACCACTTGGAGCTGCGGCCGAAAGTCGACCGACAGGGGCTTGTCCACAGGCACGCCGTGATGTGGACAGCTTCGCCCGCGGGGTGCGTTTCCGGCCGGTTTGTCGGCCCTTGCCGATAGACTGGACTTGGGGACGCCCCCCGGTGAGGGCGGGGGATGGTCTGGGGTTGTCTGGGCCCTGGCGGCACACTTTTGTGCGGCGCGCTGCTCCTGCGGGTGAAGGTGCTCCGCGGCCGGACACAGGTGATCGCCGACGCGCTCGCCAACCGCGACGACGTCCTCTTCGTCGACATCCTGGCCGGCGGGGAGGAGATCAGCGCCGTCGCGCTCGGCGGCCTCGACGGGCGGCTGGTGCACGACGCGCTGCCGTCGACGTCCGCCGTCACCGAGCTGCGCGCGTACTCGGTCCTGCACGTCTTCTCCGACGCGACACAGTGGCGCACCGGCTTGCTCACCGCCGGGGAAGTCGCCGCGTTGACCCCGCCGCCGCCCGGCGAGGACGTGACCCTCGACGACCTCGACCGGCGCCTCCTGGCCCGGCTCGCGGCCGACGCCCGGCTCGGCCCCGGCGAGCTGGCCGCCGAGGCGCCCGAGTCGACGGTCCGCCGCCGGGTCGAGCGGCTGGCCGCGGCCGGGCGCCTGCGCACCTACGCGAACATCGACGCCCGCGCGCTCGGGCTGGAAGTCGACGCCAACGTCTGGATGACCGTGCCGCCTGGCCGGCTCGACGAGGTCGGGCGAGCGCTGGCCGGGCACCCGATGGTCCACGGGACCCTGGCCACCACCGGTGTCACCAACCTGATGGCCGCCGTCTGGTGCCGGGACCTGGGTGACCTCTACAGCTTCGTGACGAGCCTCGACGTGCCGTCCGCCGAGGTCACCGTGGTCGCAAAGGCCGTCAAGCGAGCTACGAGACCGGCGTCACAGAATATTTGATTGCACGGTACAACCTTCCCGGGGAATACTTGGCTCAGGCAAGTAGTTGAGAGGTACAAGCAACTACGCGGAGACTTCCCGAGGGAGACCACCATGAGCGACACCACCACGGCGGAAGGAGCAGCCGCTACGAACGGCAAACTGACCCACCGCCAGATCCTGACCGTCCTGTCCGGGCTGATGCTCGGCATGTTCCTCGCCGCGCTGGACCAGACGATCGTCTCGTCCTCCATGCGCACCATCGCCGACGAGCTGCACGGCCTGTCCCTGCAGGCCTGGGCCACCACGGCGTACCTCATCACCGCGACGCTCTCCACGCCGCTGTACGGCAAGCTGTCCGACCTCTACGGCCGCAAGCCCATGTACCTGACGGCGATCTCGCTGTTCCTGGTCGGTTCGCTGGCCAGCGGCATGGCGACGTCGATGTACGAGCTCGCCGCCTTCCGGGCCTTCCAGGGCCTCGGTGCCGGTGGCCTGATGTCGCTGGCGCTGGCGATCATCACCGACATCACCGCGCCGCGCGAACGCAGCAAGTACCAGGGCTACTTCATGGCCGTCTTCGGCATCTCGAGCGTGGCCGGTCCGGTCGTCGGCGGGTTCTTCGCCGGCATCGACACCTTCGTCGGCATCACCGGGTGGCGCTGGGTCTTCCTGGTCAACGTCCCGATCGCGCTCGCCGCGCTGGTCGTCGTCACCAAGGTGCTGAACCTGCCGCACACCCGCGTGGACCAGAAGGTCGACTACTGGGGTGCCGTCGCGCTGGCCACCGGCCTGGTGCCGCTGCTGATCGTCGCCGAGCAGGGCCGTGAGTGGGGCTGGGGCTCCGCCGCTTCGATCGCCATGTACGTCGTCGGCGCGCTGGGCGTGACCGCCTTCGTCTGGATCGAACGCCGGATGGGCGACGCCGCCCTGCTGCCGCTGCGCCTGTTCCGCCGTCCGGTGTTCCGGATGTCGACGGTCGTCACCGTCGTGCAGGGTGCCGGGATGTTCGGCGCGATGATGTCGCTGCCGCTGTACCTGCAGATCGTCAAGGGCGCGACGCCGACACAGGCCGGCCTGCAGATGCTGCCGCTGACGCTCGGCATCATGGTCGCCAGCCTGACCAGCGGCCGGATCATCGCGGCCACCGGCCGGTACAAGATGTTCGCGGTGGCCGGGATCGGCCTGATGGCGGCGGCGCTGTTCGCGCTGTCCACGATCACCGTCGACAGCTCGCTGGCCCTGGTCATGGTGATCGCCTTCGTGATCGGCCTCGGCCTCGGCGCCTCGATGCAGACGCTGGTGCTGGCCGCGACCAACGACGTCCGCCCGCAGGACATCGGGGTCGCCACCTCGGCGGCGACGTTCTTCCGGCAGATCGGCGGCACGGCGGGCACCGCGGTGTTCCTGTCGATCCTGTTCGGCACGGTCGGCGACCGGATCGCGAACGCCATCCGCTCGGCGATGACCACGCCGGCCTACACCGCGGCGCTGGCGCAGCACCCGGAGTTCGCGAAGCAGATGCAGAGCGGCCTCGACGTCAACGACACGTCGTTCCTCTCGACGCTCGACCCGACGCTGGCCCGGCCGATCCTGCAGGGCTTCGCCGAGTCGATGAGCACGGTGTTCCTGGTCGGCGGGATCGTGCTGACCGTCGGCTTCGCGCTGGTGTGGTTCCTCAAGGAGAAGCCGCTGTCGGACAAGTCGGCGATGGAGCAGCGCGCCGAAGCCGAAGCGGACGCTCCGGCGCTCGCACTGGCCCACTGACCACCTGCTGACCGGGGAATGAAAAGGCCCCCTCGGGATCTCCCGAGGGGGCCTTCTCGTGAATGGACTCCGCGCGGGCTCAGTGGCCGCCGTTGGCTTCTTCCTTCGCCAGGCGGTCGACCTCGCGCTCGAGCGAGCGCTTGATCTCGGCTTCGGCCTCGGACCGGCCGACCCAGCTCGAGCCTTCGACGCTCTTGCCGGGCTCGAGGTCCTTGTAGACCTCGAAGAAGTGCTGGATCTCCAGCTTGTGGAACTCGTTCAGGTGGTGGATGTCCCGCAGGTGCTCCAGGCGCGGGTCGTTCGTCGGGACCGCGAGGACCTTGTCGTCCGGGCCCTTCTCGTCGGTCATCCGGAACATGCCGATCGCGCGGCAGCGGATCAGGCAGCCCGGGAACGTCGGCTCCTGGACGAGGACGAGCACGTCGAGCGGGTCGCCGTCCTGGCCGAGGGTGTCGTCGATGAAGCCGTAGTCGGCCGGGTACTGCGTGGCCGTGAACAGGGTCCGGTCCAGCTTGATGCGGCCGGTCTTGTGGTCGACCTCGTACTTGTTGCGCTCCCCTTTGGGGATTTCGATCGTGACGTCGAACTCCACGCCTGTCCTCACTACTTCTTCAGGTCCCGGCATGCCACGCGTCGCGGGCGGCAACCTTCATGACTGTCTTGACGTCTCCTAGTGTGGACTACGCCCTGCCGGGGAGCCGCATCGATGTCGGCCACGCGGCATGTGAGCTTGGCCCCTCCCGGGGCAGGTGAGAAGGAGTGGTGGGTGCCGGAAAACGACCAGCCGATGTGGCCTTCGTCGGACGAAGACCGCTCGTCGTCCGGCGCGCGGGAGACCACTCCGATGGCCCTGCCCGACCCGCCGAAGGCCGCCGAGACCGGCCCGGGCGTGCCCAAGGTCACAGCCAGTGACGCCCCCAAGGGGTCGTGGTTCGCGCCGAACGTCCCGCCCGAGCCCGTCCCCGGGCTGAACGCCCCGGCGGAGGAGCCGCCGCCCCCGCCGGCCCCGGCCAAGCAGGACCTCGCCGACCGGCTCGGCAGCCGGACGCCGAAGCAGCCGCCGGCCCGGCAGGAGGACCCGCAGCCGCCCGCGGCGACCCCGCCGCAGCCCCCGGCGGAGAGCACCCAGTACATCCGTGTCGAGCAGGCCGAGCTCGAGCCGGACGAGCCGGCTTCGGCCGAGGCGACCCCGTCGCAGAGCACGCAGTACATCCGCGTCGAGCAGTCGGAGCTCGAGCCGGACGCGCCGGCTTCGGCCGGGGAGAGCACCCAGTACATCGAGGCGGTGCCGTCCGGGCCGGTGCCGGTGGTGCCGGTCGAGCGCCACGTCCCGCCCCGGGAGGAGAAGAAGCCGGAGGAGCCGCAGCAGCAGTGGCGGGAGGAACTCCAGCACTGGCGCGAGGAGCAGTTGCGCCGAGAAGAGCAGCTGAACCGCACGGCCGCCCAGCGCCGCGAAGAACCGGAAGCCCCGCAGCCCGCCGCACCCTGGAGCCAGCGCATCGAGCTGCGGGAAGACCGTGCCGGCGACCGGCCTGCCGAGCCGGGCGACCGGCGTCCGGCGCTGCCCGAGCCGCCGCGCGGGGTGGTGCCGTCGGCGTCCGCCGGGACGCTGGCCCGGCCGCAGCGGATCGAACCGGACGGGCAGCGGTTCGACGCCGAGGCGACCGTCGGGATCGAGCGGCCCACCCAGTTCCCCGGCGTCTTCCAGCAGCAGCCGCAGCAGCGCACGGAGCCGCCCCGCGGCGAGCAGCCGCCCGCCGAGCCGCCGGCCGCGGCCGAGCCGGCGGCCGCCGGTGAGCCGCCGAAGAAGCGGCGCAGGGGCAAGCTGATCGCCATCGTCGTGGTCGTCCTCCTGGTGCTGGCCGGCGGCGGGGTCGCCGCGGCGATGCCGAAGGTGGCGAACCGGCTGGCCCTGCCGTGGGCGCCGAACGCGCCCAAGGGCGACGCGCCCGAGCCGGCCGCGGCCGCCCGGCAGCTGCAGGGGCCGGCCACGTCCGGGGCGACGCCGACCGCGAACGGCGTCAAGGCCGCCCTCGCCTCGGCGGCGGGCAACGGCGCGCTGGGCCAGCTCACCGGCAGCGTGATCGACCCGACGACCGGGACCGTGCTGTGGGACCGCAACTCGGCGTCGCCGGTGACACCCGCCTCGACGACGAAGGTGCTCACCTCCGCGGCCGCGCTGCTTTCGCTGGACCACAACCTGCGCCTGCCGACCAAGGTCGTGCAGGGTGCGGACCCGGGCACGGTGATCCTGGTCGGCGGCGGCGACACGACCATCACCAACCTGCCGCTGGGCACCGACTCCCCGCTGTACCCGGGCGCCGCGCACGTCGACGACCTCGTCGCGCAGGTCAAGAAGGCGGTGCCGGGCGTCAAGAAGGTCCAGGTCGACCTGACGCTGTTCAAGGGCGCGACGACCGCACCGGGCTGGGAAGCGGGCGACGCGCCGTCGACGTACGCGACGCAGATGGCGCCCGTGATGGCCGACGGCGGCCGCATCAACCCCAAGGACAACAACTCGCAGCGGACGGCGAACGCGGGCAGCGCGCTCGCCTCGTCCATCGCCTCGAAGCTGGGGGTGTCGGCGGGCGGCCAGGCGACCGCGCCCAAGGACGCGAAGGTGGTCGCCGAGGTCAAGTCGGCTCCGCTGACCGAGCTGGTGTCCGACCTGATGGAGCTGTCCGACGACGTCCTCGCCGAGGCGATCGCCCGCCAAGTCGCGCTCGCGAACGGCGAGGAGGCCAGCTACGCCGGCGGGGCCAGGGCGACCCTCAAGGTGCTGAAGGACCACGGATTCGACGTCTCGGGCGTCGCGCTCTCGGACGGCAGCGGCATCTCGTCGCTGAACCGCATCCCGGCCCGGCTTCTCACCCAGGTCCTGGCGGCCGCGGCGGCGCCGGAGGGCAAGAACCCGGGCACCGCGAAGCTCCGCCCGGTGCTGGCGGGCCTCCCGGTCGCGGGCGGCTCCGGCACCCTGGCCGACAAGCGGTTCGACACGGCCGCGTCGCAGGCGGGCCGCGGCTGGGTGCGGGCCAAGACGGGCACGCTCACCGGGGTGAACACGCTCGCCGGGCTGGTCCTCGACCAGGACGGCCGGGTGCTGGTGTTCGCGTTCATGTCCAACGGCTCCGACACCGAGCCGGGCCGCGACGCGATCGACGCCCTCGCGACGAGCCTCCGCAAGTGCGGCTGCGCCTAGCGGAGGCCGAACCGTACGAAGATCGTGGCCGGAAACCCGCACCGGGCAGGTAGCGTCGGAAGGGTGAGTCAGGAAACGCAGACCCGGCCCATGGTCGACTGGGGGATCGCCGCGCAGACCGGCGCGATGCTGGTGCGCGGTGGCCCGCAGGTGCCCCGGGAACGGGCCGAGGAGGCCGTCACCGACCTGCGCGAGCTGACCGTCGAGGCCGAGGGGCACGTGCGGCAGCTGACGCACCTGGGGCTCGACCTGCCGTTGCTGCCCGGCGAGGTCGTCGACCGGCCGGGCTGGGTGCGGTCGGCCGCGGCGGGGCTGCACGCGCTGACCGGGCGCGCGCTGCCGCAGCAGGGCGGGCCGCTCGGGCCGATACTGGCCGGCGGGGCCGGCGTCCAGACCGGTCTGGTGCTCGCCTTCCTGGCCAGCCGCGTGCTCGGCCAGTACGACCCGTTCGGCGGCCCGGACAAGGAAGGCAGGCTGCTGCTGGTCGCGCCGAACGTCGTCGCCGCCGAACAGGCGATGGACGTGCCCGGCCACGACTTCCGGCTGTGGGTCTGCCTGCACGAGTGCACCCACCGGCTGCAGTTCACCGCGGTCAAGTGGCTGCGCGACTACTTCGCCGACGAGGTCGAGCGGCTCGTCTCCGGGCTCGCCGGCGGCACCACCGACAGCCTCGCCGACCTGGTCGGCCGGCTGCCGGAGGCGATCAAGCAGGGCCCGAGGCTGAACCTGGCCGAGCTGCTCCAGTCGCCGAAGGACCGCGCGGTGTTCGACAGGCTGCTCGCCCTCTCGACGCTCCTGGAGGGCCACGCCGACTACGTGATGGACGCCGTCGGCCCGCAGGTCGTGCCGAGTGTCGAGCAGATCCGCGCGCGGTTCACCGCCCGGCGCAAGGGCGGCGGCGTCTTCGACCGGCTGCTGCGTGCGCTGCTCGGCGTCGACGCGAAGATCCGTCAGTACGAAGAAGGCGCGAAGTTCACGAAGCACGTCGTGGACGCCGTCGGCATGGACGGCTTCAACGCCGTCTGGCGGTCGCCGAACACCCTGCCGTCGCGCGCCGAGATCTCCGACCCGGCGGCGTGGGTCCGGCGCCTGCACGGATGACCGGGCCGGCGGTCACGGCCGTCCGCCGGGCCGTCCGCGGCTTCCTGGAAGCCGTCGAGAGCCCGCCGTCCGAGCTGTGCGTCGCGGTCTCCGGCGGCGCCGACTCCCTCGCGCTGGCCGAGGCGGTCGCGTACGTCGGGCACCACCGCGGCCACGTCGTCCGCGCGCTGGTCGTCGACCACGGGCTGCAGGAGGGCTCGGCGAAGGTCGCCGCGGACGCGGCCGCCGCGGCGAAGGCGTTGGGTGTCGACGAAGCCGAGGTGCGCGAGGTCGCCGTCGCCGGCAAGGGCGGCCCGGAAGCCGCCGCCCGCAAGGCCCGCTACCGGGCGCTGGCCGGGCACGGCCTCGTCCTGCTCGGCCACACCCTCGACGACCAGGCCGAAACGGTCCTGCTCGGGCTGGGCCGCGGCTCCGGCCCGCGCAGCGTCGCCGGCATGCGGCCGCACGACCCGCCGTGGGGACGGCCGCTGCTCGCCGTCGGCCGGGCCACCACCCGGGCCGCGTGCGCCGAGCTCGGCGTCGAGCCGTGGGAAGACCCGCACAACGCCGAACCGCGCTTCACGCGCGTCCGGCTGCGCACCGAAGTCCTGCCGTTGCTGGAGGACGTCCTCAACGGCGGGGTGGCCGCCGCACTCGCCCGCACGGCCGCGCAACTGCGTGAAGACAATGAGGCGCTGGACACAGTGGCGGACCTGATCTTCACCCGCGCGGGCGGTCCGGAAGGGCTGGAAATCGGCGTCTTCGCGACCGAGCCCCCGGCGATCCGCCGCCGGGTTATCCGCAGGTGGCTGCTGCAATCGGGTGTGCGCGAGCTCACCGACGCGCACCTGCGGGCGGTCGACGGCCTCGTCGCCCGGTGGCGTGGTCAGGGCGGCGTCTGGCTGCCGGGCAACTTGGAGGCGAGCCGGTGCCGTGGCAGGCTCTGCGTCACCTCCCAACCCACCACACGAGGGGAATGACCCGTGTACGAGGGCGAAATCGCCTCCGTGCTCGTCACCGAGCAGCAGATCAAGGACAAGATCACGGAGCTGTCGGAGCAGATCGCCGCCGACTATCCGGCCAACGGGCAGGGCGAACTCCTGCTGGTGGGCGTCCTGAAGGGCGCGGTCATGTTCATGACCGACTTCGCCCGCGCGCTGCCGCTGCCGACGCAGCTGGAATTCATGGCCGTGTCTTCGTACGGATCGGCGACCTCGTCGTCCGGCGTCGTGCGGATCCTCAAGGACCTCGACCGCGACATCGCGGGCCGGGACGTCCTGATCGTCGAGGACATCGTCGACTCGGGCCTGACGCTGTCGTGGCTGCTGAAGAACCTCGCCAGCCGCAACCCCGCGTCGCTCGAGGTCGTTTCGCTGCTGCGCAAGCCGGAGGCGGTGAAGGTGGACGTGCCGGTGAAGTACATCGGCTTCGACATCCCCAACGAGTTCGTCGTCGGCTACGGCCTCGACTACGCCGAGCGGTACCGGGACCTGCCCTACATCGGCACCCTGGACCCGAAGGTCTACACCTCGTAGCCGTCCCGGGCGGTTCACCGACCGTTCACCGCAATTACCGGATCCGCGGAACCCCGGGCACGAAGTTTGCGTCATAGGCTCTGATCACGTGCGTTAACCTATGCGAAGACCATTCGTGCCCGCGGTGACCGGGTCGGGGGAACGGGAGAGAGTGCAGATGGGGAACAGCAGCGCTGCCGACGCGAACGCCTTCAAGGCCGCGGCCGCGGCGGGTCAGGTCGGGGTCGACCCCGACGCCGCGCAGGCCGTGCTGAACAAGATCCGCACCGGCAAGGACGCGGTCGAGGCCCTCCTGGCCGGCGCGGGCACGCTCGCGCAGCCGCCGAAGCTCGGCGACAACCCGGTCGGCAACGCGATGGCCGCGAAGTTCGTGCAGCGCGCGGACGGCGGTGGCGACTCCTACGCCGCCGCGCTGCAGAACCTGCTCGACCAGTACTCCGCCGCCGAAGAGGGCATCGTCACGGCGATGGCCCGCTACCACGAGGTCGACCAGGCCGCGGCCGACCCGTTCCGCAACGCCTGAGTCCAAGGGGGAACTCGTAGTCATGGCTCCGAACCACAGCGACCAGCAGGCGGCGAACCCGGGCTCGGTGGTCCCGCTCGGCGACAACTCCGCGGCGCAGAACATCGTCGACAGCGCCCGCGGCAGCGCCGGCGGCTTCGACATGGGCAGCGACCGGGCGATCGCCAACCCGCCGAACTGGAACGCGCAGGAAAGCCAGCAGCTCTACGCCGGCGCGGTCAACAACAACGACCCCGGCACGGCCGAGGCGACCGGGCACGTCTGGGCCCACCACGGCTCCGAGCTGAAGCAGGCCTCCGACCACCTGTACAACGCGATCGCCGAGCTGGGCAACGCGTGGGTCGGCCGGGGTGCCGCGGGCGCGCAGGGCGCGCTGGTGGCCATCGCGAACTCCGGTTCGCAGGCCTCCGACGCCGCGCACACGATGTCCGACCGGCTCGCCAAGCAGGCCGCGGCGGCCGCCGAGGTCAAGAAGATGCCCGCCCCGAAGGACTTCGACCCCAAGCAGGCCATGGCGGCTGCGCTGGCAGGCGGTCCGGCGGCGCTGATCGCCGACCAGAAGGCGCAGGCGGACGCGGCCAACGACGTCAAGGCGCAGCAGGTCGCCTTCTTCAACGCCTACACCCAGGCGATGAAGGAGGTCGACAACTCGACCCCGAGCTTCGGCCCGGAGTCGCTCGGCATGAAGCCGACGGCGTCGCACAACTCCGTCTCGTTCAACGCCGTGCACAGCGTCGGCAGCAGCGGCCCGGTCGACAGCCTCCCCGGGGCGGGCGGCGCGGTCTTCGCCTCCGGCGGCCAGGGCTTCGGCGGCCACAGCGGCACGTTCGGCGCGCAGCACGCCGGCGTCGTCGGCCCGAACGGCGGCCACGGCGGCGTCCCGGCGGCCTTCGGCGCGGACGCGGCCTCGCTCGGCAGCGACGGCCCGGGCGGCACGGCCGCGGGCGTGGGCACCGGCACCAGCACCGGTACGGGCACCGGCAGCGTCGCCCCGGGTGGCGGTCACACCGGCAGCGGCGGCAACCCGCTCGGCAAGATCGGCATGGGCCTCGGCCTCGGTGGCGTGGCGGGCGGCCTCGGCGCGCTGGCCTCGCGGGCGCTGGGCGCGGGCAGCAAGTCCGGCGCGAAGTCCCAGAACGACACGAGCCTGGCGGCGGCCGACGGCCAGGGCCAGAGCGCGGCGTCGGCCCAGGCGCCGCAGCAGGGCCTCGTCTCGTCCGCGGGCACCATCGGCGGGCAGACCCCGCCGCCGATGAACCCGGGCATGGGCGGCATGGCCCCGCAGACCGCGCAGGGCGAGCAGGACGAGGAGCACACGCACGCGTCCTTCCTCATCGAGGCGGACCCGGACGAGGCCTTCGGCGCGAACCAGGCGACCCCGCCGCCGGTCATCGGCGCGTGGTCCGACGACGACGAAGACCGCTGATCCTCCGGGCCGGGCACGCCGACGTGTGCCCGGCCCGGTTTCACCTGGGGGTGGCTCGATGCCGAACGCTGAGCTGCTCACCCCGGTCGAGGTGGACTTCCTGTGGGAGTCCGCCGGGCTGGGCGAGCTGCCGTACCCGCTGCGCATCCGCTCGCACGGCGCGACCGTCGACGAGCGGTCGCTGCTGCGCCGCCGCACGCTGGAAGGGCTCACCGCGCGGGGGCTCGCCGATGGCCGCGGCCGGCCCGAACCGCACGTCGAGGACTACTTCGGCGTGCTGGCGAGCCCCGAACTGAGCCTGGACGCGGTCCAGCTGATCGCCCCGGACGCCGAACCGCTGCTCGCGATCGCCGGCGTGCTGGGCGGTCAGGGCCTGCTGGCCGTGCAGGACACCCGCGGCCTGCACCTGCAGCCGTGCCCGTCCGACGGCCTGGCCAGCGCGATCGTGTCGCTGCTGCCGGGTGGCCCGCGCGGCAGCGAGAAGTCGATCACGGTCCCGCTGGAGCAGCTGACCGGCCGGGCCCCCGCCCCCGGCGACGAGCGCGCGTCGGCCGACGAGGACCGCAAGGCGCTGGCCCGCCTGCAAGCCCAGCCGCGGCTGCGCGGTGGCCAGATCGGTGCCAACGCCCGCAGCCGGCTGGGCGGCCGGACCCGCACGCCGGTGCTGAGCTGGTTCGACACCGAGACCGGCCGCTACTTCACCCAGGTCACCCGTGGCCGCGACGGCCGCGACTGGATCACCATCGCGCCCGCCGACGCCGCCACGCTGCGCCACCGCCTCGGCGAGATGCTCGCCGGCGCCTCGACGACCAGCTCGGTCTGAGCTACCCGGCGCTGCCGGGGCGGGGTCCGCACGGCCGAAGCCGGCTCCGGCCGCCTCTGGGAAGATCGGTCTCCGGACGTGCGCAGCCTGCCCGGAGCCGTCCGTTTCTGTCGGTGGTGCGGGCTACGCTGAGCAAGAGTCCGATCCGGGAGAGTGATGATGCAAGAGTTCTTCTCGCCACTGGCGTTCGACTTCCTCTGGGAGTCGGCGCGGGTCGGGGAGCTGCCGTACCCGCTGATCGTCCGGTCGCACGGCGCGACCGAGGACGAGCGCGTGTCGTTGCGTCACCGCGTCGACGTCGAGCTGAAGGCGCGTGGCGTCCGCGAACCGCGCGGCAGGCTCGCGCCGCCGATCGAGGACGCCCTGCACCTGCTGGCCTTCGCCCCGCTGACCATCGACGCGCTGCACATCCCGCAGTTCGAAGCCCCGACGGTCGGCGTCCTCGCGGCGGCCGACGAGACCAAGGGCGTGCTGGCGGTGCAGGACGCCGACGGGATCTGGCTGCGGGACGTCCCGCCGGACGGCCTGGTCTCCGCCGTCATCGGGCTGCTGCCGGCCGGGCCGCGCGGCAGCGAGGCGTCGGTCACACTCCCGCTGGACGACGCCCTGCGCACCGCGCCGATCCGGGTGCCGGTGTCCCTGCCGTCGGCGCCGGGTGAGGAAGAAGACAAACGCCGGGGCAAGGCGCGGCGGACTCCGCTGAGCGAGCGCGTCACGGCCGACCCGCGCGAGGCGTACGGCCGCATCTCCGGGCAGCCCCGGCAGCGCGGCGGTCAGCTGGCAGCGAACAGCCGTTCGCAGGTCGGGGCCAAGCAGCGGTCCCGGGTGCTGGCCTGGTTCGACACCGCGACCGGGCGCTACCTCAGCCTCTCCCGCGCAGGTACGGACGGCCGCGAGTGGGTCACCGTGGCCCCGGCGGACCCGGCGACGCTGCGCACCCGGCTGGGCGAGATGGTGAACAGTGTGTCGGACGGCACGCGCTAGCGTGACCACCGCGGACACCGGCCGGGAACCCGGGGGCGCTATCGCCCGTTGACCTGCGAGAGGCTCACAGGGGATGAACGCGGCAGCGGGCGGTACCCTGATGGGCAGGTGTCCAGGCACCACGGGTTGTCAAGATCGTGATGGCGGGTATCACAGGAGCCGCCCAACCAGGGAGGGTCGAGGCCACCAGGGCCGAGTCGTATGAACCGGAAGAGCGTGCTCAGGAACCCACTGCTGTGGATCGTCGCGGGGTTGCTGGCGTTGTTCGCGTACAACACGATCTTCGACAGTGATCGTGGGTACACCCAGGCACCCATCTCGGTGGCGAACTCCCAGATCACCTCGAACAACGTCAAGGAAGCCAGCCTCGAGGACAAGGAACAGCAGCTCAAACTGCTGCTGAACAAACCTGTCGACGTCGACGGCCAGCAGGTCACCCAGATCATTTCGCAGTACCCGGCGGACGCCACCCGCCCGATCTACGACTCGTTGATCGCGGCGAAGGCAGGCGGCCAGCCGATCAAGTTCACCACCAAGGTGACCCAGCAGGGCGTGCTGACGCAGATCCTCATCTTCGCCATCCCGCTCGCCCTCGTGCTGGGCCTGCTGATGTGGATGATGAACAACGCGCAGGGCGGCGGGAACCGCGTCCTCAACTTCGGCAAGTCCAAGGCCAAGCAGCTGAACAAGGACATGCCCAAGACGACCTTCGGGGACGTCGCGGGCGCCGACGAGGCCGTCGAAGAGCTGTACGAGATCAAGGACTTCCTGCAGAACCCGGCGCGCTACCAGGCGCTCGGCGCGAAGATCCCGAAGGGCGTCCTGCTCTACGGGCCGCCGGGTACCGGCAAGACGCTGCTCGCGCGCGCTGTCGCCGGCGAGGCGGGCGTGCCGTTCTACACGATCTCCGGCTCGGACTTCGTCGAGATGTTCGTCGGTGTCGGTGCTTCGCGCGTGCGTGACCTGTTCGAGCAGGCCAAGCAGAACGCGCCCTGCATCATCTTCGTCGACGAGATCGACGCGGTCGGCCGCCAGCGCGGCGCCGGCCTCGGCGGCGGGCACGACGAGCGCGAGCAGACGCTGAACCAGCTGCTCGTCGAGATGGACGGCTTCGACGCCCGCGGCGGCATCATCCTGATCGCGGCCACCAACCGGCCGGACATCCTGGACCCGGCGCTGCTGCGCCCGGGCCGGTTCGACCGGCAGATCCCGGTGTCCGCGCCCGACCTGCGCGGCCGCAAGGCGATCCTCGAGGTGCACGCCAAGGGCAAGCCGATCGCCCAGGGCACCGACCTGACCAGCCTGGCCAAGCGGACCGTCGGCATGTCCGGCGCCGACCTGGCGAACGTGCTCAACGAGGCCGCGCTGCTCACCGCCCGCCAGAACGGGCACGTGATCACCGACGCGGCGCTGGAGGAGTCGGTCGACCGCGTCGTCGGCGGCCCCGCCCGCAAGAGCCGGATCATCTCCGAGAAGGAGAAGAAGATCACGGCCTACCACGAGGGCGGGCACGCGCTCGCCGCGTGGGCGATGCCGGACATCGAACCGGTCTACAAGCTGACGATCCTGCCGCGCGGCCGCACGGGCGGACACGCTCTGCTCGTCCCCGAGGACGACAAGGACCTGATGACCCGCTCCGAGATGATCGGGCGGCTGGTCTTCGCGATGGGTGGCCGCACGGCGGAGGAGCTCGTCTTCCACGAGCCCACCACCGGCGCGTCGTCGGACATCGAGCAGGCGACGAAGATCGCCCGCGCGATGGTCACCGAGTACGGCATGAGCGCCCGGCTCGGCGCGGTCAAGTACGGCCAGGAGCAGGGCGACCCGTTCCTCGGCCGGTCGGCAGGCCGCCAGGCGGACTACTCGCTCGAGGTGGCGCACGAGATCGACGAGGAGGTGCGCAAGCTCATCGAGACGGCGCACACCGAGGCGTGGCACGTGCTGAACACCTACCGCGACGTGCTCGACGAGCTGGTCATCGAGCTCCTGGAGAAGGAGACGCTGACCCGCAAGGACCTGGAGCGGATCTTCGCCACGGTCGAGAAGCGCCCGCACATCACCGTGTTCAACGAGTTCGGTGAGCGGACGCCGTCGGACAAGCCGCCGATCAAGACCCCGGGCGAGCTGGCGATGGAGCGCGGCGAGCCGTGGCCGCCGCCGGAGAAGGAGAAGCCGGTCCTCAAGCCGGAGCCGACCCCGGTCGGCACCGCCCAGGGCGCCGGTGACCTGCCGGGCGGGCCGCCGTACCCGACGCCGACCCCTGGCGACCCGAACGCGAACCCGTACGCCCCGCCGCAGCCGGGCGCCTACCCGAACGGTGGCCGTCCTTACGGCGGCCCGAACGGTGGCCCGAACGGCACCGCGCACTGGCCGCAGGCCTACGGCAGCCAGCCGTCCGGCCAGAGCGGCCCGCCGAACTACGGTGCCCCTCCGGGCTGGACCCCGGCCACCTCGCCGGGTGGCCAGCCGGGCCAGTCGTGGCGGCCCGGTGCCGAAGAACGCCCTCGTGAGCACGGCTGGTTCGCCGACCAAGCCGGCAACCAGCAGAGCGAGGGGGAGCGTCGTGACGTGGATGGACCAGAAAAGCCTCAGTGACGCCGACCGCCCGGTCTTCGACCACGACCGGGCGGAGAAGGCGATCCGCGAGCTGTTGCTGGCGTGCGGTGAAGACCCGGAGCGGGATGGCCTCAAGGACACGCCCGCCCGGGTCGCCCGGGCCTACCGCGAGATGTTCGCCGGCCTGTACACCGAGCCGGACGCGGTGCTGGACAAGACGTTCGACGAGTCCCACGAAGAGCTGGTGCTGGTCACCGACATCCCGATGTACAGCAGCTGCGAGCACCACCTGGTGCCGTTCCACGGCGTCGCGCACGTCGGGTACATCCCGAACGCCGCCGGGAAGGTCACCGGGCTCTCGAAGCTCGCCAGGGTCGTCGACCTCTACGCCAAGCGGCCGCAGGTGCAGGAACGCCTGACGTCGCAGGTGGCGGACGCGATCGTGCGCAAGCTCGAACCGCGCGGCGTGATCGTGGTGATCGAGGCCGAGCACCTCTGCATGGCCATGCGCGGCATCCGCAAGCCCGGCGCGCGCACCACCACCTCCGCCGTGCGGGGCCAGTTCAAGAACTCCGCCACTTCCCGGGCGGAGGCACTCGATCTGATCCGGGCCCGCCGGTGAACGTGGGGCTCCCCGCGCCCGGCCGGTGCGTGGTGATGGGCGTGCTGAACGTGACGCCCGACTCCTTTTCGGACGGTGGCCGTTACCTCGGCCTCGACCAGGCGCTGGAGCACGCCCGCGAGATGTGGGTGCGCGGGGCCGACCTGATCGACGTCGGCGGCGAGTCGACGCGGCCGGGTGCGTCCCGGGTGGACGCCGCCACCGAACTGGAGCGCGTGCTGCCGGTGATCGAGACGCTCGCCGCCGAAGGCGTGGCGCTGTCGGTCGACACCACGCGGGCCACCGTCGCCGCCGCGGCGATCGAGGCGGGCGCGCACGTGATCAACGACGTCTCGGGCGGGCTGGCCGATCCGGACATGGCGCGCGTCGCGGCCGATGCCCGGGTGCCGTGGGTGCTGATGCACTGGCGCGGGCACAGCAAGGACATGCAGGCGCTCGCCGAGTACGGCGACGTCGTGGCCGACGTGCGGGCCGAGCTGCTGTCCAGGGTGGACGCGGCGCTGGCGGCCGGCGTGGCCGAGAGCGCCATCGTGCTGGACCCCGGGCTCGGGTTCGCGAAGAACGCCGAGCACGACTGGGCGTTGCTGCGCGGGCTGGACTCGTTGCTCTCCCTCGGTTTCCCGGTGCTAGTCGGCGCTTCGCGCAAGAGGTTCCTCGGCCGCCTGCTGTCCGAAAAGGACGGGACACCGCGCCCGCCGGACGGCCGGGAGGACGCCACCGCGGCGATCTCCGCGCTGGCCGCGGCGGCCGGCGCGTGGGGTGTGCGGGTGCACGAGGTCGGGGCTTCGCTGGACGCGGTCGCGGTGGCCGCCGCTTGGAGGACGGATGGCTGACCGGATCACGCTGACCGGCTTGCGCGTGTTCGGGCGCCACGGCGTGTTCGAGCACGAAAAGCGCGACGGCCAGGAGTTCGTCGTCGACGTCACGGTGTGGCTCGACCTCGGGCCGGCCGCCGTTTCCGACGACCTGACCAAGACCCTGCACTACGGCGAGCTGGCCGAGCTGGCGGCGGGGATCGTCGCGGGCGAGCCGTACGACCTGATCGAGAGCGTCGCGGGCAAGATCGCCGACGAGGTCATGCGCGACGAGCGCCTCAGCGCGGCCGAGGTGACGGTGCACAAGCCGTCGGCGCCGATCCCGCTGACGTTCGACGACGTGGCCGTCACGGTCCGGCGCGACCGGTGAGCCGGGCGGTCCTCTCGCTCGGCTCCAACCTGGGCGACCGGCTCGGGTTCCTGCAGCTGGCGCTCGACGCCGTCCGGCCGGCGCTGGTCGCGGTGTCGAGCGTCTACGAGACCAAGGCGTGGGGCGTCGAAGACCAGCCGGACTTCCTCAACGCGGTGTGCGTGGTCGACGACCCGGCCCGCGACCACTGGGCGTGGCTGCGCACGGGCCAGGCCGCCGAGCAGACGGCGGGCCGCGTCCGCGAGCTGCGCTGGGGCCCGCGGACGCTGGACGTCGACGTGGTCACGGTGGACGGCGTGACGTCGGAGGACCCGGAGCTGCTGCTGCCGCACCCGGGCACCCCGGACCGCGCGAGCGTCCTGGTGCCCTGGGTGGAGATCGACCCGGCGGCGGTGCTGCCGGGCCACGGCCCGATCGCGGATCTGCTGAAGGGCCGCCCGGCGGACGAGGTGGCGACGGTCCGCCGGACGGACCTCGAACTCGGCTGAAACGGATTCACATCGGCGGTTCGGGCGTGTTCGTTACGGTCTGTTCCCGGCCGGTCGTCGAACGGTAGCCGCGGTGCGGTCAGCCGCGCAGGGCCGCGATCATGAAACCGACCGCGGGCTGCGTCGTCGCGACCGGAGGCCAGCCGTTGATGGTGGCCAGCAGCTGCCAGTAGCGCTCGGCGCGGGCGTCGCCGCTCGCCGCGAAGCGGTCCGCCAGCTCACGGCGGAACTCGGCCGATCCCGCGTCCTGGTCCGGCCGCGCGGAGGCGGCCGCGATGTCGGCCGCAAGCGTTTGCCCTGCTTCCGACGTCGGGCTTTCGCCGGCGTCGACGGCTTCCTGGGCCCGCGCCATCCACTCGTTCCAGTGGGTGCGCCAGGCCTCCGCCGGCTGCTGGAACTCGCCGTCCCTGATCTGCTTCGCCTGGGTCTCGCTCATGCCGCGGATCAAGGCCCGGAAATCCGGGTCCTGGACCAGCTCGGCGAACTCGATCCAGGCCTCGAGCTGCTCCGGTGTCGGGTCGTCGGGCAGCTCCGGCTTGCCCGACCGCATGCGGCGGTAGAAGTCCTGGTCGATGTCGAGCCCGGCGACCATTTCGTCCCAGAACTCGTCGACCAGCCGCTTGCGCTCCTCGTCGGACATCGACGCGAGACGGTTCATCAGGTTCACTTCCTCCAGCTCGGAATTGCGCTTGGCCACCGCGCGCAGCACCGCCCGGCGCAGCCGCAGCCGCCGGATCTGCTCGTCGAGCGCCTCGACGTGCCGGACCGCCAGCTCGCCGACGGTCGTCGACTGGCTCAGCGCGGCGGAGACGTCGGCCAGGCCGAGACCCAGCTCCCGCAGCGTGCGGACCAGCTCCAGGCGCGCCATCGCGGCCGCGTCGTAGAGCCGGTAACCGGCGTCCGTCCGCTCGGTCGGCGGCAGGAGGCCCTCGTCCGAGTAGAAGCGGATCGTCTTGACCGGCAGGCCGGTCCGCCGGGACAGCTCGCCGATGGTGAAGGTCGCGGTGGTGCCCACAAAACGCATGATGAACTCTCCAGTCGGTGGAGAGTCAACTCTTCCACGGTACGGTTGAGGTATGCACTTCACCCGGCCCCGAGACCTCGCCGTCGCGGGTCTGCTCGGCCTGGGCCTCGGCTACCTGCTCTTCCTGACGGCCTACGGCTCGCTCCCGCAGCTGCCGCTGCTGGCCGGCGTCACCTTCGCCGTGCTGGCCGTGATCGAGGCCGTGCTGGCGTTCTCGATCCGGTCGCGGATCAAGAGCGGCCGGGTCGTTGCCGCGATCGGGGTAGCCCGGTCGGTGGCCCTCGCCAAGGCTTCGTCACTCGCCGGCGCGTTCATGGCTGGCGCCTGGCTGGCGGCGCTCGCCTATCTTTTTCCCCGACGTGACGAACTCGTCGCCGCGGTGCTCGACACCCGGGCCGCGGTGGTCGGCGTGGTGTCCGCCGCAGCCCTGGTAGCAGCGGCTTTGTGGCTCGAGCACTGCTGCCGGACCCCGCAGGACCACGATCGGGAGCGCACCCGCGGAACGACCGGTTAGCGCTGGAATCACACCGCTCGCTGGACCGAGTAGGTCTCGTTCGGATTACGAGCAGGTACGGTGTCAGTCATGACCGGCGTGGGTGACGACTCGCGCGGCCGCCTCTTGGGCAGGCCGTGGCTCGTCGTCGGCTTTGTCCTCGCCATCGGAGCCACCCTCGCACTGGTGCTCAGCGACGATCTCCGCTACCTCCGGCTCGGGATCGTCGCGGCCCTCTGGGCCGCCCTGATCGGCGCGTTCCTCGCCGTGAAGTACCGCAAGCACGCGGCACAGAGCGAGGACGCGGTCGCCGAGGCGCAGGCTGTGTACGAACTGGAGCTGGAACGCGAGATCGCGGCCCGGCGCGAATTCGAGCTGGAGGTGGAGGCCGAGAAGAGCGAGGTCGCCGACTCCAAGGGCCGCGAGGAGCTCGAGGCGCTGCGCGCCGAGGTGTCCGCGCTGCGCGACAGCCTCCAGTCGCTGTTCGGCGGCGAGGTGCTGCTCGAGCGCGTCGCGCTGACCGCGCAGGCGACCCGGATGCGCAAGCTGTCCGACGAGAACCGGATGATCCCCGACGTCACGCCGAAGAAGAAGCCGGCCCAGCTGATGGCCGGCAAGAAGCCGGTGGTCGAGGGCGGCGAGCGGCCGACCGAGCTGATCGACCGCGTCCTCGACGAGCGCCGCCGCAAGGCGTCGAACGGCAAGCCCGCGAACGGCAAGGGCCTCGGCGGCAAGGGCAAGGGCTTCGGCGGCAAGCCGGTACCGAAGACCCCGGCGAACGTCTCGGTGCAGAGCACCCAGCAGATGTCCCGGCCGACGCCGCTGAGCGAGCGCCGTCCGCCGGTGCCGCCGGTCGACCCGGCGCTGAACGCGGCCCAGCGCGAGCTGAAGGCCGCCGAGCTGCGCGCCGAGGCGGCGCGCCGCCAGGCGGAGTCCCAGCCGATGCGGCTGCCGAACAAGCCGGAAGAGCCCGCGAAGCAGCCCGAGCGCCGTCCGGAGGCCGCCGCCGAGCCGACGCGCCGGGACGTGCCCCGCCCGGCCGACCCCAAGACCGAGATCCGGCGTCCGACTCCTTCGGCCTCGTCCTCGCCTTCGCCGGAGCCGAAGACCGAGATCCGCCGTCCGCAGGAGCCGAAGACGGAGATCCGCCGTCCCGAGCCGCCGCCCGCGCGCCGCGCGGAGATGTCGCGGCAGGACCTCCGGCCGGCCGAGGTGTCCCGTCCGGACATTCCGCGGGTCGAGATGTCGCGGCCCGACATCCCGCGCGTGGAGATGTCGCGGCCCGACATCCCGCGGGTGGAGATGTCCCGGCCGGACATCCCGCGGGTCGACCCGAAGATGCCGCGGCCCGAGGCGCCGCGGCCGAACGCTCCGCGACCCAACGTTCCGCGGCCCGAGGCGGCGCGTCCGGAGATTCCGCGGGTGGAGATGTCGCGGCCCGATATCCCGCGGGTGGAGATGTCGCGTCCGGACATTCCGCGCGTGGAGATGTCGCGGCCCGACATTCCGCGGGTGGAGATGTCGCGTCCCGACATTCCCCGCGTGGAGATGTCCCGGCCTGATATCCCGCGGGTGGAGATGTCGCGGCCGGACCTTCCCCGCGTCGGCGGCCAGCCGAACGGCGCGCGGCCGGAGCCCCGCAAGGCGCCCGAGCCGCCGCGGCCGGTGCCGGGCCGTCCGGCGGCGAACGTGCCGCCGCCGAAGCCGTCGGAGATGTCGCGGTCGGACATCCGGCCGGTCAAGGACCTGAGCGCGGCCTTCCAGAACCGTGACGACTTCGCCGAGCGCCAGCGCCCGAACCGGCCGAAGCCGCCCGAGCCGAAGCCCCCGATGCCGCGGGACGCCGCGGCGAGCCGCACGGACCTCCCGCCGGTGGTCCCGCCGACGACGCCGGTGCCGAGCAAGAGCCCGTCCCCGCGGCAGCCGTCCCGCACGGACCTGCCCCCGGTCGTCCCGCCGACCACCCCGGTCCCGGCGGCGGACACCCGTCGTCCCTCGCGGCTGGAGCAGTTCTCGCGGGCGGACATGTCGCCGATCCTGGAGGAGCCGCCGTCCCGCCACGGCGGTTCCCACCGGGCCCCGGCGGAGGCGGCCAAGGCGGAGACGCCGCTGGCGAATCCGACGCTGCCGGAGTCGGTCCGCAACTTCCAGGGCCGCTCGGGAGGCCGCCGCCGCAAGCCGGAGGACTCGCAGCAGATGCCGGCCGTCCCCGCGGCGGCCGCAGAGCCGCCGGGCGGAGGCCGCCGCCGCCGTCCGGACGGCGAGCCCCCGGCCTGGGAAGGCATGGTCGCGGAGCGCGCATCGATGTCCCGCCGCGGAATGACCCCGGTGGACCCGGCCGAGGTGGAGCAGAACACGAACGGCCACAACGGCTCCCGCAACGGCCGCCGCGCGGCCCCGGAGCCGGCCCCGGGCAGCGGCTCCCACGCGGCAGGCCGTTCGGTGAGCGAGCTACTGGCGGCGAACGGCGGAACGGGCTCGACCCCCCGCCGCCGGCGGCGCGCGGAGGACTGAGCCGGGCCGAGGCCACGCTGGTGGATGCTCGCTCGCCGAGCTAGCCGGCCCCGCCCGACCGCCTATGGCGAGCGCACGCTCGCCGAGCTGCACACGCCCAACAGCGGCAGGCCCTCGCCGCCCGATGGTTGAGTCAGGCACCCGGGGGCGCCGGAGGTTCGGGGCGGGCGCCGGTGCACGCTGGATCGGCGGGGGTGCTGGCCATCGGCGGTGCGGCTGCGCCGCCCGCCTCGGGCGGGCATGGTTGAGTGAGGGCACTCGGGGCGCCGGAGGTTCGGGGCGGGCGCCGGTGCACGCTGGATCGGCGCCATCGGCGGTGCGGCTGCGCCGCCCGCCTCGGGCGGGCATGGTTGAGTCAGGTCCCGGGGCGCCGGAGGTTCGGGGCGGGCGCCCATGCACGCTCGATCGGCGGGCGGCCCTGAGCCGGGCCGCGCGCAAGAGGCTCCTGGTCCGCCCGGAGTTCGAGCGCTGCGAGGCGGGCGCGAAGCCGAGCCCAGCCCGCGCCCACCGCCAATCACCCCAAGCCGACCCAAACCACCCAGCCCCCCATCCCGGCACCCGGAACCCGCCCCAACCCACCCTCTGTGCCAGGTGGCGTTTCTCTTCCTCCCCCCGCTGCGTAGGGTGACCCGCTGTGAGCGGAACCCTCTCGCCCGCGACGGGACTTGATCGTGGACGGCGGCCTCGCCGGGTCACCGTGCTGCTGCCGGTGCTCGGGCTGATCGTGGTGGCCCTGTGCGGCCTCTTCCTCTTCGGGCTGGCCACCGCGCGGGTCGGCCCGCTCGCCGTCACCATCGGTGTTCTCGCCGCGCTCGTGCCCGTGGCCGGTGTCGTCGCCGGGTTCCTCTGGGTCGACCGGTGGGAGCCCGAACCCGCCAAGTTCCTGCTGCTCGCCTTCGCCTGGGGCGCCTGCATCGCGACCATCACCGCGCTGCTCATCAACACCACCGCCGAGGCCGTCGGGGACGAGCTGCTCGGCCAGGGCAGCGGGAACACCGTGGCCGCGCTCGTCTCCGCCCCTGTTGTCGAGGAGGCCGCCAAAGCCCTCTTCGTCGTGCTCATCCTCTGGCGGTCCAGCGAGTTCGACGGCGTCGTCGACGGGGTCGTCTACGCCGGGTTCAGCGCCGCCGGGTTCGCCTTCACCGAGAACATCTACTACTTCGGGCGGGCCTTCGCCGACTACGGCTTCGGGGACGGGCACAGCCAGGGCGTCATCACCGCCTTCTTCCTCCGCGGTGTGCTCGCCCCCTTCACGCACCCGCTGTTCGCCGTGCTCACCGGGATCGGGATCGGCATCGCCGCGCGGACGACCACCAAGGCGCTGAAGATCGTCGCGCCGATTGCCGGGTACCTCGCCGCCGTCTGCCTGCACGCCCTGTGGAACTCCGCCGCGCTGCTCGGCGGGTCGAAGTTCCTCACCGTCTACTTCCTGATCATGCTTCCGCTGTTCTTCGGCGTCGTCTACCTGGTCATCCTGCAGCGGAAGCGGGAACAGCGGATCATCGCCGCCGCGTTGCCGCACATGGCCGCCGCTCGGTGGATCGCTCCTTCGGAAGTCGAGCTGCTGGCCAGCCTGCCCGGCCGTCGGGCCTGGCGGCGGCAGGCGAAACGGCAGTCCGGCAAGCAGGCCGCGAAGGCCGTCGCCGTCTACCAGGCCAGCGTGACGGAGCTCGCGTTCCTCGACCGGCACCAGCTCACCAGCGACGCCGACCGGCAGCGCCAGCAGGAGCTGCTGCACACCCTGAAGGCCGCTCGCGCGGAGGCGACGCGCCTCGCCGACGAGGCCGCCCGCGGGTGACCCGGTCCGGGTGAAGCTGGTCACCCGGGCTCAACGGCGCGCGCTCGCCCGAGTTAGTCTCGCGCCGTCGTCCGGTACCCGGAAAGGGACTGGAACGAGAGCAGAGGGAGTCTGCCAACCATGAGCGTCCACAGGCGCACGCCATGACGAGGCCCGCCCGCCTCGCGGTCGGCGTCGTTTCCGCCGGCCGGGTGGGCAGCGTGCTCGGCGCCGCGCTGGCCCGGGCGGGGCACACCGTGGTCGCCGCGTCCGGCCTGTCCGTTTCGTCACTGGCCCGTGCCGAACGCCTCCTCCCCGACGTGCCGCTCCTGCCGCCCGACGAAACCGTCCGCCGGGCGGACCTCGTGCTGCTCGCCCTGCCCGACGACGCGCTCGCCGGGATGGTCCGCGGGCTGGTCGCCACCGGGTCGCTGCGGCCGGGGCAGATCGTCGTGCACACCTCCGGCGCGCACGGCATCGACGTGCTGGCCCCCGCGGCCGAGGCCGGCGCACTGCCGCTCGCCCTGCACCCGGTGATGACGTTCACCGGCCGCGAGGAGGACCTCGAACGGCTGGCCGCGTGCAGCATCGGCGTCACGGCGGCCGAAGGCGACGAAGCGGCGTGGCACGTCGGCGAGGCGCTGACCGTCGAGATGGGCGCCGAGCCGGTGCGGATCCCCGACTCCGCGCGAGCGCTCTACCACGCTGCGTTGGCCCACGGCGCGAACCACCTGATGGTGCTGGTCGCCGACTGCGCGGACCTGTTGCGCCAAGCCGGAATCGGGCAATCCGAACGCCTGGTCGCGCCACTGCTTTCGGCGGCATTGGATAATGTGCTGCGACACGGCGACCGCGCCCTCACCGGCCCGGTCGCGCGCGGTGATCTCGGCACCGTCCGCAAGCACCTCGCGGTGCTGGCGGACCGGGCGCCGGACGTGGCGCCGGCCTACCGCGCGCTGGCCAAGCGCACGGTGGCGCGTTCGACGGCTGCCGGGCTGCTGGACACCGCGGCCGCCAAAGACCTCACCGAACTCCTCGACGATCCCGCCGAAGGGCACCCAGACCAGTGACCACACCGAAATTCAGCCGCGGCACCCTGAACACGTTCGCGTCGCCCGAGCAGATGAGCCAGGTCAGCAAGGCCCTGCACGGCGTCGGCCGCAAGCTGGCGCTCGTGCCGACCATGGGCGCGCTGCACGCCGGGCACCGCGAGCTGATCCGCCGCGCGAAGCGGCTGCCGAACAACGTCGTGGCCACCTCGATCTTCGTCAACCCGCTGCAGTTCGGCGAAGGCGAAGACTTCGAGGCCTACCCGCGGCCGCTGGAGGCCGATCTCGCCGTGCTGGGCGAGGACGGCGTGGAAATCGCGTTCACGCCCAGCGCGGACGCCCTCTACGCCGAGGGCGCCGTGGTGACCGTGCACCCGGGCCCGCTCGGCGACGAGCTCGAAGGCGCCGTCCGGCCCGGCCACTTCGCCGGCGTGCTCACCGTGGTGGCGAAGCTGTTCAACCTGCTCCGTCCGGACTACGCCCTCTTCGGCGAAAAGGACTACCAGCAGCTGGTCCTGATCAAGCGGATGGTGCGCGACCTGAACATCGACACGCACGTGATCGGCGTGCCGACCGTGCGGGAGCGGGACGGGCTCGCGTTGTCCTCGCGCAACGTCTACCTGACGCCCGAACAGCGCGAAGACGCCATCGTCCTGTCGGCCGCCCTCACCGCGGGGGCGTTCGTCGGCCGGGACGGTGCGGACGCGGTCCTCGAGACCGCGTGGAAGACCCTCGCCGCGCGGCCCGCGGTCGAGGTGGATTACCTGGAGTTGAGGGGAACCGACCTCGGGCCCGCGCCCGTCGACGGTGAAGCACGACTGTTGATCGCGGCCCGGGTGGGGAGTACCCGGCTGATCGACAACGTTCCGGTGTTGCTCGGCGCCGCCGTCGAGCACCCGGAGCGGCTGGACGCAGGGGAATAGGAGTCCACGATGTACCGCACGATGCTCAAGTCGAAGATCCACCGGGTCACCGTGACCCAGGCCGACCTGCACTACGTCGGTTCGGTGACGGTCGACGAAGACCTGATGGAGGCCGCGGACCTGCTGCCGGGGGAACAGGTGTCCATTGTGGACGTCACCAACGGGGCGCGGCTGGAGACCTACGTCATCAAGGGGGAACGCGGCAGCGGGGTGCTCGGCATCAACGGCGCCGCGGCGCACCTGGTGCACCCGGGTGACCTGGTCATCCTCATCTCGTACGGCCAGATGGACGACGCCGAGGCGGCGACGTACCAGCCGCGCGTGGTGTTCGTCGACGCGGACAACCGGATCGTCCACCGGCACACCGACCCCGGCCACGCGCCGGAGGGCTCGGGGCTGCTGTCCGGCACGGTGACGCTGCCGCCGGACGAGGAGACGGCGATCTTCCCGGTCGCCGAGACGGCGGACGCCCGCCGCCTCGACGCCTTGCTGCACGCGGAAAGCTGACCCGCTTGCTGCTCACCGTCGACGTCGGCAACACGAACATCGTCCTGGGCCTGTGGTCCGGCCGGGAACTCGTGGGTGACTGGCGCATGCGCACGGACGCGCGCATGACGGCCGACGAGCTGGCGTTGACGGTCCGCGGGCTGCTCGGCCCGCACGCGGACGCGGTGACCGGGATCAGCGCGTTGTCGACGGTGCCCGCCGTGCTGCGCGAACTGCGCGTGATGCTCGGCCGGTACTACGCCGGGGTCCCGAAGATCGTCGTCGAGCCGGGCGTGCGCACGGGGGTGGCGCTGCTGGTGGACAACCCGAAGGAGGTGGGCGCGGACCGGCTGGTGAACACGCTGGCCGCGCACCACCTCCACAACACGGCGTGCGTGGTGGTCGACTTCGGCACGTCGACCAACGTCGACGCGATCTCCGCCCGCGGCGAGTTCCTGGGCGGGGCGTTCGCGCCGGGGATCGAGATCTCGGTGGACGCGCTGGCGTTGCGCGCGGCGGCGCTGCGGAAGGTCGAGCTGGTGCCGCCGCGGTCGGTGATCGGCAAGAACACCGTCGAGTGCCTGCAGTCCGGCATCCTGTACGGCTTCGCGGGCCAGGTGGACGGCCTGGTGCGCCGGATCGTGCGCGAGCTGGCCCCGGGCGGCACGGAGAAGGTGGCGGTGCTGGCGACCGGCGGCCTGGCCCCGCTGGTGCTGGACGAGTCCGAGACGATCACCGACCACGTGCCGGAACTGACCCTGCTGGGCCTGCGGCTGGCTTACGAGCGCAACATCCGGCCCTGACCCGTCAGCTCCTGGCCAGCCGGCGCCGCTCCAGCAAGTAACCCAGCGCCGTCACCGCCAACGCCGGGAAAGCCGCCTTCGCCTGCGGGAACCGCGCCTCGCCCGGCGGGTCCACCGCCTTCGCACCCGGGTAGGCCAGCGCGGAGATCTGCGTCACCCAGTACAGCGACGCCAGCACCGCCCCGGCGTCGAGGCCGGCCCGGGTCGGACGCCGCCACAGCTGCCACAGGCTGGTGGCGCCGAGCGTCAGCCCGAGGCTCATCGTCTGGCCGTTGTGGAACTTCGCGTGCGGTGGCCAGGCCGGGTTGTACACGTGGGTTTCGTTCCAGTCGGCGCGGTACGGCCCCACCGCCGTCACGAGCGCGGACAGCGAGATCAGGGCCCGGCCCCAGGGTTTCCGGTTCATCGCCGCAGTGTGCAACCTCGAGTTCGATCGAGGTCAAGGCCGGTCGGGAGCTACCGCCGGCGCGCGCGCAGGACCGTGGTGACCAGCGGCAGGTCGAACTCGCCGTCCGCGGTGGCCGGATTCCCGGTGAGGAACTGCCGCAGCCTGCCCAGCAGGGCCGCCGACTCCTCCGGTGCCGACACGATCACCGCGGAATACGTCGCGATCGTTTCGATCAGGCTTTCCGCCGTGCGCCGTTGCGCGTGGCGGAACCGGCTGCTTTCGAAGGATTCGAACGCGGGGTGCGTCACCTCGCGCATGTCTTCGATGCTCGACGGGCGGCGGGCACCGTCGCGGCCGAGCGCGGTGAACTCGGCGACCCACGGCACCGATTCGTCTTCGTAGTTCCACATCGGCACGCACACGCCGCCGGGGCGCAGCACCCGGCCGATCTCCGTCAGTGCCACCGGCACGTCGAACCAGTGGAACGCCTGTCCGACGAAAACGGCGTCCACGGCCGCGTCGGGCAGCGGGATCCGCTCCGCGTGGCCGGCCAGTGACCGCACCGACGGCACGGCCCGCTCGAGTTCCGCGCGCATTTCCGCGTCGGGTTCGACGGCGGTGACGTCGAGCCCGAGCGCGGCGAGACCGAGGGTGAGCTTGCCGGTTCCGGCGCCGAGATCGAGCACCCGGCGCGGTGTTCCCCGTGCGCCGGCCAGTCCCCACTCGATCGCCGCCCGGGGGTAATCGGGCCGGTGCCGGGCGTACTCGGCGGCACGGCTGCCGAAGGAAGAAGCGCGCTGACCTCGGGTGGGATCGCTCACGCTGTCCAGGCTAATCGAGGAAAGGTAAAGGTAATCCGGTTGGCGTATCGTCCGGCCGGGTTCGTACCCTATGGGCCATGACCGAAAACCCCGCTTCCACCAGCGAGCCCGCCGAAGACGAACTGCCCGAGCAGATGCGGGTGCGCCGGGAGAAGCGCGACCGGATCCTCGCGGAGGGTATCGATCCCTACCCGGTCGAGGTACCCCGGACGCACTCGCTCGCCGAGGTGCGCGCCGCGCATTCCGGGCTGCCCGCCGACACCGCCACGGGCGAGCAGGTCGGCATCACCGGCCGGGTGATGTTCCTGCGCAACACGGGCAAGCTGTGCTTCGCGAGCCTCCGCGAGGGCGACGGCACCGAACTGCAGGCGATGATCAGCCTGGCGAAGGTCGGCGAAGACGCGCTGGCGGCGTGGAAGTCCGACGTCGACCTCGGCGACCACGTGTTCGTGCACGGCGAGGTCATCACGTCCAAGCGCGGCGAGCTCTCGGTGATGGCCGACGCCTGGCGCATCACCTCGAAGGCCCTGCGCCCGCTGCCGAACGCCTTCAAGGAACTGGCCGAGGAGACGCGGGTCCGGCAGCGCTACGTCGACCTCATCATGCGCCCCCGCGCGCGGGACGTCGTGCGCACGCGCGCCGGCGTCGTCCGGTCGCTGCGGGAGTCGTTCCACCGCCGCGGGTTCACCGAGGTCGAGACGCCGATGCTGCAGACGCTGCACGGCGGCGCGACGGCCCGGCCCTTCGTCACGCATTCCAACGCGTTCGACATGGACCTGTTCCTGCGGATCGCGCCGGAGCTGTACCTCAAGCGCTGCGTCGTCGGCGGCATCGAGAAGGTCTTCGAGATCAACCGCAACTTCCGGAACGAGGGCAGCGACTCCTCGCACTCGCCGGAGTTCGCGATGCTCGAGTACTACGAGGCCTACGCCACGTACGACACGAACGCGGTGATGACCCGGCAGCTGATCCAGGAGGCCGCGCAGTCGGTGCTGGACACGCAGGTCGTCACCCTGCCCGACGGTTCGGAGTACGACCTCTCCGGCGAATGGACCACACTCGGAATGTACGAGTCGTTGTCCGATTCACTCGGCGAAGAGGTGACCCCGGAGACGCCCGCCGCCAAACTGCACGGATTCGCGCAGGCCAGGGGCCTGGAAGTGGATCCGAAGCTCGGCCACGGGAAGCTCGTCGAGGAACTGTGGGAACACCTCGTCGGAGATCACCTGCACGCACCGACGTTTGTCCGTGATTTTCCGCTGGAGACCTCCCCATTGACGCGGCAGCACCGCTCCCGGCCGGGTGTGGCCGAGAAGTGGGACCTCTACGTGCGCGGTTTCGAACTGGCCACCGGATACTCCGAGCTGGTCGATCCGGTCGTCGAACGGGAACGCCTCACCGAACAGTCGCTGCTGGCCGCGCAGGGCGATAGCGAAGCCATGCGGCTCGACGAGGATTTCCTGCGTGCCCTGGAGTACGGAATGCCGCCGAGCGGTGGTGTCGGAATGGGTATCGACCGGCTCCTCATGGCGCTGACCGGTCTCGGTATCCGGGAGACGATCCTCTTCCCGCTGGTACGACCCGAATAACCCGGCCGTGTGAGGATAGCACCGGGTTATCGCAATGAGATTTGCGCTGGTGTGCAGAAGCGGGTACTAATGTTCTGGACAAAGACTTCTGTCCCGGGGCTTGCCCCGTACCAGATCATTGAGTAAGCCCCGCAGGAGGAATCGGATGGCACAGAAGGTGCTCGTCTCGCTGGTCGACGACCTCGACGGCAGTGAGGCGGAAGAGACCGTCGAGTTCGGTTTGGACGGCGTCAGCTACCAGATCGATCTCTCCTCGGAAAACGCCGAGGAGCTGCGGGACGCGCTCGCTCAGTATGTCGAGCACGCGCGTCGTGCCGGTGGTCGCAAGCGTGCCTCGGTCCGTCCGGTCGCGGGTAAGGGTTCGGCCCGGCCCGCCGCGGTCGACCGCGAGCAGAACCAGGCCATCCGGTCGTGGGCGCGCAAGAACGGTTACGCGGTTTCCGACCGCGGCCGCATCCCCTCCGAGGTTGTCGAGGCCTACCACAAGAAGAACTGACGCCGGTTGTCCGCACCGCCGCCGCGCGGGCCGGCTGCGGGTCGTTGACCAGCGGTTACCTCTTGTCGACGCGGATTTCCACCGATGGCCGCCGGGCGAATTCTCCGCCCGGCGGCTTTCTTCATGTCCGATCGCTGTCCGGTTCCGCGGCCCTGGCGTACTGGGTAGGCGACTGACCGGTCACTGTCCGAAAATCACGGATGAAGTGCGACTGGTCGCTATAGCCCAGCCGAACCGCCAGACCGGCGTAATCGGGATCTCCTTCGGTGACGAGTCGCTGCGCTGCGTCATTGAGCCGGTAAATCCGGATCGCCCACTTGGGCGGGACGCCGACGTGTTCGGCGAACAACCGCTGGATGGAGCGGGTGGTTAGTCCAGTATCGGCGCACAGTTGCGAGACCCGGATAATTCCCGGATCACGCGCGATTGATTCCACCGCCGCCGCGGCCGCCCTCGCGGCGGGAGACAGCGTCCGGGGATTTGCGATCAGCAAGTTGTCGATCGCACCGACCATTTGCGCATCTCCGTCGGCGTTCTGCACCGATTCGGCTGCCGCGGAGGCGGCAGGCCCGAAAACGTCGGTGAGTGGGACGGCCCGGTCGGCGATGTCACTCACCGGGCCGCCGAGGAACGCGCGGAAGGTGCCCGGCCGGAATCGCACGCCCAGGCCCTGGACGCGGCCGGTGAGGCGGTGCGAAAAGACGTCGTGCGCCGGGCCGTACACGCCGGAGGCGCCGGGGAAGAACGTGGCGTGGACGGAGAGGTTCGGCAGCACCCGCTGCTCGTGCGGCGGTCTGCCGCGCCGGTCCCACCGCAGGATCCAGTGGTATTCGACGAATTCGTCGAGCGGCGGCGCCGGCGGGTGCCGGGTCAGCGTGAACATCGTGCGCGCGGTGGCCTCGGCCACGATGCCGCGCGGGATCCGGTGCGTCACGCGTTCACGGTAGCTGTCGCGTTCGTCCAAGACGCGGCCTTCGCCGGCGGGTTGGATCGCCGCATGACTGCTTCGCTGCTGCGGCCGGCCGCGGCCGAGTTCCTCCGGATCGCGGGCGGGGTCACCGCCCTGACCGCGCCGACGCCGTGCGCCGGGTATGACGTCCGGGGGCTGCTCAACCATCTCTTGTACTGGGGGCCGTGGCTGATCGCGGCGGGACGGCGGGAGGACCCGCCCACCCCGGCCGGTGGCGAGGCCGAGGCGGCGCTGGTTGCGGCCGATTGGCTCGCGGACCTGGAGAAGCAGACGGAGACGATGGTCGAGGTGTTCGGCACACCGGCGGCGTGGACGGGTACGACCTCCCTGGGCTCGGCTTCGATGCCATCCGCGGTCGTGGGGGCGATGGTGCTGGGGGAGTTCGTGCTGCACGGGTGGGATCTGGCCCGGGCCAGCGGTCAGCCGTGCGCGTACGCCCCCGAGGCGGCGACGGCGGTGTACGAGTCGACGGTGGCGATGGGGGCGCAGGCGCGGTCGATGGGGGTTTACGGGCCCGAGGTGGCGGTGGGGGCCGGTGCGTCGCCGCTGGAGCGGGCGCTGGGGGCCGCTGGGCGGGATCCGGACTGGACGGCCTGAGTCAGCGTGAGCAGGTGCGCGGGCACCCGTCGCACTCGTCCGACGACGGCAGCAGGTACGAAAAACAGCAGCTCTCCCGCCGCCTCGTCCACTCGCGGTGCCCGTCCGCCCCCTCCACCAGCCGCAGTGTCGACGCCGACGTCAGCGGCGCGTACCGCTCGTCCAGCACCAACGCCGCATCCGCCACACCGGCCCCCTCGGCCTCCGGTGTCCCGCCCTGCCGGCCCGCCCACCACAGCGAGTTCTCCAGCGCGTCCGTCGCCGCCGCCCACAGCGTCCTCCGGCCCAATCTGCTCACCGGGGCATACACCTGGACGAACCGGGCCGCGTGCGCCAGGTAGCGCGCCCGCAGCACCGCCGCCAGCGCTCGCTCGTCGCGGACCACCGTGGCCTCCGGGCGGGCCGATCCCGGGTCCGTCGGGAGGCAGTGGAACCCGTCGTCCAGCTGGGCCATTCCGTCCGGGTGGGGACGATCGTCCGCGAGGCGGAACGCCAGCGACGACGGCTTCAGCGACGGCACCCGGCGCTCGTGGTGCCAGAGCAGCGCCCCGACGTACGCCGGGACGTGCAGGTACCACGTCATCACCCAGCTGGCCGTCGTGCTCGCCGGGGCCGCCGAGTGCTCGCGGAGCAGCCAGTCGCCCAGCAGGCCGCGCCACTCGTCGAAGTTCGACGGCGTCTCCAGCAGCTCCGAACAGCGGATCCAGCCCTCCGGGACGTCGCTGCGGAGCTCGCTGCGGGTCTGGCGCCCCGAAATGCGCCGCAACGACGACGCGAGGCCGTCGCCGACCTCGCGTGCGTCACGGAAGGACCGCTGCTGGTTCAACCGCGGCCCCTTCCTCGAAGCGCCGTAGTGGATTAGGCGTGCCTAACCTTACAGACTCCGGAGGGCTGCGCCAATCGGGTGGGTCACTCCCAGCTTGCGGACTGTTCGCGGTGAGCGGACAGCGCGCGGATGGCGGAATCCAAGTGGCCGCTCGCACGTTGGGCTTGACGTAAAGGTGCAGGGCAACCTGATGATGGGAGCACCCGGGAAGATGCCACGTCCGGGTGCGGAAACGACCGCGAGAAGCCGTAGTGGTAAGCCAGCGCGACCGCTTGGCTACTAGAGTGGTCTCACGGTGCTGAATCCATCGCGGTGAAAGCACGCGATGGAAACGGGCCGCCGGCGCAGCAGTCGAGGGAGTGCACATGTTTGAGAGGTTCACCGACCGCGCGAGGCGGGTGGTCGTCCTGGCTCAAGAAGAGGCCAGGATGCTCAACCACAACTACATCGGCACCGAGCACATCCTCCTGGGTCTGATCCACGAGGGTGAGGGTGTCGCCGCCAAGGCGCTGGAGTCGCTGGGCATCGCCCTGGAGGGCGTGCGCCAGCAGGTCGAAGAGATCATCGGCCAGGGCCAGCAGGCGCCGAGCGGGCACATCCCGTTCACGCCGCGCGCCAAGAAGGTGCTGGAGCTGTCGCTGCGCGAGGCGCTGCAGCTCGGCCACAACTACATCGGCACCGAGCACATCCTGCTCGGCCTGATCCGCGAGGGCGAGGGCGTCGCCGCGCAGGTCCTGGTCAAGCTGGGAGCGGACCTCAACCGGGTCCGCCAGCAGGTGCTGCAGCTGCTCTCGGGCTACCAGGGCGGCAAGGAGTCCACCGAAACCGGTTCCGGCCGCGGTGAGGGCACCCCGTCGTCTTCGCTGGTCCTCGACCAGTTCGGCCGCAACATGACCGTGCTCGCCCGCGAGGGCAAGCTCGACCCGGTCATCGGGCGCGGCAAGGAGATCGAGCGGGTCATGCAGGTGCTGTCCCGCCGGACCAAGAACAACCCGGTGCTCATCGGCGAGCCCGGCGTCGGCAAGACCGCCGTCGTCGAGGGCCTCGCGCAGAGCATCGTCAAGGGCGAGGTGCCCGAGACGCTCAAGGACAAGCAGCTCTACACGCTGGACCTGGGCTCACTGGTCGCCGGCTCCCGCTACCGCGGTGACTTCGAAGAGCGCCTGAAGAAGGTGCTCAAGGAGATCAAGACCCGCGGCGACATCATCCTGTTCATCGACGAGCTGCACACGCTCGTGGGTGCGGGTGCCGCCGAGGGCGCGATCGACGCGGCTTCGATCCTGAAGCCGATGCTCGCCCGCGGTGAGCTGCAGACGATCGGTGCGACCACCCTCGAGGAGTACCGCAAGTACATCGAGAAGGACGCCGCCCTCGAGCGCCGGTTCCAGCCGATCCAGGTCGGCGAGCCGTCGCTGGAGCACACGATCGAGATCCTCAAGGGCCTGCGCGACCGGTACGAGGCGCACCACCGCGTCTCGATCACCGACTCGGCGCTGGTCGCCGCCGCGACCCTGGCGGACCGGTACATCAACGACCGGTTCCTCCCGGACAAAGCGATCGACCTGATCGACGAGGCAGGCGCCCGGATGCGCATCCGCCGGATGACCGCGCCGCCGGACCTGCGGGAGTTCGACGAGAAGATCGCGAACGTCCGCCGCGACAAGGAGTCCGCGATCGACGCGCAGGACTTCGAGCGGGCCGCCCGCCTGCGTGACGAGGAGAAGACCCTCCTCGGCCAGAAGGGCGAGCGGGAGAAGCAGTGGAAGGACGGCGACCTCGACGTCGTCGCCGAGGTCGACGACGAGCAGATCGCGGAGGTGCTGGCCAACTGGACCGGCATCCCGGTGTTCAAGCTGACCGAGGAGGAGACCACCCGGCTGCTGCGCATGGAGGAAGAGCTCCACAAGCGCATCATCGGCCAGGAGGACGCGGTCAAGGCCGTCTCGCAGGCGATCCGCCGTACGCGTGCCGGTCTGAAGGACCCGAAGCGCCCGTCGGGCTCGTTCATCTTCGCCGGCCCGTCCGGTGTCGGTAAGACCGAGCTGTCCAAGGCGCTGGCCTCGTTCCTGTTCGGCGAGGACGACGCGCTCATCCAGATCGACATGGGTGAGTTCCACGACCGCTACACCGCTTCGCGGCTCTTCGGTGCCCCTCCGGGCTACGTGGGCTACGAAGAGGGCGGCCAGCTGACGGAGAAGGTGCGTCGCAAGCCGTTCTCGGTGGTCCTGTTCGACGAGATCGAGAAGGCGCACCAGGAGATCTACAACACGCTCCTGCAGGTGCTGGAGGACGGCCGCCTGACCGACGGTCAGGGCCGCACGGTCGACTTCAAGAACACGGTCCTCATCTTCACGTCCAACCTGGGCACCTCGGACATCTCGAAGTCCGTCTCGCTCGGGTTCGCCGGGTCCAACGACACCGGCACCCGGTACGAGAAGATGAAGCAGAAGGTCAACGAGGAAATGAAGAAGCATTTCCGCCCGGAGTTCCTGAACCGGATCGATGACATCATCGTGTTCCACCAGCTGACGCAGGAACAGATCATCCAGATGGTCGACCTGATGATCGGCCGGGTCGAGACCCAGCTCAAGGCCAAGGACATGGAGCTGGAGCTCACCGCCAAGGCCAAGTCGCTGCTGGCCAAGCGCGGCTTCGACCCCGTGCTCGGTGCGCGGCCGCTGCGCCGCACGATCCAGCGCGAGATCGAGGACCAGCTGTCGGAGAAGATCCTCTTCGGCGAGGTCGAGCCGGGCCAGATCATCCTGGTCGACGTCGAGGGCTGGAGCGGCAACCCGGAGGACAAGGACGACCAGGCGCGGTTCACCTTCCGCGGCGAGCGCCGTCCGTCGTCCATCCCGGACGCCCCGCCGGTCAGCATCGGCGCGGGCCACGAGGAGCAGGGCGAAGCCGAGAACGACTGATCCCGGCTGAGTAGTTCACCGAAGGGCGGTTCCCCCGAGCGGGGAGCCGCCCTTCGGCGTTCCGGGCGCATGAGACGATGCCCGCGGACCTTGGGAGGGGAATCCGCGTGGACGTGCTGTCGATCGACTTCGGGACTTCCAGCACCGTCGGCGTCCTCGCCGCCTTCGGGCGGGGGCCGCGGGCGATCGAGGTCGACGGCTCGGTCACCATGTCCTCCGCCGTCTACGTCAACGACGACGGCCTGCTCGTCGTCGGGCAGGACGCCGAGCGGCGCGCCCGGCTCGACCCCAGCCGGTTCGAACCCAACCCGAAGCGGCGCATCGACGAGGGCGTGATCCGGCTCGGGGACACCGACGTCCCGGTCGCCGACGCCTTCGCCGCCGTCCTGCGCCGGCTGGGCGAGGAGGCCGAACGGCAGCTCGGCCGCCCGCCCGCGCAGACCCGGATCTCGCACCCCGCCGGCTGGGGTGCCGACCGGCAGGACGTGCTGCGGGCCGCCGCCGCGCAGGCGCGGCTGGCCGACGTGCGGCTGATCCCCGAACCGGTGGCCGCCGCCGCGCACTACGCCAGCCTCGGGAGCCGGGCCGGCGGGCCGATCGGCGTCTACGACCTCGGGGCGGGCACCTTCGACTGCGCCGTCGTCGGCGTCACCCGGCAGGGCTTCACCGTCCTCGCCGAGGACGGCCTGCCCGACCTCGGCAGCCTCGACATCGACCAGGCGCTGCTCGTCCACATCGGACGCGAGGTCTCGCACGCCGATCCCGCGCAGTGGCAACGGCTCCTGCGGCCGCAGACCACCGCCGACCGCCGGACACGGCGGGCCCTGCTGCAGGACGTCCGCGACGCCAAGGAAAGCCTCTCGCGGCACGCGCAGACCCACGTGCCGATGCCCGAGCCGTTCGGGGACGTGCTCGTCAGCCGGGCCGAGCTCGAAGCGCTGGTGCGGCCCAGCCTGCTGCGCAGCGCCGAGCTGCTCGGCGCCACCATCGGCCGCGCCGGGCTGACACCCGCGCAGCTCGCCGGCGTCTACCTCGTCGGCGGGCCGAGCCGGATGCCGCTGCTGGCCACCCTGCTCGAGCGGCAGCTCGGCGTCACGCCCACCACGCAGGACCAGCCCGAGACGGCCGTCGCGTTCGGACTGCACCACGTGCCGCTCGGCACCGCCACCGACCTGACCGTGCCCGCCTTCGCGCCGGTACGCCCGCCGGTGCCGCCGCCGCGGCCGCAGCCGTGGCAGCAGCAAGCCCGGCCACCGCAGCCCGCGCCGGAACCGCGCCGGAAACGCAAGCCCTGGTTCCTCGCGCTCGCCGTGCTCCTGGTCGCCGCCGTCGTGGCCACCGTCGTCGTGTTCGTCATCCGCGATCAGGCCGCGCGGGCCGCGGCGGACTGCACGCAGACGTCCGAGCGCGACCGGGCCGGCTTCACCCCGTGCCTGCGCTTGCTGGCCGGCTCCGTCCCGGACCGGAGCACCTGCAAGGACAACGAGCACTTCGCCCGGCTACTGGGCGCCCAGCTCTCGGTCATCTGCGCCTTCACGGGCGGCAGTGTCAGCTACTACCAGGGCTTGACCACCGAGTACATCGAGGTGAACACGAAGCTGACGCCCGCTGGCCGCGGCACCTGGGACGGGGGCGGGCTGCACGGCGAGTACGTCGCCAGTGCCGACAAGAAGTCGTCGATCGTGCTTTTCGGCGTGGCCGAGCGCCGGGTGGCCGCGATCTACCTCACGGAAGAACCCCGCCGCCTCGAGGAGCTGATCGCCGGCTTCTCCAGCCAGGTCAAGCCGGCCTGACTCACCAGGCGCGGTCGAGCCGCATGCCGCGGCCGTACCAGTCGTCGTCCGCGACCGGCCCCGCCGGCGGCGGCTCGGCCGGGGTGTCCGACGACCGGTCCTTGAGCACCTTGCCGTCCGGCTCGGCTGGCGGGGCCGCAGGTGCCGGAGCGGCCACCGGCGCGGGTTCCGGTTCGAACTGCACCCGCCAGCGCAGCCGGTCCATCAGGTAGCCGCCGCTGCCCAGCGGGGCCAGCAGTTGCCCGGTCCGCTTCGCCGACTCGCGTTGGGCCTCGACGTACGTGCGCAGGACGGCGTCCGCGATCTCCGACGGCGCCATCCCCGAGACGGCGTCGGACAGCCGCAGCCGGGTCAGCACGCCGTCGGTGTTGACCGACAGGGAGACCGCGCCGTCGGCGGACGTCGCCGTCGCCGACAGGGCGGACAGCTCGGCCAGGAGGGCTTCGCGGTCCGGGCCGTCAGCCATCCAGCCTCCCCACGTGCGTGGCGCCGCTCGACACCTGGCCGTCGGGCGCGATGTCGACGTTCGCGTCGCGGACGTTCTTCTCCGTCTCGCGCGAGGTGTGGTCGGTCTCGAAGTCCGACGGGTCGAAGCTCGAGCCCGGGCTGACGTCCGGCGGGTCGGGGATCTTCGGCAGGTCGACGGCTTCGTCGCCGATGCGGTTCGCCAGCGTCCCGGCCGCCTCGCCGGCGCCGTCGCGGATCTTGCCCGCGCTGTCGAGGAAGCTCTGGTACAGGTCGAACGCGTTGTCGCCGGTGATCTCCGCCTGGTTGGCCACCATCGCGCTGATCGCGCCGCCGGCGGCGTTCCCGGCGACCAGCGCGCCGTTGGCCGCGGTGAAGATCGCCGCGCCGGCCGGGGCGGCGACACCGGCGCTGGCCACGGTGAGCAGCCCGGCGACCGCGCCCGCGAAGGTCGCCGCCAGCACCTTGGACATCGCGGCTTCGCGCTTGCGGGACTGGTCTTCCTGGTACTGCTTCGCCGTGTCCAGGAACGTCGTGCCGAGGTTGCTCAGGTCCTGGCGAGCCGACGCGATGGCCTCGCGCGCCGCCACGACGTCGCTTTCCAGCACGGTGATCTTGGTTTCGACCTCGGTGAAGGCGTCGGCCAGCTGGTTCAGGTAGGCCTTGACGGCGTTCGCCGCCGAGCCGCGCCACACGCCGAGGAACTGCCGGGCGTCGTCGAGCTTCGGCTTCGAGTCGCGCTGCAGCTGCTTCCAGACGTCGTCGTGCTTCATGATCAGGCTCTGCAGGCCCGCGGTCGACTCGTGGTCGATGTCGGCGTCGGAGAACTCCCGGTAGACGCCGGCCACCTCGTCCTGCATCTTCCGGAACTGCTCGCTCGATTCGTCGAAGCCGAGCAGCCAGATCTCGGTCATCCGCAGGACTTCGAGGGCGTCCAGCGCGTCGTTCGCGCCGTCCTTCAGGTCTTCGGAGACGCCTTCGAGGAGTTCGGCGCGGCGGTCGTCGCCGCCGGCCATGGGCTGGGCGTCGAGGCCGGTGCCGAAGTAGCCGTCCACGTCCTCAGTTCCCTTCCAGGCCCGCGGCCGCGCGGTTGACGCGCCGCTTCGAGTCCTCGTCGGCCTGTTCGTACAGCTCCGCGACCCGCATCAGCGCGTGGCTCGTGTCGGCGGTGGTCCGGTGCAGCTGCGCGACCAGCTTCTGGATCTTCGCCAGGTGGTCGTCGTAGGCCGCGGCGACCGCCGGCATGCCGAGCGAGCGGCCGAAGGCGTTGTCCGCGGGGAACATCGCGCCGAGGCCGCCGAAGAACCCGCCGCCGTCCGCCTTGACGGGGACGTCGGCGTCGCGCAGGCCGTTCGACGCGGTTTCCGCGGCGTCGGCCGCGGACTGGAGGGCTCCGGCCGAGTCCCGCAGGTCCTGCAGGTCGGTCTCGAATCCGATCATCACTCACCTTTCCTCGGGCTGCGCGTCGGGACATGTAAACACCGTTCGATCGCCCGACAGGGTGATTTGCGGGTGGTGTGCCTCAGATCACGACCGACCTTCCGTACCGCCGAACGGGGGAACTTGGTCCGTGCCGGCCGGTCTCGGCGCTCCTACCTGCATGAGCACTGTCACGAAGCCCCGCGCGCCGACCGTGCGACGTCAGCTGCGCGAGGCGAAACGCTTCTCCTGGACGGGATTCGCGGTCACGGTGGGGGCGTCGCTGCTCGGCACGCTCGTCCCGGCGGCGATCGGGGCCGGCCCGCAGGCAACGCTGATCTCCACGCTGGTGGTGACCGTCCTGGCGGCCGGCGGCTTCACCGCCAAGGACGGCAGCGCCCGCGGCATCAAGGCGATCGCGATCGTGCTGCTGGCCACGGGTGCGCTGGTGCTGACGGTGACCGGGGTGACCGTGCTCGACCTGGTCCGCGGCCGCCCGGCGACGTTCCCCGGTGTGCCAGAGGTGGCCGCGGAACCGAAGGTGATCGTCCCGGAGTCGGTGGCCTGCGGCACGACACCGGTGCACACGACGACGACCTGCGTGGTGTCGGTCCGCAGCGTCGGCGCGAGCGCGCTGCGGGTCAGCGGGATCGAGCTGGACAACGCGGACTTCACGGTGGACGCGAGCGCGTGCGTCGGCCACGACGTCGAGCCGGGCCGCCGCTGCACGCTGCTGGTGAGCTTCACACCGGAATGGAGCGGCGACCGGGTCGCGGACCTGACGGTCCACCACAACGTCCCGGGCCCGGCGGCCTTCGTCGAACTCACCGGCCGCGGCGGTTAGTGCTCCGCGCCCGCGCTGACCGCCAGGTCCTCCGTCACCCGCAACGCCGTGTCCGCCAACGCTTCCAGCGCGAGGGCGATCAGGTCGACGCCCAGTGACGGCGCGGCCTTGGCCGACGCCGCCACCTGCTCGGGGCTGAACGGGACGTGCACGAAACCGCCGCGGACGGCCGGGAACTCCGTGGCCAGCAGGTGCATCAGCCCGTAGAACACCTGGTTGCACACGTACGTCCCGGCCGTGTGGGACACCGACGCCGGCACGCCCGCCGCGCGGATCGCCGCCACGCACGCCTTCACCGGCAACGTCGTGAAGTACGCCGCCGGGCCGTCCGCCACCACCGGGACGTCCACCGGCTGCGCGCCCGCGTTGTCCGGGATGCGGGCGTCGACCAGGTTGATCGCCACCCGCTCCGGGGTCACCTCGGCCCGGCCGCCCGCCTGGCCGGCGCACACCACCAGGGCCGGCTCGTGTTCTGCCAGCGCCCGCCGCAGGGCCGGCAGGGACGCCTCGAATTCGCACGGCAGCTCCACCGCCACGACGTCGTCCCGGCGCGCGGACACCAGTGAGACCGCCTGCCACGACGGGTTCACCGGCTCGCCGCCGAAGGGCGCGAACCCCGTCATCAGCACCCTGGCCATGGTCCCTCCCGCAGCGATCGAAACGTCGAGGCCACCCTACGTCCGCAGGGTGGCCTCGACGACCGCGCTCAGGCGGCGGGCTTGAGCCCGCCCGGGTAGAGGTACTGGTCGGCCGGCTTGCCGGTGCCGTACACCCACGCGTCGAAGAAGCCCTGGAGGCTCCGGTGCGCGGCGAACTCGGTGAACCGCTGGAACTCCGGCACGCTCGCGTTCCCGTCGCGGTGCAGCGACGGCCACGTCTTCAGCACCCAGGAGAACGCCTGCTCACCGATGTAGTTGCGCAGCGCGTGCAGCATCATCGGGCCCTTCGAGTACACGTACGTGAACTCGTTGCCCTGGCCCATGTCGTACAGCTTGCCGTTCCAGAGCCGCGCCGACGCGGTCTTGACGTCGTTGGCGTACTGCGCGTTCAGGTCGACGCCTTCCTTCGCCTCGTCCCACAGCCAGGTGGCGTAGGAGGCGAAGCACTCGTTGAGGCAGACGTCCCGCCAGTGCGCGACCGCGACCGAGTCGCCGTACCACTGGTGGGCGTTCTCGTGGACGATCGTCGGCACCGTGCCCGCCCAGCCCGCCGAGTAGATCGGCCGGCTCATCGTCTCCAGCGAGAAGCCGATCTGCTCGTTGAGGAAGATGCCGCCCGCCGCGTCGATCGGGTACTTGCCGAACTTCGACTCGAGGAAGTCGAGGATCTCCGGCAGCCGCGCTTCGGCCTGCTTCGTCGAATCCGGCGTGCCGGGCGCGAACGCGCTGACGATCGGCGTGCCGTCCTTGCGCTTCTGGCGGTCGAACGTCCACTTGTCGATCGCGACCGTCGTCATGTACGGCACGATCGGCGTCTCTTCGGCCCAGACGTGCGTGGTGCCGTCCGGCGTCTTGACCGACGGCTTCTCGCGGCCGTTGGCGATCACGCCCCACTCGTCGGGCACGGTGATCGCGAGGTGGAAGGTGGCCTTGTCGAGCGGGGTGTCGTTGACCGGGTACCAGGTGGTGGCCGACTTCGGCTCGCCGGCGACGAACGCGCCGCCCGCCTGGGCGAACTGCCAGCCGTTGTTGCCCAGCGCCGGGTCGTCGATCGGCGCGGGCACGCCGTGGTAGGCGATCTTGACCTGGAAGCGCTGACCGCACCACAGCGCGCGCGACGGCGTGATGACCAGTTCGTGGTCGCCGGTGCGGGAGAACTTCGCGTCCCGGCCGTCGACTTTCACCGAGTCGACGGTCAGTCCGTGCAGGTCCAGGTCGAACGAGCTGAGCGACTGGGTGGCCTGCGCGGAGATGGTCTGGTTCCCGGTGAGCTGGTGCGACGCCGGGTCGTAGCCGACCTTGAGGTTGTAGTCGGCGACGTCGTAGCCGCCGTTGCCGTCCTGCGGGTAGTAGCTGTCGCCGGCGCCGTCGCTGCCGGGCTTCGGCGCACTCCAGCCGTCGCCGGCCGCGGCGGCACCGGCGCCGAGGCAGAGGCCGGCGACCACGGCGGCCGCCACCACGACCGGTTTCTGTCCCCTCATGAACGCTCCTGTCCGTATGCGGATGGGCATCGTCCGCAACGTATCGCCACGAACGGGTGATCCGGGAGAGCGCGTCTTTTTTGTCCGGATAATCAGCACTTACGTCGGCCCGCCCCGGCACCGGCCCGCCGTCTGGAAAGCTGGACGCATGCGCGTTGCGCTGCTGGGCCCGCTGCGGGCGGCGGAAGACGACGGCACGCCGATCGACATCGGCGGTGCCCGCCTCCGCATGCTCCTGGCCAGGCTGGCGCTGGACGCCGGGCGCGCCGTGCCCGCCGACGCTCTCGTCGACGGGCTCTGGGGCGCCGGTTCCCCCTCGGACGCGGCCAATGCCCTGCAGTCGCTGGTCTCGCGGCTGCGGAAGGTGCTGCCGGTGGCCGTCGAATCCGGGCCTGGCGGGTACCGGCTCGCGGTGGCGGCCGGCGACGTCGACGCCGAGCGGTTCGAACGGCTCGCCGCCGATGGACGGCGCGCGCTGGCCGCCGGCCATGATGCGCGGGCCGCCGATCTGCTCACCGAGGCCCTTGCCCTCTGGCAGGGTGCCGCGCTCGCCGATGTCCTCGACGCGCCCTTCGCACCCGCGCCGGCCCGGCGGCTCACCGAGTTGCGGGCCGAGGCCGCCGAAGACCGGTTCGACGCGCTGATCCGGCTGGGCAGGCACGCCGCCGTGCTGGCCGATCTGACCGCGGCAGCCGACGCCGACCCGCTGCGCGAACGGCTCGCCGGCCTGCGGATCCGCGCGCTGTGCGCGGCCGGGCGGCAGTCGGAGGCGCTGTCCGTCTACGCCGGGATCCGCCGCACCCTGGCCGACCAGCTCGGCGTCGACCCGTCGGCCGAACTGCAGGAGATCCACGTCGCCGCGCTGCGCGGTGAATTCGCGCCGCCGGCGCCGGTGGCCGATCGGCTGCCGACCCGGCTGACCACGTTCGTCGGCCGCGACGACGAGCTCAAGCTGCTGGCCGAACTGCTCGCCGGCGCCCGGCTGGTCACCCTGACCGGGCCGGGCGGGGCAGGCAAGACCCGGCTGGCCACCGAAGCGGCGTCGCGGCACCCCGCGCACCAGCGGGGCCGGGTCTGGTTCGCCGCGCTGGCCGGCGTCCGCGACCCCGACGACGTCCCCGGTGCGCTGCTCGGCGCGCTCGAGGTCCGGGAGATCCGCGCCGAGACCGAGATCAACCGCCGCCAGCCGGAGCCGGTGGAACAGGCCGTAGAGGTGCTCGGCGGCGAGGAAGCCCTGCTGGTGCTGGACAACTGCGAGCACGTCGTCGACGCCGCCGCGCGGCTGGCCGACGAGCTGCTGCACCGGGCGCCGCGGCTGCGGATCCTGGCCACCAGCCGCGAGCCGCTGGCCATCACCGGTGAGGCGCTGTGCCCGCTCGGGCCGCTGCCGGTGCCCGCGGAACGCGCCGCGCCCGCGGAGGCCGCCGAGCTCGACTCGACCCGGCTGTTCCTCGACCGGGCCGCCGCGGTCCGCCCCGACTTCGTGCTCGACGAGTCCACTGTGGACCACGTCGGGGAGATCTGCCGCCGGCTCGACGGGATGCCGCTGGCGCTGGAGCTGGCCGCGGCGCGGCTGCGGTCGATGACCGTGGCCCAGATCGCCGGGCGGCTCGGCGACCGGTTCCGGCTGCTCACCTCGGGCAGCCGGACGGCCCTGCCGCGGCAGCGGACGCTGCGCGCGGTCGTCGAGTGGAGCTGGGAACTGCTGGCCGAGCCCGAGCTGGTGCTGGCCCGGCGGCTCGCGGTGTTCGCGGGCGGCGCCGAGCTGGCGCCGATCGAAGCGGTGTGCGCCGACGAGCTGCTGCCCGCGGCCGACGTGCCGTACGTGCTGGGGAGCCTGGTCGAGAAGTCCATAGTGGATACCGTCGACGCCGGCGGCGAGCCGCGGTACCGGATGCTCGAGACGCTGCGGGCCTACGCCACCGAGCGGCTGGTGGAGTCAGGGGAGCACGACCGGGTGCGCCGGTCGATGGCCGGTTACTACGCCGAACTCGCGCAGCGCCTGGAGCCGCTGCTGCGCACGGCCGACCAGCTGCAGGCGATCGACCGGTACGAAGCCGAGAGCGCCAACATGATCGCCGCCCTGCGCGGCGCCATCGAGATGTCCGATGTGGACAACACGGTGGCGTTGCTGGACGGGATGTTCTGGTACCTCACCATCCTCGGCCAGGGCAGCCGGATCGGCTCGCTGATCCGCGAGACCCTCGAGTTCGGCGACCGGCTGCCGCCGGCGGTACTGGCCGCCTACCAGGCGCTCCTCTACCTGATGGACGCGATCCCGGTCCGGTCCGACCAGCCGGCGATCCTCCGGCTGGTCGACGCCTGCGTGCGCAGCAACGCCGTCGACCGCTACCCGGGGCTCGCGGTGGCCCTGCCGATGCTGGCCTTCCTGGGCGGCGACCGCGAGATCGCGATCCGCGAAGTGCGCCGGGCGGAGCAGCACCCGGACCCGTGGACCCGCGCCGGCGGCCACTGGGTGGAGAGCTTCCTGCTCGACGACGAGGGGGACGTCGAGGGCGCCGACCGGGCGCGCGACCTGGCCCACGCCGGGTTCGAAGCGGTCGGCGACCGCTGGGGCATCGCGATGACGCTGAGCTTCAAGGCGTACGCGCTGTCGCAGAACGGCGAGAGCGACAAGGCCATCGAGATCTACCAGCAGGGCCTGGCGCTGTCGATGGAGCTGCGGTCCTACGAGGACGCCGTGCAGCACTGGTGGCGGCTGGCCGTCGAGCGGGCGCGCGCCGGGGACTTCGAGGGCGCCTGGCGCGACCAGGAGGCCGCGGAGCGCTACGGCGAAGGCATCACGAACCTGCAGCACCGGGCCATCCTGATGTTCGGCAGGCTCGAGCTGCTGCTGCGCACGGGCCGGCTGGCCGAGGCGCGGGCGCTGCTCGACCGGGTGGCCGCGATGGGCGGCGAGGACTGGTTCCCCGGCGGGATCGGCGACGAGTTCCTGCACGCGTTCGAGGCGCGGATCCTGCTCGCCCAGGACCGCGCCGACGAGGCGGAACCGCACGCGCTGATCGCGATCCGGGCGACGAACCGGCGTGGCGACATGCCGGACCTGGCCGGGGCGGTGGAACTGCTGGCGATGATCCGCGAGCGGCAAGGCCGTCCCGAGACGGCGGCCAGGGTGCTCGCCGCGTCCGCGGTGATCCGCGGGCGGCTCGACCTCGGCAGTCCCGAGGTCCGGGCGCTCATCGACGTGCTCCGCGCGGCGCTCCCGGACTACGACGCCCGCTACCGGGAGGGCCGCGCGCTGTCCAAAAAGGACACGGTGGCCTGGCTGCTGGCCGAGCTGGACTGACGGCGTGCCGGAGGGGACGTCCGCCCCCGCGAACGTCCCCTCCGGCTTCCCCCGGCGCGACTCACCCCCGTGTGTGCGCCTTCTCAGACCCGCCGGCGGTAGGCCCAGGTGGCCAGCGGGAAGAACACGAGCACCGCACCGGCCATCCAGGCCAGCGCCCCGGCCAGCGGACCGGCCACCGCGCCGCCGTTCATCAGGCCGCGCAGCGCGTTCGCCATCAGGCTGACCGGGCCGATGTCCGCCCACGCCCGCAGCCAGCCCGGCATGGTGTTCGTCTGCACGAACACGTTGGAGCCGAACGTCAGCGGCATGATGAAGACGAACATCAGCGCCTGCGCCGAGCCCGGCGTCTTCATCAGCATGCCGACGAACACCGAGCCCCAGCAGAAGCTCAGCCCGAACGCCAGCGCGAGCAGGATCGCCACCGCGAACTCGCCGGGGCTGGTCGCGATCCGGTAGCCCATGATCGTCGCCACGATCATCAGCACGGTCAGGCAGACGACGTACCGCACGACGTCGGCGAGCACCGCGCCGATCAGCGGTGCCGAGCGGGCGATCGGCATGCTGCGGAACCGGTCGAACACGCCCTTGGTGACGTCGGTGTTGAGCTGCACGCCGACGGTCAGGCACGCCTGCAGGATGTTCATCACGATGACGCCCGGCACGACCATCTGCAGGTAGGCGTCGATCGAGCCGGACAGCGCGCCGCCGAACAGGTAGACGAAGATCACCAGGAAGACGATCGGCATCAGGGTGACGTCGGCGAGCTGCTCGGGGTTCTTGCGGATCTTCAGGATGCCGCGCCACGCAAGCGAAAGCGCGTGCTGGAACCCCTTGGCGGGGCTGATGTGCCGCGGCGGGGCCGGGCGGTCGAGGGCCAGCGTCGTCATGCCAGGCTCCCTTCGAGGGCCTTGTTCTCGGTGGGCTCTTCGGCGGTGTGCCCGGTCAGGGCGAGGAACACCTCGTCGAGGCTGGGCAGCCGCAGCGCCAGCTCGTCGGCGGTGATCCCGGCTTCGTCCAGCTTGCGGACGAGGGTGGACAGCAGCACCGGGTCGTTGACCGGTGCGGTCAGCAGCCCGGTCGCGTCGTCCCGGGTCGGCCGGACGCCGGAGAGGTCACCGAGGATCCGGTTGACGGCGTCCATGTCGGACAGCCGGGTCGGCCGCACCTGCAGCGTCTGCCCGCCGACCCGGCGCTTGAGCTCGTCGGCGCGGCCGTCGGCGACGACCCGGCCGTGGTCGAACACGGTGATCTTGTCGGCGAGCTGGTCGGCCTCCTCCAGGTACTGCGTGGTCAGCAGCACCGTCGCGCCCTCGGCGACCAGGCCGCGGACGACGTCCCAGACCTCGTTGCGGGCGTGCGGGTCGAGCCCGGTGGTCGGCTCGTCGAGGTAGAGCACCTCGGGCCGGCCGACCAGGCTGGCGGCCAGGTCCAGCCGCCGCCGCATGCCGCCCGAGTACGTCCGGATCGGCCGCTTGGCCGCCTTGGTCAGCTCGAACCGCTCGATCAGCTCGGTCGCGCGGGCCTTCGAGTCGGCCCGGGAGTAGCCGTACAGCCGTCCGATCAGGACGAGGTTCTCGATGCCGTTGAGGTCCTCGTCGACCGAGGCGTACTGGCCGGTCAGCCCGATCAGGCTGCGGACCCGGACCGGGTCGGTGACCACGTCGTAGCCGCCGACCGTGGCTCTGCCCGCGTCCGGTTTCATCAGCGTGGCCAGGATCCGGACGGCGGTCGTCTTGCCCGCGCCGTTCGGCCCGAGCACCCCCACGACCTGGCCGAACGGGACCTCGAGGTCCACCCCGTCCAGCGCCTTGGTGTTCCCGAAGTGTTTGACCAGGCCCTCGGCCTGGATCGCGTGCGACATGGGCGTCCTCCTTCGCTGTCGCTTCCGAGGAGAACAGTGGACGGTGGCGCTGACAGGCCGCGCACAGCGCGCTGTCAGCGGCTGGCAGGCGCTGGTGGAGATCTTGTGGAGGAGTTGTCGGAGCACGCGCCTCCCGGCGCCGGTCTCGGCATACTCGGCAGCATGGTCATTGCGGAAGAGACGCGGTCGCGGCGGAAGAAACCGCTGGTCACGGGCCTGCTGGTGGTCCCGGTGGTGCCACTGGCGCTGCTGGCCGCGCTGCGATTGGTCGGCTACGACGGCGGCTGGCACACGCTGGTGGCGTTGTCGCTGACGCCGTTCGCGGCCGCCGCCGGGGTGCTCTTCGGCGGCCTGTCGCTGGCGTTGCGGCGGTGGTGGACCGGCGGGGTCGCGCTCGTGCTGGCGCTTGCGCTGGCCCTGGTCGTCCTCCCGCGGACGTCGGCGAGCGACCCGCGTGAGCTGCACGGCAAGACCCTGCGCATCCTCTCCTCGAACCTGCTCTACGGCCAGGCGGATGCGAAGGTCGTCGTCGACCTGGTGCGCGAGCAGCGGATCGACGTGCTCAACCTGGTCGAGATGACGCCGTCGGCGGTCGACCGGCTGACCGCGGCCGGGCTGTTCGACCTGCTGCCGCACCGGGTGCTGCACCCGGCGCCCGGCGCGTTCGGCTCGGGGATCGCCGCCCGCTTCCCGCTGAAGGAGGTCAACCTGACCGGTGACTCGGCGGCCAAGCAGCCGGGCGCGGAGGCCGACCTCGGCGACGGCGTGGTGGCCGAGATCGTCGCCGTCCACCCGATGTCCCCGGACGTCGACACGCCGCAGTGGGAGCGTGAGATCAAGGACCTCTCGCAGCCGGCGGGCGAGCACGGCCTGCGCATCCTGGCGGGCGACTTCAACGCCACCCTCGACCACGCGGCGTACCGCACGATCCTGTCCCGCGGCTACCGCGACGCGGCCGAGGAGCGCGGCGAGGGCTTGGCCCCGACGTGGCCGTCGTCGCTGCCGGTGGTGACGATCGACCACGTGGCGGTGGACAACCGCGCGGCGGTGCTGGACTACCGGGTGTTCGACGTCGCCGGGAGTGATCACCGGGCGGTGTTCGCCGAAGTCCGCCTGCCGTGACGGCGTTGCCGGCAGGCTGACCGGCATGCGAAGACTCGTGCCGCTGGTCCTGGTCCTGCGCGTCGCCGCCTGCGGGCAGCAGCCCGCGGCCACCTCGACGGACGGCCCGAAGAGCGCCCTCGGCTTCGAGGTGCACCCGGGCGCGGTGCAGTTCCCGTCCGACAGCGACTGGGTCCCGGCGAACGTGGGCTGAAAGCGCTGGTCCCGGTGGCCGGCTGTGTGCTCGGCCTCGGCGATTTCGCGAACGGCTACCGCGACGTCAACGCGAACTGGACCGGCGGCGCGGGCTGCACCGAGCTGAAGATCAGCCCGGGACCGGGCAGCGGCGGCCCCGGTCCGGAAGCCGCGGGCAACGGCTGGCGTGGTGGCGGGCTGCCCGGCGTGGTCGCCGTACCCGGGCCGGACGGCTCGGTGATCGGCGCTCACGCGAAGTTCGCCCGCCGGGACGCCGACGGCACGATCACCGAACTCGGCGAGCTGCGCGGCCGGCGCGAATCACGGGCGCTGGCGCGGTCGGGCGGCAACCTCGTTGCCGTCGGCTCGGCATTCCTCGACGGGCAGACGACCCGGCCGGTGGCCTGGGTGTCGGACGACGACGGCAAGACGGAACGCACGGTCGTCATGCCGGTCGTCGAGGGCGTGGACGGCGCGGACGCGCCCTGGGTGCTGGCGGCGGCCGGTCCCGAGCTGCTCGCGGCCGGGTTTTCCAACCCGCGGCTGCAGCTGTGGGCGTCCCACGACGGCGGCGGCAGCTGGACGGTGTCGGAGCTCGCGACGCCGTCGGACCAGACGCTCGTGCACGGCATCCTGCCCGCCGGCGGGCAGCGGCTGCTCTACGGGGAGGTTTCCGACGGGCACTCGCAGAAGCCGTTCGCGCGGCTCGGCCAACCGGGCTCCTGGTCCACCGTTGACGTTCCAGGGCCCGGTGCGCTCGGGGCGGGCACGCTGGACGCGCACGGCAACCCCGTGCTGGCGGTGCAGAACCGCGAACCGTTCCGGGACAACCAGCGCACGCGCTACTGTTCGGCCGTCTTGGTGCGGGGCGGTCAGAGCTGGCAGCGCGGCGAACTGGGCTGCGGGGAGGCGCCGGTGCAGGTGGCCGCGACCCTGGCCGACGGCCGGGTGCTCATCGCCGGGAACCGCGATCTCTGGCTGCGGGCAGGAGCTGCTTGAGCGTCTCCAGCGCGCCGGCCGCGATCGAGACGCCGCGGCCGTGGCGGATCTCGGGTTCGCGCGGGTTGATGCGGATCAACGCGCCGGTCGCCGCGCTGGCCAGCTCGGCGTAGCGGCGGACCGTCGGCACCGCCTGGCCCGCGCCGAGTTCGACGACCACCAGGTCCCGGGCCGTCCGGCGCCACGCCGTCAGCTCGTCGAGCTGGGCCTGGCTGCGGTCCGGGACCCAGGAGTAGTCGCCGAACATCAGGATGTTGGGGCGGGCGAGGCCGCCGCAGCGGGGGCACGACGGCAGCGGCGGCACCGCCCGCATGGTCTCTTCGTCGACCACGACGTCCTCGGTGGCGGGCCAGATGTCGGCCGTGCACCCGGCCAGGCACTGCAGGTGGTGGATCGAGCCGTGCGCTTCGGCCACGGAACCGAAGCCCGCCGCCTGGAACTGGCCGTCCACATTGGACGTGAAGACCCGGACGCCGTGGGGCAGGGCCGAGCCGAACTCGCGCAGCAGCCGGAAGCCGTCGTGCGGCACCGTCCCGCGGTAGAGCGCCAGCCGGTGCCCGTAGAAGCCCCAGGCCAGCTCGGGGTCGTCGGCGAAGTGCCGCGGGTCGGCGAGCTCTTCGAACCGCAGGCCGAGCCGGGCGTACGGCGGGTACGCGCGCCAGAAGCCTTCGCCGCCGCGGAAGTCCGGCAGCCCGGAGTCGACGCCCATGCCGGCGCCGGCGCAGATCAGCAGCGCGCCGGCACCGTCCAGGAGCTCGGCGGCCCGCTCACTCACCCGGATGCGAACCGAGGACGACCTCGAACTCGAGCAGGTTCGCCCCGGTGGACACGGGCTTGGCCCGCTCGCCGGCGTGCGCCGCGGCGGCCGGGCCGCCCTTCGCCCACGCCTGGTAGTGCTCCTCGGACTCCCACTTCGTGTAGACGAAGTAGCGCGTCTCGCCGGAGACCGGGCGCAGCAGCTCGAAGCCGAGGAAGCCGGGCTGCTCGTCGACGGAGTGCATGCGCGCGGCGAACCGCTTCTCCAGTTCGGGGCCGGCGCCCTCGGGAACCTCGATCGCGTTGATCTTCACGACACTCATGCCGTCCACCCTAGTTGGCCGCGGGGGCGGCTTCAGCTGCGCAGTGATCCGGGGAACAGGTCGGCGTCCGCGGGCAGCTTCGTGCCCCGGAACCAGGTGTCGAAGAACGCGCGCAGGTCCTTACCGCCGATTCGCGTCGCCATCGCTTCGAAGTCGGCCCAGGTCGCGTTGCCGTGGCGGAAGCGGGACGGCCACTCGCGCAGCAGCTTGGCGAACGCCGGGTCGCCGATCTCGCGGCGCAGCGCGTGCAGGGCCAGGATGCCCTTGTTGTACACGCCTTCGAACTCGTGGCCCTGGCCCATGCCGACCAGCTTCTGGGCCCAGAAGTCCGTGCTGCCGCGGGTGATCTCGATGGCCGCGCGGTAGCGGTCGTCCAGGTTCTGGCCTTCGCGCTCGGCCCACAGCCACTGCGAATACGAGGCGAAGCACTCGTTCAGGCAGATGTCGGACCAGTCCCGCAGCGAGACCGAGTCGCCGAACCACTGGTGGGCGTTCTCGTGCACCAGCGTCGGCAGGTCGACCCACTTCGCGTACGTCGGCCGGGTCTGCGTCTCCAGGGAGAACGGGACGTTCTCGGCCAGGAAGATCCCGCCCGCCGCCGACTGCGGGTACGGGCCGAACTTGCTGCTCAGGAAGCCGAGCACCTCCGGCAGGCGGTCGCCGATCGCCCGGCGGGCCTCGGTGCCCGGCGCGTACGCCGAGACCACCGGGGTGCCGTCAGGCAAAGTCGAGGAGTCGACACCGAACTTGCCGATCGCGATGGTCGTCAGGTAGCTCGCCACCGGGTTGGGCTCGGTCCAGGTGCCCGGCGGGCCTTCGCGGCCGTTCGAGATCACCGTCCAGCCCGGCGGGACGTGCGCGGTGAGCGTGAAGGCCGCCTTGTCGCGCGGGGTCTCGTTCACCGGGTACCAGAACGCCGCCGAGTGCGGCTCGCCGACCATGAACGCGCCGCCGTCGGCCGAGTGCTGCCAGCCGTTCTCGCTGCCGCCGGTGTGCGGGGTCTTGGCCGGGTCGCCGCCGTAGCGCACCCGGGTGCGGAACGTCGTCCCGGCGCGGATCGGGGCGGCCGGGGTGACGACCAGCTCGAACTCCTTCTCGCGGCGGAAGGTCGCCGGTTTGCCGTCGACCTCGACGCCGTGCACGTCCAGCCCGCGCAGGTCGAGGTCGAACCGGCTGAGGTCCTGGGTGGCCTTGGCGGTCACCGTCGTGTCGCCGTCGAGGTGCCCGCTCGGCGGGTCGTACTTCACGTCGACCTGGTAGGCGAGGGCGTCGTAACCGCCGTTGCCGTCTTCGGGGTAGTAGGGATCGCCCGCGCCGGACGCGCCCGGCACCGGGTGCATGGGCGGCGGCGGGGCCGGCACGGTGACGGCGTCGCCGCCGCACGCCGCGGCGAGGACCACGGCGGCGCAGACAGCCAGTGCGGTGAGTCGGCGGCGCATACGACCACCATAGGTGATGGATTGCGATCGGTTGGTCACGTTCCGCACCAGGGGTTTTGTGGTTAGGTGGCCGCGTGCTCTGTTTCGGCGGCAGCGGTGTGCCGATCGTTCTGCTCCACGGCTTGATGGGTCGCGCGCGGACGTGGTGGCGGGTCGCGGAGTGGCTCCGGCCCTACGGCGCGGTGTACGGCCTCGACGCGCGCGGCCACGGCAACGCGCCCCGCATCGGCCCGTGGACCACTGAGCGCTTCGCGGACGACGTCGCCGAAGCGCTGCGAAGCCTCGACGCCGGCCCGGCGGTGCTGATCGGGCACTCGATGGGCGGCCTGCACGCCTGGGCGACCGCCGCGCGGTACCCGGAGCTGGTGCGCGCGGTCGTCTCCGAGGACTTCGCGCCGGACCAGCGCGGCCGGACCGTCGAGACCTGGCGCGGGTACTTCGAGAGCTGGCCGGTGCCATTCCCCTCGCTCGGCCACGTCCGCGAGTTCTTCGGCGACGCGGGTGCGTACTTCGCGGACTGCGTCGAGGAGCGTGCGGACGGGTTCCACCTGGTCGCGGACCTCGAGGACCTGTACGTCATCGCCGCCGAATGGGGGCGCCGGGACTACTGGGACGTCGTCGAGGCGATCCGCTGCCCGCTGCTGCTGGTCGAGGGCGAGCACACGGCCATGCCACCCGGCCAGCAGGCCGAAGTCGCTTCGCGGGTGCCCGACGCGAAGCACCTGGTGGTGCCGGGCTCGGCGCACCTGCCGCACGACGAGGCCCCGGAGCTCTACCGCGGCGCCGTCGAGGCCTTCCTCAGCCAGGTCCTGAACCGCTGAAACCGCGCGTGAGCAGAAGGACGGCACACCGAGCGCGTCGTTGAGCCCGGCGCACCGACCTCCTGGTCACGCGCGTGTCAGGTCCGCCCGCCAGGCCGCCGTCGACCGGTCCGAGGGGACGATCAGCGGCCAGACGTCGGCGCCGAGGAAGCCGGTTTCGTCGGTCACCTTGGTCGCGGTGCACGTGTGGCGCGGCAATCCGGCCTGAACGGACAAAGCGGCCACGGCGTCCTTTGTGGACTGACCGAAGACGCCGTCCGTCGGCACGTCGAAGCCGGACGCGCGCAGGAACTGCTGCGCCAGCTGCACCCGACGGCCCGTGTCACCCGGCTTGAGCAGCGGCCACTCGGCCTCGGCGTGCGCCACCGGAACGCCGAGAACCCGCCCGACGGCGGTCCGCAGCTCCGGCAGCCGGTTGTAGAGCACCTGGCCGGGGCACTCGGTCGAGTTGAAGTCGCGGTGGCCCTTGATGAACTCCGGCGCGATGCCGTACTGGCTCGCGATGTAGGCGACCAGCGAGACGAGGGAGTTCCACAGCGCCGCCGGCACGTCCACCGTGCTGTAGAGGCCCTCGTTCTCGATGCCGATGACCTCGCTGTTGTGGTTGCCGACGTTGGCACCCTGCACGTGCCGGGTGCCGCCGCGCAGGATTTCCAGGCTGCGGTGCCGTCCCTCGGTGATGTACCCGCCGCGGCTGTTCGTGAACTGCTGGCCGCTGTCGATCCAGCCGTTCTTGTCCATGTGCAGGTTCTGGATGAACCGCGAGACGTAGTACGCGCGCTCGAGCGAAAAGTCGTCGTTCATCGGCGGGTCGACCGCGTGGTGCACGACGATGTAGGTCGGCTTGTGGTTCTCCACCACGATGGTGCCGGCGGCGGGCCGGGCGCCCCAGTCGGACGTCGGGTGGATCGTCGGAACCGGCACGGCCGCGCCGGCCGTACCCGTGGTCGTCATCCCCAGTGCGCCGGCCGCGGTAGCGGTCACCCCCGCCTTCAGCAGGGTCCGGCGGTCAACAGTGACCATGCGTGAAACGGTAACTCCGCAGCGCGCCAATGACAACTATTGACCAACTTTTGTTGTAGTGCGTCAGTGTTCACCCGGCAGGGCGAAGAGGCCGTCGCGGGTCTGCTCCAGCAGGCCGTCGACCAGCAAGGAGTCCAGGCAGCGGTCGCGCTGGCCGCCGTCGTGCCAGACCAGGTCCAGCTTCGCCTTCTCGACCGGGCCCTCGCTGCCGCGCAGCACGTCGAGCAGCCGGCCGCGGACGTACCGGTCGGTGCCCGCGTACCGCTGCACCGGCTTGGCCGGGCCGGTGTACTCCGGCCGCCCGGCGAGCTGCCACGCGCACTCGTCGTAGATCGGGCAGTCCGCGCACTTCGGGGCGCGTGCGGTGCAGATCAGCGCGCCGAGTTCCATGATCGCGGCGGAGAACTTCGCCGCGGGCGCGTCTTCGGCGGGCAGGAGCGCCTCGACGTCGTTCATGTCCCGGGTGTTGGACGCGGGCCCGGCGTCCCCGGCGCCGTGCACCGCCCGCGCGACGACCCGCCGCACGTTCGTGTCGACGACCGGCGCGCGCCGCCCGTAAGCGAACGCGGCGACGGCCCGCGCGGTGTAGGCCCCGATCCCGGGCAGGGCGAGCAGGGTGTCCACATCGGACGGAACGACGTCCCCGTGCTCGCGGGCGATGACACCGGCGGCCTCGTGCAGCCGCAAAGCCCGGCGCGGGTAGCCCAGCTTGCCCCAGGCCCGCACGACCTCGCCCTGCGCCGAAGCGGCGAGCGCGGACGGGACCGGCCAGCGCGCCATCCACTCGTGCCAGATCGGCTGCACCCGCACGACCGGGGTCTGCTGCAGCATGATTTCGCTGACCAGGACACCCCAGGCCGAGCAGGTGGGCTCGCGCCACGGGAGATCCCGGCCGTGCGCGGAGAACCAGTCGAGCAGTACGTCAGCGTCCACAGCCACGCCGGGGAGGCTACTTCGCGTGCTTCGGCAGCTCGCGAGCGACCTCGCCCGGCGACGGCATGGCGGCGATCTCCTCGGCGAGCGCACGGGCCGCGTCGCGGCAGAAGCAGGCCTTCCTGGCCTGTTCGGCGACGGCGTCCGCGCTCAGCTCGCCGGGCAGGAGCCGCACCGCGGCCCCCGCGGTGAGCAGGGCCTCGGCGTTGGCGAACTGGTCGGCGCCCTGCGGCAGGACGAGCTGCGGGACGCCCGCGGCCAGCGCGCCCAGCGTGGTGCCGCTGCCGCCGTGGTGCACGACCAGGTCCGCGTGCGCGATCGCTGCCGCCTGCGGGACCCAGGCCTGAGCGGTCACGTGGGCCGGCTGCGGCCCGATGGGCACCCCGCCGGTGGCCACCACGACGTGCGTGCCGAGCGTGGCCAGGCCCTCGATCGCCGTCTCGAGCACCTCCGGGGTGCCGAAGGCGGTGCCGAGCGTCAGGTAGATCAGCGGCCCCTGGAAGGCGCCCGGCTCCGCGAACGGGACGGGCCGCAGCGCGATCCGCTCGGCGGTCGCGAGGAAGTCCGCGTCCTGGAGGGACGGCGGGCAGATGTCGAGGTGCACCCCGCCGGCGGGCCGCTCGAACCCGATGCCGTCGGGGATCATCCGGCCGAACCCGTGCCAGAGCGCCGGGATCCCGGCGCGCTTCGCCGCGACGCCCACCTCCGGGACGCCCCAGCCGTGCACGACGAGGTCCGGCCGCAGCCGCTTCAGGCCGGGCTCGATGTCCTCGGCGTAGATCTCGTAGAACGAGTCCGCGGGCCGGAACGGGTTCAGCCCCCGCAGCGACTCGTGGACGTGCTCACCGGCGGCGAAGTGCACCTCGTGCCCGATGTCCCGCGCCGCGACCGCGAGCGGGACCATCGGGTACGTGTGCCCGGCCGACGCCAGCCCGGCGAACAGCACGCGCATGTTGTCCCCATTCGGATGTCGTGAACATCTGAATGGCGACGATAGCCTACTTGACCTCGGTGAGCTTCCCGGTCTTCACGTCGTAGACGAACCCGCGCACGTTCTCGGTGTGCGGCAGGTAGGCGCTGCGCCGCACGCGTTCCACCGACGTCCGGACGCTGTTCTCGACGCTGCGGAACGCCTCGACCGACCACGTCGGCCGGAGGCCGGTGTCGTGCTCCAGCTCGTCCTTGAAGTCGTCCTCGGTCACCATCGACAGGCCGCACTCGGTGTGCTGGACGATCAGCACCTCGCGGGTACCCAGCTTGCGCTGGGAGAGGGCGAGCGAGCGGATCATGTCGTCGGTGACGACGCCACCGGCGTTGCGGAGGACGTGCGACTCACCCTGCAGGAGACCGAACAGCTCGAACACCCGGATCCGGGCGTCCATGCAGGTCAGGACGGCCACCTGGAGCGACGGCTTCGGGGACGACCGGTCGCCGGGCGTCACCTCGCCGAGTTCCTGGTTGCGCTTGAGCAGTACGTCGATCGAGGTCATCGGTCACCTTCCGGCCAGTGGCCCCGCGGCGCGGGCGTACCGCTCCATTTGACCGGGTGACCACCCCGATGGGCAATGCACTAAGTGCTATGTCACGGGGCCTAGCCGCCGAACCAGGGCTCCTCGACCGTCCGCGGCGGCGCGGACGTCCGGCCGACGCGCAGTTCGGTCGGCAGGGTGATCACCTTCGGCGCGCTCCGGTCGCCCGAGCTGAGTAGCAGCCGGCCGGCCGTCTTGCCCTTCTCCAGCACCGGCTGGTGGACCGTGGTCAGCCCGATCCGCTCGGCCTCGGCGATGCCGTCGAAGCCGGTGACCGTGAGGTCCTGCGGCACCCGCAGCCCGCGCCGCTCGGCTTCGGCCATCGCGCCGAGTGCGAGGATGTCCGAGGTGCAGATCACCGCCGTGATCTGCGGGTACGCGTCCAGCAGCTGGCGGGCCGCGGACGCGCCGTCGTCCACCGTGTGGTCGAAGCGCTCGACCACCGGGACACCCGCCCAGTCGACGCCCGCCGCCGAGAACGCCACGGCGAGTGCCTCCAGCCGGGTGCGCTGCACGTGGAAGTGCGCGCCGCTCTGGCGGGTCGCCGAGACGAAGTCGTCGTTGCGCTCGCGGGCCAGCCGCATGCAGATCACGCCGACCTGCCGGTGGCCCAGCGTCACCAGGTGCTCGGCGATCTTGCCGACCGCGGCGGCGTCGTCCGGGCCGACGCGGTCGATGCCCTCGAGGCTCGGCTGGTCGATGATCACCGTCGGCACCGGGCGCTCCAGCACGGCGGCCAGGTGCGGGTCGTCGTCCGGGACGGAGTAGACGACGAAGCCGTCGACGCCGGCGCGGTGCACCGCGGCCACGTCTTCACGGCCCGGGCTGGCCGGCACCAGGTGCAGGCCGACGCCGGCGTCTTCGCAGGCCAGCGCCAGTCCTTCGAGGACGCCGACGGCCGCGGGGTCGCGGAAGGCGTAGGAGAGGTTCTCGGTGAGCAGCAGCCCGACCGCGCCCGCCTTGCGGGTGCGCAGGGAGCGGGCGACCGGGTCGGGACCGGGGTAGCCGAGGCGCCGCGCGGTCTCGAGGACCCGGCGGCGCAGTTCCGGGGACAGCTGGTCCGGCCGGTTGTAGGCGTTGGACACCGTGGTCCTGGACACACCGAGCTCCGCCGCGAGCGACGCCAGTGTCGCCTGCCTCCGGGTGCGAATAGGACGTCCCATCAGCAAACCGTAACGGTTCAGATCGGTTTCCTGAAGAGACACCCCGCGTGGTCGATGTCTCGATCCGCATGCGCGAAGACGCATACACCCAAACCCGATCCGGCGGCCAGAAAGTCATCCGGATGGGGTAAGGTGAATCTGACAACGGTTTCCATTAGCGTCTGCGTCCCACTCAGGAGTCAACCGATGAGTTCCCGCCGCACCAGGAGCGTGCTCGCCGCCGCTTCGGCCCTGTCCGTGCTCGCACTGGCCGCGTGCTCCGGCGGCGGCGCGCAGTCCGGCGAGTCCGGCAAGATCAAGGTCGTGGCTTCGACGGACGTCTGGGGCAGCGTCGTGACCGCCGTCGGCGGCGACAAGGTCGAGGTCAAGTCGATCATCCACGACCCGTCGGCCGACCCGCACTCGTACGAGACGACGGCTGATGACGCGTTGGCGGCGAAGGACGCGAAGCTGCTGCTGTCCAACGGCGGCGGCTACGACGAGTTCTTCGACAAGCTCACCGCGCAGGCCGGGGACGCGAAGAAGCTCGTCGCCTACGACATCGCCGCGACCGGCGACGAGAACGAGCACGTCTGGTACGACCTGCCGGGCGTCGACAAGGTCGCCGACCAGGTCGCGGCGCAGCTCGGCGAATTGGAGCCCGCGTCGAAGCAGGCGTTCACCGACAACGCGACGGCGTTCAAGGCGAAGGTCGATGCGCTGGAGAAGCGCCTCGGCGAGCTGGGCACCACGCACCAGGGCACGAAGGTCGTCGTCACCGAGCCGGTGGCGCACTACCTGCTCCGGAGCGCGAAGCTGACGGACGCGACGCCGAAGGCCTTCTCGGACGCCGTCGAGAACGACACGGACGTCCCGGCCGGCGCCGTGAACGAGTACAAGCAGCTCATCGCCACCAAGCAGGTCAAGGCGCTGATCAACAACGCGCAGACGGTGACCCCGCTGACCCAGGACGTCGTCGGGCAGGCGAAGGCGGCCGGGATCGGCGTCGTCGACGTGACCGAGACGCTGCCGCCGGGTGTGACCGACTACATTGGCTGGATGACCGGGGAAGTAGATGCGCTGGCAGGGGCGTTGAAGTAACCATGTCTCCCGTCTCAGACGACGTACGTCCCGCGGTCCGGGTCCGCGGGGCCGGGCTCGCGTTCGGACCCCGGACCCTGTGGTCGGGGCTGGACCTCGTCGTCGAGCCGGGTGAGTTCCTCGCCGTGCTCGGCCCCAACGGTTCCGGCAAGAGCAGCTTCCTCAAGGCGCTGCTCGGCATGCAGGACCTCTCGGCGGGCACGGTCGAGATCGCGGGCGGCCGGCCGGGCGGTGCGAACCGCAAGGTCGGCTACATCCCGCAGCAGCGCGCGATCGACGAGTCGCTGACGCTGCGCGGCGTCGACCTGGTCGGGCTGGGCCTCGACGGGCACCGCTGGGGGTTCGGTTTCCCGGGCATCGCGGCCCGGCGCCGTCAGGTCGCCGCGGCGGTCGACGCCGTCGGGGCCACGCGGTACGCGAAGCAGCCGGTCGGCAGGCTGTCCGGCGGCGAGCAGCAGCGGCTGCGGGTGGCGCAGGCCCTGGTCGGCGACCCGGAGGTGCTGCTCTGCGACGAGCCGCTGCTGTCGCTCGACCTGGCGCACCAGCGCGCGATCAGCGAGCTGATCGACGCCCGCCGCCGCACGGCGGGGACGGCGGTGCTGTTCGTGACGCACGAGATCAACCCGGTGCTGCCGTTCGTCGACCGGGTGCTGTACCTGGTCAACGGCCAGTTCCGGATCGGCAAGCCGGACGAGGTCATGACCACGGAGACGCTGTCGGAGCTGTACGGAACCCGCGTCGAGGTGCTCAAGGTCGGCGGCCAGATCCACATCGCCGGCGCGCAGAGCGCGTTGTGCGAGGGCGAGCCGCACCACCACGAACACGACGTCGAAGAACAAGTGGGCTGAGTCTTGGATCTGTTCGACTTCGGCAAGACCTGGGAACTGATCACCGAGCTGTCCGGGGTGCAGACCGCCCTGCTGGCGGCGCTGATCCTCGGCCTGGTGGCGGGGGTGCTGGGCCCGCTGATCGTGATGCGGCGGATGTCGTTCGCGGTGCACGGCACGTCCGAGCTGGCGTTCACCGGCGGCGCGGCGGCGCTGCTGCTGGGGATCGGCGTCGAGTACGGCGCCCTGATCGGCGCGGTGGCGGCGGCCCTGCTCCTGGGCATCCTGGGCGCGCGTGACGCGGACCGCGACTCGGTGATCGGCGTGATCCTGTCCTTCGGGCTCGGGATGGGCGTGCTGTTCCTGTCGTTCTACAAGGGACGGTCCGGGAACAAGTTCGGGATCCTCACCGGCCAGATCATCACGATCGACTCGACGAACCTGACGTTGTTCGTGGTGTCGTCGGTGGTGGTGCTGGCGGTGCTGGCGCTGGTGTACCGGCCGTTGCTGTTCGCTTCGGTGGACCGGAACGTGGCCGTGGCCCGCGGGGTCCCGGTGAAGACGCTGACCGTGGTGTTCGCGCTGCTGGTGGGGGTCTCGACGGCGTTGAGCGTGAAGGTGGTCGGCTCGCTGCTGGTGGTGGCCCTGATGGTGACCCCGGCCGCGGCGGCGGCCCGCGTGACGGCGTCACCGTGGAAGGCCACGGTGCTGTCGGTGGTGTTCGCCGAGGTGGCGGCGATCGGCGGAATCGTCCTGTCACTGGCCCCGGGGCTGCCGGTGAGCGCGTTCGTGACGGCGATTTCGTTCCTGATCTACGTGGTGTGCCGGGTGCTCGCGTGGCAGCGGGACCGCCGGACGAGGGTCAGCACGGTGGAACCGGCCCTCGTCGCGGCGGCCTGACTCACTGCACCTGGAGCGTGTCGCTGATCGCCCACGCGGACGAGTTCGGGTAGCCGACGGACTGGTAGGCGGCCCTGGTGCGGGGCCGCCAGCACGCGTTGCTCGGCGTCTGCCGGACCGAATGGGGCGAGACGTAGAAGCTCGGGATGGGGGTGCACTGGGTGTAGCCGCCGGACTTGTAGAAGCCGAGGTTGACCTCGGTCACCGCCCAGGTGGTGTCGGTGGCGTTGCCGAAGTGGACGGTGAAGTACACCTCGTTGTTGTCCGCCCAGGCGCAGGACTGCCAGTAGAGGCCGTGGTTCGAGGGCACGTACTGGTAGCCGCTGCACACGTGCCCGAACTGCCCCGGGCCCACGATCACGTCGGCGGACGCGACGCCCGCTCCCGCGAACAGGCCGGCGAGCGAAAGAACGACTGCGGTGACGAATCGCTTCACGGGTTCCCCTTTGCGTGTCCTGGTCGGCCGGGTGGCCGACCGGATCACGCGCGGGTCGTCGCCGGGTTTAGCGGCATCACCCGATCAGCCGAGCATCAGCAGGACCTGCAGTTCCCCGACGAGGAACCCGATCACCCCGCCGACGGCGATCAGCTTCCACTCGTCCTGCCGGAACGCCGGCCGCAGCAAGCCCTCGAACTCCAGCGGTGTCAACGCCAGCATCCGCTGCTCGATCACCTTCGCGACGTCCATCGCCTCGGTCAGGTACCCCTCGGCGTACCGGGCCGTGTCCGGTAGCTGATCGAGGGCCTTCCGGGCCGCCGCGTGCTTCATCTCGCGCAGGCGAGTGCCGCCCAGGGTGCGGGACAGCGGGAGCTGCTTGTCGACCGCGTCCGAGACGAGGTTCTCCACCATGGCCGCCAGGCGGTCGGCGCGCGGGCCGCGCAGGATCGCGTCCAGCAGGTTCCGGACGGTCAGCACCTCGGTCGCGATCAGCTCGCCGTACTGCCGGGCCACCTCGGCCCGGCGGCGCTGGAACTTGCCCTGGAAGATGACCCGGCCCACGCGCACCGGCTCGCGCGGGACGAAGATCAGCTTGATCGCCAGCCAGTCGGTGCACAGCCCGATCACCCCGCCGAAGACCGGCAGCACCCACGGCTCGCGGGTGAACGCCCACACGATCGTCTGGACCAAGCCGAGGCCGAACCCGAAGTAGATCCCCATCCGGGCGATGAACGCCATCTCCGGGCGGGACGTCTCGCGGATCAGCCGGACCAGCAGCGCGCGGTCCCGGGTCAGCCGCTGGACCGTCATGTGCTGGACGTCGAGGACCTCGTCGAGGTTCTCGCGGACGTCGTCGAGGAACTCCCGGACCAGCCGCGGTGCCGCCGCCTGGACCTGCTTGATCAGCATTTCCTGGGCCAGCGTCGGCATGACCTCCCACAGCCGCGGGTGGTGCTCGGCCAGCACCTCGCGCGCGGTGTGGTCGACCGCCTTCAGCAGTGGCTGTTCGAGCTCGCTGGTGATGATCACCGGGTCGATCCGGTCCAGCACTTCGCGCAGGTCGAGCAGGTTCGCCGTCAGCAGCTCGGTGGCGACGGCGGCCATCCGCCCGCCGTGCTTGGGGACGACGCCCTGCCAGCCGAGGAACGGCGGGATCCCGACGAAGTCGAGCGGCCGGAACATCATCTCGATGGCCACGCGCTTAGTGACGTACCCGATCAGCGCGGCGACGAACGGCATCGCCGCGTACAGCGGCCAGTGCAGGGCGAGGTCGTGCAGGACAGCGTCCATGCCGGCCTCCCCTCGCGATCCCGAGAGCGAAACCGTACCGGCTACCCGAGCAGGGCGAGCACCTGCAGTTCCCCGACGAGCCCGCCGATCACCGCGCCGACGGCGATCAGCTTCCACTCGTCCTGGCGGAACGCCGGCCGCAGCAGCTGCTCGAACTCGAGCGGGCTCAGCTTCTTCATCCGGTCCACGATCGTGTTGCGCACGTCGAGCGCGTTGATCGCGTAGTCCTCGGCGTGGCGGATCGTCTCCGGGACGCGTTCCGCGGCTTTCGCCGCCGCCGTCTGCTTCATCTCCTGGAACTTCCTCGTGCCGACCGCCATGGCGACGAACGGCTTGACGACGCTCGCCTGCGCGTCGATCGTCTTCTGCACCTCGCGGGTGATCAGCGCGAACAGCTTGTCGGACTTCGGGCCGCGCAGCACGGCTTCCAGGAGGTTCGGGATGGTGATGATCTCGCGCGCGATCATGTCGCCGTAGTCGGCGGCCACCTGGTCACGGCGCTTCTGGAAGACGCCCTGCCAGGTGTAGAGGCCGAAGAACCGGCGCGGCTCGCGGGGCAGGAAGATCATCTTCAGGGCCAGCCAGTCGGTGAGCCAGCCGATGCCGAGGCCGAACAGCGGCAGCACGATCGGCGACTTCGTCAGCGCCCAGACCACCAGCTGCACGCAGCCGAGGCCGAACCCGAAGGCCAGGCCCGAGCGGGCGATGAACCGCATCTCCGGCCGTGAGATGTCCCGGATCAGCCGGTTGAGCAGTGCCTTGTCGCGGACCAGGTTCGTCACGACCATGTGCTTGAGGTCGAGGACGTCCTCGATGTTGCCGGCGATCTCCCGCATGATCTTCGTGATCGCCTTCGGCGCCTCGGCCTGGACGCGCTTGAGCAACAGCTGCTGCGCGCTGTTCGGCAGGACCTCCCACAGCCGCGGCTGGTAGGTCTCCATCACCTCGCGGGTGACGTCCTCGACGACCCGCAGCAGCGGCTGCTCGATCTCCTTGGCGACTTCCGCCGGGTCGAGCCGGGCGAAGATCTCCTTCGGGTCGACCAGGGTGGTCGTCAGCATCTCGGTGGCGGTGGCCGCCATCCGCTCGGCGTTCGCCGGCAGCACGCCCTGCCAGCCGAAGGGTTTGACGCCGACGAACTCCAGCGGGCGGAACATCATCTCGATGGCGACGCGCTTGGTGACGTAGCCGATCAGGGCCGCGATGACCGGCATGGTGACGTACACCTGCCAGTGCGTGCCGAAGTCCACGCGCGCACGTTAGCGGCTTGGGCCCGACCAGCGCGGAATGCCATGCGTCACGGGGGGTTGCCGAAATAGTGATGCATCCGATTGGCGGTACGTCTTCACGGGCTCTTGCTCATTAAGGTGGCCCGATGGTCGCGCCTGAGAAGCCCCAGTCCGCCCCGAAGACCGCCCAGTTCGCCGTGGGTGTCCGCGGCTACAACCAGCGTCAGGTCGACGAGCGCATCGCCGAACTGAACAAGGACCTGCGCGAGACGTCCCGCAGCCGCGACGAAGCCGTCGCGACGTCGTCGGACCTCTCGAAGGCCCTCGCGTACGCGCAGAAGGAGCTGGCCGAGACGAAGGCCGCGCTGGCCAGGATGAGCTCGAGCCCGTCCGGCGCCGGCGCGATGGCCGAGCGCGTCCGGATGATGATGCAGCTGGCCGAGGAGGAGATCGCGGACCTCCGTTCGGCGGCCGAGGCGGACGCGGCCTCGACCCGCGACCAGGCGGACAAGTACGCGCACGAGACCCGGCGCACGGCCGACAAGCTGGCGAAGGACGCGGAGGAGGAGCGCGCCCGCCTGCTGTCGGAGGCGAAGGGCGAGATCGAGAAGCTGAACGCGGCGGCGGGGGCGAAGAGGGTCGAGCTGGCGGCGGCGGCCGACCGGGCCCGCAAGGAAGCGGACGCGAAGGCGGAAGCGGCGGCGGCTGCGTTGCGCGAGGAGGCGGACCGCGTCGCGGCGGAGGAGCTGGCCGCGCGGAAGAAGGCGTTCGAGGAGGAGTTCGCGCAGAAGAAGCGCGAGACGGAGGCGGCGTTGGCGGCCGCCCAGGCGTCTCAGGCGACGGCGGACGAGAACCGGAAGCTGGCGCTGGACCTGCGGGCGAAGGTGGCCGAGCGGATCGCGGCCACGGATGTGGCGGTGAAGGAGGCGATGCGGTTGCTGGCACCGCCGGAGGAGGCGGCTTCGGACGCGGGCCCGGCTTTGGCGCTGGCTTCGGCTTCCGCTCCGGCTTCGGCGTCGGGTTCCGGCTCGGCTCCTGGCTCGGCTCCGGCGAACGGCGACCGCAAGCCGGCTCCGAAGCCCTCGGCGGCCCCTCCCGCGGCTCCGGCGAAGGCCTAGTTATCCACATCGGCCCGGGTTGTCCACAGATTTCGCGAGTGGGCGTTTTTGCAGGCCAGAGCCGATAGACTGGACTTGGGCACGCCCCTCTGGGAGTGGCGGGGCTCTGGCAAGTTCGTGGCGTCGCAGGCACGGCTCTCGGTGCTGATCATGTGGTTGTCGAAGCCATGATCAGTGAGGGCCGTGCCTGCTGTTGCGTCTTCTCCCGTCCCTGCCACGCTGTCCCGGCCGACCTCTGCCGATCTCGATCAGTCAGCTGATCTGCGTGCACTCGTGGCCCAGCGCCCCGATTCGTGGAGGCAGCGCGAGGTGCGGCTCGCCGTGGATCGGCCCTGGCGTCGGCCGCAGTCGCTGCGGGTGCTCTCCGGCGTCGCCGGGCGACCACCTGGACATCACCTCGGCGGTCGGTCGAGGCCATCCCCGCAACAGGCGGTCCGACTGCGGTCGCGGTGGACGGCAGATCCCCGCGCGAAACCTTCGCTCTGTGGTCGCGGGAGGTCTCGGCCGGGCAGTGTTCCCGCGTGCCGCCGCACGCGGTTGACGACGCTGGCTGGCACTTCATACGGGTTCGGCCAGGCTCCACGGGCCAGCACGGGGAGCGAGGCCGCTCAATACCAGCCGAGCCGCCGTTGGACGTGCTGCCTCGGCCTTAGCGAGACCCATCGGAAGAGCCCACCAACTTCGATCCCTCGTGCCGCCGGTGCTCGCCGCGGGTGGGCCGAGGCCAACTTCGGCAGGCCGAGACACGGGCCCCGGTCCGAGCAACCTCGCTGCAGCGGCGTGCCCCAGCGGCCAGGCCGCCAACCCACCCCGGCAAAGCGCGTAAATCCCCCGCCCGGGGAGGTGGCCCCCGCTCGGGGGTGGCTGGCAATCTGCACAGCAGATGCCGATCACCCACGAGACGGGACCTGCGCATGATCCTCGAGACCGAGCGGGCCGCCGTGTGTGCCTATGCGCGGCGGATGGTCGGGGATGGCCTGGTCGTCGGGACCTCCGGGAACGTCTCCGTGCGGGGCGGTGATCTCGTCGCCGTCACGCCCACCGGGGTGGCCTACTCGAGCCTCACCCCCGCCGATATCCCCGTTGTCGACCTCGGGGGGCAGGTCGTCGACGGGGCGCTCAAACCCACCAGCGAACTGCCGATGCACCTGTCCGTGTACTGGGACGTTCGTGACCCGGACGGGGAGCCCGTGACGGCCGTCGTGCACACGCACTCGCCGCACGCCACCGCCGTCTCCACGCTCGTTCGGGAGGTTCCGCCGATCCACTACATCATCGCCACCATCGGCCCCTCCGTGCGCGTTGCCCGCTACGCCACCTACGGCACGCCGGAGCTCGCCGCCGCCGTGCTCGAAGCGCTTGAAGGGCGCCGTGGCTGTCTGATGGCCAACCACGGCACCCTCACCTACGGCGATGGCCTCGAAGCCGCCTACCACCGCGCCCAGCAGCTCGAATGGGCCTGCCGCGTGTGGCTGCTCGCCCAGAGCGCCGGGCGGCCCAGCCTGCTGCCGCCGCCCGAGGTCGCGAACGTCGTCGAACGGCTGAAGGGCTACGGGCAGGGCTAGGACGCCACCGCGTCCAGCAGCTCCACCACCGTCGGGTCGTCGACCGCCTCCTTGATGCACTGCCATAGCTGGAGGTTCGCCGTCGCCCAGCGCGAGTACGTGGCCGCCGCCTCCGGGTTGTAGAAGTAGTAGCCCTCGTCGTGGACGTCGCACTGCTCGCCGACGATCTTGTGGGCCAGCTCGCGCAGGCTCAGGCCGTTCTCGCGCAGGTAGCGGTGCGCCAGCACCACCGGCGTCACCGGCAGCGCCTTGAACAACGTGTCCGCGTCGCTCAGCGCCTGCGCCTCCAGCGAAATGTCGCGGCCGCGGGTGGCCATTTCCGCTTCGTCGACGATCTCGTCGATCCACCGCGCGATCCGCGGCGGAACACCGCATTCGGCGAGGATTTCCAGCCGCAGGCTCCGGCCCGCCGCGGCCGGCGAGTTCCGGAGCACCAGGTAGTTGACGTCGTGCACCAGCGCGGCCACTTCCACCACCGCCACGTCGGCGCCGTTGTGCCGGGCGAAACCGGCCGCCTTCGCGCGGACGAAACCGACGTGGTGCCAGCCGTGGAACTGCAGCCGGTCGGCGTACTCCCGGCAAAGCCGGTGGACCCTTTCTTCGACGGCGCCGACGATCACGTGGTCGATCGTGCTTTCCTGCGTGCGCATACACCTCTCCCATCCCGGCCGTGGTATTCAGACGGGTGGAGTAATGGTAAGCGCCGCTGACGCCGGTGTGTAGCTAGATGCGGTCGGCCAATTCCCCCAATCGGACCTCCACCGGAACGTGACGATGGCCGATTCCCGAGGCCGGGTCGAAAGACAGGCTGAAACTGCTCACCGGGCGTGATTTGACGAGGAAAGTCATCGTCCCGGTGGCCGCTTCGGGGATCCGGTGGAATTCGTCGGCCAGCATGGTGGCGCACGCGCCGGCCGCGCAGAGCGTCCGGCGGCGCAACCGCGCCGACGCGATCAGCCCGGTGCCGTCGTCGATCGTCGTTTCGTACCTTTCGTGGAGGTAGTCACCACGGAGGATCGTGGTGCAGAAGTGGTACCTGTGGTTGTGCACGGAATCCGCGTACCCTTCCCGCCAGTCCTGCTGCGCCTTGTATTCGTGCAGCCAGAAGGAAAACGGGTCGGACGGCGAATCGAGCAGGCACCAGGCGAAGTGGGTGGTCGTTTCCCGCGACGAGCGCAGGACCTTCGTGGCCTGCGCGGCGGACAGTGCGCGCAGCTGCGTGCGCAGTTCGTCCCGCAGGCCGGGCTGGGCGGCCCACGGCCGGAACCAGCCGTCGACCACGCGCCAGTCCGCGGCGAGCGGGAACCCGGCCGTGCGCAGGCGCGTGGCCAGTTCGGACAAGGGGGACAGGCGGGTGAGCAAGGTCAGCTCCCTAGCTCGGCGACTGCGGAGAACTCCGCGCGGAAGGCGTGGAACTTCGCCTCCAGCTCGCGGAACTGCTCCTCGGACAACGGGGATCCGGTGATCTTCTCGAACAGCGCCAGGAAATCCGTCCGCGTCGTCGCGGACGTGATGCGGAAGTGGCGGCCGGTCCGGGACTGCGAGACGCGCACGAACTCGGCGCGTTCCATGTTGTAGAGGAAGGACCCTTCGGTGAACCGCAGGGACCGCGGGTACAGCTTGGTGGCGCCGCGGACGTCGCTGTAGAGCGACACCCACACGCTGTCGTCGAACATCTCGAGCCGGTCCAGCGGCGGGTCGGCGACCACGGTGATGTCGACCTGCGCGCAGCGGCTGCGCGCCAGGAAGAGGCCGACGAGCCCGATCCGGATCTCCTCTTCGAGCCGGGTCTGGATCTGCTCGTAGTCGACGTCGCCCGCCTCGCGCCGCAGCAGGTAGCGGGCGCGCCCGCTGATCGAGCTCGCGTCGCGCGGATCGGCGATGACCGCGCGCAGTTCCCGCTCGGTGCGGGAAAGCAGCAGCCGGGCGGCCGCGTGCCGCCCGGAGAAGCCGCGGAAGAAGTACTGCCGGGTCGCGTCGAGGTCGGCCATCAGCGCGCGGTTGAACGCCGGGTCGGGCTCGGTCGTCGCCTCGAACACGTCGGTGGGGAAGAACTCCTTGTTCAGCGCGCGGTATTCGGCGCTCAGGTCCTCCAGCGCGCGCCGGCTCTCCTCGATCACCGGGGTGACGAGCGCCTTCTGCGACGCGCTGGCGGTGATCAGGGTCTGGCCGAACCCGACGATCGCGGAGATCAGGGTGCCGGTGCCCAGCGACGTCACCAGGTTCTTCCCGGTGCCGGGCTCCATCAGACCGGCGACCCACAGGCTCAGGCCGGCGACCACGACGAGCACCGTGAGGAGCAGGCTCGTCCTGGTCCAGAAGATCTCCTGCAGTGGGGTACGGCGGAGGCGTCCGCCATCCGCGGCCACGTGCTTCACCTCCCTCGAACCACCCGAACGGACGTATGCGAAATGTGTCTGTTCGAGTGCGGGGAGTCACTTTACGCGCCTTACGGGGTGCGCGAAATAAGAAGTTCGGGGGACAGAGCTGACGGACAGACGTCACTCTCGGCAATAATTTACCAGGTCGGCCGGTTTTCCGAAAATACCGGAAAACCATGATCAAAGCGTGCTCGGCAGCCCGTTTTCGTACCAGCCGGGGCCCGGTTCGGTCTTCATCAGGAAATCCACGACGACCGGTGCGGGTGCCGGGTGGATCTCCGGGTGATCGCGTTCGCCGCGGTCGGGGTCGACCGGCCAGGCGAGTTTCTCCGCGTCGAGCGAAAACTCGCCGCCGGCGCCCGTGCGGTTGCCGCGGGCGTCGAGCCTGGACCACTTGCCGTGCAGGTACACCGCGTTCAGCCCGTGCAGCGCGGAGAGCTCTTGGTAGCAGAAGCCGGCCGGAATCCCTTGTGCCCGCAGCAAAGCCGCGAGCAGGTGCGCCTTCGCGTAGCAGATGCCGACGCGCTCGCGCAGGACGTCCGACGCGCGCCAGGTGACGCGGGCGTCGGCGGCGTCGATGACGTGGTCGACCTCGTCGCGCACGAAGAGGAACGCGGCTCTGGCCGCTTCCGCGGGATCGCCGCCGGCCGGGCGCAGGGCGTCGGCGAGGGTGCGGATCGACGGGTGTCCGTGATCGATGACGGCGTCCGCGGCGAGGTAGTCGCTGAGCCGATCGGACGTGGGGACCGGGCGGGGGTTCATCCGCGCATCCTGACAGGCTCGGCCATTCGGGCGAGACCCGTTTTCCGAGGTCGGCACGCTCCGCGTTCGGCGACTACGGAACGTAGAAATCGGGTGGGAAGCCGGTCCAGCGGAGTTCTGCCGGTAGGTGGCTGAGGTCGTTGTACGTCAGCAGTGCCGCCGGGCGGCCCGGTGAGTACTGGATGACCGTCAGGCCGGCGTGGGCGTGGGAGAGGGTGAGCCAGCGCCAGGGCGGGGCGTCCTGGGCCGCGCGGACCAGCCAGCCGACGAGGAAGTTGTGCGTGACGACGACGTCGTACCTCGGCTCGCTTCCCGGCACCGGGCCGGTGAAGCGGCGTTCTGCGTCGGCGGCCAGCTCTTCGTCGGCGGGCGGGAACTGGCGGGTGAAGGCCAGTATGAGGTCTCCGGAGGTTTCCGGGAGCTCTTCCCGCCTCGGTGTGTACGGGACGAAGTCGCCTGCCGCCTTTTCTTCTCGGATCGCGACGCCGGGGAGCTGGGCGGCGATGAGGTGGGCCGTCTGTGCCGCTCTGGCGAGGGGGCCGTGGTGGATCGACGTGACCGGGACGTCCCGGAGGCGTCTGCCCAGGAGGATCGCCTGGCGGTGGCCGGCTTCGGTGAGGCTTCCGTTCGGCCCCGCTTCACCATGACGGGTGAGGAAGAGGTACCGGGTCGTCAGCACGGGGTCAGGGTTTCATGCTTGGGCCGTTCGGGTGAGCTGGTTGGGCGGATTGAACTGGTGTTCGTGCTTCAGCCGATCGGGACGAGGGTGCCTTCGGGGCGCTGGCTGGGGACGAATTGGGCCATCAGGCGCATGGGGGCCGGGTGTGGGGACAGCACGATCGAGGCGAACGGGGTGATCGTGTGGTCGTGGCCGCTGTTCGTCTGGAGGTGGACGCTCACGTGGACGTTTCGGTCCGCTGGGATTTCGAAGGAGACCGAGCCCCAGGAGACTATGTACTGGCGGCCGTCGATGCTGGCTATTGGTGCGTAGGCGCGGACTGTGTGGCCCAGGTGGGGGATTTCCACTGTCAGGAGGCGGCGGGGGCCGTTGTGGTTGTCCACGTACGGGATCACGCCTGGGGTTTTGGAGAGTTCGGTGGTCAATGTGGTCCTCTTCGGGTTTTGGAGGCTGCCGTGCTCCCCCTGCCAACCCGAACGCCGGATTGTTCAACGGCCGTGAGGGCTTGTCAAGGCGGGAAAGCGTGCCTTGACAAGCCCTCACGGCCGCTGATGCGGCTGCGTATCGGGTCGGCAGGGGGGTGTGGTTGCCGGGTTCGGTTGTGGGGTCGGTGCCTCTTTTTAGAACTGGTAGTAGAGGAAGGGGCTGAATGTTCCTGTGGCGATCAGGATTGCCGCGTACAGCAGGCCTGCCGTCATTACTCCTATTCTCAATGCTGTTGCCGGGCGGCTTCTGCTCGACTCCAGCAATGGGCCCGTTACCGGGTGGGCCGGGAGCAAGAACACCGCCATTGCCGCCAGGAGGAGGACCAGGCGCTGGTTGGTGAACGCCTGCTCCACGTTTGCTCCCAGGCCTTCGAAGTCCGGGATCAGCATGTGACCGATCATCGACAGCGCGTGGCCCAGGTCCGGAGACCTGAACAACACCCAGCCGAACACCACCAGCAGCATGGTCAGTGCCCTGCGCAGGTAGCGCTTCCACGGTGTCGCCGGGTCCAGGTCGAGGCCGAACCGGCGCTCGATCACCAGGAGGGCTCCGTGGTAGCAGCCCCACACCAGGAACGTCCACTGGGCTCCGTGCCAGAAGCCCGTCAGCACGAACACTATGCAGAGGTTCCGGTACGTCTTCGCCGCTCCCTGGCGGTTGCCGCCCAAGGGGATGTACACGTAGTCGCGGAACCAGCGGCTCAAGCTCATGTGCCAGCGGCGCCAGAACTCCGTGATCGTCACCGACGAATACGGCCTCCCGAAGTTCTCCGGCAACCGGAACCCCAGCATGCGGCCCAAGCCGATCGCCATGTCCGAGTAGCCCGAGAAGTCGAAGAACAGCTGGAGCGTGTAGCCGATCGCCCCCAGCCACGCCGTCGCGAACGTCATCTGGTCCGGCGGGACCTTGAAACACGCGTCGACCAGGGGACCCAGCGAGTCCGCGATGATCGCCTTCTTGCACAGGCCCAACGCGAACCTGGGGAAGCCCGCCGCGATGTCGTCCAAGCGGTGGGAGCGCTGCTGGGGGAGCTGGTCGGCGATCTCGCGGTAGCGGACGATCGGGCCCGCCACCAGCTGGGGGAACATCGCGATGTACGCCGTGAAGGCCACCGGGTTGCGCAGGGCCTGGCGCTCGCCGCGGTAGATGTCCACCACGTACGAAATGTGGTGGAACGTGTAGAACGAGATGCCGATCGGGACCACCAGGCTCGCCACCGGCACGCTGCCGCCGAACCAGTGGGCCACCGCCGCTATCTGCTGCGTCGCGAAACCCGCGTACTTCCAGATCAGCAGCACCGCGACGTCGAGCGAGACCACCGCGATCAGCATGCGGCGCCGGCGGAGGCCGTGGACGTCCCAGGGGCTCGGGGCCAGCAGGGGCCCCACCAGGAAGTTGACCACCATGCAGCCGAGCAGCAGGAACACGAAGGCGCCGGCGCCGATCGCGTAGAACAGCAGGCTCGCCACCGCGATGATGCCGTTCCGCCAGCTCCGCGGCAGCACCAGCACGGCGATGAGCACCGCCGGCATGAAGTACCACAGGAAGAGCGGCGAAACGAACGACATCGGGTCCCCTCGGTTTATCCGACGGTGACCTTAACCCGACCGGGTGGTCTTCGTCAGACCCGCCCGGCGGCACGGCGGCGGCGTGCCACCTCCGCGAGCAGCACACCCGCCGCCACCGAAGCGTTCAAGCTCTCCACGCCCGCCGCCATCGGGATCGACACCGTCGCGTCGCACGTCTCGCGGACCAGGCGGGACAGGCCGCGGCCCTCCGAACCCAGCACGATGACCAGCGGATCCGCCGCCAGCTCCAGCTCGTCGATGTCCACCGACCCGTCGGCGTCCAGGCCCACCAGCATCAGGCCGTCGTTCGCCCACGCCTTGAGCTGCCGGGTCAGGTTCGTCGCCACCGCGATCGGCAGCTTCGCCGCCGTGCCCGCGCTCGTCCGCCACGCCACCGCCGTCATCCCCGCGCTGCGCCGCTCCGGGAGCAGCACGCCGTGGGCGCCGAACGCGGCCGCCGAGCGGATCACCGCACCCAGGTTCCGCGGGTCGGTGACGCCGTCGAGCGCGACGAACAGCGGCACCTCGCCCGAGTTGCGGGCCACCGCCATCAGGTCGTCCGGGTGGGCGTACTCGAACGGCGGGACCTGCAGGCCCAGGCCCTGGTGCACGGCCCGGTTCGTCTTGCGGTCCAGCTCCTCGCGCGGGATCTCCAGGATCGAGATGCCCTTGTCGCCTGCCAGCCGGACCGCGTCGTTGACCCGGTCGTCGATCTCGATGTTCAGCGCGACGTACAACGCCGTCGCCGGGACACCGGCGCGCAGCGCCTCGACCACCGGGTTGCGCCCGGCGATCAGCTCCGGCTTGTCGGCCTTCTTCTGCCGGGCCGCGTCACGCTTGGTCTGGGCGTTCGCCTGGCGGTAGGCCTTGTGCCCGGGACGGTCCTCCGCCTTCGGGGTCGGGCCCTTGCCTTCGAGGGCCTTGCGGCGCTGACCGCCCGAGCCGACGACGGCACCCTTCTTGGTGCCCGCCTTGCGGATCGCGCCCTGGCGCCGCGAGTTGCCTGCCATGGTGAAAGTTTCCTTGCGTTGTAACGAGATCAGTCGGACTTCACAGTCCACTGCGGACCGTTGGGGGTGTCCTCCACCACGATGCCCGCCTGGGAGAGGCGGTCACGGGCGGCGTCCGCGCGGGCGAAGTCCTTCTCGGCCCGGGCTTGCTGGCGCTCGGCCAGCAGCCCTTCGACGATCCGGGACAGCGCTTCTTTGGTGGGCGTTTCGGAACCGCCCGCCTCGGACCAGCGCGCGGACAGCGGGTCGAGGCCGAGCACGTCGGTCATCGCGCGGACGGCCGCGGCGAATTCGAGTGCCTTGGAGGTGTCGCCCGCGTCGAGGGCGGCGTTACCGTCCCGGACCGTGGTGTGGACCACGGCGAACGCCTGCGGGGTGGCGAGGTCGTCGTCGAGGGCGTTCGCGAACGCCTCCGGGATGGTGCCGACGCCGACCGGGCCCGACTGCGCCGCGCGGCGCAGGAACGTCTCGATCCGCCGGTAGCCCTGCGCGGCCTCGGAGACCGCCGCGTCGGAGTACTCGATCGTCGACCGGTAGTGCGGCTGGACCAGGTAGTACCGCAGTTCGGGGGCCCGGTAGCGCTCCAGCATCGCGGGGATCGACACGGTGTTGCCCAGCGACTTCGACATCTTCTCGCCCGACATGGTCACCCACGCGTTGTGCAGCCAGAACCGCGCGAAGGCGTCGCCCGCCGCGTTGGACTGGGCGCGCTCGTTCTCGTGGTGCGGGAAGACCAGGTCGATGCCGCCGCCGTGGATGTCGAACTCCGCGCCGAGGTACGCCGTGGCCATCGCCGAGCACTCCAGGTGCCAGCCCGGCCTGCCGTGTCCCCACGGCGTCGGCCACGACGGCTCGCCCGGCTTCGCGCTCTTCCACATGGTGAAGTCGCGCGGGTCGCGCTTGCCGCGGGTCGGCGTCTCGCCCTGCTGGACGTCCTCCAGGACCTGGCCGGACAGCTTCCCGTAGCCGTCGAACGACTTCACCGAGAAGTAGACGTCGCCGTCCGCGACGTAGCCGTGGCCGCCCTCGATGAGGCGTTCCATCAGCTCGACCATCTGGGTGACGTGCCCGGTCGCGCGCGGGTTGATCGACGGCGGCAGGCAGCCCAGCTGCTCGTACGCGGTCTCGAAGGCGCGCTCGTGCGTCGCGCCCCACTCCCACCACGGCCGCTCGTGCTCGGCGGCCTTGGTCAGGATCTTGTCGTCGATGTCCGTGACGTTGCGGACCAGCAGCACGTCCAGTCCACTGTAGACGAGCCAGCGGCGCAGGACGTCGTAGTTCAGGACGCCGCGGACGTGCCCGATGTGCGGCACGCCCTGCACGGTGGCCCCACACACGTAGATCGACGCCGTTCCGCTACGGACGGGGTGGAACTCCCGTACGCTCCGGGTCGCCGTGTCGAAGAGGTGAAGGGTCACCCTCAAAGGGTACGGGGTCGGGGGTGAGCGACGTCGCAGGCCCTCAGCCGACGCCGAACCCGCGCAACGCCGTGAGCAGGGCGTCCGGCCGTTCGGCCGTGGGCAGCGGGTCGACCAGCGCGAATTCGCAGCCCAGCGCCCGGGCACCGCCGTCGGCCTCTTCGCTGTCGCCGACCATCAGCGTCTCGGTGGCCGGGACGCCGAGGGCTTCGACGGCCTTGCGGAAGATCTCCAGCTCCGGTTTGATCGCCCCGACCTCGAAGGACAGCACGAATTCGTCGACGTAGGCGTCCCACCCGCGGGCGGTGAAGGCGGGCCGGATGTCGAAGGCGATGTTGCTCAGCACGCCGACCTTGAGGCCACGCTCGGAGGCCGCCTTCAACGCGGCCTCGGTGTCCGGGTACGGCGTCCACTGGCTGGGATCGATGAGCCGGTCGTACAGCGCCTTCGCCTGGTCCGCGCGCGGGACGCCGGACTTCTTCAGCACCTCGAGGTACACCTTCCGGTGCAGCTCGGGGTCGCGGTCGCGGTGGTGCCAGGCGTGCAGGTGCTCGGCGTCCAGCTCGACGACCTGGCCGACCGGCGCGGTCATCCGGCGCATCAGCTCGGCCTGCGCTTCGATGTCGAGCGGGTCGCCGTTGTGGTTCGTCAGCTCGGTGAGCCAGGACTCGTCCTGCTCGAGCCGGAACAGCGTGCCGGAGAAGTCGAACAACACCGCCCTGATCGTCATGGTCACCAGCCTAGCGAGGCCGCGGGCCCGGAAGAGGCGCCCGCGACCCGCGTCACGTCACGCGGCGTAGCCGGTGACCTTGTCCGGGACCACGCGCACGACCACCCGGACGACCTCCGGCGGCTCGGTGCGGAAGTCCTTGCCGTCGTACTTGTGCGACAGCTCGTTGATCAGCTCCCGGCCGCCTTCTTCGGTGATCTCGGCGCGGCCGCGGACCTCGACGTACTTGAGCGGGTCGGCGAGGTCGAAGACGGACAGCGAGACTCGCGGGTCGCGCCGCAGGTTCCGCTCCTTGAGCCGGCCGCGGACGGTCGCGAAGAGGACGGCGTCGCCGTCTCGCTTGGCCCAGACCACGGAGGTCTGGACCGAGCCGTCGGCGTTGATGGTGGCGACCACCGGGAAGTTCTTGCCGTCGAAGAGGGCCTTGGTGGCCTCGTTGAAAGTCACACCCATGGTCTGGACCCTATTTCACGTTGCCGGCGATCTTGTCGGTTTTCAGCCGCACGACCACCCGCTGGACGTCGGCGCCCTCGGGCGGCGGGTCCTGGGCGAGGTACTTGTGGCTGCGCGCCGTGGGCGCCGGCGGGCGGGCCGCGAGGGCGGGGTGGCGACATGGGTTCGGCTCGGTGACCGCGATTTTCAGCCTGATCGCCGCGCAGCAGGCGGACCGCGGCCGATGTTCCGACCGTTGCCGACGGGGCACTCCGCCTCGCCCGCGCGCGCCCACCCTCCCTGGGGGAACCCCCACGTCCAGTCTATCGGGGCCGGGTGACGAAAGCGGGAAAAGTCACAGCCGGCGCCCACCTTGTCCACACCTCGGCCGGGTTGTGGACAAGTCGCCGAACCGGCGCCGGCGGGGTCCTATTCCGTGGCGAGGAGCAACGCCGTGGCGAAGGCCGCGATGCCCTCGCCGCGTCCGGTCAGGCCCAAGCCGTCCGACGTCGTGCCGGACACGCTCACCGGGCCGCCCACCGCCTCCGACAGCACCTTCTGCGCCTCGTCGCGCCGCTTGCCCACCCGCGGGGCGTTGCCCACGATCTGGACCGTGGCGTTGCCCACCCGCCAGCCCGCCGCCTCGACCAGGCCGCGGACCTCGGCCAGCATGTCGGTGCCGTGCGCGCCGTCCATCCGGGGATCGCCGGTGCCGAACACCGCGCCCAGGTCGCCGAGGCCGGCCGCGGACAGCAGGGCGTCGCACAGGGCGTGCGCCGCGACGTCGCCGTCCGAATGGCCCGCGCAGCCGTCCGCCTCCGGCCACAGCAGGCCCGCCATCCAGCACTCGCGGCCCTTCTCGACCGGGTGGACGTCCACGCCGTTGCCGATCCTCACAGCGTCTCCTCGTTCTTCGGTGCCGCCGCGATCGCCTCGGCCAGTGACAGTTCGAACTCGCTGGTGACGCGCATCGCGTCGGGGTGGCCGGGGACCGTCGCCGCCCCGGTGGGCGCGAGGTCCGGCCGGAAGGCCTCGAGGGCGTAGCCCACGGGCGTCTGGAGGGTGCGCAGCCGGGCGCGGTCCTCGGTGCCGACGATCAGCGATGCGGCGTCGGTCACCTTCACCGTGTCGGCCATCGGCAGCACCGGGACGACGACCGGTGCGCCGTCACGGACCGCGCCGATCACCTCACGCACGGTGTGCGCAGGAATGAAGGCCCGCAGCGCGTCGTGGAGGAGTACAACTGAATCACGGGCGAGATCGGGCTCGACGGCGGCGAAGGCCTGCCGGAGCGAGCCGGGTACCACCCGGCAGGCGAGGCCGCGCACGGCCTCGGAAAACGACGAAGCACACCGCTGGGGGGCCGCCACGAGAACCAGATCGATCTCCGGTACGTCGAGCAGCCCCCGCACGGTGTGCGTGAGTAGCGCCTCACCATGGACCGGCGTGAGAGCTGACTCTCCGTCGGAGGCATGATGTGCAACGGTCACGATCGCGGCGACGTTCATCGGTACGCGATCGTAGAGGCACCCGCCCTCCCGCAGGGCAGGACGCCTGGGGGTTGAGAGCCTTGTTCAGCCGTCGGCCGGGGCAACGGTCACCGCGGGCGGGTGGCCTGCGGCACGTAGCGCCGTCCTGACCCGAACAAGATTCTCAGACCGTCGCGGTTTCCAGAACTTCGTCGAGGAGGACCTCAGCCTTGTCCTCGTCGGTGCCCTCCGCGAGCGCGAGCTCGCTGACCAGAATTTGCCGCGCCTTCGCCAGCATGCGCTTCTCGCCGGCTGAAAGTCCGCGGTCCTTCTCTCGCCGCCAGAGGTCGCGCACCACTTCGGCCACCTTGTTCACATCGCCGGAGGCGAGCTTCTCGAGGTTGGCCTTGTACCGACGAGACCAGTTGGTGGGCTCTTCGGTGTGCGGAGCACGCAGAACGTCGAAGACCTTGTCCAGTCCTTCTTGCCCGACGACATCGCGGACGCCGACGATTTCGGCGTTGTCTGCGGGCACGCGAACCGTGAGATCCCCTTGCGCGACCTTGAGGACGAGGTACTTCTTTTCCTCGCCCTTGATCACGCGGGTCTCGATGGCTTCGATGAGTGCGGCACCGTGGTGCGGGTAGACGACGGTCTCTCCGACCTTGAAAACCATGTGTCCTCTGCCCCTTTCGCTGACTCCATCCTAGCACGGGCCGCCAGTGCCCACCTAGCGGGCCGAAACCGTCCTCGCAGGTCAGCGGCCTGGCCGGGGGTTGACAAACGTCCGCCCCCCGTGCTCACGCAGGTAGCGGGGAAGCGTTTCGTCACAGGCCGGGAATTCCTTTGTGGACGGTTGATCTTGGTCGCCGCGCCCCGGCAACGCACACCCGTTCCGCGGCGGAGATCGCCCCCGGCTAGTCTTCGGGGCGACGAGGCCGTGAAAAGGGAAGGACTGCGACGTGAGGCTGCAGAATCGTCGCGTGCTCGGCGCGGGCGTGCTGGCGCTCGGTGCCGCGCTCGTGCTCGCCGGGTGCGGGGCCGGCCAGATCACCCAGACCGACTCGCAGCAGCCCGCGGTCAACGGCACGCACGCCCAGGTCAAGACCATCGAGCTGCGCAACGCCGCCGTCCAGTACCCGAAGTCGGGCCCGGGCTACCCGGCAGGTGCCACCCCGGCGCTGACCCTGACGATCGTCAACAGCGGCGCCCAGGACGACTCGCTCGTCTCGGTGACCACCGAAGACGGCGGCCAGGCGACCATCGCCGGCTCCAAGACCGTCGTCGCGATGCACTCGCTGGTCATCGGCCCGGACGACGCCGTCGAGTCCACGAACGAGGTGCAGGCCACGTCCTCGGCCGCGCCGACGTCCTCGAGCGCCCCGGCCTCCTCGTCGAGCACGCCGACCGGCAGCAGCTCCGCGAGCAACAGCCCGGGCAACCTGACCGCCACGGCCACCTCCGAGGTGCCGTCCTCCGGCCCGGCCGCGACGCCGACCGCGCCGGAGAAGGTCGGCCAGGCCACCGTGACGCTGCCCGCGCTGAAGCAGCCGCTCTGGCCGGGTCAGGTCATCAAGGTCACCTTCGTCTTCCAGAACGCCGGACCGGTCACGGTCGAGCTGCCGGTCGCGGCGCCGGCGCACGCCGAGGAGTAGCCCGGAACCGGTGCCGCCCGGCCGGGCGTCCCGGTTTTGTCGGTGGTCGCCGATAGCCTCGCGGGGTGAAGAAGGGGACCACCTACCGCTGCGGCAGCTGCGGTTACGAAGCGGCCAAGTGGCTGGGCCGGTGTCCGGAGTGCCAGGAATGGGGCTCGTTCGAGGAGCGCGGTGCGCCGGTCAAGCCGGCCATCCAGCGCGTCGCGGCCGGGGCGCCGAGCGCACCGGCGCGGCCGATCGGCGAGGTCGACGTCGAAGCGGCGCGGGCTCGTCGCACCGGCGTCCCCGAGCTCGACCGGGTCCTCGGCGGCGGCCTGGTGCCGGGCGCGGTGGTGCTGCTCGCGGGTGAGCCGGGGGTCGGCAAGTCGACACTGCTGCTCGAGGTCGCCTACCAGTGGGCGAAGACGGTCGACCGGTCCCTGTACGTGACCGGCGAGGAGTCCGCGGGCCAGGTCCGGTTGCGCGCTGAGCGAACGGGCAACGTCCACGACCGGATGTACCTGGCCGCCGAGAGCGACCTTTCGGCCATCCTCGGCCACGTCGACGACGTCAAGCCGGGCGTGCTGATCGTCGACTCGGTGCAGACCATGGCGTCCCCGCAGGTCGACGGCTCACCGGGCGGGGTGACGCAGGTCCGCGCGGTGACGTCCGGGCTGGTCGCGCTGGCCAAGGAGCGCGGGCTGCCGGTGGTGCTGGTGGGGCACGTCACGAAGGACGGCTCGGTGGCCGGCCCGCGCGTGCTGGAGCACCTGGTGGACGTGGTGCTGCAGTTCGAGGGCGACAAGCACTCGACGCTGCGGATGGTCCGCGGCATCAAGAACCGGTTCGGCGCGGCCGACGAGATCGGCTGCTTCGAGCTGCAGGAAGAGGGCATCGTCGGGGTACCGGACCCGTCGGGGCTGTTCATGAGCCGCACGGCCGAGCCGGTGTCGGGCACGGCGATCACGGTCTCGCTGGAGGGCAAGCGGCCGCTGCTGGGCGAGGTGCAGGCCCTGGTGTCGTCGACGGCGGCCCCGCAGCCGCGGCGCGCGGTCAGCGGCCTCGACTCGGCCCGGGTGGCGATGGTACTGGCGGTGCTGGAGAAGCGCGGCGGCCTCAAGCTCGGCGACAAGGACGTCTACGCGGCCACGGTCGGCGGCATGAAGATCACCGAGCCGGGCATCGACCTGGCGCTGGTGCTGGCCCTGACGTCGTCGTTCGAAGACGTGGCCCTGTCACCCCGGCTGGTGTCGGTGGGCGAGGTCGGGCTGGCCGGCGAGATCCGGCGCGTGCCGAGCGTGGGCCGCCGCCTGGCGGAGGCGGCCCGGCTCGGCTTCACGCACGCGCTGGTCCCGCCGGACTCGGGCAAGCCGCCGGCGGGGATCCGGGTACTGGAGGTGGCGAACGTCGCGGACGCGCTGAACGCGGCCAACCACGCGCGCTGATCACCCCGAGGTCCGCGTGATGGCGTAGGAGTACAGCGTGTCCGGCGCGTCGGGCCGCTGCGGGGAGACGGGGAACTTCGTCGTCGTGGTGTTCGGCGCGGCCACGGAGCTCGGCGGCGGCAGGGATGTGGTCAGCGGTATCGCCTTGTTGCGGACCATGGCCAGGGTCGGCACGCTGTCCGCGGCCACCAGCCGCGCCGTCGCCGGGTCGACGAACAGCCGGCGGCCGGTGTCCTTGGCCGCGTAGACGGTGGCGGGCTGCTGGTCCGGCGTGGCCTGGTGGGGTGCGACGTAGATGCCCGGAACGTTCGCCAGTGCGTCCAGCAGCGCGGACCGGACATCGCGGGGTGGCAGACCGGTTTCCAGCACGCTCCGGACCATGCCGAGCATCTCCGTGGCGGAGTGCGCCCGGCCCTTCTGCGGGCCGTCCGTTTCGAGGGTGTCGGTGGACAGCCGCTGGGCCAGCTTCTGCCGGTCGGGGACGAGGGAGGCGATGAAGGCCGCGTCCGGCGTCAGCCAGCTCAGCCGCGGGCCGGGGAACACGCCGGCGGGTCCGTATTCGTCGACGGGCTTGGGCAGCAGTTCGCCGGACCCGTGCGCATCGCCGGTCACCGTCGTGCGCCGGTGCCACACGCCGGTGGGATCGGCCGGAATCCAGAGCTCGATCCGCCGCTGGACCTTGGTCGCCAACCCCGGCACGACATACGTCGACCAGTCGCGCATCTCCGTGTAGTGGAACTCGCCGGGCGCGAGCGGGCGGTCGACGTCGGTGAGCCCCGCCGGCCGGGACGTCTCCGGCGGGTCCGGCGTCCACAGCGCCGCCGCGACTCCGAGGCCGCCGACCAGGGTGACCACGGCCGCGGCCACCGCGAGCCACCGCCACGCCCCGGCCCGGCGCGGCTCCGCGGGCGGAGCCTGCTCGACCCCGGCCGCCGCCAGCAGGGATGCGCGGGCGAACGCGAGGTCGTCGTCCTCGGTCACATCGCTGTTCAGGTCTTCGAGCGCCGCGTCCAGTTCGGCTTCGGACCAGATCTTCCGGACGTTGTCTTCACGCAAGGTCCTGCACCTCCTCTTGGGCCGGGGCGTTCGTCCTGAGCCAGCGTCTGATCCGGTGCAGCCGGGACCGGACGGTACCGGGCGGGATCCCGAGGGCTTCGGCGACCTCGGCAGGCTCCAGCCCGGCCCACGACACGAGCAGCAGCGTGTCGCGGTCGGCCGGGCTGAGCCGGGCCAGCGCGCCGGCCAGCTGGGCCGCCCGCACCTGGGCGTCGACCTGCTCGGCGACGCGGCCGTCGTGGCCGGCGTGACTGCCTTCGCCGGTCCGCGCGAGCCGCGCGGTGGCCTGCAGCCCGCGCAGTTCGGACCGCACGTGGTGGCGCAGCAGGTTGGTGGCGATGCCGTAGAGCCACGACCGGGCGGTCCCCAGCTCGGGGCGGTAGCTCTCCCGCCGCCGCAGCGCGACGAGGAAGGTCTCGGCGACCAGGTCGTTGGCCGGTTCGGGACCGACGCGGCGGGCCAGGTACCGCCGCAGCTGCCCGGCGTGGGCGTCGAAGAGCCGCCCGAACGCCGGCCCGGGCTCGGGTCCGCCCAGGTCCGGGCGGTCGTCCCCCCAGAGCTCCGAACCCTCGTGGATCACCTGCATGCCCCCAGTTGCCCGCAGCGCGCACGAGCGTTCACGCGAACTGTGCCACTCCGGGGCTTCGCCCCGGGCCGGGGGCTTCGCCACCCGGAGCCCCCTCAAGAACCCGACCTTCGTCGTACGCCGTCCAGGGGCGGGTGAGGGACAACCGGCGATCCTTGCCGAGATCATCCCGAAGTGAGGCGCTGGCCAACCGGCGTCACAACTGGGGAAGGACCGTCATGCGCAGATTCCGCCTCGGCTTCGTCACGCTCGTGGCCGCCATGGGGCTCGTCGCCCTGCCCGCCGTGGCGCAAGCCACCACCGAAGCCGTCCTGAACATCCAGTACCAGGTCCAGCAGACCGGATACTGGTGCGGGCCGGCCGCCACGCGGATCGCCATGTCCGCGCGGACGTCGAACCTGCCGAGCCAGGCCACCCTGGCCGCCCAGCTCGGCACCACCACCAACGGCACCGACTGGATCGGCCAGGTCACCGGCGTCCTCAACCGGGACCTCGGCACCTCCTGGTACGAGACCAAGGAGATGCCGAACGACCCGCCCACCCAGGCCCAGCGTGACCTGCTGTGGCGCGACATCGTGCTGGACATCAACAACGGCTACCCGATCGTCGCCAACATCGTCGCGCCCGCGAACAACCACCCGCCTGGCTACCCGAACTACACCGTCTACCACTACTTCACCGTCATCGGGTACGACAGCTCCGACATGACGGTCAAGATCGCCGACCCGGCGAGCTTCGGCGGGAACCAGATCTACTGGCTCACGTTCAACCAGCTCGCGACGCTGATCCCGCCGAAGGGCTACTCCGCCTAGACGCCCAGCAGGCCCCAGTAGACCGCCCATGGCACGAACAGCACGCCCCCGGCCAGCAGCAGGCCGAGCCGGAACCCGCGGGTCCGCCACCACGCCACCGCCGTGCCGATGGTGGCGGCCACCGCGCCCAGTGAAACCAGCTGCAGTGCCAGCCACGGCAGCGGCCGCCCGGCGACCACCGGGCCGAGCCCCTTGCCCGTGCTCAGCTGGATCACGACGTCGACGACCAGGAACCCGAGCACCGCGAGCAACCCGGTGACCGACAGCCAGCGGGCCGGCCGCGCGATCCGGCGGATCAGTCCCGAGCCGAACGCCACCAGCAGCAACACCAGGACGGCGAGCTGCAGCCACGCCGGCTCGTACCAGGACAACGGCGTCACCGCGGTGCTCTGCCGGTCCTGCGGCGGCGGTGCGTCGGCGGTCGAGGCACCGGGCGGGTGCTGCACCCAGCTGCCCACCAGTTCGAGGTAGCCGGGTGCGTACCCGGGCAGCTTGTCGAAGCCGTCCGTGGTCCGGCGCAGCTGGTGCTGCGCGTCCGGGAAGACCCGCAAGGTGTGGTGGGCCACCGAATCCCGGAAGATCCGGACCGCTTCACCCGGCGGCGTCAGGACGTCCTTCGCGCCCCATAGCCCGAGTACCGGCTGGCGGAGGCTCTTCAGCACCGGTACCGGGTCGTAGTGCGGCTCCGGGAACACCCCGCCGCCGGCGAGCTGGCGGAGCATCGTCGACGACGCCATCGGCACGATCGACCCGGTCATCCCCAGCCGCCGCAACTGGTTCTCCACCGCCCACGACTGCTGCCGTGCCGGCTCGACGCCGTTCGCGCCCAGCGTCACGACGAAGGCGACGTCCGGAGAACGCGAAGCCGCCAGCGGCGCCACCCAGCCGCCTTCGCTCAGCCCCCAGACGCCGACCCGGGCCGGATCGACGTCCGATCGCTTGCGCAGCGCGGAAACCGCGGCCAGCGCGTCGTCCGCCAGCGTGGCGTAGGACCGTTCGAACTGGGAGTAGCCCTCGGTGCGCTTGTCGTAGATGAGCGTCGCGATGCCCTGCCGGGCAAAGGCTTCCGCCTGATCGCGGTAGTCGTCCCGGCTGTGCGCCCCCGAGCCGTGGACCATCACCAGGCCCGGCAGTTTCGTGCCGCCGGGTGGCGCGACGACGGTGCCGTGCAAGGTCACCCCGCCGTTCCGGAACGACACTTCGTCATTGGTCACGTCCGCCGCCGAAACCGGTGGCGCCAACGCCGTGACCGCCAGGATCACCCCGGCCGGTAGAACCCCTCTTCGCATGGAAAACCCCCTGGTGTCATGTCAATCCCCTGGATCAGGGAAGCCGAGCCAGCGCACGAGCACGCGGCGCGCTTCCGGTGACCGGTCGTCCTCGCTCCGCCAGTACCGGCGGAACAGCTCCATGTACTCGTCCCAGAACTGCTTGAGCTCCTCGGTGGTGAGCCAGGTGCCCCCGCGCGCGTAGAGCAGGGCGTCCGGCCAGTCGCCGGGCAGTTCTTCGCGCTGTTCCGCGAACCGGTTGAGCTTCTCGAGGTCGTCCTCGAACCCCTGGCGCTGCATGTCGTCGAACAGCACCCGGGATTCGGCGCTCTGGGCGCTGCGGCGCGGCCAGCGGATGTCCCGCGGGCGCGTCCGCCACCACCGTTCCTTGCCCCGCGCGAGCTCCGGAGCTTCCTCGACGAACCCGAACCGCGCCAGTTCCCGCAGGTGGTAGCTGGTCGCGCCGGTGTTCTCGCCCAGTGCCTTGGCGAGCTTCGTGGCCGTGGCCGGGCCGCCCGACAGGACGCCGAGGATCCGGCGGCGCAGCGGGTGCGTGACGGCCTTCAGTGCGTCCGGATCGAGCTCTTCCGGTGGTGGAGCGCTGGTCATGAGCCCACTGTAGCCATGCAAAGAAGATTGTGCAAAGAAATCTGTGCAACTCGGCGCAGACCGGTGCCCGGTGGCCGAACCGTCTCAAGTGGACTTACCAGATGGGGTGGTCGCTGAACTTCCGGAGCGTCTGCACTGAGGGCCGCACGTAGAACATGCCCGCCAGGAAACCCAGGGTGGCGAAGGCGAGCGTCGAGAACGTCGTGAGCAGGTCCGGGGCGCGCAGGGACGGGCTGTCCGCCCAGACCCGGAACACGATCGGCACCGCGAACGACCCCAGGATCAGCACCAGCGTAAGCACGTAGGTGAACAGCAGCGCGTTGCGGGTCGCCGCCGCGCTGGCCACCACCAGGTAGTCACCGCGGAGGCAGCGGCGGCACGTCAGGACCAGTACCGCGATGGCCAGCACGCCCAGCGGCGGCAGGACCGCCGCCGCCTTGCCCAGCAGGGTGTCCGGGAACGCGTGGCCGTGGACGATGCCCTGGAGGAACGTCGTGAGGCCGAACAGGAGCACCATCCCGGCGATCATCGAGCAGCCGACGACCACCGAGCCCCAGCGCACCCGGACGGCGAACCGCGGGGGCAGCGGCACGAACTCGACCTGGCCGAAGGTCCCCTGCACCCGTCTCACCTCCGAAAGCCGTGAAGGCCACAGTAAGGGACTGACCATCCCTTGTTGTGGCCTTCACGGACTTTCGGACCGAAAGGGCTAACTGGTCGCCAGCAAGTTGGCGCACCGGATCAGCCCGATGTGCGAATACGCCTGCGGGTGGTTGCCGAGCGACCGTTCCGCGATCGGGTCGTACTGCTCCGGCAGCAGGCCGGTCGGGCCGGCCGCCGCCACGATCTGGTCGAACAGCTCCTGGGCCTCGGTGCGCCGCCCGGTGAGCAGGTACGCCTCGATCAGCCACGCCGCGCAGATGTGGAAGCCGCCCTCGCCGCCCGGGAGGCCGTCGTCGCGGCGGTAGCGGTACACAGTGGACCCGCTGCGCAGCTCCGCCTCGATCGCGGTCACCGTGTGCTGGAAGCGCTCGTCGGCCGGGTCGATCAGGCCGGTGAGCCCGACGAACAGGGAGGCCGCGTCCAGGTCCGTGCCGTCGTAGGCCGTGGTGAACGCCTGGACCTCGTCGTTCCAGCCGTGGGTGAGGACGTCCGCCTTGATCTCCTCGCGCAGGCCGGGCCAGTTGCCAGGGATCTCCCGGCCGTACTGCTCGCCCAGCGTGATCGCGCGGTCGATCGTCACCCAGCACATCACCCGCGAGTAGACCCGGTGGCGCGGCACGTGCCGCTCCTCCCAGATCCCGTGGTCCGGCTCGTTCCAGCGCCGCGTCACCGCTTCCGCCATCGCGCGGACCATCTGCCAGTCCTCGTCACGCAGCTCGTGGCGCGCCTCGGCGAGCGTCCGGACGAGCTCGACGACCGGGCCGAAGACGTCCAGCTGCACCTGGTGGTTCGCCAGGTTGCCGACGCGGACCGGGCGCGAACCGGCGTAACCGGGCAGCGATTCGATGACCGCTTCGGCGCCGATGACGCTGCCGGCGAGGGTGTACAGCGGGTGCAGGCGCTCCGGGCCGGCCAGCGTGGCGAGCACGCCGTGCAGCCAGCGCAGGTAGCCCTCGGCCTCTTCGAGCGAGCCCAGGTGCACGAGCTCCCGCACGGTCATCGCGGCGTCGCGGATCCAGCAGTAGCGGTAGTCCCAGTTGCGGACGCCGCCGATCTCCTCCGGCAGCGACGACGTCGCCGCCGCCAGCACGCCGCCGGTGTCGGTGTTGACCAGGCCGCGCAGCGTCAGCGCCGAGCGCAGCACCAGGTCGGTCTGCACCTTGGGCAGCTGCAGCTTCGACGTCCACTCGCTCCAGTAGCGGCCCGCGCGGTCCCGGCGTTCCACTTCGGACAGTTCGTGCGGGCCGAGGTCGGTGGTGCCGCAGCGCAGCTCCAGCACGACCGGCTGGGTCGGCGTCGGCTGCACCAGCGCGGACGCGGTGTCGTGCAGGCCGTCGGAGGTGATGGTCCACTCGACGCCCGGCGAGTAGAGCACGAACGGCTCGGACGTGCCGAGCACCCGCACGCCGCCGTCGGTGACCTCGAGCTTCACCGGCACGCCGCCGAACTCGGGCCGCGGCGCGAACTTGACGCTCGCCACCGCCTCGCCCGAGATCACGCGCACCAGGTCGGTGCGGTGCGGCGCGCTCTCCGGCTCCAGGTAGTCGGTGACGAGCAGGCGCGACCAGCGCGTCTCGACCGTCATCGTGTTCGGCAGGTAGCGCTGGCCGAGCGGGAGGCCGTTGCGGTGCGGCTTGATGGAGAAGTGGCCCGCCCCCTCGCCGCCGAGCAGGTCGGCGAACACCGCGGGCGCGTCCGGGCCGGGGTGGCAGAGCCAGGTCAGCTTCGCGTCCGGCGTCACCAGCGCGACCGAGCGCTCGTTCGCCAGCATCGACAGCCGCTCGATCGGCGGGGCCGACTCGCCGTACAGCCAGTTGCGGCGCTCCTCGAGCAGGAAGCCGAGCACGAGGGCGACGTCGACGGTGTCGGGCACCCGGAACCCGGCGAGGGTCTCGCCGTCGCCGACCTTGATGCCCAGGTCGGGGCCGGACAGCCGGGCGAAGGCCTTCTCGTCGGTGACGTCGTCGCCGAGGAAGATCGCCGCCGTGGCGCCCACCTGGTGGCGGAGGATGTCCAGTGCGCGGCCCTTGTCCGTTTGGACGACCGCCAGCTCGACCACCTCCTTGCCGTCGGTGGTCGACACGCCCTCCCAGGTGGACGGCCCGGCGTGCACGTCGGCGAGCACCCGGCGGCCCGCCTCGTGCTCGGCGCGGCGGACGTGCACCGCGATGCTCGCCGGCTTGACCTCGAGCGACACGCCCGGGACGTCCAGCACGAGTTGTTCGAGCTCGGACTCCAGCCGCCGGTGCAGCTCCCGCGCGTGCTCGTCGAGGGCGTGGATGAAGCCGATGTCGAACTCCGAGCCGTGGCTGCCGACGAGGTTCACCTCGGAGGGCAGCCGCGAGAGCGTGGCCAGGTCCCGCAGCGCCCGGCCGGAGATGACCGCCGTGGTGGTCTCGTGCAGACCGGCGAGCGATCTGAGGGCCCCGACGGACTCGGGCAGCGGGCGTGCCTCGTCCGGGTTGAGCGTGATGGGCGCCAGCGTGCCGTCGTAGTCGCAGGCGACCAGCAGACGCGGAGTACGGGCGATCTGCACGATCGCGCGCCGTAGCTCGGCGGGCAGGGCCTCGGCAGTCAACACTCCTCCTCGGGAGCTCGTGCGTGGTCGTTCGGGTCAGTCGACCGCCTCGGCACCCAGAGCCTGTAGGAAGGAGCGCGCCCAACGATCGACATCGTGCGTGAGGACCTGGCGACGCATGGCGCGCATCCGGCGACGGCCCTCTGCCGGGTCGAGGGTAATGGCAGCCACTAGTGCGTCCTTCACCCCGTCCAGGTCGTGGGGGTTCACGAGGAATGCGCTAGAGAGCTCGGCGGCCGCACCCGCGAACTCGGAAAGCACCAGCGCTCCGCCCAGATCGTGCCGCGCGGCGACGTACTCCTTGCACACCAGGTTCATCCCGTCGCGCAGCGGCGTCACCACCATGACATCGGCAGCCGAGAAGAAGCCGGCCAGTTCGGTGCGGTCCACGGACTGGTGCAAATAGTGCACGACCGGGTGGCCCACCCGGGCGAACTCGCCGTTGATCCGGCCGACCATCTGCTCGATCTCGCCGCGCATCCGCTGGTAGTGCTCGACGCGCTCCCGGCTCGGGGTGGCGAGCTGCACGAACGTGACGTCGTCCGGCTGCAGCCTCCCCTCGTGCAGCAGCTCGTGCAGCGCCTGCAGCCGCAGGTCGATGCCCTTGGTGTAGTCGAGCCGGTCGACGCCGAGCAGGACCGTCTTCGGGTTGCCGAGGTCGCGCCGCAGCTGCGCGGCCCGCTCCTGGACGCCCTTGGTGCGGGCGAGGCTGTCGAGGCCGGCGGCGTCGATGGAGATGGGGAAGGCGCCGACCCGCACGGTCCGGTCGCCGACCTGCATGGTGCCCGGCCGCGACCGGACGCCGACCGCGCCGCGGGTCGACTCGAGGCCGATCAGCTGGCGGCACAGCCACAGGAAGTTCTGCGCCCCGCCCGGGCGGTGGAAGCCGACCAGGTCGGCGCCGGTCAGGCCGCGGATGATCGCCGCGCGCCACGGCATCTGCATGAACAGCTCGACCGGCGGGAACGGGATGTGCAGGAAGAAGCCGATGCGCAGGTCCGGCCGCAGCTCGCGCAGCATCGCCGGCACCAGCTGCAGCTGGTAGTCCTGGATCCACACGGTCGCGCCCTGGGCGGCGACCTCGGCGCTGGCCTGCGCGAACCGGCGGTTCACCTTGACGTAGCTGTTCCACCACGCGCGGTCGAACACCGGGCGCTCGACGACGTCGTGGTAGAGCGGCCAGAGCGTCGCGTTGGAGAAACCTTCGTAGTAGTCGCGGACTTCGTCGGCGCTCAACGAAACCGGGTGCAGCACCAGTCCGTCGTCGTCGAACTCCTCGACGTCGACGTCCGGCACGCCGGGCCAGCCGACCCAGGCGCCCTTCCTCGACCGCAGGAACGGCTCCAGCGCCGACACCAGCCCGCCCGGACTGGCCGTCCACCGGCGTTCGCCCTCGGAAGTGCGTTCGAGGTCCACCGGTAGCCGGTTCGCCACCACGACGAAATCGGCCTGGTTCCCGTTCTCCTTCTGGTCACTCACGTCGCCTGCTCCTCGCGTCCTGGGTCGCGGCCCCAGAGTGAAACCCTATCGCGTGAGCGATGAACATTCGGTGACCGCGGTGTTACTCCAAGCTCCGTTCGGTCGGTTCGAGCGGACCAGCCATGCGAGGTCCGGCGAACCGCCGCTCGAGCCGGCCCAGTCCGGTACGCACCGGCTGGGCCAGCCATTCGCCGAGTACCACGCCCGCTGCCAGGGCAAGCCCGATTGCGACGGCCGTCATGAGCGTGGAGATGTTGCCACTGGGCTCGACGCCGATCTGATACAGACCACGGTAGGTCGACAGGCCGGGAAGCAGCGGAGTGATCCCGGACACGGCGACCACCAGTGGAGTAACGCCGAGCCGCCGCGCGAGCACGCCACCGCAGAACCCGACCAGCGTCGCGGCCACCGCGGACGAGCTGACGCCGTCCAGCTTGGCGAGCATGAGGGAGCCGTAGACGGCGGCGCCGATGCCACCCGCGGCCGCGGCGACCAGCATGGCGCGCATCTTGGAGTAGCTCGCGAGCGCGAAGCAGGCGGCGGCGCCGGCCCCGCCGAGCACGACGAGCGGCAGCTGCTGCGGCGTCGAACCGGGCACCTCGGGCAGCGGCGTGCGCGGCAGGCCGAGCATGACGGCGATCCGCAGCGCGAGCACGACCCCGGCGATCAGGCCGGCCGACATCAGCGCGGTCTCCATGGTCCGGCCGGCGGCGGTGACGTTGTAGCCGGTGATGGCGTCCTGCACGGCCGAGACGGTGGACAGCCCGGACAGCAGCACGGTGACCGCGGCCGCGACGACCAGTGTCGGCTTGTCGGTGGTCAGGACGTTGCTGCTGACGATGACCATGGCCGAGAGCGTGGCGACCAGGCCCCCGATCACCTGCTGGAAGAAGAACGGCAGCCCGTAGCGGTTCACCACCCGCCCGACCCGGTCGATGACCCCGCTGATGACGAAGGCGACGAGCGCGATGTCGAAGCCCCCGCCGAGCAGGATGGTGACGAAGGCGGCGACCCCGCCCCAGGAAAGCGTGGCGACCCAGCGCGGGTAGGGGTGCGGAGCGGAGGTGATCCGCTCCAGCTCGGTCTGCGCCTGCTCGGCCCCCATGTGCCCGCGGACGATCTTGCGGACGAGCTTTTCGGTCTCGGTCAGCCGCGTGTAGTCGAGGCTCCGGCTCCGCACGACCCGCAGCGCGGTGATCGGGGTGAGGTCGGTACCGCGGTGGCAGGTGACGGTGATCGAGGTGAAGATGACGTCGACCTCGCAGTGCGGCAGCCCGAGCGCGCCCGCGATGGCGAGAATGGTCGCGGTGACGTCCGACGCGCCTGCCCCACTGGCCATCTGCACCTCACCGATGCGCAGGGAGAGGTCGAGCACGAAGTTGACGGTGGCTTCATCGGGCAGCTGCGGCCCCATGGCCTCGCCGGCGTCGACGGCGGGGAACTCCCCGGTCGGAGCTTCGAGGACGTGCCAAGGCCTTCTTTTGAGGAGGTTCGGACGGTGGGCCCTCGGCCGTTGCGCGGGAGGTTCGAGGACTGGCCATCTGGTCGCCCGGCCCCCGTTGGTGCGCTCGTTGATCTTCATGATCCATCCACCTCCTCGCTCTGTCCCTCGGACCATCGACAGCCGCCTGCCGACCGTTGCAGTGGCGTCGACCACGTCGCTCCATAGTGGCTTGGAGCTGCTGATCTTGCCTCCTGAGCTGATCACTGCGAGCGGCTCGGTACACTGGTTGCGGCGTCTTGGCGCCAGGCCGGTATAGCTCAGCTGGTAGAGCATCTGTCTTGTAAACAGAAGGTCAGGGGTTCGAGCCCCCTTGCCGGCTCCGCAGGTCAGAGGCCATCCACCACGAAGTGGACGGCCTCTGGCGTCGCCGTGATAGCAGCGAAGTACGGCAATGGCTGATCATCCGGGCTCTCCCTCAAGCGCTTTAGCGTGCCGGAGAATGCGCATGATCACGCGCGGGTGTACGTCCAGGTCGACCAGTTGCGTGCCGCAGGACGGCGCCTGCCGGCGCTTCTCCAGGGCCGCGACGACGATGGATGGCTCGCCGCCCTTGAAGTCGAGCGCCCTCCAGGTGATGCCCAGGATGCTTTGGCAGTCTCGGTGCGAAGTCGTCGGAGGGTGATCCGGCGCCACTCCGCAGTGTCCGCAGACCATGCGGGTGCCGCTGTCGGGGTCGGCGATGGCGGCATCGATCGCCGACAGCGCGGTGTCCAGATCGGGCATGGCAGAGCTACCTCGGGTCGCGCGTGTGCGAGTGGAGCTGGCCGGGCATTTCTGCACTTACTCGGCAGGTTCCAGTGGTTCGCTGGGAACGGTCTCAATCAAGGCCATGGCGTTCCCCTTCGTCGTGCGGGTAGTCCTTGCCGCGTGGATGCGCGTGAAACAACAAGGCCCTGGTTGGCGCGGCGAGCATCCGGCGAAAGCTCGTTTTCAATGCGCCACTGTTGTAGTTCGATACACGACATGTATCCGACAAGCGGCATGGCCCAGACGGCGCCGGATGTTGATCACTGGTACACCTCAGGTACGTTCTTGACAATTGCTGGCATAGTGGTGGCGGCTATCATGGGCGTCGGCGCAATCGTCGCCACCTACCGCTCTGCCAACCCGCGTCGTCGGCTGCACTTATATCAGTCGGGTGTGGCGTCAATGGTTCACATTGCTAGCAAGACGCTCGGGATCAAAGTCCTGCAAGGCGATCAAGAATTGCAGAATCCGCATTTGGTGACGGTGAATGTCTCGAACCGTGGCCGACGCGACATCCCGCGATCGAGTTTTGACGGTCCGATCACGCTCGACGTCGGAGTTGAGATCGTAGGCCAACTTAACGCGTCGTCGTCTGGGACTTCGGGTGTTGAGCCGATGCCCGAGGTGGCAATCAGCGGCACTGCGCTGGTCATGCAGCCGTCTCTGATCAAGCGCAAGCAGACTCTTTCCTACAGTCTTCTGGTGGACGGAAAGCCGACATGGCAGCCGAAGTGTGCGATCGTTGACGTAGAGGTGGATACGGAGTCGTCAGGATTAGACGACATGCGCGGGAGTATCAATCGCATCGTTATCTTCCTTGGTCTACTTATAGCGCTTAGCGGGTTATTGTTGGCTGCCGCAAGCTGGCGTTACTACTGAGAAGAATTTATCCTGCGGGTTCGGGTGGTTCGCCGGAGAAGGTTTCGACGAGGGCGCTGGCGAGGACTTCGGCCATGGCCGGGGCCCTATCTAGTTGTCAAGCCGCGGTGGGGGCTGGTTCGGGGTGTCGGCAGCGGGGTGCCTGGTACTCCGCCGGCCCCCTGACCTGAACAAAGACCATCAAGGACGCGCCCGCCGACAGCTTGTAAACAGAAGGTCAGGGTGTTCGAGCCCCCTTGCCGGCTCCTCGAACACCCTCCCGCCGCCCCACCGCGTGACCGCTTCGTGTCCGAATTGCGCCTCCGCCACCCCTCCTCCCCGGTATATTCGCTGGCCACGGCCCTGCGCTCGCCGGGCCTTCCATGGGGGATGGAAACGATGAGCGGATTCGTCGCCGCGGCGCTGGGGTTCCCTGCCGTGCTCTTCAGCTTTCTTCTGGTCCTTGTCGTCGGGTACTGGGTGCTCGCCCTGGTCGGGGTCTTCGACCTCGAAGACGGGGAGATCGGGTTCTTCGGCGGGGTGCCCTTGTCCATCTCGCTGTCGCTGTTCGTGGCCTTCAGCTGGTTCCTCAGCCTCGCCGGCACCGTCCTCATCGACGGCGCACCGCTGCGGGTCCTGCTCGGGTTCGGTGTCCTGCTCGCCGCCCTCGTGGGTGGGGCGGTCGGGACGCGGCTGATCATCGTGCCCCTCCGGCGGGTCTTCGCCGGGGCCGAACCGACGCGGCAGGACTTCGTCGGGCGGGTCGCCGTCGTGCGGACTTCCAGCGTCAGCGAGGACTTCGGGCAGGCCGAAGCCACCGCCGCCGACGGGTCGTCGGCGATCGTCCAGATTCGACTGGCCGGCGGAGGCAACCTCGGCGTCGGCAGCCGCGTTGTCCTCTATGACTACGACTTCGCGGGTGAGTTCTTCTGGGTGAGCCCCTTGGAACTCGAAGCAGAAAAGGACTGAACTGGAATGGATGCCATCGGCCTGGGGGCCGGCGTGTTGATCGCCGTCGTGGTCCTGATCCTGCTCGTCGCCGTGTTCGTCGTGAGCCGGTTGTTCCGGAAAGTGCCGCAGGGCAAGGCACTCATCGTCTCGAAGGTGCGCAAGGTCGACGTCACCTTCACCGGTGCGGTCGTGCTGCCCGTGCTGCACAAGTCCGAGGTCATGGACATCTCGGTGAAGACGATCGACATCGAGCGGACCGGCCAGGAAGGCCTGATCTGCCGCGACAACATCCGCGCCGACATCCGGATCTCGTTCTTCGTCCGGGTCAACAAGACCGTCGAGGACGTCGTGAAGGTCGCGCAGGCGATCGGCACCGAACGCGCCAGTGACCAGGGCACCCTGCAGGAACTGTTCAACGCCAAGTTCTCCGAAGCCCTGAAAACCGTGGGCAAGCAGCTCGACTTCGTCGACCTCTACACCAAGCGCAACGAGTTCCGCGACCAGATCATCCGCGTCATCGGCACCGACCTCAACGGCTACAGCCTGGAGGACGCGGCGATCGACTACCTCGAGCAGACCCCGATGGCGTCGCTCGACGCCGCGAACATCCTGGACGCGCAGGGCATCCGCAAGATCACCGAGCTGACGGCGATCGAGCACGTGCGCACCAACGAATTCCGCCGCCACGAAGAAAAGGAGATCACCCGCCAGAACGTGGACGCGCGGGAAGCGATCCTCGAACTCCAGCGCCGCCAGGCCGACGCCGAAATCAAGCAGCGCCGCGAAATCGAGACCATGCGGGCGCGCGAAGAGGCGGAAATCGCCAAGGTGCAGGCCGAGGAGCGGCTCAAGTCGCAAGCCGCGCAGCTGCGCACCGACGAGCAGCTCGGCATCCAGCAGCAGAACCAGCAGCGCGAGATCGAGGTCGCAGGCAAGAACCGCGAACGCGTCATCGCCATCGAGTCCGAGCGGATCGAAAAGGACCGCCTGCTCGAGGTGATCGGCCGCGAGCGGGAGACCGAGCTGTCCCGGATCGCCAAGGACAAGGAACTCGAAACCGAAAAGCGGTCGATCGCCGAGGTGGTCCGGGAGCGGATCGCCGTCGAGAAGACCGTCGCCGAGCAGGAAGAGAACATCAAGAAGCTGCGCGTGGTCGAGGAGGCCCAGCGCACCCGCGAGGCGGTCGTCATCCGCGCCGAGGCCGAAGCGCAGGAGAACCTGGTCAAGGGGATCAAGGCCGCCGAGGCCGCGGAGCAGGCCGCCAAGTTCAAGGCCCGCGAGGAGCTGACCCTCGCCGAGGCGCGCCAGCAGGCCGCCGAGCTGGAGACGCGGGCGAAGATCCGGCTCGCCGAAGGTATCCAGGCCGAGGAGGCCGCCGCCGGGCTCGCCGCCGCGCAGGTCCGGGAGCGCGACGCCGTCGCGCTGGAGAAGGTCGGCCGCGCGGAGGCGATCGTCGAGCGCGAGAAGGCCGTCGTCGTCGCCGAGGCGTTGCGCGACAAGCTGAAGGGCGAGGCCGAGGGCCTCACCGAGAAGGCCGCCGCGCTGGCCGCGCTCGACAACGCGAGCCGGGAGCACGAGGAGTACCGGCTGCGGCTGGACGCCGAGAAGGAGATCCGGCTGGCCGCGCTCGATGTGCAGCGGGACGTCGCCGAAGCGCAGGCGGTCGTGCTCAGCGCCGGCCTGGAGAAGGCCGACATCGACATCGTCGGCGGCGAGACCACGTTCTTCGACCGGATCGTCGGCTCGATCGGCCTCGGCAAGAGCGTGGACGGCTTCGTGCAGCACTCCGACGTCGTCGGGGCGCTCGCGCGGCCGTACGTCGACGGGTCGGCCAGCTTCACCGACGACCTCGCCAAGCTGATCGGCGCGGTCAGCACCGAGGACGTGAAGAACCTGACGCTGTCGGCCTTCCTGGCGAAGCAGCTGCAGGCCGGCGGCCCGGACAGCGACAAGCTCCGTGAGCTGATGACCACGGCGCAGCGGCTCGGCCTGGCCGAGACGTCGGTCGCCACCGTCGTCGCCGCGAAGCAGTGACGACGGCCGAGACGCAGCTGGACGCGGGCACCTATGAGGTGCTCCGCGCCCGGCTGGCCGCCCAGGCCGCCGAGCTGGCGAAACGCGCGGACGAGCTCAACGCCCGGCGGCTGGAGGTGTTCGGCAGCGCGCAGCTCGCGCTGGTCGGCACCGAGCGCATCCGCACCGCCAACAACTGCGTGCCACGGGACATCGTCGCCGTCGACGGCCGGATGTTGTTCGGCTACAACGTCTTCATCGGCCTGAAGCCCGAGACGGCGATCGACGACGTCTTCTCGCTGCAGCGCTTCAGCCGCGACGGGGACGCGTTCCGCTTCGACGACGTCAGCGCGGAGGAACTGCCCGAGCTGCTGCGTGACGAGCACTTCGAGCGCGACTTCGGCGAGCTGTACCGGTACTACCGGCAGGCGAAGCTGCTGCAGCTGCGCCGGCTGGACGGGAAGCTGCTCGCGGTGTTCCAGATCGGCCCGCGCACCGAGGACATCCGGGTGCTGCGGTGGGGCGTCGCGGCCGACGGCACGGTGTCCTACCTGGACAGCCGCGGCGAGCGCGACCACGTCTTCCCGCCGTCGCACGACTTCGAGTGGATCGAAACGACCCGCGAGGACCACGTCCTCGGCCGGCACCCGCACATCTCGATCGAGGACGAGGTCTTCGTCGAGACCGTCGGCGGCAACCTGACGGTCAAGGTCGAGAACAACACCGAGACCGGCGCCGGGGTCTACGCCGAGCCGGTGGACGAGCCGCTGCAGAGCCTCGCCGACGCCGAGGTCGCCTACGCCCGGATCGGCCCGCTGATCCTGCTGCGCATGCTGCCGTACAAGGAAACCGACTACCGCTACCTGGTGTTCAACACCCGCACGCAGGACGTCGTGCGGCTCGACGGCATCGGGCAGGCGTGCCAGCGGCTGCCCGAGGACCACGGGATCATCTTCCCTGGCGGCTACTACCTCGACACCGGGGTCAGCAAGACGTTCGACACCACTGTGGACGGTCTCGAATTCGAGCGCGTGATCCGTTCGCCCAACGGCGAAGACGTGCTGTACGTCTTCCACGCGCGGGCCGAGGGCCGCTCGCTCCTGCTGCCCTACAACGTGATCCGCAAGGAGGTCGCCAACCCGATCCCCTGCCACGGGTACTCGCTGTTCGACGACGGCACGATGATCCTGTTCCGCGCGCTGTCGGACGAGCCGAGCCGGGTGCACCCGATGCAGGTGTGGCGGACGCCGTTCCAGTCGGACACCTACGCGGCGTCGCAGCCGGCCGGCACCGGGCCGCTGGAGCGGGTCGGGAACGCCGACCTCGTCCGCGGCATTTCCGACTGCCTGTCGGTCGCCAGGATGATCGGGGAGATGGCGCCGTCGGCGGCGGTGTTCGAGGCGCTGATCGCCGCCTGCGCCCGCGTCTTCGACCACTACCACTGGCTCGGCGAGAGCGAGCTGGGTGACCTGCGCTCGCCGCTGTCCGACGTCCGCGTCACCGCCGAGCAGGTGCTCGACGAGTTCGAGACGGTCACCTCGCTCACCGCGCAGGCGGCCGAGGCCGTCGACACGGCGGCGGCCGAGACCGCGTCGCTCGTGCGGCGGGTGCGGGGCGAGGCGGTGAACGCGGCCGACGCGTGGGTGCGCCGCCTCGCCGAGATGCACCGGGCGCGCGGGCGGCTGGTCACCGTGCGGGAGCTGCGGTACGCCGACACCGCCCGCGTGGACACCCTGATCGCGGACCTGGACACCGAGTTCGCCGAGGCCGCGCAGCGGGCCGTGCGGTTCCTGCAGGGCGAGGAGGCGTTCACCGGCTACCACGCCGAGGTGGCCGGGCTCATCGCCGCGGCGGGCGCGATCAAGACCGTCGCCGAGGCCGGCCCGGTCACCGAGCGGCTCGACGAGCAGTCCGCCGGCCTGGAGGTGCTCACCGACGTCGTGGGCGGGCTGGACATCGCCGACGCCGTGGTCCGGACGAAGATCCTGGAGCGCATCGGCGAGGTGATCGGCGCGGTCAACCGCGCGCGGGCGACGCTCGACGCGCGGCGCAAGGAGCTCCTGGAGGCCGAGGGCCGGGCGGAGTTCGCGGCCGAGTTCGCGCTGCTCGCGCAGGCCGTCACGGGCGGGCTCGCGGTCGCCGACACCCCGGAACGCTGCGACGAGCAGCTGGGCCGGCTGCTGCTGCAGCTGGAGAACCTCGAATCGCGGTTCGGGGAGTTCGACGACTTCCTGGCCTCGCTCGGCCAGCAGCGCACCGACGTCTACGAGGCGTTCTCCTCGCGCAAGCAGGCGCTGCTCGACGAGCGGGCGCGGCGGGCGGACCGGCTGGTCTCCTCGGCCGAACGCATCCTCGGCAGCGTGACGCGCCGGGCCGGTGCGCTGGGCTCGGCCGAGGAGATCAACACCTATTTCGCGGCCGATCCGATGGTCTCGAAGCTGCGCAGCGTCGTCGAGGACCTGCGGGCGCTCGGCGACCAGGTGCGGGCCGAGGAGCTCGACGGCCGGGTGAAGGCGGCGCGCCAAGAGGCCGGCCGGGCCCTGCGCGACCGGCTCGACCTCTACGGCGACGGCGGCGAGACGATCCGCCTCGGCCGGCACACCTTCGCCGTCAACACCCAGGACGTCGACCTGACGCTGGTGCCGCACGACGGCTCGATGAAGTTCGCGATCACCGGCACCGACTACCGGGCGGCGGTGCGCGATCCCGCGTTCGAGGCGACGCGGCCGTACTGGGACCAGCTGCTGGTCTCGGAGTCGCCGGAGGTCTACCGGGCCGAGTACCTGGCGACGTCGATCCTCGCCGGACGGCCGGCCGCCGACCTGGTCGAAGCCGAGCTGCTCGACGTCGTGCGGAGCGTGGCGGGCGAACGCTACGACGAGGGGTACGCGCGCGGGGTGCACGACCACGACGCCGCGGCGATCCTGGCCGCCCTGCTGCGGCTGCGGTCCGCCGCCGGGCTGCTGCGCTACCCGCCCGGAGCCCGGGCGGCGGCCCAGCTGTTCTGGGCGTTCGGCGCCGAGGAGCGGGCGCGCGCCGCCTGGACGACGCGGGCCGCGTCGCTCGCGCGGGTGCGGGAGGCGTTCGGCGCCACCCCGGCGATGGACGCGCTGGCGAGGGAACTCGGGGACGCGGTCACGGCGTTCACCGGCGGGCTCGGGCTCGACACCGAGTTCGCCGGGGAGTACCTGGTCGAAGAGCTGGCCGCCACCCCGCCCGGGTTCGTCACCAGCGGCGGGGCGCGGGCGCTGCTGGACAAGTTCCGGCTCGATCGGCGCAGCTTCGCCGAGGACCTGCGCTCGCTCGACGCACTGGCGGACCGCTACCAGCTCGCCGACGCCTGGCTGCGGTCGTTCGCGGCCGCGTCCGGGCTGCCGGCCGACGAAATGCCCGAGGCCGTCGCGATCGAGCTGTGCGACCTGCCGCGGTACGACTCGTCGGCCACCCTGACGACCACTGTGGACGGCCTGCTCGGCGCGCACCCGCGGATCACCGGCCGGTCGATGACGCTGCGGCTCGACGAGACCCTCGCCAGGACGCACCGCTTCCGGCGGGACCGCGTCCCGGCTTTCCGCGCCTACCAGCGGCTGCGCAACGAGCTCGTGGCGGCCGAGCGCGACCGGCTCCGGCTCGGCGAGTACCAGCCGAAGGTGATGAGCGCGTTCGTGCGCAACCGGCTGCTCGACGAGGTCTACCTGCCGCTGATCGGCGACAACCTGGCCAAGCAGCTCGGCGCGGCCGGGGACGCCAAGCGCACCGACCAGTCCGGGCTGCTGCTGCTCATCTCGCCGCCGGGCTACGGCAAGACGACGCTGATGGAGTACGTCGCCAGCCGCCTCGGGCTGGTCTTCGTGAAGGTCAACGGGCCGGCGCTGGGCCACGACGTCACCTCGGTCGACCCGGCCGACGCGCCGAACGCGACCGCGCGGCAGGAGGTCGAGAAGATCTCGTTCGCGCTGGAGCAGGGCAACAACGTGCTGCTCTACCTGGACGACATCCAGCACACATCGCCGGAACTGCTGCAGAAGTTCATCTCGCTGTGCGACGCGCAGCGGCGGATGGAAGGCGTCTGGGAAGGCCGCACGCGGACGTACGACCTGCGCGGCAAGCGGTTCGCCGTGTGCATGGCCGGCAACCCGTACACCGAGCAGGGCAAGCGGTTCCGCATCCCCGACATGCTCGCCAACCGCGCGGACGTGTGGAACCTCGGCGACGTGCTGTCCGGTAAGGAGGAGCTCTTCGCGCTGAGCTACGTGGAGAACGCGCTGACGTCGAACGCCGTGCTGGCGCCGCTCGTGTCCCGTGATCGGTCCGATGTGGACGTTCTGGTCCGGATGGCCCGCGGCGACGGTTCGGTGCGCGCGGACCAGCTTTCCCACGCGTACTCGGCGCCGGAGCTGGAGCAGGTCCTGGCCGTGCTCCGGAAGCTCCTGCGGGTGCAGCGGACGGTGCTGGCGAACAACCAGGCGTACATCGCCTCGGCGGCGCAGGCGGAGGCCTCGCGCACCGAACCGCCGTTCCAGCTGCAGGGTTCGTACCGGAACATGAACAAGCTCGCCGAGCGGATCGTGCCGGCGATGGCCGACGCGGAACTCGAGGCCCTGATCGACGACCACTACGCCGGCGAGGCGCAGACGCTGACCTCGGGCGCCGAGGCCAACCTGCTCAAACTGGCGGAGCTGCGGGGACGGCTGTCGGCTTCGCAGGCTCAGCGGTGGGCCGAGGTCAAGGCCGCGTACCTGCGGGAGCGGGCGCTGGGCGGGGACGGCGAGGACCCGATGAGCCGGGCGGTCGGCGCGGTGGGCCTGCTGGCCGATCGGGTGGGCGCGGTGGAAACGGCGATCGGGCGCGCGGCGCAGCGGCTGGCGCGGGAAGACGCGTAATTGCTTTGACGGGGCTCGGCGAGCGCGGTGATGATGGGTGCCACACGAACCGAGGAGTGCGCATGACGACCATGGAACGGCGGCACCTGTCGCACGCCTCGTGGCTTCCCGCCATGACGTAGCCACGTCATGGCCGAGGGAGCCGCCCACCGGGTAACCGGGCCGGGCGGCTTTCTTTTTGGCACCAGGAACTTTTTTCCCGCATTCGTCTTCGCTGCCACCAGTGCGCGGACGCGGGTGCACGGCGCGTTGGTCCAGTGGAACGGATCCCCGGTTCTCACCCGGGGGACCCGGGTTCGACTCCCGGACGCGCTACGTTGGCCGAAGCCGAAGAAGACGAGGCCCCGGGTTGTGGCCCCGGGCGAAGCCGGTGCGAGTCCGGTCGGTCAACCCACGCGCGCGGTTCGGCAGCCAGCGGGGCCTCATAAGCCTCGCCGACGTGGATCGACACCACGGCGCGTGACCACCACCTCTCGGGCTCGCCGCGGTTCGACCGGCTGGAGACGAACCGGCAAGCTGGCGCCGGGGCTGCCCGAAGAGTCGACGGTGATCACGTTGGAGACGCTCAACCGGTTGATCCCGGCCTGACCGCCGGATACCGTGCGTCGACGCGAGGCCATGAGCGGGCCTGGTCGCCTTCCTCGCCTCGGCGGAATTGTCGGTCCCCCCGTCTAACGTCTCGATGAGACCGGACGAGGGGAGACTCGATGACCACGCACACACTGGAAACACCCGCCGCCGACATCGTCTACGACGTGCACGGCCCGGCGCCCGCCGAGAGCCCGCGGCCACCGCTGCTGATGATCGGGCAGCCGATGACCGCCGAGGGGTTCGCCACGCTGGCGTCCCACTTCGGCGACCGCACGGTGGTCACCTACGACCCGCGCGGGCTCGGGCGCAGCGTCCGCAAGGACGGCCGGGAGGACCACGTGCCCGCGCTCCAGGCGGAGGACATCCACGCCGTCATCCAGGCGCTGGGGGCCGGCGCCGTCGAGGTGTTCGGGAGCAGCGGCGGCGCGGTCGCCGGGTTCGCGCTGGTCACGGCGCACCCGGAGGACGTGCGCACGTTCGTGGCCCACGAGCCGCCACTGATCGAATCGCTGCCGGACGCCGACGCGGCCGCGCGGGCGAGCCAGGTGATGCGGGACGCCTACCAGGCCAAGGGCTTCTCGGCGGGCATGGCGGCGTTCATGGCGTTGGGGTCGTGGCAGGGCGAGTTCACCGACGCCTTTTTCGCGCAGCCACCGGCGGACCCGGCCCAGTTCGGCCTGCCGTCCGGCGACGACGGCCGCCGCGACGACCCGTTGCTCAGCGACCGCTCTCTCGGGGTGACGAACTACCACCTCGACGTCGAGGCGCTGGCGGCGGTGCCGACGCAGATCGTCGTCGCGGTGGGTGAGGAGTCCCGGAAGGTGTTCACCGGGCGGGCCGCGGTGGGCACGGCCGAGCGGCTCGGGCAGGAGGCCACGGTGTTCCCGAGCCACCACGGCGGGTTCCTCGGAGGCGAGTTCGGTTACGCCGGCCAGCCGGAAGCGTTCGCGAAGAAGCTTCGGGAGGTCCTTGAAAGCTGATCCGAACCCTCTCCAACGCCTGCCGGACTCAACCAAATGTTCGGTTGACCAGCTGGCCAGGCTGGTCGAGCACCTGGCCCCCACCGAGCCACCCACCTGACGGCCGGCCACAGCCAGTGACCGATCCCGGTCGATTCCACGATCGCCAGCACGCCACCGACATCGCCCGCCCCACAGGGGCGAACTACACGGGTCCACGCGTCGAGCCGCCTGACCATGTGGTCGGCCGTTCCCGCGGGCGGCTGGAGCACCGAAGTCCACCACCTCGCCGACGGGAACGGGCGGCCGCTGGTGACCGTTGGCAGGCCCAGGGCAGTCCGGGGATGCACCTGCATGCCGTGGTCACCTGGACGAAGGCATGGCCGGCCACAGCTAGTGCGCCACGGGTTCGGCGGTGGCGGTGGCCACGGCCGGGCCGGAGCCGGGCGTGGGCGCGGGCGTCGCCGGGCCGGCGAGCGCCAGGCCGGCGACCAGCGCGAGCGTGACGATGGCCAGCGCCGTGCGGAAGAGGGCGGAAGCGGAACAGACGACCATCATGGCAGGCTCCTCGGGATTTCCCGATCTACGGGATTCGCTGGATTTCGCGGTTTCCGCGAAATTCGGTCTGCTTCGATGGTGCGCCCTCCGAAGGGCCGTCGACAAGCCGTTTCCCGTTGCCTGCAAGGGATTCCACCAGGAAACCCCGGCCACCGTCGGCCTGGGGAATTCAATGTGTCGTCATGCGGACCTCACTCCGGTTTCGGCTTTCCTCGCGTTGATCGCCGCGGGAGAAGCCTTCGCTACCGCGATGGGGCCCGTGGCCGGTTAGTGTCCGGCTTTTGACCGGTTTTGCCGCGGGCAGCCCGCTGCCCCGGTCGTGGGTGGTGAGACGGGCGGGACCCGTCTCACCACCCACGACCGGTGGCCGGCGCCCGCCTCACTCGGCGAACGCCGGGCGGTTCCGGTACTCGGCTTCGCCGAGCACCGCCGGGTTGAGCGTCACGCGGTACGCCGCCGCTTCCGTCCACCAGCGGTCCGCCTCCGTGCGGTCCCCGCGGGCGGCCGCGGTGTTTCCCAGGCCGGTCAACGCCCTCGCCCGCTCGTATTCGCTGCCCGCGTCGTCGGCCACCTCGGCCGCCCGGCGGTAGGCGCGCGTGGCCTCCTCCCACCGTCCCGCGCGGAAGTGGATCCAGGCTTCACAGCTGGCCGACATCGCCTGGTCGACCGGCAGCTGGGCCAGTTCGGACGCCTCCTCCGCCGCGACCAGCGCCTCGGGCAGCCGGTCCAAGGCCACCGACGCCAACGCGATGCCGCGCAGCGCGATCACCACGTTCCGGGTGCGGCCGGTGCGGCGGTACACGGCCAGCACCGTCGTCAGATCCGCCAGCGCCGGCTCGGCTTCGCCGCGGTACAGGCGGGCCCAGGCCAGGCTGGACAGCGCGTCGATCGTGCCGCGGTCGTCCCTGGCCAGCGCGAACTCCGCCTGGGCCTGCTGGTGGAAGCGGACCGCGTCGTCCGGGCGGCCCGCCTCGATGTGGGCCATGCCCAGGTTGTTGAGGATCATTCCGATCGCGCTCGGGTCGCCGGCCGCTCGGGCCGCTTCGAGCGCGCGTTCGTGCGTGCGGATCCACGGCTCGAACAGCTTCTCGCGGAAGAAGAACGCGCGCAGCACGAAGGCGAGCTGCCAGCAGTGGTCGTACAACCCGTGCGCGGCCGCGGAATCGACGATGTCCGCGAGCGTCGGCCACTGCGCACCCAGCCAGGCGAGCGCGCTGTCGGCGTCGGCGAAGGGTGCGCCGGCCGGGGCCGGCAGGCCGGTGGGCGGGCGGAAACGGTAGGGCTCGGCGAGCTCGTCGGCCGCCACCGTCAGCGCGACGAGGTGCTCGACCAGCCGGCGTACGGCGACTTCACGGTCTTCCGGCTCGAGCTGGGGGAGCGCGTGCTTCGCCGCGAACGTGCGCATCAGGTCGTGGAGCTCGACGTACCCCCGTTCGTCGCGGACGACGAGGTGGGCGTCGTGCAGCCGGTCGACCAGGCGGTCCGTCTCGCCCGTGTCGAGGCCGGCGAGCGCTTCGACGGCGCCGGTTTCGGCGGCCGTCGCGGGGTGCAGGGCGAGCAGCCCCAGCAACCGCCGCTGGTCGCCGGGCAGTGCGTCGTAGGAGACGGCGAACGCCGTGGCGACGCTCCGCTCGCCGTCCTCCAGCGCGCCGAGCCGGGTCGTCTCGTCGGCCAGGCGGTCACGCAGCCTCGCCGCCGTCCAGCCGCCGGCGATGAACCGGGCGGCCACGATCCGCACCGCGAGCGGCAACTGCCCGCAGTGGCGGACGATCTCGGTCGCCAGCTCGTCATCGGCCGGGGCGTGGTCGCCGGCCACGGACCGCAGCAGCCGCACCGAGTCGGCCAGCGGCAGCACCCCGACCGGGAAGTGCCAAGCGTCGTCGAGCGCGGGCAGCCGCCCGCGGCTGGTCACCAGGATCCGCGACGACGTCTCGCCGTCGGCGATGGCCCGGATCTGCTCGGCGGACCGGACGTTGTCGAGCACCAGGATCAGCCGCCGGCCGCGCAGCTGGTCGCGCACGAGGTTGGCCAGGCCGTCCTCGTCGGCCGGGAGCTGGTCGGCCGGGACGTCCAGCAGGCGCAGCAGCCGGTGCAGGGCCTCGCCGGGCGAAAGCTGGGCGGCGCCGGGGGTGTGACCGCGGAGGTCGAAGAACAGGCAGCCGTCCGGGAACCGGTCGGCGACCCGCCGGGCGGCGGCGACGGCCAGCGCCGTCTTGCCGGCGCCCGCCATTCCGTGCACCACGCCGACCCGCGCGTCGGCCGAGCCGAGCAGCAGTGCGGAAAGCGCTTCGAGTTCGGATTCGCGGCCGACGAAGTACCGGCCGCTGTCGGGCAGCCCGACGATGCCACCGGCGCTGCGGCGCGCGGGGAATGCCGATTCCGCGACGAGGGCGAGCAGTTCTCCGCCGGCCCCCAGCGCCTGGTCGCAGGCCTTGGCGAGGTCGCGGTTCACCCGGACCTTGCCGTTCTCCACCTTGCTGAGGTAGCCCTTGGTGAAATGGACGGACGCAGCGAGTCCGGTCAGTGACATGCCGACCGACATCCGTCGACGCTTCAATTCCACTCCAAAGTCCGGCATGGCTCGATCATCCTGTAATCGGCGAACGGGGGGAAGGTCCGCCGGCGGCCCGGGCCCGCCGGCGAGGTACTGGTCAGCCCAGCAGGGAGACCAGCTGGCCGAGCACGATGACGAGGTGCGTGTGCATCGCGTTCCCCTTTCCGGTTCGCAGTCACCGTCGTTTGGCGGCGGTGACTTCCTTGGTTGCCGAAGGATTTCGACGAACCAAGCTTGACCTCGGAAATCGGCGTACAGCAGGCGTTTCCTGTTGCCTCTCAAAGGAAATCGCTGACCAGCGCGGTTTCCCGGAACAGGAAACAGCGGGAAACGGCAGACGGTTTCGTGGTACCCGGTGCAGGTGGGTAGACTTCCACGCAACGACCGCGACGGAGGTGACGGCTTGGCTCAGGAGGCGGCCGAAGCGAAGATCAACGCTCTCTCAGCGGAGTTGAAACTGCTTCGCAAGGGGCTCGGCATCCAAGCGAAGACCTTGCCCGCCATCGTCGGCGAACAGTTGCGCGAAGTGTGCGGTGTGCACGAAGACGACACCCCGGGAACGGTTCGCGGCAAGGTGGTCGAAACACTTCGCCGGTTGATCGAAAAGCTGCCCGAATCGCACCGCGGTACGGCGCGGATCGTCCTGGGTTTCGGCACCGGCCCGAACGAGCGCTACACCCAGCGCCTGGAGCTGCTGGGCAGCGGCGCCGACCGGAACGTGCGCACCATGCAGCGGCGCGCCGACGACGTCATCTACCTGATCGCCGAGGCGGCGTACAGCACGCCGTGGCCGTACGGCGGTGGCTCGGCGATCAGCGAGGACGGCCCGTGGCACACGTCGGCGCTGGCGGTCCGGCTGACGTTGACCGGGGTGGCCGCCGCGGAGGTCTTCGAGACCCGCCGGGTGGTCAGCCACGTCGCCGGGCTCGCCGACGTCGAGCACGCGATCTCCCTCGCCCACCCGGCCAGCACGGCGGGCCAACCGGACCTCTCGGGCCTGGGCATCGACGTCGTCGCCGGCGGCGAGGTGCACTCGGTGCGGATGGTCAGCTCGTCGCGGGTCGCCTTCAGCCTGCGCCCGCCGCAGCCGCTGGACGCCGGGGACGAGCACGAGTTCTTCTTCCGCATCCGGGTCGACGAGCTGCCCTCGCCGTTCTACTGCTGCACCCCGGAATTCGCCTGCGAAAGTTTCGACCTCAACGTCCGGTTCGACCGGCGGCAGCCGCCGCAGCGCGTCTGGCGCATCGACGGCGAATTCTCCAAGGACGCCCAGGACCCGCTGACCGCGCGCAAGCCGCTCTTCCTCGACAACGCGGGCGAGGTGCACACCGGGTTCCGCGACCTGCGGCCCGCGCGGTCCTACGGCGTGGGCTGGCAGCCCGCTTCTTGAACCGCCAGCCGCTTCCCCGCGAGCCGGAGCGGACCGGTGGTGCGGTGTGCGCTCCATGCTCCTCCTCGCCGTGACCGCCACCGTCCACAATGCCGCATCCGGCCACCGTGGGACGGGACGAAAACCGGACAAAAACTCGACACGCTCCGGGGTCGCAGACCCGGCCCGCCCGCGGCATCCGTGCCATCATCGGGCATGGTCACCAGTGAGCCCGAGCTCAACAGCGGGATCCTGCCCGGGAACGTGCGCGCCGACGACTGGATCATGCTCGTGCTCGCCGCCGGGTCCGTCGGGCTGCTGGGCTTCATGGTGCTCAGCCCGCCGGCGCGGGCGGCCGGCCTCGTCATCTTCTCCGTCGACTGCGTCATCTGCGGGGTTTTCCTGCTCGAGTTCCTCTGGCGGTGGCGGAAACGGCGGTGGGCCCGGAAGTTCCTCGTGCGCAACTGGTACGAGCTGTTCGCGATGATCCCGGTCGCGCACCCCGCGATGGCCGCGCACAAGTTCGTCAGCGTCCTGCTGCTGCTGGTGCGGATCGGGCGGGCCGCGGACCGGGCGGTCGGCGAGCAGTTCACCTACCGGCTCGTGGACAAGCTGTCCGAGCCGATCGTGAAGGCGATCAAGAAACCGGTGACCATCGCGGTGCTCGACGAGGTCGTCAAGGTGCTGGAAACCGGCAACTACCCGGAAAACCTGGCCAAGTCGCTCGGCGCGCACAAGGACGAGCTGCGGTCGATCATCGCGGAGAAGATCGCCGCGGACCCGCAGCTCGGGAAGCTCAAGCGGCTGCCGTTCCACGACGAGATCGTGCGGGCCTGCGTCGACACCTCGTTCCGCGTGCTCCTCGAAGTGCTGCTCGACCCGCGGATCGACGACTTCTTCTCCTCCGTCGTCCGTGACAACCGCGAGCAGATCCGGCTGGCCGTGCAGCTCGGCCTCAACGAGGTCGACGACGAAGCCGGGGAGAAGGCGCTGCCGGTGCGCACCCAGCGCGCGGCCGCGCACGACTACGACCGGCTGCACCCGCGGTCACGCCCGTGAGGCCAGGTACGCGCTGAGGCTGGCGGCCGCGTCGAGCATCGCCAGGCCGCGGGCGGTCAGCCGGTCCTGCCAGGTCGCGAGGGCCTCGGCCAGTGACTCCGTGCCGCCCGCGGTGCGGACCTGCTCGACCACCGTCGCGATGTGGGCCAGCGGGTAGCCGCCGCGGCGGAGCAGGTGGGCCAGTTCGGCGTCGCGGATGTCGGCCGCCCGGAAGACCCGGTGGCCGGTCGCCCGGTTCCGCGACGGCACCAGGACGCCCGCGCGTTCCCACGCCCGCACGGTCGCCGCGGTGACGCCGAGGCGGTGCGCGAGCTCGCCGACCGACCACGCGGCGGTGGCCGGTTCAGGGGCCGTGCCGGTGGTCAGCGACCCGATCGCCCTGCGGACCGCGTTGAGGGTTTCGCGGTCCCGCAGCAGCTGCTCGTGTCCGCGGTCGACGAGCGTCAGCGCGCGGCCGAGGTCGCCTTCGTTGGCGGCGTGCATGATCCCGCCCGCTGTGGCGTGCCCGTAGGCCGGGACCAGCGCCAGGAAGGCACGGAGGGCCGCCGCGTGCGCTTCCGTGTAAACCCGGTAGCCGCTCGGGGTGCGGGCGGCAGGTGGGAGGAAGCCGTCCCGTTCGTAGTTGCGGACCGCCTGCGTGGAGATGCCGTGCTCGCGCGCGAGATCAGCAGGTCTCAACCGAGTCTTCAAGGATACGATTCAACCACATGGACCTGGCCGACTTCACCGCCGAACTGCTCGCGCTGGGCGAGCCGACCCACTTCGAGCCCGCCTGCGCGCGGCTGCGCAACGACTTGTTCGCCCGGCTCGCCGAGCACGGCTTCCGCTCGATCGCCCTGGAGACCGACCGGGTCGCCGCGCTCGACGGCGGCTTCTCGCACGACCTGGGCGAGGTGGCCGCCAACCGGCAGTTGCTCGCGTGGCTGCGCGAGTACAACGAGACCGCCGGCGAACCGCTGGCGTGCCACGGCTTCGACGCCCCGATGGAAATGTTCAGCGCCCCCAGCCCGCGCCCGTACCTCGAGCACGTCCGCGACTACCTCGGCTTCGACGCCGACATCGCCGCGCTGACCGGCGAAGACGAGCGGTGGAGCCGATCCGAGGCGATCCTCGACCCGGCCCGGTCACCCGGGGCCACCGCGGAAGCCCGTGCCCTGCGGGTCATCGCCGACGACCTGCTCGTCGCCCTGCAGGCCCGGGCACCGCGGCTGGACGCGGCTTGGTGGCGGGCCCGGGCCAACGCCACCGCCGGCCGCGGCCTGCTGCGCTACCACGCGGCGTCCGCCCGGCCCGGTGACCGGGACACGCGGATCGCGCGGCTGGCGGGCCTGCGCGCGGTGCTCATGGCCGAGAACCTCCTGGACATCCGGGCCATCGAGGCGCGCCGCGGCCCGACGCTGGTGTTCGCGCACAACGGTCACCTGCAACGCACGGGGCCGGGCGCGGGTGCGATCGTCGGCGCGCTGCTCGGCGAGCGGTACGCGTTCGTCGCCGGCAGCCTCGGCCACAGCGACGCCATCGGCCTCGGCGAGCCGGCACCGGACACCTACGAAGGCGTGCTGCAGCAGGACACGAAGACGTGGCGGCTGGCCGCGGTCCCGGACGGCCGCAAGCGCACCGACACCAAGCCCGATCGCGGCTACTTCGGCCTCGACGCCGACGTGCTCGACGGCGCCGCCGCGGTGTGGCACATCGCCTGACCCCGAAGCCCGGGGCCGCCGGAAACGCCCGCCGCCTCCTGCGCGGATTGTGCTTAGCTGTAATTGACACAGGTTTCACATGGGGGGTTTCCGATGAGAGTTCGTCATGGGGTCACCACACTTCTCGCCGTGGTGGCGTTGGCCGCCGTGCCGGCGCAGGCGAGCGCGGCCACCCCGGTCGCCGAGCCGACCGTGACGTCGGCCGAGTACCCCGACGACAACGCCTGGCACCCCGGTGCCGGCGTGCCGGGCTCGTTCACCTTCAGCGCCGACGGCGATGACTCGGTCGTCGGGTTCTACTGGGGCAACACCGATCCGGCCGCCACCTTCGTGGCGGCCGACCACCCCGGCGGTTCGGCGACGGTGTCCTACACGCCGCAGGCGTCGGGGCCCGACGACCTCTACGTGGCGAGCGTCGACAGCGAGGGCAACCGGTCGCCGCAGCACGTCCACCACTTCTACGTGCAGTCGACGGAACCGCTGATCACCGGCCCCGGGGAGACGGGGGTCGGTGTTCCGGCCGAGTTCCGCTTCTCGCCCGGCATGGCCGATGTCGTCTCCTACACCTACCGGATCGACAACGGGCCCGAGACCACGGTCGCGGCCGCGGCCGACGGAACCGTGACCGCGAACATCGTCACGGCGACGCGGGGTTCCCACCGGCTCGACGTGTGGAGCACGACCGGCGCCGGGTTGACGTCCGGGATCGCGGGCAAGGTCTACCGGGCCAGTGACGCTCCGCTGGTGGCGAGCACCGACTACCCGGAGAACGTGGCCAGCGGAGGCCCCGGCGTCGCCGGCGTCTTCACCCTGACCCCGCGCACGCCGGGCGTCGTCGAGTACGTCTACTACCTGTACGAGGACTGGGACAACCCGACCGTGGTCCCGGCCGGCCCCGACGGCCGGGCGAGCTTCACCTTCACGCCCGACGCGTCGGGTTTCTACCCCATCCAGGTCTACAGCCGGACCGCCGACGGCAAGCGGTCCGGCCTCGGCCGTGATTACTACATCGTCGTGAAGTGACCCCGTGGGAGGACGCCTTCAGCGCATCGCCGAAGGCGTCCTCCACCGCTTACGGGTAGCTGACCACGTTGACCGGCACCGTGCCCGAAGGCGTGACACCACCGGTGTCGTTGATGACGTGCGTGATCGTGCCGCGGTAGTTGAGCGACACCGTCAGCAGGCTGTGGAACCGGACGCCGCTGGTGTTCGGCACCTCGAACGCGTGGTAGCTGGACACTGCCGGGTTCGTGTCGAAGAAGCAGTAGCTCCCGAGACCCCATGCCTCATGGGACGTCACGTTCGACCCGACCTTGTAGGCGGCGTACCCGGCCACGCCCGACGGCGCGTTCCACGACGCCTGGTTCGGCACGTCGTAGGGCATCTCGTTCTGGAAGAAGATCGTCCGCCCGCCCTGGCCGTTCCAGATCACCTGGTACTTCTGGTAGTGCTCGACGAACAGGCCGGTGGCCAGCACGTTCGCGCCGTTGACCACGAGCCCGGTGTCGGCGGTGTTGGTGGTCCAGCCGACCGTGCCCGCGTTGCCGTGGTCGGCCCGCCAAGCCCAGATGTGGTCGATGATCGTGTCGGAGCTGTTGACGATGAGGCTGTTCGTCGCCTTGCCCGCGATCGCGCCGCCGATCCGGAAGAAGACGTCCTGGACGGTCGTCGGGTTCGACGCGTGCGACGCCGACGAGCCGGACTGGCCGACCGTCAGCAGCGCCTGCGAGTTCGTCGTGCCGGCGTCGAAGAGCAGGCCCTTGAGCCGGACACCGTCCACATCGGACACCTGCATGGCGTTGACGCCGTTGTCGGGCACCAGCGTCGGGTAGCCGATGCCGAGGATGGTCGTGTTCGCCTTGGTCACGTTGAGCGTCTGGTTGAGGTGGTAGACGCCCGGCGTGAAGAACAGGTTGCAGCCCGCGGCGAGCGCGTTGTTGATCGAGGCGGCCGTGTCGCCGGACTTGACGACGTAGAACTGGCTCATCGGCGCCGAGGTGCCGGGGGTGCTGCCGTTCGCCCAGCTCGGGCCGGACGCGTTCGTGCGCAGCGAAGGCAGGAACACGCGGTACTTGCCGGTGCCGTCGACGTAGAGGTAGGGCACGTCGCGGGAGACCGGGGTGGTCGCCAGCGTGGTCTCCGGCGGGTTCGGGAACGTGGTCGCCGGCGCGCCGCTGGTGCCGGAGAAGACCATGTTCCAGACGCCGCCGTTCCAGCTGCCGAGCTGGGAGTCGCGGGTGTACCACTGCTGCTGCGAGACCGATGCGGCCTGGCCGGCCACCTTCGTGTCGGCGATGTAGCCGCCACTGGCGTAGCCGTAGCTCGCCGGGTACAGCTGCAGCCCGCCGCGGACGTCCATCCGGCGGAACGGCGCGGCCTGCGCCACCGCCCAGCGCTCGTTGCCGCCGGAGGGGTTGACCGCCATGTTCTCCGCCGAGCGCCAGAAGTTCTGCAGCGCGACGCCGTTGTCGGAGGCGTTGAAGGCGTCGACGGTGACGTCACCGTTGATCAGCACGTCGCCCGGGTTCTGGCCGAGGCCGGCGACCGAGGTGTAAAAGCCGACGTTGTCGTGCACATTGTTGTAAGTGCCCGGCTTGAACAGGTGCGCGACGCGCCGGTCCGCCATCTGCGCGGTCAGCGTGTCCTTCTGGTTGTTGAAGTCCGTGTCCAGCTGCGCCTGGATCGTCGCCGCCGACATGCTCGGGTCGAAGATCCGCACGTTCGACCCGAAGTTCGGGGTGTCGGACTGCGTCGGGCAGCCCGCCTGGGTGCCGATCGTGTAGGTCGCGCTCGACACCGGGGACGTCGTCGAGCCGGACTTCAGCGCGATCGCGTTGACCGTGCGGGAGTTCGGGACGCTGATCGGTCCACTGTAGAGCGTCGAGGACGCGGTGGGCGTCGAGCCGTCCGTCGTGTACCGGATGGTCGCGCCGGAGGTGGCGCTGCTGATCGTCACCGTCTGAGCGGAGGAGTACGTGCCACCGGGCGGGCTGAACGTCGGCGCCGCGACCGTCGTCGTGCCGCCGCCGCCGACGGTGTAGCTGAAGTGCGGGGTGTCGTACTGCGGGCCGTTCTTCTCGTAGGTGAACCAGTAGTCGAGGACGTTCCCGCTGCTCAGGCCGTTGACGGTGGTCCGCCAGGTGCCCGAGCCGTTGGTCATCCGGACGTTCTGCTGGCCGAGGCCGGGGACGCCGGTGTAGTGGACGTCCACGTACAGCGCCGGGGTCGTCGGGGTGAAGCTGATCTGCACCTGGCTGGAGCTGGGCTGCGTGACGCTCTGGGTGTAGTCGTCCGCGGCCAGCGCGGCCGGGGCGCTGAGCCCGGCCGCCACCAGCAGTGCCGAGGCCACGAGCGCGAGGCCCGGGCCGCGTCGTCGTAATTTGTCCAAGGTCCGGTTCACGCCGTGACACCTCCGCCGTTGGGGATCCACGAGGTATTTGTTGCCAGTCGCAACAAAGTAGCTCCCAGTCAGCGGTGCTTCGATCACTTTTTGATAACACTTGTCTGGACCAATGCGCGAACGGGTGAGTCGGTTCATCACTCTTCGTCGGGTTCTGACCACGGTGGGCGAATGACTGAACCGAGAAACATTCTTCTGCCGGGTGACCTCGACCGGGTGACATGCGACGATCCCGTGCCACACCTCGTCCCCTACCGAGGAGTAGGCCATGGCCCGTCCACGGTTGTTCCGGTCCCTCGTCGTCCTCTCCCTGATCGCGGCCCCGCTGACGGTGGCCACCTCGACCGCCGAAGCCGCCCCGCTGCAGAGCGGCGGCGTGGTGAACTTCGGCTGCGCGAACTCCGGCAAGTTCCACTGCCTCGGCAAGGCGGTCCGGTCGCCGAAGGGCAACGGCCCGCTGGTCGTCTCGACCCCGGTCGGCTACGGGCCGGCCGAGATCCAGGCCGCGTACAACCTCGGCGGGCTGCACGCGAACGGCCGCACGGTCGCCATCGTGGACGCCCAGGACGCGCCGACGGCGGAAGCCGACCTGGCCAAGTTCCGGTCCGCCCGCGGGCTGTCCCCGTGCACGACGGCCAACGGCTGCTTCAAGAAGGTCAACCAGAACGGCGCGGCGAGCCCGCTCCCGGCGCCCGACTACGGCTGGGCCGAAGAGATCAGCCTCGACCTCGACGCGGTGTCGGCGACCTGCCCGGACTGCCACATCCTGCTGGTGGAGGCCGACTCCCCGGACACCGACCCGCTGATGACCGCGGTCGACACGGCCGCGGCGACACCGGGCGTGGTGGCGATCTCCAACAGCTACGGCGGCTCCGAGGACTCGACGATCCTCGCCGCGGACGCGCACCTGAACCACCCGGGCATCGCGGTGACGGCGTCCTCGGGCGACTCCGGTTACGGCGTCAGCTGGCCGGCCTCCTCTCCGTACGTCACGGCGGTCGGCGGCACGACGCTGAAGAAGTCCACGACCGCCGCCCGCGGCTGGACCGAAACGACGTGGAGCGGCAGCGGCAGCGGATGCTCCACTTTGGAGGCCAAGCCGTCCTGGCAGCACGACACCGGGTGTGCGAAGAGGACGGTCGCGGACGTCTCGGCGGTCGCGGACCCGGCCACCGGGCTCGGCGTGTACGACACGTACAACAGCTGCGGCAGCTCGTCGTGGTGCGACTTCCTGCTGTCGCTCGGTCTGGCCCAGGGCGCGGACGGCTGGGTCCAGGTCGGCGGCACGAGCCTGTCGTCTCCGGTGATCGCGAGCGTGTACGCACTGGCCGGCAACTCGGTGACGTCGGGCTCGTACCCGTACGCGCACACGAGCGGCCTGTACGACGTGACGTCCGGCTCGAACGGCAGCTGCGGCGGCACGTACCTCTGCACGGCGGGCGCGGGCTACGACGGGCCGACCGGGCTGGGCACGCCGAACGGCACGTCCGGGTTCTGACCGAGCGGCACTTTCCGGCCGGAGCGGCCCGGCAGAGCTCCGGCCGGCTCCCCGGTCGGGTGACGTTGGCGCAGCGCGTTTTCGCCGGTCGGCCCGCGGGGTAAGGATGTGTCCATGTTGGACACGGAAGTGCTGTCGCGGGCGGCTCCGCGGGCGCTCGGCGTCGGCACCCCGCTCGGCGACGTGCGGTTCGCCGTCCGCGCCGGCGGCTGGGACGTGCCCACCAGACCCGAGCTGACCTGGGGTCTGGCTTCCGGGGCCCGGCTCTGCCGCTGGCGGCACGAGGCCGTGCGGCTCGACGTGCTGTCCGGCCGCACCGCCTCCGGGCTGCCCGGGGTCACCCGCGAGACCACCGTCCTGCGCGTGCTGGCCCGGGAGGACGTCGGCGAGTTCGTCGTCCAGGCCGAGCTGGCCGGCGCACCGGCTGAGGAGCGCACCTGGGAAAGCGCCTTCACCGCCGAGACCGCCGACGCCGTGGTGAGTGTCGGCGGGCCGGCGGCCGATGTGCTGCGGCGGTGCTCGCGGGCCGGGCAGCACGTGCCGCCGTACTGGTCGCGGCTGGTCGGCGGGGACGCCGTCGAGCGGACCGGTGGCCGGCTCACCTGGCGGCTGCCCCGCGTGGACCGCGGCGACTACGCCGAGCTGTGGGTGTCCGTCGCGTGGAGCGCGCCGGGCGGGGACCCGGGCCGCGCCGTCGACGTCGACGCGGCCCGGGTGCTGCGGGAGCTAGCCCAGTGAAATCCGATCCAGATCCGGAGCCCCGGAACGGTCGTTGCCGATCCGGATCGTGTTGGCGCCCGCGGTCAGCGGCACCGGGACCGAAGTGGTGTACGGGGTGTTGTTCCCGGCGCCGCTGACCTTGACCTCGACCGGCGCGCCGCCGTTCACCGAGACGAAGTACGACCGGTCGCCGTTGACCGTGAAGTCCAGGTACAGCGGGTACTGGCCGGCCGTGGGCACGGTGACGTCCGGGAAGGTCACCGCCGCGCCCGCGCTCCCACCGATGTTGCGCACCTTCTGCCCGCCCGAGCACGGCGAGCAGTTCGTGACGCCGGCGTCGCCGATGTCGTTCGCCGAGTCCTCCGCCTCGCGCATGAACACCCGGTCGGCGGGCCGCTGCTTGACCTGCACCGGCTTGCTGACCGACTTCGCGCGTCCGAGCGTCGTGAAGGACGCCGTCACCGGGATGCTCACGTCCTGGGCCGCGGGAGCGGTCACCGTCCACGAGCCGCTCAGCACCTGGCCGAGCCCCAGCACCGACGTCGTCGCCGGGCCGCCCGTGACCGTCCAGCCCGCCGGGACCACCGGCGCCAGCGACACCTGGTCGATCGGGTCGTCGACGTCCAGCCGCAGGGATGCGGTGATCCGCAGCGACTGCTGACCGGGCGAGACCCATTGGATGCCGGTGGGTTGCACGGTCAACGTCGTCCGCGGGGTGTACGACTCGGGTGGCAGCGGCGCGACCGCAATCCGGTCCAGGCCGGTGCTGCCGGAGACCCGGATCGTGTTGGCGCCGGCGACCGTCGGCACGGCGATCGCCCCGGGGGCGGCGACGGTGACCGGCGCGGCGCCGTTGACGCTGACCGCGAGCGTGCCCGGTCCGGTCGTGTCCAGCTGCAGCCGCGACGGGCCGGTGGCCTGGACGTCCCGGAAGACGACGGCACCGCGGTCGAGGCCGGTGACGGCGTTCGTGCCCGAGCAAGCCTCGCACCACTCCGGCGACGCCTTGCCCTCGAAGCCGTTGCGCCACGACTCCGCTTCCAGCGGCACCTCGCCGCGCGGGTCGGGATAGCCGTAGGCGACGTCGACCTCGTCGAGCGCGAGCTGCCGGTAGAACGGCTTGGCCTGCGGCCCGGACCAGGTGTTCAGCACTTCCAGTTGCAGGTACCGCGCGTGCACCTCGCCGATGTCGATGAACTGGACGCCGCGGTTGCTCGGCAGGGCGCCGGTGCGGACGGTGCGCCAGGTCTTCCCGTCGTCGCTGGCGTGGACGCGGTAGTCCTTGATGCGCGCGGAATCCTCGGCGCGGCCGAAGGACTCCCGCGCGTACGTCGGCGACGATTCGCGCTCGTGCACCGCGAGGTAGGCCGTCGACCGCTTCCGGCCGAGGTCCAGCGTCACCGAGACCGGGAGCTGCCCGCCCGCGTCCCAGTAGTTGAGGTAGCTGCCGTCGACGAGGTTCGCCGCCGTTGCCGAGTTGGCCGACGCCGTCGCCTTGATCGTGCTCTTGTCGTAGAGGTACTCCCGGCCCGCGGTGTCCACTTTGAACACGGTGTCGTAGGTGTCCCAGTCCCGGATGTCCAAGATGGACAGGTAGCCGCCGGACTGAGCGAACCGCATCGGCTTCCCGGTGCGCAGGTCCGAGACGCCGGTGATGCGGTAACCGTTGTCCCGCAGCCGGACCAGGTCGGTCGACGGCCGGGTCAGGACGTGCACGTACTGGGTTGCCGCTTTCACCGTGATCACGCCGTGCGCGCCGTCGTTCCAGAAGCCGGGCTGCAGGCCGCCGTACATGTAGCCGCCGCCCTCGGTGCCGGTCAGCGATTCCTTGATCGGCTGCGTCCAGGACGCCATGAAGTTGTTGAACGCCTCCTGCTGGGGCGGGAACTTCCCGTTCAGCATGGCGGTTTCGGCCATCAGCGACTTGATCGAGGAGCCGGCGTTCGTGATGTAGCGGCCGGTGGAGAGCCGGAAGTCGACGGCCTGGTCACCGCCGCTGTACCACCAGTCGCCGTTGGTCGGCAGCTTGTAGTCGGCCTCGGTGAGCCGCGGCATCGGCGTGTAGACGGCCTGCGGGTAGTCGTAGGACGGTGTCATGCCGGTCTTCTGCTCGTTGCTGATCGTGTCCATGATCGGCGTGTCTTCGTTGTTGTTGCTCAGCAACCAGGATGGGCGCTTTTCGCGGATGTGCTCGTAGAGCCCGTGCTGCTCCCAGTACTCGTTGTCGTTGTCGATCCAGAAGCCGGCGAGGTCGGAGTAGCGGTCCATGACCTCGTCGAAGAGGTCGTAGGAGAACTCGCCGAAGCCGGGCCGGGTGGTCAGGTCGACCGGCTTGCCCTTATAGGCGGAGTAGGCGGCCGAGTCGAGGGATTCGTGGCCGGTTTCGTTGTGCCACTGAGGATCATCGGTCATGTAGAGCATGACGCGGACACCCTTGGCCCGCCCGGCGGCGATCAGTTCGCCGAGGAAGTCGCGTTGGGTCGAGCAGCTCCCGGGGATCTTCGACGGCCACGGCCGCGCGTAGCCCAGCCGGCTGTGGAAGGTGGTGAGGACGACGTAGGACGCGCCCAGCTTCGTGGCCTCGTCGATCCAGTAGCCCGGTGTCCAGCCGCCATCGGTGACGTCGCGCTCCCAGGCGGCGCAGTCGGTGTGCCGCGGCGCGGTGAACATGCCCCAGTGCAGGAACAGCCCGGCGGTCGAGGCCCGCAGCCAGTCTTGGCGAGGGTGGTAGAGCTCGGCGTTCGCAGGACTGACGAGGCTCGCCACCAGCGCAACGGCGGTGGCGAGGCAGGCAAGCAGTCGGATTCTCAAAGGACCTCCTCGTCCGGAGAGATCCGATGATTCGTTGGTGATATATCGTACGTCAAGGGAAGATGCCACTCACCGGCACACAGTCGTCTGATCTGTCACAAACCCGCGGCCCCGGCCGTCAAGGTGGTGATCGCACCCCCGAAAGGACGACTCCCGTGAACGACGAGCTCCTGGCCCGCAGCTTCGAGACCCACCGCGACCACCTCCGCGCCGTCGCCTACCGGATGCTGGGTTCGGTCACCGAGGCCGACGACGCCGTCCAGGAAGCTTGGCTCAAGCTCAGCCGGAGCGACGCCGCCGCCGTGGAAAACCTTGCCGGGTGGCTCACCACCGTTGTCGGGCGGGTCTGTCTCGACATGCTGCGCTCGCGGAAAGCCCGGCGCGAAGAACCGTGGGAAGTGCCCGATCCCGTCATCAGCCGCGACGACGGCGGCCCCGAGCACGAAGTGCTGATGGCGGACTCGGTCGGCCTCGCGCTGCTGGTCGTGCTCGACACGCTCACCCCCGCCGAACGGCTGGCGTTCGTGCTGCGGGACATGTTCGCGATGCCGTTCGAGGAGATCGCCTCGGTCGTCGGGCGGTCGGAGGCGGCGACGCGGCAGCTGGCCAGCCGGGCTCGGCGGCGGGTGCAGGGCGCTCCGGTCACGCCGGACCCGGATCTCGCCCGGCAGCGCGAAGTCGTCGACGCCTTCCTCGCCGCCGCCCGCGGTGGGGACTTCGATGCGCTCGTCTCCGTCCTGGACCCCGATGTCGTGCTGCGGGCCGACCGCGGGCCGGACCAGGGCGGCTCGACCGAGATCCGCGGGGCGGCCGCGGTCGCGAACCAGGCGCTGACGTTCTCGCGCGTCGGCCAAGGCGTGGTGCGCCGGGCCCTGGTCAACGGCGCCGCCGGCGTGGTCGCCACGCGCGAAGGCCGTCCCTTCTCGGTGCTCGGCTTCACGGTCGCCGACGGCCGGATCGTCGAGATCGACATCCTCGCCGACCCGGCCCGCCTCGGCCGGCTGGACCTCGCCGTCCTCGACTGAACCGCTAGACGACCGCGCCGTGCTCGTCCGTCACCACGGCGATCTCCCCGGCGTCGTCGAAGTGCAGGTACCGGCGCCGGCCGTCCGCGTACTGCCGCACCGCGCCGGCCACCACGACCACCAGCTCGCCGTCCTCGATCGTGTAGTGGTCGTCCGGGGTCAGGACCTCGTGGATGTGGCTGCCGTTGGTGACCAGGGTGCGGACGCGGCGGCCGGTGTGGTCGTAGCTGTACAGCGCGTTGACGCCGTCGCCGTGCACCCCGCGCAGCCTGCCGAACGCGTCCCGGATTTCGCTGCCCGACGGCGGTTCCGGTGCCGGGACCGGCTCGATGTCGCGCAGCAGCCCGCCCGGGCCGGTGAGCACGTGCCGTCCGTCCGCCCAGTGCTCGCTGACGCCGTTCGCGTAGTGCACCGCCGCCCGGCGGCCGCTCAGGTCGTGGTCGACGGCGTCGACGAACCCCGGCACGCTGACCAGCCTGCCCACCTCGTCGTACTGGTGGAACACGGTCAGCCGCCCGTCGCCGGCGTCGGGGTAGGTCACCGCCGCGATCCGGCCGTCCGCGCGGTGGCGCACGTCGAGCCGGTACTCGACCGCGACGTGCGCCGGCCGCCAGCGCGTCTCGGCGCGGCGGCCGTGCGCGTCGTAGCCGAACTCCGTCGCGCCGCATTCGTCGGACACGCGCACCAGGCGACCGCAGCTGTGCGGCCCCGCGCCGAGTGGCACCGCGAGCCCGCCGTCGTGGTGGGTGAACGTGGTGACCGGCGTGCCACGCGGGTCGTCGACCAGCACCGCGACCACCCGGCCGGCCGCGTCCCGGACGCGGAACACCGTGTGCCCGCCCGCGGTCCGCGTCTCGACGACGTTCCCGGCCGCGTCCCGGACGTGCACGGCACCGTCCTCGCCCCGCAGCTCCCGCCCGAGCAGGTCGCGCACGCCACCGAAGCCGGGGCGGTCCTCGGCCACGGGGAGCGGCCGGCCCAGCGCGTCGTACCGGAACTCCGCGGGCGCGGGCCGCGGATCGCCGTCCCGGAACGACCGGCTCGTCCGGCACACCAGGCCGCGCGCACAGTACTCGTGGTGCTCGTCGACGACGTCGCCGAGCAGCTCCGCGTGCCGCCGCTCCAGCAGCCGCCCGGCGCCGTCGCGCAGCTCGGCGGTCACCAGCACCTCCGCCTCGCCGGAGACCGCCCGCTGCTCGGTGGTGACGCGGGTGCCGTCGTAGCGGTACCGGACGGTCGGCAGCTCCGCCGAGTCACCGGGCCGGACGACCGTGTCCGGACGGCCCAGCGGGTCGTGGGTCAGCGTGGTCACCGCGCCCGCCGGGTCGGTCACCTCGCACACCTGGGCCGTGCGGACGTCGTGGCGGGTGATCGTCACGTTGCCCAGCGGGTCCGTGTCCACCTCGGGGAAGCAGCGGTCGGCCGAGTACCGCACCTCCCGGGTGTGGCCGAGCGGGTCGGTGGTCGTGGTGCGCAGCCCGGAGACGGTGTCCAGCCGCCCCTGGAACGTCGTGACCCACCAGCCGCCTTCGCCGGGACGGCGGTGGTAGCCGTGGTGCCGCAGGTCGGGCGGGCGCGCGCCGTAGACGTCGGCGACGAGTGCGTCGGTGAGCACCAGCTCCTCCCGCGCGGTCGGGAGGCCGTGCGAGCCTGCCGACCCGTCCGGCTCCTCGTCGTACCGGAAGATCCGGTCGGCCAGCACTTTCCCGTTGCCGTCCACCGTGCGGACCCGCGCCGGGAGCGCGGTGAACCGGTGGTCGGGGTCGGCCGCGTACTGCGTCCGGGTCTCGCGCACGACCGGCTCGCGGCCGGGCCGTTCGGTCGTCTCCACCTCCCGCGCCGGGTTCCCGGCGGCGTCGAACGCCGTCTCCTTCGTGGTGACCGAAACCGGGGTCTCCCGGCGCTCGAACTCCGTCGTCACCGTTCGCGTCCACTGTGGACGGCGCCGGTGCTCGACGCGGCGGTACGGCCGGTCGGCCGCCGGGGAGCCGTCGAGCCCGTAGATCTCTTCCTTGGCCAGCAGCCCTTCGCGGCCGAACCAGCGCACGGTCCGCAGGGTGGGTGCGTACTCGTCGCCGAGGTCGTCCTGGACGACGCGGCCGAAGCCGGCGGGCCTGCTGTCGTGGTACTCGAACTCCGTCACGCCCACCTGGCCGGTCACCGATTCGCGCCGCGAGACCCGCCGGACCACCGGCACCGCGGCGACGGTCGCGTACTCGATCGCGGTCCGCAGCCCCGACCCGTTGTCGATCTCGCACAGCTGCCCGGTGCGGGGCAGCTCGTCGAAGGCGTGGAACGGCACGGCGTCGAGCACCGACACCCCGCCGCCGGCGCGCGCCCGCGCGGTCAGCCGGACCCGCCGCGGGGCCGGCGCCTCCCGGGCGGCGTAGGCCAGCCGCAGGACCGGCGCGGCCGCTTCGGCGCCGTGCGTGTCGAAGCCGGCGAGCGCCACCGACGTCAGCAGGGACGCGCCGGTGACGTCGTCGGCGTCGTAGCCGAGCGTCCACCGCCGCACCAGCGGCCGCGCCGAAGCGGGCACCCGCAGGTCGATCCGGGTGCACCGCAGGGCGGTCGTGACGAGGGTGCCGCCGCGGCCCCGGCGCAGCACGTCCGGCCGCGGCTCGTAGCTGAACTCGACCTCGTACGGGCCGTACGCGACCCGCGTCAGGTACGCCTGGCCGCTGTGGTGCGCCCAGCCGAAGGCGGTGGTGGTGCCGAAGGCGTCCTCGGTCCGGTCGAGGTACCAGGTGCCGTCCTCGCCGGGGCCGAGCAAGTGCCGCAGGCCCGATCGGGTGGTCAGCAGGAAGCCGTCGCCGTGGCGGGCGAGCCGTCCGGCCGGACCGGACGGCGCCTGGCCGTCCGACGGCCCGACGTGCGGCAGCGGGAGGGTGAACCCGTCCCCGAACGGGCCGTTCGCCGCGCCGGTCGCGTAGCGCAGGGCGAGGGCAGGCGCGCTGCCGCCGGGACCGGGCGGCAGGTCGAGCGGCACCGTGAAGCTGCCGCCGCCGGTCGCCGGGTCCGGCGTGAAGGCGGCGTCCTGCGTGCCCGACCGGAGCACAAGCATCTGATCTCCCCGCGTGGATTCGTGACGTCCGGGAGGCCAAGTGGGTGAGCCGGGCCCGCCAGATACGTCGTCACCCGTTTGCCGTCACCGTTACGCAGTCGTGATGTCCGTGTCGTATCCCGGGTGCGGCCCGCGGGTCTTTCCCGGGTGCCGTTGGTGATCAGTGACGGGGGCAGAGGCAGCAGGAGGGTGGACCCGATGGTCGTCAGGTTCGTGCGAGACGAGACCGCGGAGACAGCGGTGGAGGACGCGAGCACGCTCAACGAGCTCCCGGCCCCGCCACGGCAGTTGCTGGACCGGCACGGCGCGCGCGTGCTCGACCCGGCGACGGCCGTCGTGGCCGCCGGGCAGCCCGCCCCGCGGACGACGGTGTACCGGCCGGGCGTGTTCCTGCTGCCCCAGCGGTACCTGCGTGACCAGGGGACACTGGCGTCGATCAACCGCGTGCTCGCCCGCATCGGCGTCGAGGCCGTGCCGGCCGACCGCGGCGACTACCAGGAGTACGACCGCGTCCGGCAGCTCGACGACCTGCCCGTCCGCGCCCTGCTGCGGGTGCGCGAAGACACCGAACCGGTCGTCGTCGACTGCTGGCGGGCGCTGCAGCTGCTGCGGTCCGCCGCCTCGGGGGAGAAACCGGAACTGGACCCGGCGGTCGTCCGGGACATGTCCGTCGAGCACCTGCTGTTCACGACGCCGGTGTTCGGCGGGGTGCCGTGGGAGACCAGCGGCCTCGGTGGCACGCCGTGGGAGACCAGCGGGTTCGGCGCGGGCAGCTCGTACGGGCGCACCCGCGGCGCCAACCGGATCCCGGTGACGCTGGCCGCCGCCCCGCCCTACCGCAGCCCGAAGCCGGCCCACCGGCGGCCGGTGATCGCCGTGCTCGACACCGGCATCGGCCCGCACCCGTGGTTCGGGCTGGCCGACCGCTCCGGACCGCCGGCCGCCGGTTCCGGGCTCGCCGTCGCCCCGGGCATCCAGGCCGCGATCCTCGCGAGCGAGCTGGGCGCCGGCACGACCGTCGCCACCCAGCTGCTGACCGACTACTGGGACGCGCCGACGACCGGCCAGCCGCTGATCGGCGACGTCGACACCGACACCGGGCACGGCCTGTTCATCGCCGGCATCGTCCGGCAGGCCTGCCCCGAAGCCGACACCCTGGCCATCCGCGTGGTGCACAGCGACGGCGTCGCGTACGAGGCCGACGTGCTGCTCGCGCTGCACCTGCTGGCCGACCGCGTCCGGAACGCGCAGGCGGACAACCGCCCGCAGGACATGGTCGACATCGTCTCGCTCTCGATGGGCTACTACCTCGAGGACGCCGCGGACGTCGCCTTCACCGGCCAGTTCGCCGCGGTGATCGCGGAGCTGCTCGGCCTCGGCGTGCTGGTCGTCGCCGCGGCGGGCAACGACGCCACCACGCGCCGGTTCTACCCGGCGGCCTTCGCCGACCAGCCGCTCGGCGGCGGCAGCGGTCCGCAGGTGATCAGCGTCGGGGCGCTCAACCCCGACGTCGGCACGAGCAAGGCGCTGTTCTCCAACGAAGGCCCGTGGGTGCACTGCTGGGCCACCGGCGCCGGGGTGGTCAGCACCTACCCGACCGACGTCCGCGGCACCGCGGCCGCCGACCACGAGGTGCCGGGCTTCGGCCGCAACTCCTTCGACCCCGACGACTACAGCGCCGGCTTCGCCGTCTGGGACGGGACGTCGTTCGCCGCGCCGCTCGCCGCCGCCGAGCTCGGCAAGGCGCTGCTGCAGTCGGGGGACCTGGCCACGGTCGACCGGGAGACCGTCGTCAAGCGGGCCTGGACCGCACTGGGCTCGCTGTGAACGTGGCCAAGACCGACCACGCTCGCGTGGCGAGCCTGTTCGACGCCGCGCGGGAGGGCGACCGCGCGGCGCTGGACGAACTGGTTTCCCTGCTCACGCCGTTGCTCTGGCAGGTGGCGCGCGACCAGGGACTCGACACCGAGCACGCGGCCGACGTCGTGCAGACGACGTGGCTGCGGCTGCTCGGTTCGTTCGCGGAGATCCGTTCGCCGGTCGCGCTGACCGGCTGGCTGATCACCGTCACCAAGCGGGAGGCCTGGCGCACGGGGGAACGCCGCCAGGCCGAACGGCCGCTGCCGGAACTCCCGGAGCGGCTGGTGGAAGCCTCGCCGGCACCCGAGGAGGGGGTGCTGCGCGAAGACCAGCGCGTGCGGTTGTGGCGCGCGGTGGACAACCTGCCCGAACGCTGCCGCAGCCTGCTGCGGATCGTGGCGTTCGTGCACCGGCCGGACTACGCCGAAGTCGGCGCCCGGCTGGGAATGCCGAGGGGGAGTATCGGCCCGACCAGGGGACGCTGTCTCGCGCGCCTGCGTGAGCAGCTACTCGCCAACGGCGAAGGAGATTGGCTGTGACCACCGTCGAACCACCAGGCGCGAACGAGCCCTTGGACGAGCTCGACTTCCGGCTGCTGGCCGGCGTGCGCGAGCTGTGGGAAGACGCCGACCCGATGCCTCCCACGCTGGTGGACCAGATCCGGTTCGCGATCCGGCTGGAGGACGTCGACCTGGAGGTGATGCGCATCCGGGAAGAGGAGGCGCTCGCGGACGCGCGCAGCGCGGCCGAACAGGGCAGGCTCATCACGTTCGACAGCGAAAGCCTGACGATCATGGTGAACGTGAGCCCGGAACCGGGGGGCACGATCCGCCTGGACGGCTGGCTGACCCCGCCCGCCGAGCACCCGATCGAGGTCCGCACCGCAACCGGCCCGCTGACGACGACATCGGACGCGGAGGGCCGCTTCGCGGTCGGCGGCGTGCCGCACGGGATGGTCCAGGTGCTGGTCCGCACGGTCGGCCGGTCGAGGACGGTGAGCACCCCGGCCATCGAGCTGTAGTTTTCGAAGGTTTCGAAGCTGCCTGATACCTCTGACTCGGAGGTACGATCCGGGGCGTCCTTCCCCGGCCGAAAGGGCAGCCCGTGGTCGCGTCGCCGAGGGTCGAAGACCGGGTCCGCGACCTGCACCGGCGGGCGGTCGCGGCGACCAACAACGGCCAGCCCGTCGTCGGCGGGCGGCTGATCCGGTCCGCCGCGCGGCTGCTCGGCCTGCCCGCCGCGGCGCCGCCGCCCGCGTGGCCGTCCTGGCCCGACCTCGCCACGCGCGTGCTCGGGACGTACGCGGCCGTCGAAACGGCGCTGGGCAACAGCACCCGCGGCCTCGCCCTGCTCGACGAGGCCGACGTCCTCGTGTCGGACGCCGGGCGCGGGATCCTGCGCCAGCAGCGCGGTCTCGTGCTCATCCTGATCGGCCGGATGGACGAAGCCCTGACCTGCTTCGACGAAGCCATCCCGCTGCTGCGGCAGGCCGGCGAGTTCGTCGTGCTCGCCAGGACGCTGCTCAACCGCGCGATGCTGCACCAGTACGCCGGGCGCGTCCGGCTCGCGCTCGCCGACCTCGACCAGTGCGAGCAGATCGGGGCGAGCCACCCCGACGAAGAGGGCCTGGCCAGGATCTTCGCCAAGGCCGCGCACGGCCGCGGCCAGGCGCGCGTGCTCACCGGCGACATCCCGGGCGCCCTGCGGGACTTCGACGCCGCGAGCGGGTTCTACGCCGAGCAGAGCGTCGGGATGCTGCCGGTGCTGGCCGTCGACAAGGCGCGGGCGCTGCTGGCCGCCGGGCTGCCGCACGAAGCCGCCGCCGAGCTGGACGCCGCGCTCGAACAGTTCCCGCGGCTGCGGATGAACCAGGAACACGCCGAGGCCGAGCTGACCAGGGCGCTGGCCGCGCTGGCGAGCGGCGACCCGGCGGCCGCGCGGAGCTGGGCCGGCCGGGCCGAACGCCGCTTTCGCCGTCGCGGCAACGAAACCTGGGCGGCGGTGGCGCAGCTGACCGTGCTGCGCGCGGACTTCGCGGCCGGGCGGCGGATCTCCCGCGTCGGCGCGGAGGCGACCGCGCTGGCCGGCCGGCTCACCGCGCTCGGCCTGCGCAACGACGCCGAGATCGCAGGCCTGCTGGCCGCGCGGGCCCGGATCGCGCTCGGCGACCTCGACGGGGCCCGCGCCGGGATCGCCCCGCGCGACCGCCGGACCGCGCCGCTGGAGAACCGCCTCGTGCGGCGGCTCGCGCTGGCCGAGCTGGGCGCCGCGAGCGGCCACCGGCGCATGACGTTCGCCAACGCGCGGGCCGGGCTGACGCAGCTGCAGCGGCACCGCAGCCGGTTCGGCAGCGTCGACCTGCAGACCGGGACGACGTCGCTGGGCAAGGAACTCGCCGACGCGGGACTCGCCGCCGCGCTCGCCCAGCGCTCGCCAGGGGTGGTGTTCCGCTGGCTCGACCGTTCGCGCGCGCAGGCGTTCCGGTTCCGGCCGGTGCGCCCGCCGGCTCACCCGGAGACCGTCGACGCCGTCGCCGAGCTGCGGTTCCTCTCGATGCAGGTCCGCGCGGGCGAGCTGGCCGGGAAGCCGGACAGCCAGGCCGTGAAGCGGTGCGCCGCGCTGGAACGGGAGATCCGCGCGAAGGGCTGGCAGGCCGAAGGCGTGGCCGCCGACCACGCCGAGGCGAAGCTGCGTGAGATCGGCGACGAGCTCGCGGAGACCGGTTCGGCGATGGTCTGCTTCCTCGCCGACCGCGGCGCGTTGTGCGCGCAGGTGATCGCGAACCACCGGGTGGCGCTGGTCGAGCTCGGGACGGCGACGGCCGTGGCGGAGCCGGTCGCGCGGCTGCACAGCGACCTCGACGCGTTGTGCGGGCGCCAGCTGCCGCCGCAGCTGGACCAGGTCATCCGCCGTTCGGTGCGCACGCAGGTCACCGCGCTGGACGCGATCCTGCTGGCCCCGCTGGCCTCCCGGCTCGGCGACCTCGACGTCGTCGTGGTGCCGACCGGCGCGCTTTCGGCGATCCCGTGGGGGCTGCTGCCGACGTTGCACGGCCGCCCGGTGACGGTCACGCCGTCGTCGTCGGCCTGGTTCGACGCGGGCCGCCGCTCCGGCGGGGCGGTCGGCGCGCCGCTGCTCGTCGCGGGGTCCGACCTCAGGCACGCCGAAGCCGAGATCGCCCGGCTGGCGCCGCTGTACCCGGACGCCGAGGTGCTGACCGGCCCGGACGCGACGGTCGCGGCCACGCTCAAGGCGTTCGACGGCTGCCGGCTGGCCCACTTCGCCGCGCACGGCCACCACGAGCGGGAGAACGTGCTGTTTTCGCGGCTCAACCTGGCCGACGGGCCCCTGATGGCCTACGACGTCCAGCAGCTGGCGACGGCTCCCGAGCAGGTGGTGCTGTCCTCGTGCGACGTCGGCCAGACGGTGGTCCGCGCGGGCGACGAGGTGCTGGGGTTCACCGCGGCCCTGCTCTACGGCGGCAGCCGAACGGTGGTGTCGAGCGTGGCCCGCGTCGACGACCGCACGGCGGGCGGCGTGATGCTGGCCTTCCACAAGGCCCTCTCGGCGGGCACACCCCCGGCGCGCGCCCTGGCGGACGCGGCGCGCGCGGAACCGCTGATGCCGTTCGTGTGCTTCGGCCGCAGCTGACTCCCTTTCCGACGCCCGGCGGTCCCGCGGGTTGCGCTGCGGTGATCGATCGCATCCCGGCGCATCCCCGAGGGGGCGCCGGACATCTCTCCCGGTGAGGTCATTCGACGCAGGGAGGAACGTCATGCTCGGCAAGCGCATTTCGGTCGGGGTCGCGGCGGTCGCGGGAGCGTTCGCCCTCACGGCCTGCGGGTCAACCGGCTCCGCGCCGTCACCCGCCGCGAACGGCGGCACGGGCGCCGGTGCCGCCGCGGCCCCCGCTCCCGCCGGGCAGGCCGCGCCCGCCGCGGCGAAGACGTCCGGCACGCCCCGGTGCACGACGGCCGACCTCTCGGTCTCCCTCGGCAAACCGGAGGAGAAGAGTCCTGGCCAGTACGACCTTCCGCTGACCTACCGGAACACCTCGGACCACCCGTGCGCCCTGCACGGCGTCCCCGGCGTCGACCTCGTCGGCCCGGACGAGCCGACGTTCGGCCCGGTGTACCACCTGCCGCGCGTCGACAACGGCGTCAAGGACAACGAGGTGACGCCCGGGACCACGGCGTCGGCGACCGTCACCGTGCTGACCCCGGCGGAGGGCGGGGCGTCCTGGACCCCGGCCGAGCTGACCACGATCCCGCCCGGCCAGACGCAGCCGCTGAGCGTGAAATGGCCCGCCGACCTGCCGGTCCTCCGCCAGGACGCGGCCACCCACCCGGGGTCGTATGTCAATGGCATCCTGGCCGATCCGGCCTGACATCACTCGATCGAGTGAAGCGTGGGGCCGCGCGTCATTCCTGGCGTGGCACCCCCTCTTCCTCGGTGCGGCGGTAACCGGCCGGCACGCCCCCCGACTGGCCGGTTACCGCTGCGAGTTCCCTACTCACGGTGGAGCAGCACGACGGCGTCCGTCCCGGCGACGCGCTCGTACCCCGTGCTCTCCAGCTCCGCCAGCGCCGCCTCCTTCGTCGCGAGGGTCGTCGGCCAGGACTGTTCCGGCTGAGCCACCACCACCCACTCCGGCCGCTGGTCCGTCACCCCGTCGAAGAACCGCACCGTGCAGCGGGACGTCAGCCGCGGGGCCAGCCGGTTGGACGCCAGCACGGTCGCGCCGTCCGGGATCCGCGCCAGGACCGTGTCGATCCCGGCCCGCTGCGCCGGTGTCCAGACGCCGTCGGTCAGGTGCGCCGCCTGCAGGCCGAGCGAAGCCAGCCCGGCGACCACCGCGCACACCGGCAGAAACCGCCTGAAGCCACCGATCCGCCGGGCGCCGTGCACGCCGGCGAGGAACACGACCGGCATCAGCACCGCGCTGTAGTGGTAGCCCATGCCCCAGTAGCGGTCGTTCGCCGAGACCAGCCGCCACAGCAGCGTCGGCACCGCCAGGAGCAGCAGCGGCGACCGCACGGCCGCGAACGCCGTCGGTGCCAGGAGGGCCAGCAGCATCGAGACCTTGACGATCGCCCCGCCGAACGGGGTGAAGCCGCTGCCGTGCGCGTAAGCCCCGGCGGGGTTCAAGGCCGGCAACACGACCAGGAACAGCAACGCCGACGTCGTGACGCCGAAGCCGGCCACCGCCCAGCCGAGCCGCTTCTGCCGGTTGAGCACCAGCACGACACCGACCGCGGCGAGCGTCAGCGGCAGGTCCTCCTTGACCAGCACCAGCGGCAGCGCGCACCAGACCGCCGCCCGCCACCGCTCGTGCAGCAGGTGTTCGACGGTGAACGCCAGCATCGGGACGGCGAAGCAGACCTCGTGGAAGTCGAAGTTCACCGCGGACAGCAGTCCCCACGACAGCACGTACCCGGCGCCCACGAGCGCACCCCGGCGCGCGCCGAGGAGCTCGATCGCGCAGCGCGTCACCGGCACCGCGGAGAGCGCGAACAGCAGCGCCTGCGCGACCAGCAGGCAGCCCGGCGACGGCCAGAGCAGGTAGAACGGCGCCAGCAGCGCCAGGATCGGGTGGAAGTGGTCGCCGAGCGTCGGGAAGTCCGCGCCCAGCAGGTCCGACACCGGCCAGCGCCCGTGCGCGTATGACCGCACCGCCTGCTCGAAGATCCCCAGGTCGAACCCGCTCGCGTCGAACGTCCGCAGCCGCTGCAGCGACCAGGTGGCGTACCCGGCGAAGGCGACCGCGGCGACGACGTAGGGGACCGCGCGGCTTTCGCGCGTGCGCGCCGGAGCCGGCGCGAAGTCGATCAGCATGGCGGGATGTTCTTGGAGCCACGCTGAACCGGAGCTTAAGCGAGCTGAAGAGGTCTTCAGGCAAGCGGCAGGCGCAGCTCCAGGCACCCGCCGGACGTGCTTTCGGCGACGCGCAAGCTGCCGCCGTGCGTCCGGGCGATCTCCGCGGCGATCGCCAGCCCCAGCCCGGCACCGCCGTCGTCCTCGCGGGCGCGGTCGGCGTCGAGGCGGACGAACCGGTCGAAGACGCGCTCGCGGTGCTCGGCCGGGATGCCCGGGCCGTCGTCCCGGACGGTCAGCACGGCGTCGCCGCCTGCCTCGTCGAGGGTGATCGTCACGCTGCTCCCGGCGTGCCGCTCGGCGTTGTCGGCGAGGTTGCGCAGCAGGCGTTCCAGCCGTCCCGCGTGCCCCCGGACCACCGGGTTCGCCCGGATTTCCGCGCGCACTTCGACGCCGTCGCGGGGCAGCCGCGCGGCCAGGTGCCGGGTGACGAGGTCCCCGAGCGCGATCCGCGCGGCCCCGGCCGGCTGGTCGGCGTCGAGCTTGCTGAGCAGCAGGAGGTCCCCGGTGAGCGTCTCCATCCGCGAGACGTCCAGGACGGCGTTTTCGATGCTGTGGCGCCAGTCGAGCCGGTCGGGGTGGGCGAGCTGGACCTCGAGCTGGGTGCGCATCGACGCCAGCGGCGTGCGCAGCTCGTGCGACGCGTCCGCGGTGAACCGGCTCTGCCGCCGCACGGACTCGTCGAGCCGGGCGAGCATCGCGTTCATCGTGACGGCGAGTTCGGTGATCTCGTCACCGGAGTCGGGCACCGGCACGCGGCGGCCGAGGTCCCGCGCGCGGATGCCGTCGACCTCGGCCCGGATGGCCCCGACCGCGCGCAGCGACCGCCGCACGGCGAACCAGGCGACGGCGCCGACGAGCAGCGCGGCCGCCGGCACCCCGCCCCAGAGGATCCGCCGGGCGGTGGCCACGGTCTCGAGGCCGACCGGGTCCAGCCGCTCGCCGGCCGCGACCTGGTGGCGGCCGTCGTTCGTCGCCCGGCCGGCGTACTCCTGCCCTTCATCGAGGCCGTACGGCATGACGATGACGCAGTCGGGGCCGTAGATCTGGACCACCTGGTCATCGGGGAGCCGGTCGGGCCTGCCGGTCGAGCAGCGGTTCATGACCTCGGTGCTGATCATGTAGCCGCCGCCTTTTTCGTACCGCTTCGGGATGTCTTCGGGGGCGACCCCCGAGTCGAGCAGCGCGACGAGCGCGTCGACCTTGTCGCTCGCCCGCGCCCTGGCGTTGTTCACGAGACCGCTCTGCAGCGTGCTCACGAACCAGTACGACCCGAGGCCGAGCACGAGCGCCGACGCGAGGGCGGCGAAGAGGGCGACCCGCCACCGGGTCGACCGGGGCAGGATCCGGACCACGTCCCGAAGATAACCGCACCTTGGAAGACCCGGGCCGGCCCGCCCGCGGGCTAGCGTCGAATGCCGTGACAGTCGAACGGTGGCACCGGGTGCGCGCGGCCCTGCCCGAGGTCGGCGGCCGGTTCGCGGACCTGCTGACCGGCGTCCCGGACCCGCACCGGCGAGCACTCGGCGCGTGGACGATCGGCGAAACGGCGTCCCACGTGGGCATGATCGCGCTGATGTACACGGCGATGATCCGCGGCGACGGCGGCCCGCTCCCGCTGCCGGGCCTGGCCGAGCCGATCGACGCGGCGAGCGTCGACACGATCTCCCGGCTGAACGCGATGGCCCTGGAGCTCTACCCCGAGCGCGACCCCGTCCGCCTGGCCGCGCGGCTGCGCGCGGACATCGCCGAGGTGCTGCTGGTCAGCGCGGACCTCGACCCGGAGAAGCCGGTGTGGTGGCTGGGCGGCTCCCGCGTGCCGGTCGCCGGCGTGCTCGCGCACCTGGTCAACGAGATGCTGCTGCACGGCCTCGACATCGCCCGCGTCCTCGGCAGGCCGTGGCGCGTCCCGGCCCGGCTGGAGGCCCTGTTCCTGGAGCTGTTCCTGTTCGGCGTGGCGCGCAACGACATGGGCCGCCTGCTGGCCGACGCGACGCCGTCACCGCGCCGGATCGCGGTGGAGTTCCGGTCGCGGTACACGACCCCGGCGGTACTGGCGCTCCAGGACGGAAGGCTGCGCTGCGAAGAGCCGGACGGCACGGCCGACGTCCGCCTTCGGTTCGACCCGTCGATGCTGGTGCCGATGATGTTCGGCCGCGTGTCCCGCGTGCGCGCGGTGCTGACTGGAGGCGTCCGCATCGGCGGCCCGCGGCCGTGGCTGCTGCCGGAGTTCCTGCGGACGGTCCGGATGCCTTAGTTGTGATGTCCAGGGACGTTGTCCCGAGTTGAGGTGACCCGTGGCGGCCTGCCCTTCTGACAGGTAAAGGCCTCCGGATGTGAAGTGGAGCTGGGCACAGCGCTACCGCGCCGAAGGCGCGGCCGGGATGGCTGATCGCAGCAGCCGCCCTCACCACAGCCGGGCCCGCACCTCCGGCCGGCACCTCCGGCCCGGTGGTGCGAGCGATCGTGCGGCTGCGGTGGCGTCACCGGCTGGGCCCGATCCAGATCGCCGGCCGGCTCGGCCACCCTGCCAGCCGGTCAGGCGGAAGGCCAGCCGTCGCCCCACTCGGCGTCCCGGGCCGCTCGGTACCGCGGGCCCTGCTTCTTCGAGACGGCGACGGCCGGTGCCAGCCCCTCGGTCGTGCACAGATCGAGCGCGACCCAGCCCTTGTGCTTCTTCGGGTGCCGGATGATCCGCGCGTCCGGCCGCTCGGGCACGGTCCGCGACGCGACGACGTAGGCGAACTTCTCGTCCTCGAAGCCGAGGGTGCCCGCCTTGAGCTTCCGGTGCAGCCCCGAGCGCGGCAGCCGGGCGGCGAAGTGGCACCAGTCCTGCCCGGCCACGATCGGGCAGGCGGCATCGTGCGGACACGGCGCGACGACGTGCAGGCCGAGCTCGACCAGCTGCGCGCGGGCGGCCCGGATCCGTTCGAAACCGGCGGGCGTGCCGGGTTCGATCAGCGCGACGGCCCCGGCCTTCGCGGCCAGCCACCGCACGACGTCGGCCCGGGTGGCGTCGGGCAGTTCGCCGAGCACGTAGGACAGCGTGACAAGATCGGCGTCGGGCGCGGGCGAGGAGGGATCGACGAGCCCGCGCCGCCACTCGGCGTCCCGGACGGCGGCCCGCCCGGAGCCGGCGGCGAGCCGCTTGCCGAGCCCGATGGCCCCGGCGACCTGTTCGAGCACGGTGCAGCGGTCGAGCGACGGCCAGACGTCGGCGGCCGCCCAGACGGCGGCGCCGGTCCCGCCGCCGACGTCGACGTGGGTACGAGGTGCGAAGCCGGGAGTACGCAACGCGGCTTCGGCGAGCACGGCGTGTACGGCGGCGTAGGTGGCGGGCATGCGATAGCCCGCGTACGCGGCGACGTCGACTTCGGAGCCGAGGATGGGCGACGTGGCCGCGTCGCCTTGGCGGTAGCGCGCGCTGAGCCGGTCGACGGACTGGGTCAGCCGGGCCAGGGGGTGCCGGGCCAGCTCGTCGTCGAGCGCGGAGGAGAGATCATCGGGGAGTACCGCCACGACGGGCAGATTAGCCGGGGCCCGGCCGTCACCAGGGCTTGGCGTCGCGGTTCCGGGCCCAGCGCCACGCGGCCGCCGCGCCTTGCCGCAGCAACCGGCCGGCCTGCGCCAACCGGAGCGGGAGCCGCGGCCGGTCTTCGGTGGCCCGCCAGATCTCGGCGGCGCGGGGGTAGCGCTTCCGCACTCGCCGCAGCGACGTGTCCCAAACCGGGAAGCCGCGCAGCCGAGCCTGGCCGCTCCCGTTCGCCGGCAGCCGGACGATGTACCGGCGCTTCCCCTGCTGTGCGCGCTTCGCCACATCGCCCTCCCCGGTCCGCCGCAGCTCGGCAGCTTACCGCCGCGGCCCGCCCGCCCTGCCTGAATCGTCCCCCGGCCCGGCGCTGAGCTGCTACTTTCCGGCCCGGAAAGTTTTTCGCCCGTGGCTGTCGATCCGGGCCGCGGCTGTTCGACGCGTAGGCAGGACCGACCGAGAGGAGACCGCGATGCGGTTCATGGTGATCGTCAAGAGCAACGAAGACTCCGAGGCCGGCAAGGGCCCCAGCGCCGAGCTGCTCGAGGAGATGGGGAAGTTCAACGAAGAGCTCGTCAAGGCCGGCGTGCTGCTGGCGGGCGAGGGCCTCACGCCGAGCTCGCAGGGCGCGCGGGTCGTCTTCTCCGGCACCGAAGAGCCCAAGGTCGTCGACGGCCCGTTCGCCGAGACCAAGGAGCTCGTCGGCGGCTTCTGGATCCTGCAGTGCCGCGACCGCGAAGAGTGCATCGAGTGGATCAAGCGGATGCCCAACCCCGACGGCCACGCCGGTGAGGTCGAGATCCGGCGCGTGGCCGAGGCGTCGGACTTCGAGAACATGACGCCGGAGGTCGTGGAACTGGAAGGCCGGCTGCGGGCGCAGTCCGCCGGACAGGCGTGACATGCGGTTCCTGGTGATCGTGAAGGCCGGCCCCGAATCGGAGGCGGCCGGGTTCCAGCCCAGCGCCGAAGAGCTGACCGAGATGACGAAGTTCAACGAGCGGCTGTTCGCCGAGGGCCGGTTCGAGCTGGCCGAGGGGCTCACGCCCAGCTCGGAAGGCGCGCGCGTGATCTTCGAAGGCGACGCGGAGCCCAAGGTCATCGACGGCCCGTTCGCCGAGACGAAGGAGCTGATCGCCGGGTTCTGGGTGCTCAAGGGCGAGTCGCTCGAAGAGGCCGTCGCGCTGATGAAGCAGGTCCCGAACCTCGGTCCCGGTGAGGGGGTGCTGGAGATCCGCCCGATCGACGGGTAGTGGGTTGCACCGCGGAAGATCACCCTGTCTGATGGCCGGGTGACGGTTGCGGACACCCGGAGGACGGTCGAGACGGTCTGGCGGATCGAGTCGCCGCGGCTCATCGCGGGCCTGGCCCGGATGGCTCGCGGCGACGTCGGTCTCGCCGAGGAACTGGCGCAGGACGCGCTGGTCGCGGCGCTGGAGCAGTGGCCGGATTCCGGCGTGCCGCGCAACCCCGGCGCGTGGCTGATGACCATCGCCAAGCGCCGCGCGATCGACCAGTTCCGCCGCAACGAGCGGTACGCGGAGAAGCTCGAGGAGGTCGGCCGCGACCAGCAGCTCGGCGAAGGCGTGCTGCCCGACTTCGACGCGGCGCTCGACGACCACATCGAGGACGACGTCCTGCGCCTGCTGTTCGTCGCCTGCCACCCGGTGCTGAACACGCAGGCCAGGGTCGCGCTGACGCTGCGCATGCTCGGCGGCCTGACCACCGACGAGATCGCGCGGGCCTTCCTGGTCCGCGAATCGACGATCGCCCAGCGGATCGTCCGGGCGAAGAAGGCCCTCGCCGCGGCGAAGGTGCCGTTCGAGGTGCCGGAGGGCGACGAACGCGTCGCGCGGCTGTCGTCCGTGCTCGAAGTCATCTACCTGGTGTTCAACGAGGGCTATTCGGCCACCCGCGGCGACGACTGGATGCGCCCGGCGCTCTGCGAAGAGGCGATGCGGCTCGGCCGCGTGCTCGCCGGGCTGATGCCGGGCGAGTCGGAGGTCCACGGCCTGGTCGCGCTGATGGAGCTGCAGGCGTCCCGCTCGAAGGCGCGCACCGGCCCGAACGGCGAGCCGGTGCTGCTGCTCGACCAGGACCGCGCCCGCTGGGACCGCTTCCTGATCCAGCACGGCCTCGCGGCGCTGGCCCTGTCCGAGCAGATCGCGGAGGGCGCGTACGGGCCGTACTCCGCCCAGGCGGCGATCGCGGCCTGCCACGCACGGGCGCGCACGGCCGAGGAGACGGACTGGGTGCGGATCGCGGCGCTGTACGAAGGACTGGGCAAGCTGCAGCCGTCCCCGGTGATCGAGCTGAACCGCGGCGTCGCGGTCGCGATGGCGTACGGCCCGGAGGCGGGCCTGGCGGTCGTCGACGCGGTCGCGGACGAGCCGGCCCTGAAGGACTACCACCTGCTGCCCAGCGTCCGCGGCGACCTGCTGGAGAAGCTGGGCCGGCGCGAGGAAGCCGAGCGCGAGTTCCGCCGGGCGGCGGAGATGACGGAGAACTCGCGCGAGCGCGAGCTGCTGTTGAACCGCGCGAAGGCGGTCGCGGGCTAGCGGCCTCGCCAAGCGAGCGGCGACAGCGTCAGCGCCGCTTCCGCGATCTTCCGCGCCGTCTCCGTCTTGAGGCCTTTCCGCGCCGACTCGATCCACTCGTCGACCGGCCGCACGCCGATGTCGCGGTACTCCAGCGCCTGCAGCAGCATCTCGAGCTTGTCGGCGTCCTTGGCGCACAACGCTTCCACCGACTCGCGGGTCTCGTATTCGTCCACCGCCGACCGCACCAGGTCACGGGACCGCGGGGGCAGCGCGGCCGTCTGGTCGGCGGTGATGTCCCGCGGCTCCGGCTTGCGCAGGTACTCGGCCGCCGTCAGCGGGAGGTCGCCCGTGCGGGTCTCCTGCGTGTCGTGCCACAGCGCGAGGAACGCCGCCCGCTCGGGCGACGCGCCCTCCTCGGCCGCGATCAGCGCCGCGAGCTGGGCGGCGCGCAGGCTGTGCTCGCCGACCGACTCCGGGTCGCGGACACCCGCGTGCCACCAGCCCGACCGGCGGACCCGCTTCAGCAGACCCAGTTCGTACCCGAAAGCGGCCAAGGATGCGCTCATGCCGCCCAGCCTAGGGCGACGGGATCATCGCCGTCAGGATCGTCGCCTGGAGCAGGGAGATCACCCCGACCACCGCGGTGAGCAGCAGCGACCACAGGAACGTCTGCCGCAGCAGCGAGCTCTCCTTGCCGCTCTGCCCGATCGCCGTCGCGCCGATCGAGAGGTTCTGCGGCGAGATCATCTTGCCCATCACGCCGCCCGAGGTGTTCGTGGCGCCGGCCAGGATCGGGTTGAGGTTCAGCTGCTGCGCCGAGATCACCTGCATCGGGCCGAACAGGCTGTTCGTCGACGCGTCCGAGCCGGTCAGGAAGACGCCCAGCCAGCCGATGTAGGCCGAGAACAGCGGGAAGACCGCGCCGGTCGTCGCCAGGGCCAGGCCCAGCGTCTGCGTCGCGCCCGAGTAGTTCATCACGAACGCGATGGCCAGGATCATGAAGATCGTCGCCAGCGCCCAGCGCATCTGGTGCAGCGTCTTGCGGTACGTCGCCAGCAGCAGCTTCGGCCGCCCGCCCATCGCGAACCCGGCGAGCACGGCCGCGATCAGGGCGATCGTGCCGGGCGAGAACAGGAAGTCGACGGTCAGCGTGGCCGCGTACGGCGCGTTCTTCGCGGTGATCGGCGGGTGCTGGACTACGTGGTTGTGCAGCCCCGGCCACGCGAAGATCCAGTCTGCCTTGTGCAACAGCTTCGTCAGGTCGAGCCAGACGGGGAGGTTCTTGAAGATCGTGCCGATCCGCGACAGGAAGATCGCCAGGATCAGGATGATGTAGGGCGTCCACGCGTACAGCGCGCCGCGCTCGGCCTGTGCGGCGCCGAGGCTCTTGGCCGCCGGGACGGCTTCCTCGCCCTCGAAGCGCCACACCGTCGCGGGCTGCCAGAACCGGGTCAGGATCCACAGCGCGGCCATCGCGGTGAGGGCCGCGAGGACGTCGACCAGGCTGGCGCTGATGTAGTTGGACGCGACGAACTGCATGGCCGCGAACGCGAGCCCGGCGGTCAGCACCGCCGGCCAGACCTCGAGCATGCGCTTCCAGCCGGCCAGCACCACGACCAGGAACGCCGGGATGATCAGGGCCAGCACCGGAACCTGGCGGCCGACCATCGCCGAGAAGAGCTCGGTGGCCTGATCCTGCTTGAGGTGCATGATCGGCGCGGTCAGCCGTCCGAGCACGATCAGCGGGTTGCCGAGGCCGCCGAACGCGACCGGCGCGGTGTTCGCCAGCAGCGCCAGCACGACCGCCTTCACCGGCGGGAACCCGAGCGCGGCCATCATGGCGGCGGTGATCGCGATCGGCGACCCGCCGCCGGCGACGCCTTCGAGCAGCGCGCCGAAGCTGAACGCGATGAGCAGCGCCTGCAGCCGCCGGTCTTCGCTGAACCCGGCGAGCACGCGCTTGATGGCGTCGAACCGGCCGGTGGCGACGGTGACGTTGTGGAAGTAGACGGCGTGGAAGGCGATCCAGGCCACCGACCACACGCCGAACACGAGGCCCATCGCGGCGGAGTCGAACGCCAGCGCGGCAGGCATCCGGTAGAGCAGCAGGGCGACGGCGAGCGCGGTGACCAGCGCCAGCGCGGCGGAGAGGTGCGCGGAGAAGCGGATCACCCCGAGCGAAACCAGCAGCACGATGATCGGGAGCGCGGCGAGCAGCGCGGAAACCCACAACCCGCCCGCCGGCTGGTAGTCCTGGATCCAGGTCACGTCGGCTCCTTTGCCGGGTGGGTCGGTGCTCAGGCGGGCCGGCTCCGGACGTACCCGAGCCGCAGGGACAGGGCGGCGGCGGTGCCGGCGACGGAGGCGCCGAGTTCGTCGAGCCGGCGCAGCACGCGCGGCGCGGGCCCGGCGATGCTGATGGCGGCGATCGGCCGTCCGGAGTGGTCCCGCACGGCGGCGGCGACGCACCCGACGTCCGGCTCGTTTTCGACGTCGTCGATCGCCCACCCGCGGCGGCTGGTCTTGGCGAGCTCGTCGAGCAGCCGGTGCGGGTCGATGATGGTCTTGAGGGTGAGCGAGTCGAGCTTCATCCGCCGCACCCGTTCGAACCGGTCGGCTTCGGGCAGCGCGGCGAGCCAGGCTTTCCCGAGCGACGTCGCGTGCTGCGGCCGCCGCGTCCCGAGCCGGCAGGCGAGGGTGACGGCACTGGCACTGCGTTCGGTGGCGACGTAGACCATGGTGTCGTTGTCCGGAACGGCGAGGTAGGTGGTCTCCCCGGACCGTTCGGCGAGCGAGGCGAGGTACCGCGGAGCACACCGGTGCAGATCGGTGGCGGCCATCGCCCGTGCCCCGAGTTCGACGAGCCGCGTGCCGAGCCGCACGCGGCCGGTGACCTGGTCGGCCTCGAGGTACTCGAGGTTCTTGAGGGTGCCGACGATCCGGTAGGCGGCGCTGCGGGAAAGCCCCAGTTGCCGCGCGATCGCATTGGTGGAAATCTCCTGGTGCCGCCCGACGTGCTCCAGCACGGCAAGTCCGCGTTCGAGAGTTCCGCTTTGTTCGAGCCCGCGCTCCGGTCCCACGTTGCCCTCCGTTGGACGTTTCCCGCTCAGCGGTACGCCTTTCCGCTGGCTGGGGTTGGACGGTAACACCTCCGATGTATCTGCGGTAGATCTTGGAATAACTCGGAACAATGCGAGTAGTTGTGGATGCTAATTGGTTCAACATCCGATGGTTAAGTTTCCTACCTATGGCGGTTGCGCTGGTGTGGACGGGGGAGTCCGGGGGTTCGGGTGGGTGGATCGTTCATATCCGTGAATGTTTGGGGGAGTTGTCCACGGGGGTGGAGCAATGTGGACAAAACGGCTTGGAGTGGCGTTCTTTCCCGGTTGTTGTCGGGGTGCGCCGATACGCTGGACCCGGGGGGCGCCCCCGCGGGCGGACCGGAGTTCGGCAGCGTCGCGCCGCCGGAGCCGACGGTCCACAGCTGACCGACCCGGTCGAGAGCCGACCGGTCGCCACGCCCTGCCGATCCCCGGCCGTAAGCCGACCGGTCGCCACGCTGCCGAGCCCCGGGCGAGCCGGATGGGGACGTTTCCTCGGCGCGCTGAAGAAAGCCCCCTAACAGATACCGGAAGCGCTATCCGGCCCAAGCCCGGCCGAAGCCCGCCGCGGACCGCAGCTCGGTCAAACCGGATCGGAGGCAGAGAAGGCCGACGTCCCCACAGCCGCCCGCACCTCGGCGATCGCCTCCCTCGCCGCCTCCCCGAAGTCCGCCTCCCCGCCACTCCACCGCTCATAAGCGATGTTCATCGCCAACGCCCCCAACGCCGCAGCAACACGAGCAGCCAGCGCCTCCACTCCACGCCCCTTCAACGCCTCCGCCATCGCCGCCGTCAGCGCGATCCCCTTCAGCGCCTCCCGCTCCTGCAGCTCCGGATGCGCCGCGATCACCGACCGCCGCAACGCGGCGAACTCCCGCCGGGCGGCCGTGAACGCCTCGCGCCCCACCGCCTCCAGCCCCCAGCCCACCGCCTCCAGCGGCCCGGCCGACGGCGGCGCCCCCGCCACCGCCGCGCGCAGCAGCCCGGCCAGCCTGCCGTCGCCGAAGAGCACCTCTCGCTTGTCCTGGAAGTGGCGGAAGAACGTGCTCTTCGTCAGCCCCGCCCGTGCGGCGATGTCGATCACCGTCGTGTTCTCGTACCCGCGCTCCGCGAACAGCTCCAGCGCGGCGCGGCTCAACCTCTCCGGTGCGTTCGGTTCCCAGCGGCCCATGACGACACGGTACTTGGTCCCGTCGGAAGGTGTACGGTGATGAGACCAAGTCCCATCACAACGGGAGGTCCGCGATGAGCCGAGCCGTCATCTACGAGAAGTTCGGTGGTCCCGAAGTCCTCGAGCTGCGAGAAGTCCCCGAACCGCACGCCGGCCCCGGCGAAGTGCGGGTGCGGGTCACCGCGGCCGGGCTGAACCCGATGGACTGGGGCATCGCGCGGCACCCCGAGGCCGCCGCGCGGTTCGGGATCAGCCTTCCCGCCGGGTTCGGGTACGACTACGCCGGCGTGGTCGACGAAGCCGGTCCGGGCGCGAAACACGCTGTCGGCGAGCGCGTCTACGGTGGCGCGCTCGGGCGCGCTGTCGCCGACTTCGTCGTCGTCGGCGCCGAAGACCGGCTCTTCCGCACCCCGGACGGCCTGTCCGACGAGGTCGCGAGCACCCTCCCGGTCGCCGCGTCCTCGGCAGCCGCCGCCCTCGCCGCCGTCGGCTTGCAGGCGGGTGACACCGTCCTCGTCGGCGGGGCCGCCGGTGGGGTCGGCATCTTCGCCGTCCAGCTCGCCAAGCTCGCCGGGGCCACCGTGCTCGGCACGGCCTCCGAGAGCACCTTCCCGTTCCTGCGCGAGCTCGGTGTCGAACCCGTCGCCTACGGCCCCGGCCTGGCCGGCCGGGTCCCGGAGATCACCGCGGCCATCGACCTCTTCGGCACGGAAACCGCCGAGGCGGCCCTGGAGCTCGGCGTCCCGCCCGAGCGGATCGCCACGATCGCCGCCGGTCCCACTCCGCCGGGCGGTGTGCGCGCCACCGGCGGCGTCGACGCCGAGCCGGGCGCGCTCGAAAAGGTCGCCGCCGAAATCGCCGCCGGGCGGCTCACCGTGCCGATCGCCGCCGTCTTCCCCGTCGAAAAGATCCGGGACGCCGTCGCGCTGCAGGCCGAGCGGCACGTCCACGGCAAGGTCGTCGTCACGCTCTAGAGACCCGCGCCACGGACTCAGGAAAATCACAGCGGCCCGGAGGCACCATCTCCGGCGATGTCCCTCCGAAGCCCACTCCGCACCCGCGCGTCCGTGGCCGCCGGGCGGCTGATCGCCTGGCTGTCGCGCAGCTCGGGCCTCGGCCGCGGCGGGATGATCGGCGGCCGCGTCACGCTGGCCCTCGATCCGCTCGCCCTGCGCCGCCTCGGCCGCGAACGCACCGTCGTGCTCGTCACCGGCACCAACGGCAAGACCACGACGTCGCTGATGCTCACCCGCGCGCTGGAGACGCTGGCCGAGGTCGCCGCCAACAGCGACGGCGCGAACATGCCCGACGGCGTCCTCGCCGCGTTGACCGCCCGCCCCGACGCGCCCTACGCGGTGCTGGAGGTCGACGAGACGTACGTGCCGTGGGTCGCCGACCAGGTCCAGCCGGCCGTGCTGGTGCTGCTCAACCTGAGCCGCGACCAGCTGGACCGGGTCGGCGAGGTCCGTGCCATGGAACGCGACCTGCGGGCCGCCATCGCCGGCCTGCCCGGCACGGTCGTCGTCGCGAACTGCGACGACGTCCTGGTGACGTCGGCGGCGAGCGCGGCCGCCAAGCGCGTGTGGGTGAGCACGGGCCGCCGCTGGACCGGTGACTCCACGGCGTGCCCGCGCTGCGAAGGCCGCGTCGAAACCCACGAACGGCACTGGGGCTGCGCCTGCGGGCTGGCCCGGCCGGAGCCCGCGTGGACGCTCGACGGCGAGCTCGTCCGGACGCCCGGTGGCCGCGAAGTCGACCTCGACCTGCGGCTGCCGGGCGAGGTCAACCGCGCGAACGCCGCGCTCGCGCTCGCCGCGGCGCACCGGCTCGGCGTCCCGCCGCACACCGCCGCCGCCCGGCTGCGGACCATCACCGACATCGGCGGCCGCTACCGGACGATCCGCCGGTCGCGGCACTCCGTGCGGCTGATGCTGGCCAAGAACCCGGCCGGCTGGGTGGAAACGCTGCGCGTGCTCGACGAGGACACCCCGGTCGTCGTCGCGGTCAACGCACAGGAAGCCGACGGCCGGGACCTGTCCTGGCTGTGGGACGTCCACTTCGAACGGCTCCGCGGGCGCCAGGTGGTCGTCACCGGCGAGCGCGGCGCCGACCTGTCGGTCCGGCTCTGCTACGCCGAAGTCGCGCACTGGGCCGAGCCGGACCCGGTCACCGCGATCGACACGCTGCCGCCCGGCGCCGTCGAGCTGGTCGCCAACTACACCGCGTTCCGCGATCTGGTCGGCAAGCTGCCCGATGGCTGACTCGATCGTCCAAATCGGACTACTGCTGCCGGAGGTGCTCGGCACCTACGGCGACACGGGCAACGCCCAGGTGCTCGGGAAGCGGCTGCAGTGGCGCGGGCTCGACGCCGAGGTCGTCCCGGTCGGGCTCGGCGACCCGGTACCGTCCACTTTGGACCTTTACCTGCTCGGTGGCGGCGAGGACGGCGCACAGGCGCTGGCCGCCGCGCACCTGCGCCGGTACCCGGGCCTGCGGCGGGCGGTCGCGGCCGGCGCGGTCGTCTTCGGCGTGTGCGCCGGCCTGCAGGTGCTCGGCACCCGCTTCCGCGGCCTGGACGGCGTCGACCACGACGGGCTCGGCCTGCTCGACCTCACCACCGAGCCCGGCGAGCAGCGCGCGGTCGCCGAACTGGTCGCGACGCCGTCCCGGCTGCTGGACGGGGCCGCACTGACCGGGTTCGAGAACCACCTCGGCGTCAGCAAGCTCGGCGCCGACAGCGAACCGCTCGGGCGGGTCGTGCGCGGCACCGGCAACGGCGACGGCACCGAGGGCGCGGTGACCGACCGGGTGGTCGGCACCTACCTGCACGGCCCGGCGCTGGCCCGCAACCCCGCGCTGGCCGACCTGCTGCTGGCCTGGACGGTCGGCCACCCGCTCGGCCCGCTGGAGCTGACCGAGGTCGAACGGCTGCGCGCGGAACGGCTCGCCGTCCCGCGACGGCGCCGGGGCGCGTGACCCGGTGGCGGCGAGCGTCCCGGCGCTGGCCGGCCCGCGCGCGAGCCTCGTTCGTGGCTACGCTGCGTTGGTGAAACTGGGCAGGGTGATCGCCGCGACCGGCGTCCGGATGCGCGCCACCGCGGTGGCCGTCTTCGCGCTCGCGCTGGCCATCGCCGTCGGCGGCGTGGTCGTCGTCCTGCTGCTGGAGGAGTCGCTCGACCGCAGCGTCACCGAGAGTGCCCGCAGCACCGGGCGGCAGGTCGCCATCCAGCTCATCCGCGAAGGCGCGCGCGACCTGAGCGCGAGCGACGTCGCCAGCACCGGCGACACCGAGGCCGTCACGCAGGTCCTGGACGCGCGGGGGACGCCGATCGCGAGCGACCCCGCCATCGTCGGGCACCCGCCGCTGACCGCGTCGCGTCCGGTCGTCGGGCACGAGATCGTCGAAACGCTGCCGCTCGGGCTGAACGGCGACAACGACGACTACCGCGTCGTGTCGCAGGAGGTGACCGGGCCCGGCGGGCCGTTCACCGTGATCTCCGCGCGCTCGCTGGAACCGGTCACGGAGGCCTCGACGCGGCTGACGCTGCTGCTCGGCCTGATCGCCGTGCCGCTGCTGGCGATCGCCGGGCTCGCGGTGTACCGGGCGGTCGGCTCGGCGCTGCGGCCGGTCGAGCGGATGCGCCGGACCGTCGCGGAGATCTCGACGCGCGACCTCGCCTCGCGCGTGCCGCTGCCGCCGGGCGGCGACGAGGTGCACCGCCTGGCCGTGACGCTCAACGAAATGCTGTCCCGGCTGGCCTCGGCGCAGGCCGCGCAACGCCGGTTCGTCGCGGACGCCAGCCACGAGCTGCGCTCACCGCTGTCGACGATCAGCACCGCGCTCGACGTCGCCGGCCGGCACCCGGAGAGCACCGGCGACCTGGTGCCGGTGATCGACCGGGAGACCGCCCGGCTGCGCGAGCTGGTCGACGACCTGCTGATGCTGGCCCGCACCGACGACGCCACGGACCGGCCGCAGCGCACCGAGGTCGACCTCGACGACATCGTCCGCGCCGAAGCCGAGCGGGTCCGGGGCGAGAGCACGGTGGACGTCGAGGTCCGCGCCGGGCCGGCGAAGGTGCACGGCAGCGAGGCCCAGCTGCGGCGGGCGGTGCGCAACCTGGTCGACAACGCGCGCGGGCACGCGCGCTCGCGCATCCGCGTCAGCAGCGCGGTGCGCGGCGACCTGGCCGTGGTCGAGGTGAGCGACGACGGCCCCGGCGTCGAGGCGGCCGACCGGGAACGGATCTTCGAGCGGTTCGTCCGGCTCGACGCGTCGCGGCAGCGCGGGCACGGCGGAACCGGGCTGGGCCTGCCGATCGTGGCCGGTATCGCGGCCCGCCACGGCGGCCGGGCGCGCTACGCCGCCTCGGAGGAGCCGGGCGCGCGGTTCGTGATCGAGCTGCCGGTGATCGACCTGCCGAAGGAGGAGTAGTGCGGCTGCTGATCGTGGAGGACGAGCGCGAGTTCGCGGAGACGCTGCGGCGGGGCCTGGTCGCCGAGGGCTTCACCGCCGACGTCGCGCACACCGGCCGGGAGGGTCTCTGGCGGGCGACCGAGCACGCCTACGACGTCGTGGTGCTCGACATCATGCTGCCCGAGCTGTCCGGCTACGAGGTGCTCAAGCGCCTGCGGGCGGCGGAGAACTGGACGCCGGTGCTGATGCTGACGGCCAAGGACGGCGAGTACGACGAGGCCGACGCGTTCGACCTCGGCGCCGACGACTACCTGTCCAAGCCGTTCTCCTTCGTCGTGCTGATCGCCCGGCTGCGCGCGTTGCTGCGGCGCGGCGCGCCGGCCCGGCCTGCCGTGCTGGAGGCCGGGGACCTGCGGCTCGATCCGTCGGCCCGTACCGTCCACAGGGGACAGAAGCGGATCGAGCTCACCGCGCGCGAGTTCGGGTTGCTGGAGTTCCTGCTGCGGCGGGCGGGGGCCGCGCTGTCGAAGAACGAAATCCTCAGCCACGTCTGGGACGCCCACTACGACGGCGACGAGAACGTCGTCGAGGTGTACATCGGGTACCTGCGGCGCAAGATCGACGCGCCGTTCGGCACGCACACCATCGAGACGGTCCGCGGGGTGGGCTACCGGCTGGTAGACGTTACCCGATCGTAATCAACCGGGTGTTTTCCGGAAATTGGTGCCGCCGGGTGTCCGTGTGTTGCGCCATTTGCTCCCGCCGGTTGCCGCGGATCGCCCAATCATTGCCGCGAACCGGTGAAAAATACCGTCCCGCGACGGCGCTGCGCGTGACGCCGGGTGTTGCTACCGTGGGCCGTCCACCCGCGAAGGGAAGCAATGCCGGAATCGCCGCTGCCGTTCCCTGCTCCGAGCGAACCCGCTCAAAACGAAATTGCTCCGAACCCCTCCGGGAAATCCGTTTCCCGGCTGCGTGCCGCTGACGCCATCCGGGTTGCGAAGGACCAGTTCGGCATGGTGACCGGGCTGACCCCGCACGCCGTGACCGGTGTCCGCGCCCGGGGCGACGGCGGCTGGTCCGTGCTCGTCGACGTCGTCGAGCTGGCCCGGATCCCGGATTCCACCAGTGTGATGGCCACCTACCGGGTGGACGTCGACGCCGACGGCGAGCTCGGCGCGTGCGAACGGCTGCGCCGGTTCACCCGGGGCGCCACCGATTCCTGAAAGGAAGGTCGACAGATTGGCCGCTTCGTCCGATTCGTTGGCGGACATTCTGGAACGCGTGCTCGACAAGGGTGTCGTCATCGCCGGTGACATCGGCGTCAGCGTCGTCGACGTCGAATTGCTGACCCTGCGGATCCGGCTGTTCATCGCGTCCGCGCAGACCGCCCGGGAAATGGGCATGGACTGGTGGACGAACGATCCGTTCTTCGCCCCGAACGCCGCGCGCGCGGAAGTGGGGGCGACCGACCTGGCGGCGCGCGTCGCCGAATTGGAAGCCCGGCTGCCCGTGCCGGGCGGGAAGGAAGAACCGCGGTGAACACCGGAAACTGGCTGTGCGCGTACGCGATCACCCGCAACCGGCCTGCCACCTGGGACGTCGGGCCCGCGCCGCGGCTGATCGGCTACCGCGACCTCGGCGTGGTCGTCTCCGAGGTGGCGCCGACGCGGTTCGACCGCATCGACACGCTCGACCCGGTCGACGGCACGCTCGCCGAGCTGGCCCGCGAGCACGACGCCGTGGTGCGCGCGGTGTTCCGCAGCGAACCGGTGCTGCCGCTGCGGTTCGGCACCGTCCTCGACGGCGAAGACGCCGCCCGCCGGCTGCTGGAGGCGGGCTACGACCAGGCACGCGACTGCCTCGACGAGGTGGCGGGCCACCGCGAGTGGGGTGTCCGGGTGCGGCACGCGGAGCCGGCGGCGACCACCAAACCGGACGCGGCGGGCCTGACGGGAACGCAGTACCTGGTGCGCCGGCGCGAGCGGCTGAAGGCGATCCAGCAGGCGCGCGAGGACGTGGCCGGTTCGGCGGCCCGGCTCGAAGGGGCGCTGCGCCGGCACGCGGCGGACACCGTCGGGCGCGCGCGGCCGCACGGGGTGCTGGTGAACTCGGCGTACCTGGTGGAGACGGGCCGCGAGGCGGCGTTCCACGCGGAGGTCGAGTGGTTCGCCCGCGAGCTGAGCGCGGCCGGGGCCACGGTGGAGACGTCGGGGCCGTGGCCGCCGTACTCGTTCACCGACCTCGAACTCGGAGCGAAGGCGCATGGCTGAGCCCGGCCGGCTCGCCGAGGTCTTCACCCCGTCCGGCACCAACGCCGCCGAAGCCATCGTCGACCTGCTCGACCGGGTCGTGCACCGCGGCGCCGTCGTCACCGGGGACGTGATCATCTCCCTCGCCGGCATCGACCTCGTGCGGCTCGACCTGCGGCTGCTGCTGCTCGGGCTGGACGGGACGGGCGAATGACCCAGCGGATCGCCGCCGACGCCGGCCGCGGGCTCGGGCACCTCGTCGTCACCGTGCTGGACGTCCTCAAGGAAGTCCTCGAACGGCAGGCGCTGCGGCGGCTCGACGCCGGCACCTTGACCCCGGACCAGGTCGAAGCGCTCGGCCAGGCCCTCATCGCGCTGGAACTCCGGTTCGCCGAGATCCGCGCCGCCCTCGACGACATCCCGGCCGAAATCCCCGCGACCGAAGGAGCGAAGTGACCAGACCGGGACAGACCGGTGGCACCCTCACCGATACCCTCAACGTCCTGCTGGACAAGGGACTCGTCATCGACGCCACGGTGAAGGTGTCCCTGATCGGGATCGAGCTGCTGTCGATCGAGGCGAGGGTCGTGATCGCCAGCGTCGACACCTACATCCGCTACCTCGAAGCGATGCAGCGGGTGAACGCGCAGGCGCAGCTGCCCAACCCCGGGCAGGTCTCCATCGGGCTCGACCAGACCGTCGGGCTGATCCCGCCCCCGCCACCCACCCCGGCCGTCGCCGTTCCGGTGGAGCCCGCCATCCCCGTCGAACAGAAGTGACGCTGCAGCTCTACGGCGTCGTGCGGGCCGGGCACCCGCGAGCGCCGCGGACGGTGTGCTGGGAAGACCTCGCGATGGTCGTCGGCGACCCCGAGCCCGACCCGGCCGCGCACCTCGCGGTGGTGTCCGCGCTGGTCGAGGGCGGCCCGGTGCTGCCGGTCCGGTTCGGCACCGTGGCCGAGGACGAAGAGGCCGTCCGCGCCGAAGTGCTCGCCCCGGCCGCCGACACCTACCGCGCCGACCTCGACCGGCTCGACGGCCTGGCCGAGGTGCACGTCTGCCTCCGGTTCTCCGAACCGGGCTCGGCGTGGCGGGCGGCCCGCTCGGACGTCCTGCTCTCCCGGGTCGCCGAACGGGCCCGCGACTCCGTGGCGCTGCCGGCGGGCGAGAGCGCCGACGAGCGGTGGGCGTTCCTGGTCGGGCTGGGCGACCTGCTCGTCGTCCGGGACACCGTCGCCGGGCTCGCGCGCGACGACGGCGTCCACGCCGACTGGGTCGGGCCGTTGCCCGCCTACAGCTTCCTCGACCGGCGGACGTGCTCCCGCTGGAGCTGGTGAGCGGAGGCGGAACAGTCGCTGAATACTCGTCCAGGCGCTGGCCGCCGTGGCTCGCGGCCGGTGATCCTGATGCCGTGACCAGCAGTGAAGTCGCCGCGCTCCCGCGCGCGTTCGGCGGGCCCGGCGCGGGGCCCGGGCAGTTCCGCGCGCCGTCCGGGATCGCCGTCGACGCGCGCGGCCGCGTCTGGGTGGCCGACACCGGCAACGACCGGGTGCAGGCGTTCACCCGCGACGGCACGCTCGTGCGGGTGCTGGCCGGCCGGCTCAAGGCGCCCGAAGCGGTGGCGGTCGACGCGGCGGGCAACGTCTACGTCGCCGACACCGGCAACCGCCGCGTGGTGCAGTTCTCGTGGCAGGGCGGGTTCGTGCGCGAGTTCGGCGGCCTCACCCGGCCCCGCGCCGTCGCGCTGGAGTGCGCCGGGCGGCTGCTGGTCGACGACACCGGGCGCGTCGCCCGGTTCGACACCCGCACGGGCGCGGCGCTGCCCGACACGGCCGAGCCGATCAGCTCACCGCGGGACGTGGCCGACGACGGGACCGGCGGGGTCTGGGTCGCCGAGCCGGGCAACCACCGCATCGTCCACTTCGGAGCGTCCGGCTAGCGCCTCGAGATTGAGGCGGTCGCGCGGACGACGGCGGTGCAGCGGTTCTCGACGTAGGCGAGCCCGCCCTCTTCGGCGATGCGGCGCGCTTCGGCGGAGACGATGCCCTGCTGCAGCCACAGCGCCTTGGCGCCGATTTCGGCGGCTTCGCGGGCGATGCCCGGCGCCTCGGGGGACGGCCGGAAGACGTCGACCAGGTCCACCGGCTCGGGGATGTCCGTCAGGGACCGGTACACCTTCTCGCCGAGCAGCTCGGTCGCGGTCGGGTGCACCGGGATGATCCGGAAGCCGTGAGCCTGCAGGACCGCCGGGACGCCGTGCGCGGCCTTGGCCGGATCGCGGCTCAGGCCGACGACGGCGATGGTCGTCGCGCCGGCGAGGATCTCTTCTGGAGTCATACCGGGTCAACGTCCGGCGCGGGTCAAAGCTTCCAGAGCCGCAGGCCGCGCACGCGGTAGACGGGCCAGAGCACGTGCCACGGCTTCCGCCGGGCGAAGGTCGCCGCGCAGGTCAGGATGTTGCGGGCGGAGGTCGTCGTGACGTCGTGGCGGTCCGGCCAGATGGCGCCCTTGGCGCCGACGGCGATCCGGAAGACGGTCAGCAGGCCGCGGCCCTGCAGGTCGTACTTCGCGCCGGTGTCCCCGGACCCGGGTGCGAGCTCGGCGATCTCGGCGCCGAACGCGCGGGCCGCCTGCGGCGCGATCTCGGCGGGCACGACCCCGACGCTGCGGGTGATCGCCTTGCCGTGCATGCGCCGCGCGTACCGGAACAGCAGCACCCGCTCCCACCACGGCAGCAGCCGGTGGTGCCGCAGGAGCGCGGCGCACTCGCCGTGCCCGATCGCGAAGATGCTCGTGAGCTCGTCGTAGGCAACGTTCGTGGCCGGTTCGTTCAGGTGCAGCCGGACCTCGAACCGGGTGCGCGCGGTGAGTTCGTTGAGCAGCTCGCGGTGATCGAGCCGCGCCTTCGCGCGCGAGAGCGACCAATCGGACATCGGACCTCCAGACGTCGCGCACTGGTGACTAATCCGGTCAAAAGTAGGCCGGACCCGCCAACGGCACGTGACTGTTGCTCCGAGGCCATCCGGCCGTGACTGTGATCGGATTAGTCACGGTCGGCACAGGCTAGTTGGCGCGCGACGCCTGGACCACGCTTTCAGCCGATCTTCTCGCCGTACATCTCGCCGAGCGGGTCGGAGATCAGCTCGACGCGGGCACCGTCCGGATCGGACAGGTAGATGGACGTCTTGCTCTCCAGCAGGTACTGCACGCCGGCTTCGTCGAGCTTGTCCTTGATGGCGTCCCACCGTTCGGGCGTGACGGAGAGGGCCAGGTGGTGCAGTCCACCGAGGACTTCCGCGTACGGGCCGAGGTCGAGGCCGGGCAGGTCGAAGAAGGCGACCGCGTTGCCGTTGCCGACGTCGAAGAAGAAGTGGCTGGAGCCGGGGTAGTCGCGGTTCTCGATCAGCTCGGTGAGCGGGAAGCCGAGGATGTCCTGGTAGAACTCGATGGTCCGCTCGACGTCACTGGAGATCAGCGCGGTGTGGTGGATGCCGCGGCCGTTCGTCGCCGGGCGTTCCGCGGCCGGGCGCAGGTGGCGCTCGCGCAGGGCGTCACGGGCTTCGGCGAGCTGGGTGACCTCGGCGGGGGTCGGTGCCATGTCCCTCACGTCCCTTCCTGGTGGTGCCCTTGACGGTACGCCCGATTTATCTCGCGCGCAAGAGGTTGTCTGGTGAGAGTTCCGCTGGGCGGAACAGGGCTGCTTGTGTCCGGCCGCCGCGCACGGCAGAGTTCCGGGGGTGGATGCCAGCGAGGTGCAGGAGGCCGCTTCGGCGCTGGCGCGGGCTTACGCCACGCGCGAGCCGATCGAGCCGCTGATCAAGACGTATCCCGACGCGGGCGTCGAGGACGCCTACCGGATCCAGCAGGAGCAGGTGCGGCACTGGGTCGAGGGCGGCGACGCCGTCCGCGGGCACAAGGTCGGCCTCGCGTCGGCGGCGATGCAGCGGCAGATGGGCGTCGACCAGCCCGACTACGGGCACCTCACCGGCAGCATGTTCCACCTCGAGCATCAGCCGATCCCGACGTCGGCGTTCCTGCAGCCGCGGATCGAGCCGGAGATCGCGTTCGTGCTGGGCTCCGCCCTGCGCGGCCCGGGGGTGACGGTCGCCGACGCGGTGCGGGCGGTCGAGTTCGTGCTGCCGTCGCTGGAGATCGTCGACTCCCGCATCCAGGACTGGAAGATCTCGCTGTTCGACACGATCGCGGACAACGCTTCCTCGGGTGGGGTGGTCCTGGGCAGCAGCCCGACGGCTCTGGGGTCGGTGGATCTGCGGCTCGCGGGGTGCGTGCTGTACCAGAACGGCTCGGTGGCGGCGACCGGCGCGGGCGGCGCGGTGCTGGGCTCGCCGTTGAACTCGCTGGTGTGGCTGGCGAACACGGTGGGCCCGCTGGGCGTCACGCTGGAGCCAGGGCACGTGGTGCTGCCGGGGTCGATGACCCGGGCGATCCCGGTGTCCCCCGGCGACACGATCGTCGCGACGATCGCCGGCATCGGCAGCGTCACCGCGGTGTTTTCGGAGGAATCGTGAACGTGCGAGAAGCGGCTGCTTCTTTGTTGGAGACGGGTTCGGAGCGCGCACCGCTCTCGGCGGAGTGGCCGGACCTAGACGTGGACACGGCGTACGCGATCCAGGACGAGGCTTTGCGCCGGCGCCGGGCCCGCGGTGAGACGCTGATCGGGGTGAAGCTGGGGCTGACGTCCCGGGCCAAGCAGCAGCGGATGGGCATCGACCAGCCGCTCCTGGCCTGGCTGACGGACGCGATGGTGCTGCCGGCGGGCGTGCCGGTGCCGTCCCTGATCCACCCGCGGGCCGAGCCGGAGCTGGTGTTCGTGCTGGGCCGCCGGCTGGCGGGCCCGGGCGTGACGGCGGCAACGGCCCTGGCGGCGGTCGATCGCGTGTACGGCGGGATCGAGGTGATCGACAGCCGCTACGCGGACTACCGGTTCACGCTCCCGGACGCGATCGCGGACAACGGCTCGTCGGCGTACTTCAGCGTCGGCCCGGTCGGGGTCCCGCCGACGTCGTTGGACCTGACCCTGGAGGCGGCGCTCCTGGAGGTCGACGGCCAGATAGTCGACACGGCCACGGGAGCGGCGGTCCAAGGCCACCCGGCGGAGGCCCTCGCCCTGGCGGCAAACGCCCTTGCTGCCCGCGGCCTGGCTTTGGAACCGGGCTGGCTCGTCCTGACCGGCGGCATGACGGACGCGGTCCCGCTCGCTTCCGCCGCCCGCGTCGCAGCCCACTTCTCCCACCTGGGCTCCCTGACCCTCACCCCCTAACCGCCAGATACCCCTCCAATCACGTGTGATGCCCCTCCAGTCACGCGAGTTTCCCCCTCAATCACGCGAGATCCCCTCCCAATCACACGAGATCCGCCCCGGATCACGCGAGTTCCGGGCCCAATCACGCGAGCGCCGTGAACCGGCCCGGCGAGCTGGCCCGGCGGGCCGACCGGCGTACCTGGGGGGTCGGTTCGCGTATCTGGAGGGTCGACCGGCGTACCTGGAGGGTCGGTTGGCGTACCCGGAAGGGCATGTCGCGTGATTGAAGGGGCATCACACGTGATTGGAGGGGTATCTCGCGTGATTGGGGGCGGATCTCGCGTGATTGGGTGCGTGACTTGCGTGATTGGAGGGGGATCTCGTGGTCAGGGGCGGTAGGCGCGGGCCTGGATTTCGTAGAGCTCGTGGTAGACGCCGCCCGCGCGGATGAGGTCGTCGTGGGTTCCTTGCTCTACCAGCCTTCCCTTCTCCAGTACCAGGATGCGGTCGGCCGAGCGGATGTTGGCCAGGCGGTGGGTCACCAGGACCGTCGTGCGGCGGCCGCGGCCTGATCTGCTCGCGTGCTGGAGCCCCGCGAACACGCGGGCCTCCGCTCGGGCGTCGAGGGCTGCCGTGGGTTCGTCGGCCACCAGGACCGAGGCGTTGCGGTAGATGCCGCGGGCGATGCCCATGCGTTGCCACTGGCCGCCGGAGAGGTCGTGGCCCTCGTCGAACTTCTTCGACAGGACCGTGTTTTCGCCCGACGGCAGGGAACTGATCACCTCGTCCGCGCCCGAGTAGTCGACCGCTTCGCGCCAGGCCTGCCGCTCCGGGTCCGGGCGGCCGAGGCGGCCGACCGTGATGTTGTTCGCCGCCGTCATCGGCCACTCCGCCGGCTCCTGGGCGATCACCGCGATGTTCGCGTGCACCGAGGCCGGGTCCGCCAGGGCGAGGTCGACGTCGTCCCAGTGGACCGTGCCCTCGTCCGGTGGGTACAGCCCGGTCAGCAGCTTGCCGAGCGTCGTCTTCCCCGAGCCGTTTTCCCCGACGAGGGCGACCACTTCGCCTCGCCGGATCGTCAGCGAGATGTCGCGCAGCGCCGGGTTGTCCCGGCCCGGATAGCGGAACGTGACGCCCTCCAGCCGGATCTCGCCCGGGTCCGCGGGCGCCGCCACCGACGTCGGCGGGGGTTGCCGCTTCCGGGACTCCGCGAGCAGCTGGTTGTAGAACCCGATGTAGAAGGAGTCTTCGTACAGCGAGTTGACCGCGCGCATGGTGTTGGACAGCGCCGTCGACGCCGTGCGCATCGCCAGCACCGCCGTGCCGGCCAAAGCCAGCTCCATCGAGCCGGTGTAGAGCAGCCAGCCAAGCACCAGGTACGCGACCGCCGTGCCGAAGCCGGCCGCCGCGCGCCCGCTGGTGCGCACCAGGTTGCTGCGGTGCGCCAGCCGGATCTCTTCGCGCGTGAGGCTGCGCGAGATCCGCCGGTACTCGCCGAGCAGCGGCTCCTGCAGCGTCAGCGCGTGCCGCTCGAGCGCCATCGAACGCCAGGTGGCGACCTCCTCGACGACGGACTTGCGGATGTTGCGCCCGACGGTGTCCAGGAAGTGCCGGTAGTTCAGCTTCGCGACGCGCGCGGCGGCCCAGCCGTCGGCCGCCGCGGCGAGCAGCAGCACCGGGGCCAGCCACGGGTTGAGCAGCCCGGCCGTGATCATCGCCGCCACCAGCGAGATCACCGACGACGTCAGGTCGGCCAGCCGCCGCAGGCTCGTCTCGATGGCGCGCACCCCGTACCGCGCGCCCTGCCGGGCCAGCTCCCGGAAGTCCGCGTCTTCGAACGCGATCAGCCGGACGCGCACGACCGCGGCCGTCACCGCGTCGTCCGCCTCCGCCGTCACCCGCGGCCGCAGTGCACCTTCGACGGCGGCGACGGCCGCATCCAGCAACGCGCGCGCCGCGTACGACCCGGTGACGACGGCGATCGCCAGCAGCGACTGCACCACGCGCTCCGGCGTCGGGCCCTGCGCGAGCAGCGCGGTGAAGACATTCGCGGTCGCGAGCAGCCCGAAGGCGGTGACGCAGCCGGAGACGACGTGCACCACGGCGGCCAGCAGCGTCAGCCGCGGCGACGTCCGCCACGCCAGCCGCAGCACGACCGAGATCGCCGTGGGCAGGGTGCGCACGGCCTGGCCGAAGCCCGCGGCGGCCACGCGTTCGTCGACGCGCGCCCACTCGGGCATCTTCATGTTCTCGACCCCGATCAGCGGGGGCGGCTCGGCGGTTCCGGTCACGCCCCCATCTGTACTCCGGGGGTCCGACAGTTTCTGGCCGGTTACTGGCCCGTCCGGGTGTACCGCGCCCGCAAAAACGGGCGGTACTCCGGGTTTTCACCCATCCGGACGTCGATCTCGTGCGTCAGCGTCCCGCCGTCCGGCGTCAGCCGGTGCCGGGCGATCCCGCGCGCGGTGCGCTTCTCCAGGGTCAGCGTAGCGCCGGTCCAGCTGCCGCGGGCGGGCGACTCGGGCGGGAAACCGTAGCTGTCGAAGCCGTACCAGAGCGTTTCGCCGGTGGCCGGATCGGCGGTGAAGACGTTGTGGCCGAGGAACTCCGACCCGTCCTCGCGACGCTGCCGGTAGTGCTGGATCACCGCGAAACCGTTGAGCGCCAACCGGTAGCCGCACTCCGCGTGCGCGGTCGAGGCCGGCGCCCACGGCGACGCGGCGAGCTCCTCGGTGCCGGCCCAGTCGCCGACGAACGCCTTCAGCGCGTCGTGCGCGGGGCCGAGGCGGGGCATGTCCATGGTCGTCTCCATTTCGACAGGTACCTGTCGATGTGCGAGACTAGCACGCATGCGGTCGCATCGAGCCGAGACGTTCACCCGCGTGATCGACGCCGTCTTCGCGTGCAACGGCGGGTTCCTCGCCGCCGGTGACGCGCTCACCGAGCCGGTCGGGCTGACCGCGGCGCAGTGGCAGGTGCTCGGCTTCCTCGAGGACGGCCCGGCGACCGCGGCGGAGGTGGCGCGCCGCCGCGGGCTGCGCCGCCAGAGCGTGCAGGAGACGGTCAACCGCTTGCTGCGCAACGGAATGCTCGACCGCCTGCCCAACCCGGCCGACGCGCGGGCACCACTGTTGTCGCTGACGCGCCGGGCGCGCACGGCGATGCGGGAACTGGGCGCGGCCCAGGTCGCGTGGGCGGAGGAGCTGGCCGCCGAGGTGCCGCTGGCCGACCTGGAGACGACGTTGCGCACGCTCCAGCGCTTGCGCGGTGCGGTAGCCCAGCCCCGGCTGCGCTGAATCAGCGCATCCCCACGCTCTGCCGGTCGACCTCGATCAGCGCCACGACCCGCTGCTGCTCCCGCGAGTACGGCCCGCCGATGTACTTGGTGGCAATCCGGTCCACGATCTCCCAGGCGGCGTCGCCCTCGACCCACTCGGCCACCCGGCCGCGGATGATCACCGGCTCGAACGGGTTGTCCACCGGGGTCAGCGAGAGCGCGACCCGCGGATCGCGCCGCAGGTTGCGGGCCTTGCGCGAGTCCGGGCCGGTCAGGATGGCGATGCGGTCGCCTTCCGGGTCGACCCAGACCGGCACCGAGTGCGGCGCGCCGTCGGGCAGGACGGTGGCGAGGTGACCGATCGCGGTGGTGGCGAGGATGCGGCGGACGTCGGCGTCGAGCATGGTGGGCTCCTTGCTGGGTCGGGGGATCAGGCGACGGTGTAGTGGAGGTGGGTGACGCCGGGCGCGGCCACGGCCTCGACGAGGTTCAGCCGCACGTGCGACGGCAGCTCCCGGAAGAACGACCGGCCGCCGCCGAGCAGGACCGGGACCTGGTGCAGCACGACCTCGTCGACCAGGCCGGCCTGCAGGGCCGAGGCCAGCACGCCGCCGCCCATCAGGCCCACGTCCTTGCCGCCGGCGGCCTCGCGGGCCGCCGCGATGGCGTCTTCGACGTTGCCGACGAGCGTCTGCCGCTCGGTCAGCTCCGGCGCGGGCCGGTGGCTGACCAGGAACAACGGGGCGTCCGGGTGCGGGCTGCCGCCGCCGAAGTGCTCCGAGTCCTCGTAGGTGTTGCGGCCGGCCACGACCGCGCCGACCCGGCTGGCGAGCGAGTCGAAGACGCGGGCGCTCGGCGCGCTGAGCTGGAAGAAGCCGAAGACCTGGCTCGGGGTGTCCCCGCCGGAGTACCAGTCGAAGAGCGTGCCGCCGTCGCCGAGGCCCTGGCCGGGGCGGGCGCCGCGGCCGGTGATGTAGCCGTCGACCGACACGGCGTGGGCGCTGAAGACCTTGCTCATCGGGGCATTCCCTTCTGGGTTCCTTCAGGAGACTCCGGAACCGTAGCAGTTGAAGTTCCTTGAGGGAACCCCGAGTGGTAAACTGGTGCCATGCAGCGCACGAACTTCAGCGAACTGGCCGCGTGTTCGATCGCGCGCACGCTCGACGTGATCGGCGAACCGTGGTCACCGCTGATCCTGCGGGACGTGTGGGCCGGGCTGAACCGGTTCGAGCAGCTCCAGTCGGACCTCGGCATCTCCCGCAAGGTGCTCACCGAGCGGCTCAACCACCTGGCCGACCAGGGCATCCTCGAGCGCCGCCCGTACGACCGCCGTCCGCGCCACGAGTACGTGCTGACCGAGAAGGGCACCGAACTCGTCGACATGCTGATGGTGATGACCCGCTGGGGCGACAAGTGGCTGGCGGGCGAGGCGGGCCCGCCGGTGCTGTACCGCCACCACGCGTGCGGCGAGATCAGCAGTGTCGACCTGCGCTGCGCGCACTGCGGCGAGCCGATGCACGCAGGCGACGTCGACGTGCTGGCCGGCCCGGGCGCGACCCGCTAGCCGGGCTTGATGCCCAGCAGGGTCAGGAACGTGCGGAACCCGGCCGACATGTCGACTTCCTCCGGGTCCAGGAGCCACTGCAGCTGCAGGCCGTCCAGGATGGCGATGGCCAGTGGGGCCAGCTGCTCCGGTGTCGTTCCCGGTGGGAGCTCGTCGCGGTGGCGCTCCAGCATCTGCGTCATGCCCGCCCGTACCCGGGCGTACCTGTCCTGGAAGTACTTCCTCGCCGGGTGGTCCTCCGTGACGCTGTCCGCCGACAGCACCGTGTACGTCTGGACGATGCCGGGGCGGGTGGCGTTGTAGTCGACCAGGTCCGCCAGCTGGTTCACCGTGATCGACGACGGGTCGCCCGCCGGGGTGTGGCCGAAGTGCAGCAGGTCCCACTCGTCGCGGGTCTCCAGCACCGCCGTCAGCAGGTCTTCCTTGGTGGGGAAGTAGTGCATCAGCCCCTGCTGCGTCAGCCCCACGCGCTCGGCGACCGCGGCCAGCGACGTGCCTCGGTAGCCGCGCTCGGCGATCACCTCGAACGCCGCTCGGACGATGCTGGCTCGGCGGTCGGCGCCCCTGGCCCGGGTCATGATCCCGAGCCTACGGGACGGAGCATCACGGAAGTGTAACGTTCACTACTCACCGCCAGGTAGGGTGACGGGAGGACCGATCGCGGAGGATGCCCATGAGCTTCGACGTCGAAGCGCTGCTGGCCGAACTCGACCTGGACGCGAAGGCGAGCCTGCTCGCCGGCCAGGACGTCTGGTCCCTGCCCGCGCTGCCGCGGATCGGTCTCGCCTCGCTGGTGCTCTCCGACGGCCCGGTCGGCGTCCGCGGGACGCGCTGGAGCCCGGACGACCCCTCCGTCACCCTGCCCAGCCCGACCGCGCTCGCCGCGAGCTGGGACCCGCGGCTGGCGGTCGAGGCCGGCCGCCTGCTCGCGCGGGAAGCCCGGCGCAAGGGCGTGCACGTGCTGCTCGCCCCGACGGTCAACCTCCACCGCTCGCCGCTGGGCGGCAGGCACTTCGAGTGCTACTCCGAAGACCCCCTCCTCACCGGGATGATCGGCGCCGGCTACGTCACCGGTGTGCAGGACGGCGGGGTCGCCGTCACGGTCAAGCACTTCGTCGCCAACGACTTCGAGACCGAACGCTTCACCGCCGACGTGCGCGTGAGCGAGCGCGCCCTGCGCGAGCTCTACCTCGCGCCGTTCGAGCTCATCGTCCGGCGCGCGAAGCCGTGGGGGATCATGGCCGCCTACAACAGCGTCAACGGCACCACGATGACCCAGCACGCCGAACTGCTCAACGGCGTGCTGCGCGACGAATGGGGCTTCGACGGCTTCGTCGTCTCCGACTGGCTGGCCGCGCGCGACACCGTCGCCTCCGCCAACGGCGGCCTCGACGTGGCCATGCCGGGACCCCGCACGGTGTTCGGCGAACGGCTCGCCGAAGCCGTTCGCGGCGGCGAAGTCGACGAAGCTGTCGTCGACGCCATGGTCCGCCGCGTGCTCCTGCTCGCGCACCGGACCGGCGCGCTCGGCGGCAGCCCCGCGCCCGCGGAGTCCGATGTGGACGGCGACGCGATCGCACGCGAGCTCGCACACCGGTCGTTCGTGCTGCTCCGCAACGAAACCGGCCTGCTGCCCCTGCGTGAACCGCAGAGCATCGCGCTCATCGGCGCGCTCGCCGCCGACCCGAAGATCCTCGGCGGTGGCAGCGCCACCGTGTTCCCCGACCACATCGTCTCCCCTCTCGACGGCCTGAAGGCCGCCGTTCCCGCAGGCACCGAGCTCCGCTACGCCCCCGGTGCCGATCCGCGCACGACGTTACCGGCGGCCACCGACAATTTCCGGCTCCGCGCGACCGCCCGCGCCGCCGACGGCACCGAACTCGCCGAATTCCCCTTGCGCCAGGCCAGGATCGACTGGATCGGCGAACTGCCGTCCGGGCTCGACATCGGCACCCTCGCCTCGGTGGAGATCGCCGGCACGTTCCTGCCCGAGCGCGGCGGCACGCACACCTTCGGTGTCACCGGCCCCGGCGACCTCCGCCTCACCGTCGCCGGCCAGACCCTGTTCGACGGCGTCAACCTGCCCGAGGGCGGGGACATCTTCACGTCGATCATGCAGGTCCACGAGCAGCGGCGGGAGGTCGAGCTGACCGCGGGCGAACCGGTCGACGTCAGCCTGACCTACTGGATCCCCTCGGAGATGGCGGAGTTCGCCAGGGGCACGTTCGCGTGGGTCACCTTCGCGCTCGGCCACCGCGGCCCGGTCCTCGACCCGGACGCCAGCATCGCCGAAGCAGTGGCCCTCGCCGCGAAGTCCGAGGTCGCCGTGGTCGTCGTCGGCACGACCGCCGAGGTCGAAAGCGAAGGCTTCGACCGGACGTCCCTCGCCTTGCCCGGGCGCCAAGACGAACTCGTCGCGAGGGTCGCCGAAGCGAACCGCAACACCGTCGTGGTGGTCAACGCCGGTTCGCCGGTGGAGCTGCCGTGGCGCGAGGACGTCGCCGCGGTGCTGCTCACCTGGTTCCCCGGCCAGGCCGGCGGCGACGCGCTCGCCGACGTCCTCTTCGGCCGCGAAGAGCCAGGCGGCCGCCTGCCGACGACCTGGCCGGCGAAGCTCGAAGACGCGCCCGTCACCGACGTGACGCCCGAAGGAGGCGTGCTCGAGTACAGCGAAGGCGTGTACATCGGCTACGGCGCCTGGGCCCGCACCGACCGGCAACCCGCGTACTGGTTCGGGCAGGGCCAGGGCTACACGACCTGGAAGTACGAAGAGCTCGACGCGTACCCGGACGAAGAAGGCGGCGCGCGCGTCCGGGTCCGCGTACGCAACACGGGAACCCGCAAGGGCCGCGAAGTCGTCCAGCTCTACCTCGTCCCGACCGAGCGCGGCGACCGGCCGCACCGCTGGCTGGCCGGGTTCGCGAGCGTCGAAGCCGGAGCCGGCGAGGCCGTGGAGGCCGACATCGCCGTCCCCGCGCGGGCGGCCGAGGTCTGGAACGACGGCTGGCGGCACATCGCGGGCGAGTACGTCGTCGAGGCGTCGCACTCCTACGCCGAACCGAGGCTGAGCACGCGGGTCGTGCTACAGAAAATCCGTTGATCACGGCGGGCGGGCACCCCTAAGCTCACGGGAGCACCCTCGACCAGGCGAAAGGAGGTGGGACCGATGATCACGCAACCGATCACGCGCTCCCACCCCGCAGCGAGGGTGCCGGCTGTCTGACCGGGAGCGCGTACTCCCGGAAGGATTACCGTGACCGATCTGGTCATCCGCCCGCTCGAAGCGGGCGAAGAAGCACTGTTCACCTCCCTGCCCGACCGCGGTCTCGTCGGCCGCAAGCTGCTCGGCGACGACTTCGCCGAGATGGCGAAGCGGGGCGAATACCCGCCCGAGCGGGTCTGGGTTGCGCTGCGCGACGGCGTCGTCGTGGCCCGGGCCGCCTGGTGGGCCAAGACCGCCGACGAAGACCCGGTCGCCCTGGACTGGTTCGACTTCACCGACTTCGACGCCGCCGTCCACCTGCTCAAGACCGCGCCCCTGCACGCGGAGTACGCACTCCACACGCCCCCGGCGTGGCAGGACGATCCGGACGTCGCACGCGAAGTGAACGGCCGGGTCGAAGCGGCCGAGAAGGCGGGCTACCGCAAGCTCGTCGAGCGCTACCGCTTCCGCTGGACGCCGGAGAACGGCCTGCCGGAGAAGCCCGGCCGGCTCGAGTTCCGGCCCGAGCCGGACGACGACGTCATCCTCGAGGTCTTCAAGCGGGTGCACGTCGGCAGCCTCGACGCGCACGTGCGGAAGACCGTCGAGGAGCACGGCATCGACGCGGCCGCGCAGGAGGACCTCGACATCATGAAGTGGATGCCGGGGCCGCGGGAGTGGTGGCGGCTGGCGTACACGCCCGAAGGCGAGCTGGTCGGTCTCACCCTGCCGAGCCGCAACGTCTACGACCCGGTGGTCGGCTACATCGCCGTGGTCCCGGAGCACCGCGGCCACGGCTACGCCTACGACCTGCTGGTCGAGGCGACGCACGACCTCGTCGGGTACGGCGCGGACCGGATCGTCGCGGGCACCGACGTCGGCAACGTCCCGATGGCCCGGACCTTCGCGAAGGCCGGTTACCCGGTGGCGCAGCACCGCATCGACTTCGTGTGACACCCCGGGACGGCCGCGTCTTGTCCGGCGCGGCCGTCCCGCGGTACCGTCGCTAGAGCGATCTATCAAATCGGGGGCCGTGATGGGGTTGACGACACTTCGGGTGATTCTCGGCTTCTCGCTGCTCAGCACGTCGATCCACTACGGGCACAACGCCATCCGGTACGCGGACTACCCGCAGCTCCCGGGCATCAGCCCGCTCGTCGGGGGCATCACCGTCGCCGTTGCCTGGGTGGTCCTGACGGCGTTCGGCTGGCTCGGCTACCGCGCGTACACGCGCGGCCGGTACCACCGGGCGCTGGCATTCCTCTTGGTCTACTCGCTGGCCGGGATGATCACGCTCGGCCACTTCCTGACCGGCGTTCCGCAGATCCCCGCCTTCTGGTTCGCGACGATCTTCACCGACGCGGCCGCCGGCCTCGCGCTGTGGGCGTTCCTCACCTGGGCCTGGGCCGTGCTCAACCGGGTGACCACCCGAGATCAAGTTTCTACACTTCATTGACGTCCGTCTGACTCATGTAGACAATCGAGGAGTGACCACCACCACACCGGTTGCCTTCGACCGCCGTCCGGACGAGTACCGCCACTGGCGGCTGCGGGTCGACGGGGAGGTGGCCTGGCTGGAGCTGGACGTCGACGAGCAGGGTGGGCTCGTCCCGGGTTACGAGCTCAAGCTCAACTCCTACGACCTCGGCGTCGACATCGAGCTGTACGACGCCACGCAGCGGCTGCGGTTCGAGCACCCCGAAGTCCGCGTGGTCATCGTGACCAGCGCCAAGGACAAGGTGTTCTGCGCCGGTGCGAACATCCGGATGCTGGCCGCGTCGGAGCACCACTGGAAGGTGAACTTCTGCAAGTTCACCAACGAGACCCGCAACGGCATGGAGGACGCCACCGAGCACTCCGGCCAGGTCTACGTGGCCGCGGTGAACGGCACGTGCGCCGGCGGCGGCTACGAAATCGCGCTGGCCTGCGAAAAGATCTTCCTGATCGACGACAACTCCTCGACGGTCGCGCTGCCGGAGGTGCCGCTGCTCGGCGTGCTGCCCGGTACCGGCGGCCTCACCAGGGTCGTCGACAAGCGGCGGGTGCGCCGGGACCTCGCCGACGTCTTCGCGACGCGTCCCGACGGCGTGAAGGGCAAGACGGCGGTCGACTGGCGCCTGGTCGACGAACTGGTGCCCCGCCAGGACTTCCGCGAGAAGGTGCTCGAAAAGGCCCGCGCATTCGCCCGTGAATCCGGCAAACCGGCGGATCACGGCATCGAGCTGACCCCGCTCGAACATCGCCATGTCGACATCGACGTGGCCGGGGACCAGGCCACGATCACCATCAGGGGCCCGGAGAACGACCCCGGTGACCTGCACGAAGAGGGCGCGAGCGGCTGGTTCCTCGCGATGACCCGTGAACTCGACGACGCCATCCTGCGGCTGCGCACCAACGAGGTCGAAGCCGGCACGTGGATCCTGCGCACCCAGGGCGACCCCGCGAAGGTCCGGGCGCACGAAGAGGCCGTACTGGGCCAGAAGGACTGGCTCACCAACGAGATCACCCACTACTTCAAGCGCACGCTCAAGCGTCTCGACGTCACCAGCCGCAGCCTGATCGCGCTCATCGAACCCGGCAGCTGCTTCACCGGCGCGCTGCTGGAGATCGCGCTGGCCGCGGACCGCCAGTACATCCTGGACGGCCCGCCGATCGACGACGAGGATTCCGAAGAACGCGCGTCCATCCAGCTCACCGACGCCAACTTCGGAGCGTTCCCGATGGGCAACGGCCTGACCCGCCTCCAGGCCCGCTTCTACGGCGACGACGACCACCTCGCCTGGCTCGCCCGCGAGAAGAACCGCGAGCTCACCCCGGCCGAAGCCCTCGAACTGGGCCTGGTCACCGACGCCCCGGACGACCTCGACTGGGAGGACGAGATCCGGCTCGCCCTCGAAGGCCGCGCGTCGCTTTCGCCGGACGCGCTCACCGGCATGGAGGCCAACCACCGGTTCGTCGGTCCCGAGACCATCGAGACCAAGATCTTCGGCCGGCTGGCGGCTTGGCAGAACTGGATTTTCACCCGGCCGAACGCATCCGGGCCGGAAGGCGCGCTGCGCCGCTACGGTACGGGACAGAAGGCCGTCTTCGACAGGAAGCGGGTCTAGCCCAGATGCCCGAGAAGATCGACTACGACGCCAAGATCCCCAACAACGTCAACCTCTCCGAGGACCGTAGGCTGCAGCGGGCCTTGGAGGGTTGGCAGCCGAAGTTCATGCACTGGTGGGGCGAGATGGGGCCCACGCTGGAGACCCAGGGCGTCTACCTGCGCACCGCGGTCAGCGTCGGCCGCGAAGGCTGGGCGCACTTCGACCACGTCAACGTCCCCGACTACCGCTGGGGCATCTTCCTCGCCGAGCGCGACCCCGACCGCCGGATCGCCTTCGGCGAGCACAAGGGCGAGCCGGTGTGGCAGCAGGTGCCCGGGGAGTACCGCGCCGACCTGCAGCGGCTGATCGTCATCCAGGGCGACACCGAGCCGGCGTCGGTCGAGCAGCAGAAACTGCTCGGCCTGACCGCGCCGAGCCTCTACGACCTGCGCAACCTCTTCCAGGTCAACGTCGAAGAAGGCCGTCACCTGTGGGCGATGGTGTACCTGCTGCACGCCTACTTCGGCCGCGAAGGCCGTGACGAGGCCGAAGGGCTGCTGCTGCGCAACTCGGGGAGTCCCGACGCGCCTCGCATCCTCGGCGCGTTCAACGAGGAAACCGCCGACTGGCTGGCGTTCTACATGTTCACCTACTTCACCGACCGCGACGGGAAGTACCAGCTCGGCACGCTCAAGGAGTCCTCCTTCGACCCGCTCTCGCGCACCTGCGAGTTCATGCTGAAGGAAGAAGCGCACCACATGATGGTCGGCACCACCGGCGTCGACCGCGTGGTGACCCGCAGCGCCGAGCTGATCCGCGAGCACGACACCTACGACATCGGCCCGCACGGCGGCATCCCGCTGGACGTCATCCAGAAGTACATCAACTTCCACTACACGGTGTCCCTGGACCTGTTCGGCAGCGAGACGTCGACGAACGCGGCGAACTACTACACCGCCGGGCTCAAGGGCCGCTGGCAGGAGACCCGCCGCAAGGACGACCACAAGCTCACCGAGGACGCCCGCACGCTGGAGCGGCCGAACGCCGACGGCACCTGGACCACCGAGGAACTGCAGGCCATCCTGCTGCTGAACCTCGACCTGCGCAGCGAGTACGTCGCCGACTGCCAGACCGGCGTGAAACGCTGGAACAAGATCCTCGCCGACGCCGGGATCGACCACGCGTTCCGCCTGCCGCACCCTGGCTTCAACCGCGAAGTCGGCATAAACTCCGGCCACCACGTCACTCCCGACGGCACCATCGTCGACGAGGCGACCTGGGAGGCGGGCAAGCGCAAGTGGCTGCCCACGACCGAGGACCTCACGTTCGTGCGTTCGCTGATGCACCCGGTGTACGAGCGGGGGAAGATCGCGAGCTGGGTCGCCCCGCCCCGGCAGGGCATCAACGGCAAGCCCATCGACTACGAGTACGTGTACCTGACGTAGGAGGCCTGGTGGCGACAGGGTTCAACGCGGCGGAGTACCTGCTCTCGGCCGGGCGCCCGGACGCGACCGCGGTCGTGTCGCCCCGCCGGTCACTGACCTACGCCGAGCTCGCGGCGGAGTCCCGCCGCGTGGCCGGTGGGCTCGCGGAGCTCGGCGTGCGGCCCGAAGAGCGGGTCATGTTCTGCATGGTCGACGACGTCGAGCTGCTCACCGGCATCCTCGGCGCGATGCTGGCCGGCGCGGTCGCCGTCCCGGTCTCGACCATGGTCACCGGTCCCGAGCTGGGCCAGGTGCTCGCCGACTCGCGGGCGCGCGTGCTGTGCGTGTCGGAGGAGTTCGCCGACCAGGCGCTGACGGCGCTGGCACTCGCCCCCGAGGTCACCGACGTCGTGCTCGACCGCTGCGACGCGGCCGGGTTCGCCGTCCGGACGCACGACTGGCCGTCGCTGGCCGGCCCGGTCCCGAGTGGACGGACGTGGGAAGACTCGCCCGCGCTGTGGCTGTACACGTCCGGGACGACCGGACAGCCGAAGGGCGCGATGCACCGGCACGCGAGCATCCGCGCGGTCTGCGAGACGTACGCGCGCGGGGTGCTGGGGACAACGTCGGCCGACCGGTTCCTGTCCGTGCCGAAGCTGTTCTTCGCCTACGGGCTGGGGAACTCGTGCTTCTTCCCGCTCGGCGCGGGCGGCACGACGCTGCTCGAGCCTTCGCGGCCGACACCCGCGTTGTTCGCTTCACGCGCCCGCGAGGAGAAGCCGTCGCTGTTCTTCGCCGTCCCGACGTTCTACGCGGCCTTGCTCGCCAGCGACGTCCCGGACGACTCGTTTTCCTCGGTGCGGTACGCGGTTTCGGCGGGCGAGCCGCTGCCCGCGTCGCTGTTCGAACGGTTCCGCGCCCGCTTCGGGCTGGAGATCCTCGACGGCATCGGGTCGACCGAGGCACTCCACATCTTCCTGTCGAACCAGCCCGGATCGGTGCGTCCGGGCAGCACCGGCGTCCCGGTGCCCGGGTATTCCGTGCAGCTGCGCGACGAAGCCGGGGCGGTGATCGACGCCGCCGGGAAGCCGGGCGAGCTGTTCGTGGCCGGGCCGTCGACGGCGACCGGGTACTGGGCCCGCTACGACGCCACGAAGCTCGTCTTCCAGGGCGAGTGGCTGCGGACCGGCGACAGCTACGTCCGGAACGAGGACGGGACGTTTTCGTGTCTGGGCCGGTTCGGCGACATGCTGAAGGCGGGCGGGATCTGGGTGTCACCGTCCGAAGTGGAGGAACGGCTGCGGCAGCACCCGGCGGTGGCCGAGGTCGCGGTGGTCGCCGCGCCGGACGCCGACGGCCTCGACAAGCCGGTGGCCTGCGTGGTGCCCGCGCCCGGGTTCGCGGTGGACCCGGCCGAGCTGATCGAGTTCTGCCGCGAGGGCCTGGCCGCGTTCAAGCGCCCGCGCGGGGTGGTCGAGCTGGCCGAACTGCCGAAGACGGCGACCGGCAAGATCCGCCGCAACGTGATCCGCGAGCTGGTCCGCGACTCGCTGCGGACGGTACCCAGCCCGTGATCGACGGGCACTTCGTGGTCGACGCCCACGTCCACGCACCGCGGCTGCCGACGCTGAAACCCGCGTGGCTGCAGTGGGCGCACGACTTCGCCGGGGCGTACCCGTGGCGTTCGGTGTATTCGCCTGACGGCACCGTGATCCCGTCCGCAATGGACGAGCTGATGGCGTCCGAAGGCATCGACCGGGTGTTGTTGTTCTGCGAGTACAGCCCGCGCGCGACCGGGATCCAGCCGATCGAGGACAACCTGCCGCTGGTTGCGTTCAACCCGGAGCGGTTCCGGCTGGTGGCGAACGTGAACCCGTACGTGCACCACCCGGCGGCGGCGGAGGTCGAGCGGCAGCTGGACCTGGGGGCGGTGGCGCTGAAGATCCACCCGGTGCACGGCGCGTTCTCCCCGGCGGACAAGGAGCTGTACCCGGTCTACCAGCTGTGCCTCGACCGCGGGGTGCCGGTGATCCTCCACTCGGGAACGTCGAGCTTCCCCGGCTCCCGCACCAGTTTCGGCAACCCGGAGCTGCTGTCCGATGTGGTCGAAGACTTCCCGGCCCTGCAGTTCGTCTTCGCCCACGGCGGCCGCGGCTGGTGGTACGACGTCGCCGCGTTCCTGGCCCTGGCGCGCGACAACGTCTGGCTCGACCTCGCCGGGCTGCCGCCGAAGAAGCTGCCGGAGTACTACCAGCGCTTCGACCTGCGGCGGCTGGCGGGGAAGTTCGTGTTCGGGACGGACTGGCCGGGCGTGCCTTCGGTGGCCGCGAACGTCCGCACGCTCATCGGGCTTGGCCTGCCGGAGGACGTGCTGAGCGGGGTGCTGTCGGGCAACGCGATCAAGCTGATGCCGTCGCTGGCGTAGGGGTCGCACGCGGGGGTGCCGGTAAAACCGGGCCGGCACCCCCGCGCCCCCAGAGGCTCAGCCCATGACCTCGTGCAGGCAGAGGACGTTGCCTTCGGAATCGGTGAACCAGGCCGCCCGCTCGTTGCCCAGCTGGGCGATGTGGTCGACCGTCTTCAGGCCCTCCAGCTCGAAGTCCTGGAACCGGACGCCGCGGTCTTCGAGGGCCCTGACCTCGGCGGGCAGGTCGCCGACTTCGAAGCTCAGTGCCGTGTTTTCGCTCTGTGCGCCCTCCGGCATCGGGCGGAGGCCGATCGCGCCGCCCGCCGCCGCGAAGTACAGGGTGCCGTCCTCGCCACGGCCGGTCTGCTTCAGGCCGAGCGAGTCCGCGTAGAAGTGGCCGGCGCGTTCACTGTCGGTCACCGGAAGCATGGTCGTGATGGTCGATTCGGTCAGCATGGTTCTCATGGTGCGCCGCCGAACGCACCGGGCGTGACCTCTACTTTTTCAACGGTCGGCGTTGAACGCGCGGAGTGTCCGCATCGCTTCGGCGAGTGCCGGGGCGTCCTCACCGAGCGGGGTCAGCACGATCCGGCGCAGGATGTCGGCCGCCGCCGCGCGGGCCTTGTTCGCCACGTCGAGGCCGTGCTCGGTCAGCGACGCGAACGTGACGCGGCGGTCGTCGGGGCTCGGGATCCGGCAGATCAGGTCGGCCGCCACCAGGCGGTCCGCCACCTTGGTGAACCCGCCGCTGGACAGCGCGGCCTCGGTGGCCAGGCGGGTCATCGGCATCCGGTGCTCGGGTGAGCGCACGAGCCGCAGCAGGATGTCGAACGACGCGGGCGCGAGCCCGAAGCGCTCGGCGATCTCGCCCATCAGCCTGTCCTGGGTGGCCAGGTAGCCCTCGATGACCAGGCCCCACCAGGTGACGATCTCGTCGTCGTCGGTGTCCACGGGACGTACTTTACCGCAACACCTCGCCGGATTACTTCTTCCGTGGAAGATGTCAGCCCGTTTGTACGAACCGTATACCGGACGTCCCTACGATCGGCCGATGACTAACGAGGCACTACAGCGTGCTACCAAACTGCTGGACGCCGTCATCCTCGCCGACGGGCACAACGACCTGCCGTGGGAGCTGCGGCAGCACGGTGGCCCGAACCCGGTCGAGGCGGCCGCGTCGCTCGACCTGACCGTGCGGCAGCCCGCCCTGCACACCGACTTCCCGAAGCTCGCCGACGGCAAGCTCGGCATGCAGTTCTGGTCGGTGTACGTGCCCTGTGAGTTCGAGGGCCACAGTGCCGTGACCGCCGTCCTGGAGCAGGTGGAGGTCGTCCACCAGCTGGTCGAGCGCTACCCCGACCGGCTGCGGCTGGTCACCACCGCGGACGAGGCCGAAGCCGCGTTCGCCGACGGCCGGATCGCGTCGCTGCTCGGCGCCGAGGGCGGGCACAGCATCGCCGAGTCGATCGGCGTGCTGCGGATCCTGCGCCGGCTCGGCGTCCGGTACATGACGCTGACGCACAACTTCAACACCACCTGGGCCGACTCGGGCACCGACGAACCCGCTCACGGCGGGCTCACCGAGTTCGGCCGCGACATCGTGCGCGAGATGAACAAGATCGGCATGATGGTCGACCTCTCGCACGTCGCGCCCTCGACGATGCGGGCGGCGATCGAGGTCAGCTCGGTGCCGGTGATCTTCAGCCACTCCTCCTGCATCGCCGTGAACGACCACCCCCGCAACATCCCGGACGACGTCCTGGCCATGCTGCCCGGCAACGGCGGCGTCGCGATGATCACCTTCGTGCCCGCGTTCGTCTCGCCGGAGGTCGCGGCCTGGAACGAACGGCTCGAGGCCGCGATGGCCGAAGCCGGCCTGGAGTACCGGAACCTGAGCCTGCGCGGGAAGTTCGTGCAGGAGTGGGACGGCCCGCCGAAGCCGACGGCGACCGTGGAGGACGTCGTCGCGCACGTCGAGCACGCCCGCGAGGTCGCCGGTATCGACCACATCGGCCTCGGCGGCGACTACGACGGCGTCGGCGCGCTGCCGGAGGGGCTGGAGGACACCTCCAAGTACCCGGTGTTGTTCGCGGCCCTGCTCGAGCGGGGGTGGAGTGAGGACGACTGCGCGAAACTGGCCGGCCGGAACACGCTCCGCGTCCTCCGGGAGGTCGACGGCTTCGCCCGTTAGGGGGTTTGAAGCAGCGCACCCCGCGTGCCGGACGGACACTGGGCACATGACGCACGCGCGCGGGGGCGCGGCCGACCGCCCCACCGGTCCCACCCACCACGACCTGCCGGGCACCGAGGTGCCCGAAGGCGCACTGGAACCCGCCGAGCTGCGGGCCGGCGACGTCCGCCCGGGCCCGGAGGAGGTGACGCCGGTGCGGCCGGCGCCGTCCCGGCCCGCACCCGCGAAGATCAAGCGCACCCGGATCAGCGGCACCTGGGTCGCGGTGATCGCCGGCCTGGTCGTGCTGGTCCTGCTGCTGATCTTCATCCTGCAGAACCTGGACTCGGTGACCGTGCATTTCTTCGGCGGCGAGGGCAGCCTGCCGCTGGCCATCGCCATGCTGTTCTCGGCGATCGGCGGGGCGGCGCTGGTCGCGCTGATCGGCGGGGCCCGGATCCTGCAGCTGCGGAAGCAGGCGCGCCGCCGCTAGACGATGATCGACGTCATCCCGAGCACGGTCGCGCAAACGTTTTCGTCCCCGGTCGTCCGCACCCGGCTCAGGTCCGCCGCGTTGCGGGTGCAGAGCCGCCAGAACGTGTCCAGGTCCGTCGTCACCGTGGCCAGCGGCGTGCGGGACGGCGGGGCGCCGCGGTCGAGGACCCAGCCGTCGCGCTCCCGGCGTGCGTACCACTTGCCATGGCCGGTCACCGTGTAGCCGACCTGCTTGCCGACGCGGGCGTCGACGTCGCGCAGGGTGTGCGGCAGCGCCCGGACGAACGTGTCCGCGATCGGCTCGGCGTACTCCGCCTCCAGCGGCGTGTGCTCCAGGGCCTCGCGGATCTGCGCGTGGTGGACCCAGAACTCGGAGTAGTCCCGGGCCGCGTCCAGCCAGCGCGGCGCGGGCTCGTCACCGGCCCAGCTCACCGGCGGGCCGGGGACGTCGAGGTCCAGCTGCGCCCAGTACTCGGTCGTCTGGCCCATGAACTCGTAGAGCATGGTCAGCAGGACGTCCCTCGAGAGCCGCCGGCACGCGACGACCCATTCGGCGTTGATCCGGTCGATGAACCGGGGGAACGGCTCACCCGGGCGGGGGGCATCAGCGGCGTGGCCGTCCCGGCCGCGGGACAGCCGGCCGACCTTGTCCCCCAGCAGGTGGGCGGCGACGTCCTTGACCGTCCAGCCGGCGCACATCGTCGGCCGCGTCCAGTCTTCGTCGGTGAGCGCGCCGAGCAGCGTCATCAGCGCTTGCTCTTCTTTGGAGAAGTACGGGAGGACGTCGATCGGCGGGCCCCAGCGCGTCGGACTCATACCCGTATCCAACACGCACATCACACCTCCATTCGGCCTACCCGCAGGTAGCATCACCCGCGTAAGCAGAGGGGAGTCCGCGGGTGAACGCAGAGCGACCGAACGGCCGGGGTGCCGCCGACGACGTGGCCGATCTGGCCCGCCGCGCCGGTCAGCTGGCGGGCTGGGCCGCGCGGACCGGCTTCGCGCTCGGCCGCAAGCTGCCCGGTGTCGAAACCGCCGAACGCGGCGTCCGGCAGGTGGAGCGCCAGCTGCTGACCGAGCTGCGCCGCCGGCTCGACGAGGTGGACGACCCGTACCACGCGGCGCTCACCGCGGCGTCGGCGATGAACCGTGCGGCGGTCCCCGGGAAGGTCGAAGCCACCGTGACGCTGGTGCCGGTGCGCGACAACCACGCCGAGCCGCTGCGCGCGGCGATGGCCGAGCTGCTCAACCACTCGATCGGCTTCGGCCGCGAGCGCGCCCGCGAGTACTTCTACGCGATCATCCTGCGCCAGCTGACGCCGGACGAGGCCCGGATCCTCTCCGCGCTGTCCGACGGCTCGCCGTTCCCCGCCGTCGACGTCGTCGAGCGGACCGGCCTCGGCGGCAACGGCCGGGTCGTGCTGCGCAACGCCTCGACGGTCGGCAAGGCGGCCGGGGTGTCGCTGCCCGACCAGGTGCCCGGCTACGTCACCCGGCTGATCGGGCTCGGCCTGGTCGACCTCGACGAAGAGGTGCCGTCGCTGGAGACGCAGTACGAGATCCTGCTGACCGACGAGACGGTGCGCGAGGCGGAGAAGCACGTCCGGCGCGCGAAGTTCGTCCGGCGCACGATCCACGTCTCGCGCCTCGGCGCGCAGTTCTGGCAGGCCTGCGACCCGAGCTTGGGTTGACCCGGATGGGGGCCTTCTTCGCCGGCATCGTCGCCGACTTCGCCCAGCACTGGCCCCTCTACGTCTCGATCCCGGTCGTCGCGGCGCTGATCGGGTACGGCACCAAGCTGGTGGCCATCCGGATGATGTTCCAGCCGGTGGAGTTCATCGGCGTCAAGCCGTTCCTCGGCTGGCAGGGCATCGTCCCGAAGCGCGCGGCCCGGATGGCGAGCATCGCCTGCGACACGATGACCGAGCAACTGATCAAGCCGGCCGAGGTGGTGGCAAGGCTGGACGCCGGCCGGATCGCCAAGGAGATCGAGAAACCGCTGCTGGCGGGGGTCGAGGACATCGTCCGCGAGGTGGCCGCGCACTACCAGCCGGGGCTGTGGGAGTCCCTGCCGGTCCGGGTGCAGCGCCTGGTGATCGAGCGCGTCCAGCACGAGTCGCCGCGCATGGTCGCCGCGGTGCTCGACCTGATCAAGTCCGATGTGGACAGTGTGTTCGACCTCAAGGGCATGGTGGTCACCAGCCTGGTCAAGGACAAGCGCCTGCTCAACCGGATCTTCCAGGAAGCGGGCGCGAAGGAGTTCAAGTTCATCGCCCGCTCCGGCCTGGTGTTCGGCGGCGCGATCGGCGTGGTCCAGATGGTGGCGTGGGTGCTGTTCAAGTTCCCGCCGATCATGCCGGTGTTCGGCCTGTTCACCGGCTGGTTCACGGACTGGCTGGCGCTGCGCATGATCTTCTACCCGATCGAGCCCCGGAGGTACTTCGGGGTGCAGTGGCAGGGCCTGTTCCTCAAGCGGCGCGCGGAGGTCGCGGAGGCGTACGGGTCCTTGATCGCGAAGGAGATCATCACCCCGCACAACGTGATCGAGGCGATCCTCCACGGGCCGCTGTCGGACCGCGTGCTGGCGCTGATCCAGCACCAGCTCGACCGCGAGCTGGGCAGCGTGGCCAAGCCGCTGCTGGTGTTCGCGGTGGGCAGCCGCAAGTACCAGGAGATGAAGCTGACGATCTCGTCCCAGATCATGTCCCGCCTCCCGGACACGATGCGCTACATCGAGGACTACGCCGCGGACGCGATGGACATCCGCAACGTGCTGGTGTCCAAGATGAAGCAGCTGTCCCCGAGGGAGTTCGAAAGACTCCTGCGGCCGGCTTTCGAGCAGGACGAGTGGATCCTGATCGCGACGGGGGCGGTGCTGGGCTTCGCGGTCGGTGAGGCGCAGGTGCTGATCCTGGAGCACCTGGCAGCCTAGGCGAAGTCGAACGCCCGCCGTGCTTCGGCGACCTTCGCCCGGTGCTTCGCCGCCCACGCCGACAGCGCGTGCAGTGGCTCGTCCAGTTCCGCCGCGTGCGCGGTCATCGTGTACTCGACGCGCGGCGGGACCTCCGGGTACACCTTCCGCGTCACCAGGCCGTTCCGCTCCAGCCCGCGCAGGGTCAGCGAGAGCATCCGCCGTGACACGCCGGTCAGTGCCCGCTCCAGCTCGCTCAACCGGCGGGGTCCCGAACCCAGCTGGACCAGCACGCGGATCGCCCACTTGTCGCCCACCAGGTCCAGGACTTCGCGCAGGGAGCACATCTCCGCGGAAGGGATTTCGCCGTTGTCCACCGTCGTGACCTCTTTCGTAACACGCGTGTGCCGCCGTACCAGGAAAGTGCCGTCTTCCAGCGGGAACGCCACCGGTCCACGATCGATTCCGGCAAGCACCGGAAAGGAACCAGCAATGACGAAGACAGTGCGGTTCGCGGCCGAAGGCGGACCGGATGTGCTGGAGCTCGTGGACGTCGACCTCGGCGAGCCGGGCCCCGGGGAGCTGCGGCTGCGGGTCGAGGCGATCGGGCTCAACCGGGCCGAGGCGATGTTCCGCTCCGGCAGTTACTTCGAACGCCCCGACGCGTTTCCGGCCAAGCTCGGCTACTCCGCGTCCGGAGTCGTCGAGGCGCTCGGCGAGGGCGTGACGGGATTCGAAACCGGCGACCAGGTGAGCACGGTGGCGGGCTTCTCGATGCGGGACTACGGCGTCTACGGCGAGGCGGCGATCGTGCCGGCGTCGGCCGTCCTCCGGCGCCCGGACGGCCTCGACGCGGTCGAAACGGTCGCGCTGTGGGGGCCGTTCCTGACCGCGTACGGGGCGTTGGTCGACGAAGGAAAGGTGCGCCCCGGCGACTTCGTGCTGATCACGGCGGCCTCCAGCAGCGTCGGCCTGGCGACGATCGACGTCGCCAACCACATCGGAGCCATCCCGATCGCCGCCACCCGGACGGCCGCGAAGAAGCAGCGACTCCTCGACGCCGGAGCCGCACACGTGATCGTCACCGACGACGAGGACATCGCCGAGCGCACCCTCGAGATAACCGGAGGCAGCGGCGCGGAGTTCGTCTTCGACGCCGTGGCCGGAGAGGGCGTCCGCAAGCTGGCGGCGGCCACGGCCAAGGGCGGAACGCTCGTGGTCTACGGCGCACTCGACACGAAGGAGACGCCCTTCCCGCTGTGGTTCGTGCCGACGATGAGGTTGTTCAACGCTTTCGACCTCACCCTGGACCCATCCCGGCTGGCTCGAGCGGAACACTTCGTCCGAGCCGGAGTCCGGGCGGGAACGTTCCGGCCCCGCGTGGACCGCACGTTCGACCTCACCGACATCGCGGGCGCACACCGCTACCTGGAGGCCAACGGCCAGTTCGGCAAGGTGGTGGTCACCACCGGCGGCTGAGCGGGTGAACAAATCCACCCGAACGGCCGTACCCGCGGACGTATCCCCGGGGTCACCCTTCGCCTCTACTCTGCGTCGGGAAGACGGGAGACTCCCATGGCCGTGACCGTGGAACCGTGGCAACAGGAGATCCGGCTGGCGATGACCATGGTCGGCGGGGCCAGCCTGGCCATCTGGATGGGCGGGGTCGCTACCGAGACGTCGCAGCTGCTCCGGGAGTCGCGGCGGGAGAGTTCTCCGGGGCTCTACCGGCGGCTGCTCGATGTGCTGCGGGCGAGCGTCTCGATCGACGTGCTGACCGGGACGAGCGCCGGGGGGATCAACGCCGCCTGTCTGGGGCTGGCCGAGGCCTTCCGGTCGACGCCGCAGGTGCTGCGGAACACCTGGATCACCACCGGCTCGCTGGAAAACCTCGTGCGGGACGCCAAGGAGGCGCAGCCGCGGTCGGTGCTCGACGGGGACCGCGTGCTGCTCGAAGGGGTCGAACGGGCGCTGCGAGAGATCACCGCGGCCGGGGCGGCGCCCGCCGGTGGGGATCCCGACATCACCGTGCTGCTCACCGGGACCATGATCGACGGTGAGACGACGCGGTTCGACGATGCCCTCGGGAACCTGGTGCGGGACACCGAACACCGGATGCTCTTCCGGTTCTGCGGTACACAGTGGACGAACGGGGTGGAGGGGCCGCTCGCGCTGGCGGCCCGCTCCACCGCGTCCTTCCCCGGCGCGTTCGAGCTGTCGCGGATGCCGATCGGCACCGACGGCGCCGACCGGCTGCACCCCGACATGACGCCGTACACCGAACTGACCCGCTCGCACTGGCTGACCGACGGCGGGGTGCTGCTCAACAAGCCGCTGCGGCCGGCGCTGCGGGAGATCTTCGAACGAAGGTCCAATGTGGACGTCCGGCGGCTGCTGCTCTACGTCGTGCCGACCGGCGAGGGCGAGAGCGACGCTATCGCGTGTGATGCGGCGAACCCGCCGCTGCTGTCGAACGCGATGGCGAAGGTCGTCAACACCGTGATGAGCCAGTCCATCAGCGCCGAGCTGGACGACCTGACCCGGCACAACGACGCCGTGCTCCGCGCGCGGGACACCCGGGTTTCGCTGGCCGCGATGGGGCTGCGGGGCGGCCCCGGCTGCCTGGTCGACGCGCGGATCGCCGCCGCGTACCGGGAGCGGCGGACCGCCGAGGACGCCGCCGAGCTGGTGCGTACCGCCGCGCGGCGGTACGCGCTGGCCGAGCCCGGCACGCAGTGGGCGTCCGGGATGTCGCAGCAGCTGCGGGACATCGCGGTGGCCGGGCTGGAGGGCCGGATCCCGGCCACGCCGCCGGCCGCGAGCGTGGCGGTGGACGACCTGCTCGCCTACCGGACGACCGCGCTCGACGACGCCGTCGCGATCGGCCTGCAGCTGGTCAACGCCGGGTTCCGGCTGCTGACGGACGCCACGCCGGCCGCGGAACTGAACGCCGCGCGCGAAAAGCTGCACGAGGCACGCCGGACCGCCGGCCGCGGCGTGCGGCTGGGCAAGTGGGTCACCGAGCACGCCGGCCCCGGCGCCCGGTCGCTGGAGACGTGGATCGCCGACCTGGCCGCGGACTGGGTTGCCCCGGAGAAGACGGCCGGGGTCGCCGAGGCGTGGCCGATGCTGGTCGAGGGGCTGCGGTCGGCGGCGCCGGCCCTGCGGGCGCTGGCCGAGGCCGCGCCGTCGAAGTCGGAATCGGTGACGACGCTGCTGGACTGGCTGGCGCTGGGCCCGGACGGCGCGGGCGGCGACGACGTCGTCCAGTCGCGGCTGCTCACCCTGCACGTGGCGACCCGCGGGCTGCTCGCGCAGGCGCCGTCGGTCGACCAGCGGGTCGACCTCGTGCAGGTCAGCGCCGATTCACGGACGCTGCTGGACATGACGCGACGCCGGTCGTGGAACAAGCTGACCGGGATGCAGGCCAGCTACTTCGGTGCCTTCTACAAGGCGTCGTGGCGGGCCAGCGACTGGATGTGGGGCCGGATCGACGGCGCCGGCTGGCTGGTCCAGTGCCTGCTCGACCCGAAGCGGCTGCAGACGTTGCAGACGATCATCGGGCGGGACGAGCTGCGTGACGAGCTCGTCAAGGCGTTCGGTCCGTGGCGCCTGCCGGACGGGCAGGACCGGTGCGGCCCGGAGGAAGCGGCCGAGCTGCGGACGCAGCTGACCGCCGAGCTCGCGTTCCTCGGCCTGGACGCGGACCTCAAGCCGCTGCCGGCGTACGGCACCGTCCGGCCGCTCAGCATGCCGGTCACGGCCATGGTGCTGGCCAGGGCCCGGCAGGCGGAGATCGCCGCGGAGGAGCTCCCGGTGGTGAACCTCGCCGCGCGGTTCGACGCCGACGACCGGCCGGGCATCGGCAAGGCGCTGGAGAAGGAGCTGCCCCCGCTCGACGTCGCCGCCGCGCAGGCCCAGTTCCAGGCCTGCCACGTCTCGGCCGAGAAGCTCGCCGGTGAGCAGGGCACCGCCCGGCTGACCCGGACCCTGGTCGCGCTCGGGGCCGCCACGGTCAACGCCGGGACGGTCGCGTTCCGGCTGCCCGGCGGCTGGCCGCGGACCGTCGCGAACACCCTGCGGACGGTCGCCAGGAGCACGGCGCGGGTCTCGCAGGGCGCGTCCCGGCTCGGCACGGCGGGGTCGCTGGTGGCCGGCGCGCTGGCGCTGCTGGCCGGGCTGGTCATCGGCAACAACGGCGGCGCGGTCCTGCAGTGGATCGGCCTGCCGGTGCTCGCGGGCGCGGCCGTCTACCTGGCGACGGCGTTGCTGACGACCGGCCACAAGGTGCGCTGGCTGTTCACGGCGCTGGGTGCGCTGGTCGTGGCGGCGTTGCTGCTGGCCGCGTTCGTGCCGCCGCTCGCCCGGCCGTTCTTCGGCTGGCTGGGTGACGTCGTGGCCGGCTGGCGCCGCGGCGAGGGCGCGGTGTGGTGGCTGGCGGTGTCCGGGCTGCTCATCCTGCCCGCGGTCGTGATGCCGGTGAGCGCGATCCGGCGCCGCTTCGGCCACCGCCGGGCGCGGGCCCGGACGGCGAAGACCGTGACGCTCCGAGTCGGCAGCACCAGCGCGGTCCCGGAAACCCCGGAGGCCGTCGCCGAACCCGTGCGCTGAGCGGCGTTTCCGGCCCGTCGCCTTGCGATCACGCCGGTTTGGGGTCATCGTGCGGTGAGGGCACGGACCGCGAGTCCGCGTCCCAGGCGCGCGTGTGCCCCGGCTCCGTCCACTTCAAACATGTTTGTGTGACTGCTCACCGGGTACATCGCGTCCCCGCAGGTCATCGCGGGGGCCGTGAGCTGGGTCGCTGGCAGGTCGAAAATTCTCTGTTACGTTTCCTGAGTATGTCCGTAACGCACTTGATCGAAACCCCGACCAAGGCGGACGGCGCGGAGCTGTGGCGAATCGCGCGTGATTCCGCCAAGCTCGATCTCAACTCGCCGTACGCATACATGCTGTGGTGCCGCGATTTCGCCGAGTCTTCGGTCGTCGCGCGTGAGGATGGCAGGGCGGTCGGTTTCGTCATCGCCTACCGCAGGCCGGACGAGCCGGAGGCGGCGCTCGTCTGGCAGGTCGCGGTCGACTCGTCCCAGCGCGGAAAGGGCCTGGCCGGGGCCCTGCTCGACGCGCTGTACACGCGTCTGGTCGGCGACGGGGTGCGTTACCTCGAGACCACCATCACCCCGGACAACGAGGCGTCCATCCGGCTGTTCACTTCCTTCGCGAAGCGGTGGAACGCCAGCGTGGAAACCAGTGTGCTGTTCAGTGGCGAGGATTTCCCCGAAGCCGGGCACCTGCCGGAAGAGCTTTACCGCATCGGTCCGCTGACGACACCGACGAATCCGGGCGATTAGGAGCGAAAGAAACACATGAGCATCTTCGAAGAGCTCGAATCCGAAGTACGCAGCTACAGCCGAGGCTGGCCGGTCGTCTTCGACCGCGCGCAGGGCAGCCACCTGTACGACGAAAGCGGGAAGCCCTATCTGGACTTCTTCGCCGGGGCCGGCGCGCTGAACTACGGGCACAACAACCCCCAGCTGAAGCAGGCCCTGATCGACTACATCCAGCGCGACGGCGTCACCCACGCCCTGGACATGTTCACCGTGGCCAAGCGCGACTTCCTGCAGACCTTCCGCGACAAGATCCTCGACCCGCGCGGCCTGAACTACAAGGTCGTGTTCCCCGGTCCGGGTGGCGCGAACGCCGTCGAGGCCGCGCTGAAGCTGGCGCGCAAGGTGACCGGCCGCGAGTCGGTCATCAACTTCACCAACGCCTTCCACGGCATGACGCTCGGCGCGCTGTCGGTCACGGGCAATTCGATGAAGCGCGGCGGCGCCGGCGTCCCGCTGGTGCACGCCACCCCGATGCCGTACGACAAGTACTTCGACGGCGCCATGCCGGACTTCCTGTACTTCGAGAAGCTCCTCGAGGACTCCGGCAGCGGGCTCAACGAGCCGGCCGCGGTGATCGTCGAAGGCGTGCAGGGCGAGGGCGGCATCAACGCCGCGCGCCTGGAGTGGCTGAAGGGGCTCGACGACCTCTGCAAGCGCCACAACATCCTGCTGATCCTCGACGACGTCCAGATGGGCTGCGGCCGCACCGGGCCGTTCTTCTCCTTCGAGGACGCCGGGATCACGCCGGACATCGTCTGCCTGTCGAAGTCCATCGGCGGCTACGGCATCCCGATGGCGCTGACGCTGATCAAGCCGGAGCTCGACGTCTGGGAGCCGGGCGAGCACAACGGCACCTTCCGCGGCATCAGCCCGGCGTTCGTCACCGCCAAGGAAGCGATCGACGTCTACTGGAGCGACGACGCGCTCGAGAAGTCGACGAAGGCGAAGGGGGAGCGCATCGCCACCGCGTTCTCCGGCATCATCGAGGCCTACCCCGAGGCGAACCTGACCGCCAAGGGCCGCGGCCTGGCGCGTGGTCTCGAGTTCGCCGACGGCGACCTGGCCGGCCGGGTCTGCGCGGAAGCGTTTGCGCGCGGCCTGCTGATGGAAACCTCCGGCCCGGACGGCGAAGTCATGAAGCTGCTGCCGCCGCTGACGCTGACCGACGACGAGCTGACGCAGGGCCTGTCGATCATCGACGAGTCCGTGAAGGCCGTCCTGAACAAGTAAGGGAGATTGCCCGTGCTCGTCCGCACACTCGACGAGATCACCGACACCGACGCCGACATCAAGACCGAGAACTGGCGCAGCAAGAGGATCATCCTGGCCAAGGAAGGCGTCGGCTTCTCGGTGCACGAGACCACGTTGTACGCGGGGACGGTCAACGACTTCTGGTACGCCAACCACATCGAGGCGGTGTTCATCACCTCCGGTGAAGGCGAGATCGAGGACCTGGCCACCGGCAAGGTCTACGAGCTCAAGCCCGGCACGCTCTACCTGCTCAACGACCACGACAAGCACCAGGTCCGGCCGAAGACCGAGATCAAGTGCGTGTGCGTGTTCAACCCGCCGGTGACCGGCCGCGAGGTGCACGACGAGAACGGCGTGTACCCGCTGATCACCGAGGACTCGTAAACCGGAGAGGAACAGGAGGCGAAGCCCGTGACGCTGATGGACACCCGGGTCGACGACAGTTACCCGACCCGGATCACCGGTACGCCGGAGCACCTGCCGCGCGTGCACCCGACGGTGTGGGGCACCGGAGCCGACGGCCCGATCGACGCCGCCACGCTGGCCAACCACGAGGCACGCGGCTACACCGTGGTCGAGGACCTGCTCTCGGTCGGGGAGGTGCAGACGTACTGGCAGGAGCTGGTGCGGCTGTCCTCCGACAGCGAGCTGGCGCGGGACGAGCGGGTGATCACCGAGGCGAAGACCGGGGAGGTCCGGTCGATCTTCGACGTCCACGAGATCTCGGGCCTGATCGCCGAGCTGGTGCGCGACCCCCGCGTGCTGGACCGGGCGCGGCAGCTGCTCGGCTCGGAGGTGTACATCCACCAGAGCCGGGTCAACTACATGCCCGGCTTCAAGGGCACCGGCTTCTACTGGCACTCGGACTTCGAAACCTGGCACGCGGAGGACGGCATGCCGGCCCCGCGCGCGGTCAGCTGCTCCATCGCGCTGACGGACAACCACCCGTTCAACGGCGGGCTGATGATCATGCCGGGCTCGCACCGGACGTTCGTCCAGTGCGCCGGCGAGACGCCGGAGGCGAACTACAAGAGCTCGCTCAAGGAGCAGCGGGTGGGCGTTCCGAGCGAGGACGACATCACGAAGATGGCGGCCGAGCACGGCATCGACCAGTTCACCGGCCAGGCGGGCTCGGCGCTGTGGTTCGACTCGAACATCATGCACGGCTCCGGCAACAACATCACGCCGTACCCGCGCTCGAACATCTTCCTGGTGTTCAACAGCGTGGAGAACGCCCTGCAGGAGCCGTTCGCGGCGAGCACACCGCGGCCGGCGTTCATCGCGGGCCGGAACCCGGCGCCGATCACGCGCTGAGGTTCTGCGGGACTTCGCCCCGGGGCCGGGGACGCGAGCCGCGTCTCCGGCCCGGGGTTTCGCCGTGCGCGGCTCGTGGAGCGCGCGTGCTCCTCAGCAGGCTTGGCCGCGCGCGATCCCGCGGGAAGCGCGGGAAGCCATCGCCCGGCTGCGTCTTGCCCGCGTCGAGCGCCGGAAACCCCGGAAAAAGTCCGGACCCGCCCGTGACTGACTCGTTCCGCTTTGTTACCGTGTCGCCACCGCGTGGGTGTGTGGCCCGCGCAACACGTCTTCGCGGACGGCCGGCGGCGGGTACTTCGCTCGGGGTGAGCTCACCCGCCCGGTTGCCCTCGGCGGCGGACGGGCGGACCGGCCCCCTGGCGGCCCGGCCGGGAGTTTTGCCAGTGACCCCGCACCACCGGATCGGGACCGGTGGTGCGGGGTCCTGTCGTACCGGCGCCGATCGCAGGCGCACCCGGCCGCGGCCACGGAATCCGGAGCGTCACGAAACCTCCTGGTCCCGGCCCGGTGGGGCGGTATTCGCCAGCCGGCCGTCACGGTAGGTTGATTTTCCCGGCGGGGGCGACGCCGGGGCACGGTGGACCCGGGGAGGTGGGCGCGAGCATGGCCCAGACCCGGCTCCAGCTGCTCGGGCCCGTCCAGCTCTGCCACGGCGACGAGCCCGTCCCGATCGGCGGTCCCGCGGTCCGCGGCCTGCTCGCGCTGCTGGCGTTGCGGCCCGGCAAGGTCGTCGGGCTCGACGAGATCATCGACGCCCTGTGGGGTCACGACCCGCCGGCCACCGCCCGCACCATCGTCCACGGGAACGTCTCGCACCTGCGGCGGATCCTGCGCGACCTCGACGGCCTGCGGATCCTCACCACACCCCCGGGCTACCGGCTGGACGTCGAGCCCGACCGGATCGACGTCCACCGGGCGCGCACGCTGCTCGAGCGCGCTTCGGTGGCCACCCCCGAGGTCGCCGCCGCGCTGCTCGCCGAGGCGCTCGCGCTCTGGCAGGGTCCCGCGCTGGGCGGGGTGCCGGACTCCCTGCGCGCCCCCGAGCTGGAGGACCTGCGCCTCGCCGTGCACGGCGCCCGCGTCGACGCCGACCTCGAACTGGGCAGGCACGCGGAGCTGATCGTCGAGCTCAGCCCGATCGTCCGGGCCGATCCGCTGGCCGAGCGGACCGCCGAGCAGCTGATGCGGGCGCTGTACCACGCGGGCCGCCGCGGGGACGCGCTCGAGCTGTACCGGACCGTCTCCCGCGCGACCTTGCGCACCCTCGGCGTCGAACCCGGTGCCGAGCTGCGCTGGCTGCACGAACGCGTCCTCAACGACGACCTCCCCGCGCGGGACGTCGTCGCCCCGGCCGGCGGCGACGAGCAGGCGAAAGCGATTTCGCAGCTGCCCGCGGCGGTGCCCAGCCTGGCCGGGCGCACCGAGGAGCTGGCCTGGCTCGACGGCCTGGTGACCCGCGCCGAAGCCGGGCAGACGACCATCGCCGTGGTCACCGGCACCGCCGGGGTCGGCAAGAGCACCCTGGTCGTGTGGTGGGCGCACCGGGTCGCGCCGCGGTTCCCGGACGGCGTCCTGTTCGCGTCGCTGCGCGGCTTCGACCCGCACCACCCGCCGCTGGAGCCGGCCGAGCTGCTCACCCAGTTCCTGCTCGGCCTCGGCGTCGAAACCGCGCAGATCCCGGAGCTGCTGCACGAGCGCGTCGCGCTCTACCGGTCGCTGATCGCCGGGCGGCGGATGCTGGTGCTGCTCGACGACGCCCGCACCGCCGAGCAGGTGCGCCCGCTGCTGCCGCCGAGCGCGCGGACGATGACGGTGGTGACCAGCCGCTCGCGCCTCGACGGGCTCGCCGTGTCGAACGCGGCCAAGCAGCGCGTGCTCGGCACGCTCGCGCCCGACGACGCCGTGGCGCTGATCGAGGAGCTCGCCGGCCCGGCCGTCCTCAACCACGCCCTCGCGCGGCTCTGCGGCTACCTGCCGCTGGCGTTGCGGATCGCCGGTGCCCGGCTTTCGGCGAGCGCGCAGCGGACCGCGGAGGAGCTGGTCGACGAGCTCGGTAACGAACGCACCCGGCTCGCCGGACTGGAGGTCGACGGCGCCGACGACAGCGTCCGCGCGGCGTTCGACGTCTCCTTCCGCGGCCTGCCCGGCGAGGTCGCCGAGACGTTCCTGCAGCTGGGCGCGATCCCGGGAGTGCTGGTCGGGCCGCACGTGATGGCCGCGGTCGCGCAGATCACCGTGGCCGAGGCCCGGCGCCGACTGCGCACGCTGGCCGCGCACAACCTCATCACCGAGACCGAGCGGGACGTCTTCGTGCCGCACGACCTCGTCTGGCTGTACCTGCGGGAGCTCGCGGAACAGGAGCTCGGCGACAAGGAACGCGACGAAGCGCTCGGCTGGACGGTCCGCTACTACCAGGCGGTCGCCGACCGGGCGCGCCGCCTGCTGGGCCGGGTCGCCGACCCGCTCGACTTCTCCCGCGTGCTCGCCGAAGACGTGATGCCGCCGCTCACCGGCTTCGCCGAGGCGCACGACTGGTTCGCGGCCGAGTGGCCGAACCTGCTGGCCGTCCTCGACGCCGCGTACACCGCCGGTCGCCACGACGACGTCTGGCGGCTGGCCCGGGTGGCCCACACCTACCGCGTCGCGTGCCCGCTGCTGGACGAGTGGACGCGGATGGCCGACCTCGGCGTCGCCGCCGCCGAAGCCGCGGGCGACGTCGCGGGGCAGTGCTGGATGTGGCTCGCGCGGTGCGAGATCGCCCTCGCCTTCGAGCTGCCCGGGTACGGCCTCGCCGACGCCGAACGGGCGGCGGAGCTGGCCGCCGAGACGGCCGACCGGCGGCTGCGGACGGCGGTGGACCTGCACCTCGGGCGCGCGCTGAGCCGGCTCGGCGAGCACGGAACCGCTATCGAGCGGCTCACCGAGGCCGTCGCGAACGCCCCCGACGTCACCCTGCGCGGGCTGGCGCTCGGCAACTGCGCGCAGGCGGAGAAGCGGGCGGGCCGGCTGGCCGACGCGATCGCCCACCAGCGGGGCGCCCTGCGGATCGACCGCGAACTCGGTGACGACGACCAGGTCGTCGTCTCGCTCGACGAGCTGGCCGAGCTCAGCCTGCGGTCCGGCGACCTCGAAGCGGCCGAGCGGTCCGTCTGGGAGGCGATCGACCTGGCGATCAGCCGCGAGTTCGTCGCGCGGGAAGGCACCCTGCGGCTGACGCTGGGCCGGGTGCTTCGGGCCCGCGGCGACATCGACGGTGCCCGTGAACAACTGGCGTTGTCGGTGCGCATTTACGAACGCGTGCACCCGAAGCTCGTCGGTGAGGTACGGACGGAACTCGCCGAACTGCTGTGAACCGCATTCCGACAGTTTCGAACGGCCGGAATTTCGTTGCGAATGGGTCACGACCGCGTCCGCGCGCTCAATCCTTAGTGGATTCTTAGTGGGCGCGGGCGCCGTCCGCGTAGGTTCGGCGGTGCCGGCGGAGCCCTAGGGGAGGGGCAGGCGGAGAAGCCGGTGCCAGGCCCCGCGCGGGAAACCCCGCGTGGGACCCGGAGCCGCCAGGAGCGGCTCGTGGCGGCCCGGCCGGCCGACTTGGGGGTAGGCCGGCCGGTCGCCAGGCGGGGTACCGGGACCGTTCAGCCGACGTTGGCCGTGCAGAGCGCGATCGTCGTGCCGCTGTTTTCCGCGACCTTCTTGCCGTCGACGAGAATGGCGCACTTGATTTCGTTGCTGACCGTCGCATTGCGGGTGTCGGCGGTGAGCGTCAGCAGGTACGAGCCATTGTTGTACGACGCCTGGCCCAGCCACGCGTCGGTGCTGGCCGGAGCGTTTTCGGTGCGCTGGTCGTTGAGGCTGCCGTAGCGCACGGTCGCGCCGCCTGCCGAGGTCACCTGGAAGGTGACGGCGTGCTTGTCGGTGGCCACCGCGGGCAGGTGCAGCCCGGACTCGCCGCCGCCGAAGAAGGTCGAGTACAGCAGCATCCCGGCCGTGGTGAGCAGCGCGGCGACGGTGACGCAGGTCGCGGTGACCGCCACCCCGCGGTCGCCGACCGCGCCCTTCCTGGCCTGGACCAGCCCGGCGATCGCCAGGACGAGCCCGACCCCGCCCAGCGGCCACGCGACGAACTCGATGTCCGGCACGAACGTGACGACCAGCGCGGCCACGCCGAACAGCAGGCCGACGATGGCCAGAATGTTCCGTGCGGGCTTCGCATTGGCTTGACGACGCTCCGTGGCCGTCACCGGCGGCGCGGGCCGTCCGTGGCGCGCGGTGGCCGGCGGGTACTGCGGGTCGGTCATCATGCGAACCCCTTCGGGTGGGAGTGCGACGACGTTAACCCATAAGTGTGGCCCAGAACGAAATTGTTACATTCTGGAAAAAGTCATTGTCCCACCATTTGGCGTCAGGTATCGATATTTCCTGACATCCCGGGCATGACGTGGCCCGGTGATCAATGGGAAGAATATCGGAGTTCCCACGGTTTTCGTGGCCGTTCGGCCCACGACGACGGTTGGTATCGGCGTTCAAGACGAAAGTCGCATACCGGACTTCTCAGTCGAAAAGGCTCACTTCCGGAGTGATTTCCAGCAGTTCGAAAACGGGGCGGCCGCGGCGTCCGTCGATCGTCGTCGTGCGCACCACGCGCAACCGGGCGGTCACCGGGCGGTCGAGGTTCTCCTTGATCTGGTCGAGCAGGTCCGGCGCCACCGCGCCCTGGATCGTGCCGCCCGACTCGCGGTCGAGGTAGAAGATGCGCCGCCGGGTGCGGACGCCGTCGAGCCGGCCGCGGACGGTCTCGTAGCCGACCTCCTCGCGGGATTCGCGGAGGCTGCCCTGCAGGATCCGGGCCTGCTCGGTGGTCATGCTGCGGGTGACCTGCTCGCCCGCGGTCGGGGTCAGCGCCATTCCGATGCCGGCGTTCTTCGCGACGGCGTTGACGATGTCGCTCACCGCGTTGCGGACGGTGTCCCGCTGGAGCAGCACGGCGTCGAGCGCGCCGTCGTCCGAGCCGTTCGCCGGCAGGAAGTCGCAGAGCTCCTTGACCGCGCGCTCGGACAGCGTCTCGATGCCGTCGACGATCAGGGCGTCGTCGGCCAGCGGCTCCGGGAAGCCGAAGAAGATCGCGTTGCCCGCCTGGCCGCGCTGGATCAGCGGAGCCTTGTCCCGGTCGGTCTGCTGGACCTGGGTGACCTCGCCGGACGGGTTCCGGATGATGTGCCCGATCTTCGCCGTCGCGTCCTGCAGCGCGCGGCTGATGTCGGAGAAGGTGTAGGCGTCGATCGTCTGCTCGCCGATCACCGAGACGTGCAGCAGCGGCGAGCGGGACGTCCGCTCGAACTTGGCGTTGGCCGCCATCGCGGAGGCGCGGGCCAGGTCGTCGAGCCACGTGCCGCCGGGGATCTCGTCGGCGATGCGCCGGAACTCGTTCCTCACCAGATCATCTCCGGGTAACCCCTGCCGCCTTCGGCCCAGACCTCGGCCCACACGTCTTCGTCCCCGGGACGGCACAGGAAGCCGTCCAGCATGCCGCCGACCGGCTGGACCTGGTCGAGGTACATGGCGGGCTGCCCGACGATCACCCCGCGCAGCGTCAGCAGGCCGTACAGCGCCGAGCGGCCGGCGTCGTCGAGCCGCTTGAGCGCGCCCCACTCGTCCGGGATGAGGACGACGTCGAGGCCGCGCGGCGGGTGGGCGGTCCGGGTGATGAGCTCGCCGCCGATCCAGGCGCGGCCGGACGGGATGATCCGCCGGGCGACGCCGAGGTAGCTGTTGAGCGCGCTGAACAGGATCTCCCGGTCGTTCTGGTGCGGGGCGTCGAACACCAGGCGTTCGTAGACGTCGGCGAGGTCACCCGCGTGCCGGCCCGGCGGCAGGACCTGCTGCGGCGTCCAATGGGGGAGCGCCACTCCACCCCCTCCTCAGCCCTCGCTCACAGTGCGTAGCCGAACTTACCAGGATGGGTGTCAGCCACTGCGCCCAGGCTGCTGCGGCCACTGCGGGGTGGCCTCTTCGGACTCCGGCCACGCGGGCTCGTCTTCGGTGGGCCACTGTTCGTCCTGGGCCCCGCGCTGCGGCGGCAGCGGCAGGTGGCCTTCGCGGTGGCCGACGGGCTCGGCCTCCTCGTCGTCGTGGAGACCGCCCCGCCGCTCGGGCGCGTGCTGCGCCCAGGCGGCGGGGATGAACTGCGTCTGCTCGGTCGACAGCGGAGGCGGCGGCTCGTGGTCATCGGGCTCGGGCTCGACGTCCCGGACGGGTTCTGACCGGGGCCGGGCCGCGGCGCGCAGCACCACCCAGGAGGTCAGCGCACCCAGGGCGAAGGCGACGATCAGCCACAGCCAGATCTGCCCGAACAGCCAGAACATCAGCTCATCACCCCTCAAACGACCGTGATCTCGACACGCCGGTCTTCCTCGCCGCCGGTGGCCGGCCGGGTGTCGCCCAGCCCCCGGTAGGTCACGCGGCCGGTGGTCAGGCCGTTGGTGGTGAGGATCCGCGCGACGGCCCGGGCGCGGTCCCGGGAAAGCTTCAGTGCGGCGCTTTCGCCGCCGGGCCCCCGCGCAACGTGCCCGGTGACGCGGTACCGGAAGCCGGCGGGCGCCTTGGCGAGGGCGACCGCGATGCTGCGCGCGGCCTGCTCCCCTTCGGGGGTGAGGCGGGCGCTGTCGGGCTCGAAGGCGATGGGCGTTTCGGTGAGCATCCGATCGATCTCGGCTTGCACGCCGGCCTTGTCGGTGGGAGGCGGAGCGGTGGTGCTGGTGGTCGGCGGCGGGCTCGTGGTGGTGGTGCTTGTCGGCGGCGGGCTTGCGGTGGCGCTGCTGCTCGGCGCGATGGGGGTGACGTCGCCGTTGACCTTGGCCGCCCGGACGCCGTCGACGTTCTGCACGATTTCGAGGGCGCGGAGAGCTTGGCCGGGCGGGAAGCCGCTGAGGGTGGCATCCCGGCCGTCGAATCGCACGTCCCCGGTGGGCAGGCCGGCTTCGAAGAGGGCGGTTTGGGCCCGTGCGGTGAGGTCACGCTCGATGCCGCCGGACGCAGTCCAGGTGGCGACCCCCGCGAGCAGCGCTGTGACCAGCACCGCAACCGGGACCACGAGGATCCAGCGCTGACGCATAAGGGGACTGTAAGCCGGGTGCCGCGGGTTGGCGAGCTGAATCCGGGTGGTAGTCCACAAGTTGTCCCCAGGTAAGTCGACATGTGGACAACTCCGGGGATCGTGTTCGGGTGGGCACTTTCTGTCGGAGGTGGTCGGTACGCTGGAAGCGGGTGGCTCCCCCTGGGAGGGCGGGTCAGGTCTGGGGGGCGCCTGCTCGCCCGCAAGCCGCTACGCGTGCCGGTGGCGCGCGCCCGCCATCAGTGCCCGAGTACCGCGATCCTCAGCCGCATGAGCCGCCCCGGCGCTGCGGCGAGCCCATGGCCAAGCTTCGGCGTGCCGACCCCTCAGCCGCGCCGAACACCTCACAAACCTCAGCTGGCCTGCTGCCGCGCGCTCTCCGGCACCTCGAGCACCTCCAAGGGCACGTCCAACGGCACCAGCGGCGCCAGCTGCGGCCGCTTCGGCGACAGCCCGTCCCCCATGGATTCACCCTTCAACTGCCGCCGGATCCACGGCAGCAGGTGGACCTTCGTCCACGTCAGGTCCGACCGCCGCGAGTCGATCCAGCGGCTGGGCGTGTCCTCCAGGGGCCACGGCTCGCGCCAGTCCGACTCCACCGGGATCCCCAGCACCTCCGCCGCCTTCAGGGCGATGCGCCGGTGGGCGTCCGGGGAGAAGTGCAACCGGTCGTCGCTCCAGGCGCGGCGGTCGTGCAGCGGCCCCATCGTCCACAGGTCGACCATGCGGGCTCCGTGGCGCTCGGCGATCGCCCACAGGTTCGTGTTGTAGATCGCCACCTTGCCGCGCAGCACCGACATCACCGACAGGACCTTCGTGTCCGGCCCGTTGAACATCAGCACCGGGATGCCCGCTTCGCGCAGCTTCGCGACGCCCTCCTCCAAGCGCTCGGTCACCGCGTCGACGTCCGCGCCCGGCACGATGATGTCGTTGCCGCCGGCACACAGCGTGACGAGGTCGGGCTTCAGGTCCAGGGCGATCGGCAGCTGCTCGTCCAGGATCTCGTCGAGCATCTTGCCCCGCAGGGCCAGGTTGGCGTAGCGGAAGTCGCTGCGCCCGGCGGCCAGCACCTCGGCGAGGCGGTCCGCCCACCCGCGGAACGAGCCGTCCGGCAGGTCGTCGTTGAGTCCCTCGGTGAAGCTGTCACCCAGGGCTACGTAGCTGTCGAATCCGTACACGTGGGTCCCCTTCCCATCCCTGCGACCGACACACCCCGACATGTAGTTGTACACCTCAACTAAGCGTCGGCCGCAAACCCGCTCCACCCCCGGGCGTTCAGCCTGCGGTAACAGTGTCTTATCTTGTCGGCCTTCTGCGCCTCCTTATTACGCAGTCTTCACCTTCGGCATGCCGTGAAACAGCACACTCGGAGGCAAACCCGGCACCCGATGTGGCGAAAATCTCCCCGCGCGGGGCGTCCCGGGCCCCATCCGGCAGGCTGGACACGTGTCCGCCGAACCCCGTGAATCGCTCGCGCAGATCCTCGGTGGCCGCCGGGGCGCGCTCGACGCCAGCATCCCGCCCGTCGGCTTCGTCGCCGGCTGGCTCGCCGCCGGCCAGTCCGTCGCCTGGGGTGCCGGGGCCGCCGTCGTGGTCGCCCTCGCCGTCGGGGCCTACCGGGTCGCCCGCGGCGGCAAGGTGCGTGCGCTGGTCGTCAGCCTGGCCGCCGTCGTCGTGGCCGCGCTGATCGCCCTGCACACCGGCCGGGCCCAGGACTTCTTCCTGCTGCAGCTGATGTCCAATGTGGCCAGCGCGCTGCTCTGGGCGGCCAGCGTCGTCGTGCGCTGGCCGCTGCTCGGCGTGGTCGTCGGCCTGCTGCTGGGCCAGAAGACGCGCTGGCGCCGTGACGCCGTGCTGCTCAAGGCCTACTCACGGGCCAGCTGGGTGTGGGTGCTCCAGTACACGCTGCGCGTGGTCGTCTACGGCCTGCTGTGGTGGGCCGGCCAGGTCATCGCCCTCGGCGTGGCCCGCACAGTGCTGTCTTGGCCGCTCGTCGCCCTCACCGTCGCGGTCAGTGGCTGGGTGCTCTACCGGGCGTTACCGCCGGAGCATCCCGGGCTGCGCTTGGCGCCGGAGACCGGCCCGGACGACCTACCGCGGACATAAGGCGGCCCCCGGCGAGGGGGGAGGGTCCGGGGGCCACTGCCTACGGTACCCGGACTACCCGGGTTCAGTCGACGTTTTCGCGTCTTTGCGCCGCGTTTTGCTCGAGATCCTTACGCCGGGGGCCGCGGCGCACCCTCGCCGAAGGCGTCCACGGCGGCCAGCCAAGCCGCCCCGAGCACCCCATCGGAGCTGGTCAGCACGTCGAGCCCGGCCAACCGGCGGCGGACGAGCTCGCCGACCGGGCTCGCCCCGGTGAGCACCGAGCCGACGAGCACGACCGGGGTCGACTCGCCGGGCTCGCGGGCCGCGAGGGCGTTCTCGGCCAGGTGCCCGGCCGCGCGGGCGACGATCTCCCGGGCCGCCGGCTCGCCCGCGTCGTGCGCGGCGCTCACCAGCGGGGCGAACCGGGCGAGCCGGACGGGCGCCTCGGCGTTGGCCGCCGTGATCAGCGCGCGGGCGGCGGCCAGCCGCCCGGCTTCGTCCCGGATGTCCAAAACGGACAGTCCGAGGGCGGCCTCGAGCACCGCCGACGGCAGCCCGTCGAGCGGCTTCCCGCGGCCCAGTGCCTCCAAAGTGGAACGGACGGCTTCGCGGCCGAGCCAGAACGCGGACCCTTCGTCGCCGAGCAGCCAGCCGTAGCCGCCGGTCGTGCCGGCCAGCCGCCGCTCGCGGATCCGGCCGACGATCGAGCCGGTGCCGGCGACGACGACCGTCCCGTCCGGTGCCGGGGTCGCCGACGCGTACGCCACTTCGGCGTCGGCGACGGTCCGGACGGCACACGTGAGACCGATTCGCGTCCACGCCGCGTCGAACACCGCCGCCACGTCCGGGTCGCTCAGCTTGCTGACCCCGGCCATGCCGACGACGCACGCCCGCACGGCCCCGGGGTCGCGGGCGCCGAGCGCCGCGGTGATCGCGCCGGCGATCCGGCCCGCGGCGATCTCGGGCGCGTGCGCGTTCGGGTTGGCCCCTTCGCCACGCCCGGTGCCCAGCACCGCGCCGGTGGCGTCGACCAGTGCGGCCCTGGTCGACGTTCCGCCGGCGTCGACGCCGATCGCGAAGCTCACCTCGTCTTGGTCACCTTCAGCAGGCCGCGCGGGCTGTCCGGGTCGCCGCCGCGGGCCAGTGACAGGCCGAGCGCGATCCGCTGGATCGGCAGGATCTCCAGGATCGGCGCCAGCTCCTCGACGGTCTGCGGCACGTCGATGCGCAGCGCCGCCGGGGTCTCGGCCGACGCCGAACCGACCGCGACGACGTCCGCGCCGCGCTTGCCGACCGCGTCGATGACCTCGCGCATCGCGTCGGCGCCGTGCCCGGCGCTGGTCACCGCGAGGACGGCGGTCTGGTCGTCGACCGCCGCGACCGGGCCGTGGAGGAGGTCGGCGCCGCTGTACGCGCGCGCCGCGAGGTAGCTGGTCTCGGCGAGCTTGAGCGACGCCTCCAGCGCGGTCGCGTACGAGTAGCCGCGGGCGGTGGTGAGGACCCGGTTGACGAACCGGTACCGGTCGACCGCGCGCTGCACGCCCTCGGTGGCGCCGTCGAGGGTCTGCTGCGCCAGCTCGCCGATCTTCTCGGCGTCGGCCGCCTTGCCGCCGCGCACCGCGTCGATCAGCAGGTACAGCGCCATCAGCGTCGCGGAGTACGTCTTGGTGGCCGCGACGGCCTTCTCGACACCTGCGCCGATGTCGACGCCGAGCTCGGACGCCGCCCGCAGCGGGGAGTCCGGGGTGTTGGTGACGGACACCGTCAGCGCGCCCTGGCGGCGCGCCGTTTCGGTGACCTCGATCAGGTCGGGGGAGCCGCCGCTCTGGCTGACCGTGACGAAGAGCACGTCCCGCAGGTCGGGCCGCGCGCCGTACAGCGTGGCCGTGGACGGGGAAACCAGACCCGCCGGAAGGCCGAGGAGTACCTCGATCAGGTACTTCGCGTACAACGCTGCGTGGTCGCTCGATCCACGCGCCGCGAGCAACGCGAACCGCGGCGGCCGTTGTGAGATCTTTTCCGCCACTTCGGCGATTTCCGCCTGACGCGCCACCAGTCCGGCCAGGACGTCCGGCTGCTGGGCGATCTCCGCGGCCATGTGCGCGCCGGGCCGTTGTTCGGTCATCATTTTCCTCTCCACCTCCGGCATTATGTACCGGACTCAGGCGGCGTCGGTCAGGTCTAGACCAATGTTATAGGGGCGGCGCGTTTGGGGAAAAGGGTACGTTTCTTACGGGGACGTGGCGTGCGATGAGGGAAGACATAGGGAGCCGGGCATGTTGGAGACCACCACCACGGGCGAGGCGGGCGCCGTCGCCGGGATGCGCGGGCAGCGCGAGCCCAAATACTGGGCGTTGAAGCAGCACCTCCTCGATCTGCTGGACGTGCTGCCGCCGGGGTCGCCGATCCCGACCGAACGCGCGCTCGCCGGGGAGTTCACGGTCTCCCGCACCACCGTGCGCCAGGCGCTGGCCGACCTGACCGCCGAGGGCAGGCTGCACCGGGTGCAGGGCAAGGGCACCTTCGCCGCCGAGCCGAAGCTCGCCCAGCGGCTGCAGTTGTCCTCCTACACCGAGGACATGCGCAAGCAGGGCCTGAAGCCGTCGTCGAAACTGCTGGAAGTCGAGGAACTGCCGGTCGAGGGCGACCTCGCGAAGCTGCTCGGAATCCGGACCGGCGCGAAAATCCTTCGTCTTCGACGGCTTCGACTGGCGGACTCGCAGCCGATGGCGCTGGAGACGACGCACCTTCCCCTCGGCCGTTTCCGCGGGCTGCGCAAGCACGTCTCGGCCGGCGGTTCCTTGTACGCCGTTCTACGCGAGCACTACGGCGTCGAACTCGAACGCGCGGAAGAAACGATCGAGACGTCGCTGGCGGGGCCGCAGGAAGCCGAGATGCTCGGCGCGGACGTCGGCATGCCGGTGCTGATGCTGACCCGGCACTCGTTCGCCACGGACGGCAAGCCGGTCGAGTTCGCCCGCTCGGTCTACCGCGGCGACCGCTACAAGTTCGTGACGACGCTGCTGCCGTAGGGCGCGGTTGACGGGGGTCCCCGGTCAAGGTGAAGTTGGCCGGGTGACTGCCACTGAAGACACCGGGATCCGGTGGGGTACCGGCGCCGCCCGCGGCGTGCTCGCGACCACCATCCTCGGCTCGGGCATGGCGATGCTCGACGGCACCATCGTCAACGTCGCCCTGCCCCGCATCGGCGCCGAGCTGAACGCCTCCGTGGCCGGGCTCCAGTGGATCCTCGACGGCTATCTGCTGGCGCTCGCCGCGCTGATCCTGGTCGCCGGTTCGCTCGGCGACCGGTACGGCAGGCGCCGGATGTACCTCGTCGGCGTCGTCTGGTTCGGCGTCGCGTCCGGGCTGTGCGCCGCGGCGCAGTCCACCGAGATGCTCGTCGCCATGCGGATCCTCCAGGGGATCGGCGGCGCGCTCCTGACGCCGGGCTCGCTGGCGATCCTCCAGTCCTCCTTCGCGCACGACGCCCGCGCCCGCGCGATCGGCGCCTGGTCCGGCCTCGGCGGCATCGCGGCCGCCGCCGGGCCGCTGCTCGGCGGCTTCCTCGTGCAGGTGTGGTCGTGGCGGCTGGCGTTCCTGATCAACGTGCCGATCGCGCTTGCCGTCGTGCTGATGGCCCGCAGGTTCGTCCCCGAATCCCGTGACCCGGACGCCACCGGGCACCCGGACTTCGGCGCCGCCGCGCTCGGCGCCCTCGGCTTGGCCGGGATCACCGGCGCGCTGGTGGAAGCGCCCGCCCGCGGCATCGGCGACCCGATCGTGCTGGTCGCGGGCCTGCTGGGGATCGCGGGGCTGACCGCGTTCGTCGTCGTCCAGCACCGCTCGCACGAGCCGCTGGTGCCGCCGTCGCTGTTCCGCGACCGCACGTTCACCCTCTCGAACGCGCTGACCTTCGTCGTCTACGCCGCACTCGGCGGCGTGATGATGCTGCTGGTCATGCAGCTGCAGGTGTCGCTCGGCTACTCGCCGACCGCGTCCGGGCTGGCCGGGCTGCCGCTGACGGTGATCATGCTGCTGCTCTCCGGCCGCTCCGGCGCGCTCGCGCAGCGCATCGGCCCGCGTGCGCAGCTGGTGATCGGGCCGATCGTCGTCGGCATCGGGATGCTGCTGATGCTGCGCATCGCGCCCGGCGCGTCCTACCTCGGCACGGTGCTGCCCGCGGTGGTCGTGTTCGGGCTCGGCCTGGCGACGGTGGTGGCCCCGGTGACGGCGACGGTGCTCGCCGCCGCGCCGGACCGCTACGCCGGCGTGGCGTCCGGCGTCAACAACGCCATCGCCCGCTCGGGCGGCCTGCTGGCGGTGGCGGTGCTGCCCGCCGCGGCCGGGCTGACCGGCGAGGCGTACGCGGACCCCGTGGCGCTGACGGCGGGCTGGCGGACGGCGCTGGTCATCTGCGCGGCACTGGCGATCGCCGGCGGCCTGATCGCGCTGGGCATCCACAACGGCGTCCTCGCGCCACCGCCGGCCGAGCAGGCCGAACCGGACGACGAGTGCCCCCACCTCGGCGAGTGCTACCACTGCGGTGTCGAGGGCCCGCCGACGCACATCCGCGGCGGCGGGACCCCGGTCGCCGGTTCCTAGCCGGCGAGGATCTCGGCGAACAGCGCCGGGTCGGCGTTGCCGCCCGAGACGAGCGCGACCGTCTTCCCGGACGGCAGCTCCTCGGCGTGGAACAGGTACGCCGCCGTCGTCACCGCGCCGCTGGGCTCGGCGACCAGCCGGGCCTTGCGGGCGAGGACGCGGACGGCTTCGCGGATCTCGTCTTCGGAGACCGTGACCATCTGGTCCACGACTTTCCGCAGGTGGGCGAAGGTCAGCTCGGACGGCTGGGAACGCAGGCCGTCGGCGATCGTGCGGGCGCGGTCGGCCTGCGGCCACCGGACCAGCTCGCCCCGCTGGAGGCTGTCGGCGGCGTCCCCGGCCAGCGCGGGCTCGACGCCGATCACGCGGGCCCGCGGGCAGCGGGCCCGGATCGCGGTGCCGACGCCGGCCGCCAGCCCGCCGCCGCTGACCGGCACCAGGACGACGTCGACGTCCGGCAGGTCCTCGGCGATCTCCAGACCCGCCGTGCCCTGCCCGGCGATGATGGCCGCGTCGTCGAACGGCGGGACCAGGGTCAGCCCGCGTTCGGCGGCCAGTTCGCGCGCTTTGCCCTCGTGTTCGCCGATCGGAACCTCGATCACCTCGGCGCCGTACGACAGGGTGGCCTCGACCTTGATCCGCGGCGTGACATCGGGCACGACGATCACCGCGGGCACGCCGTACCGCTGCGCCGCGTACGCGACTGCCTGCGCGTGGTTGCCGCTGGAGTAGGCGATCACGCCGCGGGCACGGGCCGCGTCGTCGAGGCCCGCGATGGCGTTGAACGCGCCCCGCACCTTGAACGCCCCGACCGGTTGCAGGTTTTCGGGTTTGAGCCACAGGGTTCCGCGGGGATCCCAGGTCTGGAGCAGCAGGGGTGTGCGTACGGCGACATCCTCGACGCGCTTCGCGGCGGCCTCGATGTCAGAGATCGTCACCATTTCCATGTGCCGAGTATGTCAAGAAAACCTTCGGTTCGGAGTGTCTATTATGGACAGACGGAGTGGTCCTCCTCACGCCGTGGCAACGCGGGGAGTGCCTCACGCGCCTGAAACGTTGGACAGGGGAGAACACGGACTACCTGAATCGGGATCATGACCAAGGAGAAAGAAGCGGCTTCCGAGGAGAAGGAAGAGAAGAAGGGCCTGCGGCTCGCGCAGGTGCTGGCAGCGGCGCTGGCGGCGGTGACGGCGGCGTTGCTCGGTTCGACGCTGGGTGTCGCGGGCACGGTGATCGGGGCCGGCGTGGCGAGCGTGGTGTCGACGGTCGGCAGCGAGCTGTACCTGCGCTCGCTGGAGCGCACCCGCGAGGCGGCGCTGCGGGCGCGCCAGCTGGCGACGTCGGGGATCCGGCGGCGCGGGCAGGCGGAGGCGCCGGCGGAGGCACCTGTGGAGGTGCCGATCACCGACCAGCCGACCGTCCGGCTGGCGAAGCCCGAGCCGTCGCGGCTGCGCAAGCTGCGCTGGCCGTTGATCATCGGCACCAGCCTGGCGGCGTTCGCGGTGGCGATCCTGTCGATCGTCGGCTTCGAGTCGGCCACCGGCACCCAGATCGGCGGCGGAACGGGTTCGAGCATCGGCAGGATCCTCGGCGGCACCGGCGGCCACCAGGGCAAGACGCCGTCGACCACCTCGCCGACCAGCACGGACGACACGCAGGTGTCCCCGACGGAGACGACCACGACGCCGACCTCGACCGCGCCGGCGACGTCGTCCGAGACCCCGACGACCACCCCGAGCACGACGACGGAACAGCCGTCGACCGAGGTCCCGTCGACCACGGCGACCCCGCCGACCAGCAAGGGCGCCGCCGCAACGACGCCGACGCCGTGACTCAGGCCAGGCGCGCCCGCAGCTCGCGGGCCGCCGCCTCCGGGTCCTCGGCTTCGGTGATCGCCCGGACCACCACGATCCGCGACGCCCCGGCCTCCAGCACCGACGGCAGCCGGTCGCCGTCGATGCCGCCGATGGCGAACCACGGCCGGTCCGGTGCCCACGCCGCCGTGTCGCGGACCAGGTCGAGGCCGGGCGCGGGGCGGCCCGGCTTCGTCGGCGTCGGCCAGCACGGGCCCGTGCAGAAGTAGTCGACGCCCGGCTCCGCGGCCGCGGAGAGGGCCTGGTCCAGCGAGTGCGTCGAGCGGCCGATCACCACGTCGTCGCCGAGGATCCGGCGGGCCAGCGGCACCGGGATGTCGTCCTGGCCCAGGTGGAGCACGTCGGCACCGACGGCCAAGGCCACGTCGGCGCGGTCGTTCACCGACAGCAGCGCGCCGTGCCGGGCGCACGCCTCCGCCAGCACCTCCAGCGCCGCGATCTCGCCGGCCGCCTCCAGCGCACCGGTCTTGTCGCGCAGCTGGATGATGTCGACCCCGCCGGCCAGGGCCGCGTCGGCGAAGGCGGCCAGGTCGCCGTGGGTCGTGCGGGCGTCCGTGCAGAGGTACAGGCGCGCCGAGTCGAGGCGGGCGCGGATCTTGTCACCGGAGAGGGCGGGCATAGCGGCGACCGTACCCCGCGCCGACCGAAGCAGGCGTCGCGCGCCCGTTGCCACGAAAGCCATCCGGCCGCGCCCGCGGTTGGATTATCGACGAACGGCGCAGTAGGGTGAAGGTGTCCGCACGGGAGCCCGAGGCACGGGCTGAGAGGGAGCTGCCGCTCCGACCGTGGAACCTGATCCGGGTCATGCCGGCGCAGGGAGCGTGATTCCATGACGAACCTGGCAGTGGTGGGCGGCGGCGTGATCGGCCTCGCCGCCGCGTGGCGCGCCGCGCGCACCGGCCGCAGCGTCACCCTCCACGACCCCGAACCCGCCCGCGGCGGCGCGTCCTGGCTGGCCGGGGGCATGCTCGCCCCGGTCACCGAGGCCTGGCCGGGCGAGGAGGACGTCCTCCGCCTCGGCGAAGAATCGCTCGAACGCTGGCCCGGCTTCGCCCGTGACCTCGCCGAAGAGGGCTTCGACCCCGGCTTGGCCGCGCACGGCACGCTCGTCGTCGCCTTCGACAGCGCCGACGCCGGTCACCTGGACATCCTGGCCGGTCACCTGCACGGGCTCGGCCGCGCGGCGGAGCGGCTCACCGGCCGGGAGGCCAAGCGGCTCGAGCCCGGTCTCGGATCCGTCCGAAGTGGACTCCACGTGCCCGGTGACCTGGCCGTGGACAACCGGAAACTCCTCGACGCCCTCTACGCCGCCTGCGTCGAACACCGAGTCCGGTTCGTCCGGGAGCGCGTCGAAGAGCTCCCGGACGCCGAAGCCGTCGTGCTCGCCGCGGGCGCCTGGACCGGGCGGCTGCACCCGCTGCTCGCCGACGCCGTCCGCCCGCTCAAGGGCGAAATCCTCCGGCTCAAGCCCCGTCGCGGCTGCCTGCCGCCGCCAACGCACACCGTCCGGGCCGTCGTCGAAGGCCGCCCGATCTACCTCGTCCCGCGCGGTGACGCCGAGCTCGTCCTCGGCGCCACCCAGTACGAGGCCGGGTTCGACCGGGCCGTCACCGCCCGCGGCGTGCGCGAGCTGCTCGAAGGCGCCGAGCGCGTCTTCCCCGCGATCACCGAGTACGAGCTGACCGAGACCGCCGCCGGCCTGCGGGCAGGCAGCCGGGACGCGCTGCCGTACCTCGGTGCCTTGGACGGCCGGGTGTTCGCCGCGACCGGGCACCACCGCAACGGCCTGCTGATGGCCCCGGTGACCGCGGACGCCGTGGTCGCCTGGCTCGACGGGGACGAGCCGCCGGAGGGCACCGCGGCCGCGTCCCCCGCCCGCCTGCACCAGAAGGAGCACGTGTGATGGAGATCAAGCTCAACGGCGAGTGGACGGAGTTCCCGGACGGAGCCACCGTCGCCGACGTCCTCGACCGCACCGGCGGGGCGCGGCCGGGCATCGCCGTCGCGGTCGACGGCGTGGTCGTCCGCCGCGCCGACTGGGCGGCCACCGCCGTGCCCAAGGGGGCGGTCCTCGACGTGCTCACCGCGGTCCAGGGAGGCTGAAAATGGACGTGGAACCGCTGGTCATCGGCGCGACCAAGCTGACGTCCCGGCTGATCATCGGCACCGGCGGCGCGGCCAACCTCGCCGTGCTGGAACGTGCGCTGGTGGCGTCCGGCACCGAGCTGACCACGGTCGCCATGCGCCGCGCCGACGCCGAAGGCGGCTCGGGCGTCCTTGAGCTCCTCAAGCGGCTCGGCATCGAGCTGCTGCCGAACACCGCGGGCTGCCGCACGGCCGCCGAGGCCGTGCTCACCGCCCAGCTCGCGCGCGAGGCGCTGGAAACCGACCTGGTCAAGCTCGAGGTGCACGCCGACGACCGGACGCTGCTGCCGGACCCGATCGAGACCCTCGACGCCGCCGAACGCCTGGTCGCCGACGGGTTCACCGTGTTCGTCTACACGAACGACGACCCGGTGCTCGCGCTGCGGCTGGAGGAGGCGGGTTGCGCCGCGGTGATGCCGCTGGGCGCGCCGATCGGCACCGGCCTCGGGATCCGGAATCCGCACAACATCGAGCTGATCGTGTCGCGGGCGGGCGTCCCGGTGATCCTGGACGCCGGAATCGGCACGGCCTCGGACGCGACACTGGCGATGGAGCTCGGCTGCGACGCCGTCCTGCTGTCCACGGCGGTCACCCGGGCGGCCGATCCGGAGCGGATGGCCGCGGCGATGCGCGCCGGTGTCGTCGCCGGCCGGCTGGCCCGCGAGGCCGGCCGGGTGCCGCAGCGCTTCTGGGCGCAAGCGTCGAGTCCACCTCGGTGAACCACTGCTGCTTTGGGGGGCTCCGGGTGGCGGAGCCCCGGTATAACACCGCGCCTTAACGCGGAGCGTGACCTGGAACCCGTAAGGTGGACGGCACTTTCCGGCGCACCCGCGGCGGGGCGAGGGCAGAAGGAGCCAGCCGTGACGAGCACATCGGTCCAGGACGTCTCGGGCAGGTTGTACCTCGCCGTGGGCAGGCTGTCCCGGTCACTGCGCCAGGCCGGCGTGCCGGGCCCGGGCCACGGCGCCATCTCGGCGCTGGCGACGCTGGTGCACGCGGGCCAGCTGCGCCTCGGTGACCTCGCGGCCAAGGAGGGCGTGGCCGCGGCGACGATGTCGCGGATCATCGCGTCCCTTGTCGAAGCGGGGTACGTCAGCCGTGAGTCCGACCCGGTCGATCGCCGCGCCTGGCTGGCGAAGGCGACCGAAGAGGGCGAGCGGCTGGTGTCCGGCGTCCGGTCGACGCGGGTCCAGGAACTCAACCGCCGCCTCGACCGGCTCTCGCCGGACCACCGGGAAGCGCTGCTGGCGGCGCTGCCGGCGCTCGAAGCCCTGATCGCGGACGACTAAGCCGCTTTCTCCTGCCGCAGTTCGGCCAGCTCCGCGCGCAGGGCGCGGAGCTCGTCGAGGATCTCCTGGTTCGCCGCGGCCTGCGCTTCGGCCTGCTTCGCCTCCTCTTCGCGGATGTCTTGGCGCAGCTCGTCCTCCATGCCGCTGACCACGACGGCGATGAACAGGTTCAGCACCGCGAAGCTGGACACCAGGATGTAGACGACGAAGAAGATCCAGGCCAGCGGCGCCTGTTCCATGATGGTCTTCGCGATGTCCGGCCACGCTTCGCCGGTCATCACCTGGAACAGGGTGAACAGCGAAGTGCCGAGGTCGCCGAAGTCGCCGGGGTCGATCGCGCCGAACAGCTTCGTCGCCATCACCCCGGCCACGAAGATGATCAGCGCGAGCAGCGCGGCGATCGACGCCATGCCGGGGATCGCCGCGAGCAGCCCGGAGACGACCTTGCGCATCGACGGCACGACCGAGATCAGCCGCAGCACCCGGAGCACGCGCAGCGACCGCAGCACGGCGAACGGGCCGGTCGCCGGGATCACCGCGATGCCGACCACCAGCAGGTCGAAGACGTTCCAGTTGTCGCGGAAGAAGCTGCCGCGGTAGGCGTAGAACTTGGCCAGCAGCTCCGCGACGAAGATGCCCAGCGCGATGTGGTCGAGGGCGTGCAGCAGGCCACCGTAGCCGTCCATGAGCGACGTCGACGTCTCCATGCCGAGGGTGACGGCGTTGAAGACGATCACCGCGATGATGAAGTTCTGGAAGCGGCGGCCCTCGAGGACCTTCGCCACCCGCTCGCGTCCGGTCAAGGCCGCCCCTCGCGTTGGTCAAGGATCAGTAAACGCAGGGATGGTAGCCGGGTGGGTGCTCAGCGCTCCTCGGGAGCCAGCCGCCAGAAGGCGGAGACCGGGCCGACCTTCGCGCCCATCGGGTACGCGTGCTCGACCGCGTGCGAGACGAACCACTTGCCGTAGCGCGCGGCTTCGACCACGGACATGCCCTTGGCCAGGCCCGCGGTGAGCGCCGAGGCCATCGTGTCGCCCGCGCCGTGCGTGTGCGGCGTCGAGTAGCGCCTGCCCGGCAGCTCCACAAACGTCGAGCCGTCGAAGAGCAGGTCCACGCACTCCGGGTCGGCCTGCAGGTGGCCGCTCTTGACCAGGACGTACCGCGGCCCCATCCGGTGCAGCACCACCGCCGCGGTGTGCATGCCTTCGCGGTCGGTCACCGTCATCCCGGTGAGCAGCCGGACCTCGTCGAGGTTCGGCGTCAGCACGGTCGCGCGCGGGAGCAGCTCGTCGCGCAGGGCGTGGAGCCCGGCCTCGTCGAACAGGGGGTGGCCGTGCATCGACGCCGCCACCGGGTCGACGACGAACGGGATCTTCTCGTCCCGCCCGATTCCGGCCTTGTCGCACGCCGCCGCGACGGCGTGGATGATCTCGGCCGAGGCCAGCATCCCGGTCTTCGCCGCGCCGACGCCCATGTCCGCCGCCACCGCCTCGATCTGCCCGGCCACGATGTGCGGCGGCAGGTCGGCGCGGTCGTGCACGCCCAGGGTGTTCTGCACGGTGACGGCGGTGACCGCGACCAGGCCGTGCACGCCGCAGGTCAGGAACGTGCGCAGGTCCGCCTGGAGCCCGGCGGCGCCGCCGGAGTCCGACCCGGCGATCGTCAACGCGGTCGGAAGGCTCGTCGTCATGGTGGTTTCCCGACTTCTGGTCTAGGCCAATCAGCCTCTTTTGCTTCATCAACAGTCAACCACGGTGGGACATTGTGAACGTTACTCACGTTCGAAGGAGCCTGGATGAAGCTCTTCTCGGTGGTACTCCTCGCGGCGGCGCTGACCCTCTCCGGGGCGACCGCGGCCAACGCCGACAGTCCCAAGCTGTCCCACGTCACGACCATCGGCGTGCACAACACCTACGACCCGGCGGCCTACGGCTACCTGGCCCAGGCGCTCGACGCCGGCTCGTCGCTGATCGAGCTGGACGTCTGGCCGGACTTCTTCACCCACGAGTGGAAGGTCAGCCACTCGAACCCGCTGGGGAACAACAACAACTGCGTCGCGGCGACTTCGGCGGCGCAGCTGTACTCGGGCGGGAAGAACAAGAACCTGGAGTACTGCCTCGACGACATCCGGATCTGGCTGGCCGCCCACCCGGGGCACACGCCGATCACGCTCAAGCTGGAGATGAAGACCGGCTTCTCGGACAACACCGGCATGGGCCCGGACGAGCTGGACGCCACGTTCCGGTCGCACCTCGGCAGCGTCGCCTTCCGCCCGGCCGAGCTGCTCGGTGGGTACGCGACGCTTGACGACGCGGCCAAGGCGGACAACTGGCCGTCGGTGGACGCGTTGCGGGGCCGGGTGATCACCGAGATCATCCCGGGCACGGTTGAAGAGGGGAACCCGACCGACACGCTTCACACGGACGTCGAGTACGCGCGTTACCTGCTCGGGCTCAAGAACGCTGGCAAGCTCGGCGACGCGAACATCTTCCCGACCGTGCACGGCGCGGCCGGCGGTGACCCGCGGGACAAGTACACCGCCGACCTCAAGCCGTGGTTCGTGGTGTTCGACGGCGACGCGAACGCGTGGGTGACGCAGACCGGGCCGTGGTGGTACGACGCCAACCACTACTACGTGGTGATGACCGACGGGCAGAACGTCGCGCCGGCCATCGACGCCCACAACCCGACGGTCGACCAGGCCAACCAGCGCGTCGCCGACCTGGCGAAGCAGCACGCGTCGGTGGTCACCGCGGACTGGACCGGGCTCACGACGGTGCTGCCCCAGGTGCTCGCGCGCGGTTAGACGGTCAGCACGAGCTTGCCGGACACCCGGCCGGATTCGCCCAGCTCGTGCGCCTCGGCGGCGGCTTCCAGCGGGAACGTCCGTTCGACGTGGACCTTCAGCTGGCCGGCCTCGATCAGTTCGACGAGGCCGGTCAGCCCGCCGCGGTCGGGTTCGACGAGGATCCGTTTCGTCCGCACTTTCCTTTCCGCGGCGGCCTTTTCCACGCGGTCACCGACCCCGCTCGGCACGCCGATCAGCAGGCCGCCCTCCTTGACCGCGGGCAGCCAGCGCAGGTCGCTCTCCTCGCCGACGAGTCCGAAGTAGACGTCCACATCGGACGTGGTGGCGGTTTCGTCGTGGTAGTCGATCGGTTCGTCGACACCGAGTTCGCGCAGGAAATCGTGCTTCTTCGCGCTGGCGGTGCCGATGACGTGCGCCTCGCGCGCCTTGGCGATCTGCACGGCGAGGTGCCCGACCCCGCCCGCGGCGGCGTCGACGAACACCCGCTGTCCCTTGTGGACACCGGCGACGTCGATCAGGCCCTGCCATGCGGTCAGCCCGGCCAGCGGCAGCGCGGCGGCCTCGGCGAACGACAGCCCGGCCGGCTTGCGCACGAAGTGCCGCGAAGGCGCGGTGACGTACTCGGCGTAGGCGCTGGCCGGCCGCGGGAACCACGGCATGCCGAGTACTTCGTCGCCCTCCTGGACGCCGGTCGCGCCGAAGCCGGCCTGTTCCACGACGCCGGCCACGTCCCAGCCGACGGTGAACGGCGGCTCGCCGAGGAACCCACCGCCCCGCCGCACCTTCCAGTCGACGGGGTTGATCCCGGCGGCCTTCACCCGCACCAGGACCTCGGTCGGCCCGGGTTCGGGGCGCGGTGCCTCGGTGACGCGGAGCACCTCCGGCCCGCCGAGTGCCTGCTGGGTCACGATGCGCATCGGTCTTTCTCCTTCTGTTCGGGTGCACCCCCATCCTCAGGTCCTTGGTCACTTTTCGCCAGAAGGCACTAGTTGGTACAGTAGGTACCTGATGGATACCACCTGTGACCAGGGCGGACCCTGGGACGTGTACCTCCGCAACTGCCCGTGCCGGGACGTGCTGGACCTGCTGGCCAACAAGTGGACGGCGTTGGTCCTGGGCGCACTGGCCCGCGGCCCGCACCGCTTCGGCGAGCTGCGCCGCGCGGTGGACGGAATCAGCCAGAAGATGCTGACCCAGAACCTCCGCCAGCTGGAGCGCGACGGCTTCGTGACGAGGACGGTGTACCCGACAACGCCGCCGACGGTGGAGTACGCACTGACGGAGATGGGCGCGGAGGTCGGGGCGCACCTGATAGCGCTGAGCAACTGGTCACAGGCGAACTTCGGGCGGATTCGCTCGGCCCGCGAGGAGTACGACGGCCGGGAGCTGCAGCCGGTCCGCTGAAACGGGCCGCCCGGTCGCGGCGACTCACCGGGTGCCCCGTCGGCAACCTGGAGGTGGTCGTGGTGCTCGAGAACGTGTTGGCCGCGCTCAACGGGGTTCTCGCCACCCCGCGCGTCGTGCTCCGGGAGTTGCTCAAGCGGGCCGACCGGGAGCCCGATCCCGACGCCCCACCCGGCCCCGCCGGCGCGGACGACGACCGCAACCCGCCCGACTACCCCGGATGATCCCCGGCACCTGGCTCGCCGTCGTCCTGTTCCTGATCGTCGTCGCGCCGGGCCTGTTCTTCGACCTGCTCGGGGCTCGGCGCCGGGTCGAGGCCGCGGAGTCCGCGTTCCGCGAGTTCGGCCGGGTGGCGCTCGGCAGCCTGGGGTTCACCTTGGTGACCCTCGTCCTGCTGCTGGGCGTGCGGTGGCTGTTCCCCCGGTTGTTCTTCGATCCCCGGGCGATGCTCCTCGGCGGCAACACCTACCTGGCCGACCACTACGGGCAGGTGATCCTGACGATCGTGGCGGCGACCGTCGTCTCGCACCTGCTCGCGTTCGGGTTGCACAAGCTCCTCGCCCGGCGGACCGGCGAGGCGTTCCGGAAGGTCAGCGCGTGGGGGATGGCGTTCCGCGACGGCGTGCCCGCCGGGCACGCCGTGTTCGTCCGCGTGCGGCTGACCAGTGGCCTCGTGTACACCGGGCAGGTCGAGAACTTCACCGCCGACCTGGCGGCGGCCGACCGCGAGCTCCTGCTGACCAAGCCGCTGGCGGTCAAGCCCGATGGCGACAGCTCGCTCACCCCGCTGCCCGCGGCCTACGACCGCGTGCTCCTCCGCGGCTCCGAGATCGAAGTGATCAGTGTGGAGTACCGGCCGGTGCCTCAGCGCTCCAGCACCCAGAACGGGGAGACCGGGCCCACGCCCGCACCCAGCGGGTAAGCCTCCGCGACGCACCGCTCGATGAACTTCTTCCCGGCCGCCACGGCGTCCGGGACCGAAGCGCCCTTCGCGAGCGACGCCGTGATCGCCGAGGCCAGCGTGTCGCCGCCGCCGTGGGTGTTGTCCGTCTCGTACCGCGGGCCGCTCAGCGCGATGTACTCGTGGCCGTCCGTCAGCAGGTCCACGCACTCGGCCGTACCCTGCATGTGGCCGCCCTTGACCAGGACCCACTGGGAACCGAACTCCAGCAGGGCCTCGGCCGCGGCTCGCTGGGAAGCCGCGTCGACCACCGAAACGCCCGTCAGCAACCGGACTTCGTCCAGGTTCGGCGTGATCAGCGTCGCTCGCGGGAACAGCTCCGTGCGGATCGCCTCCAGGGCGTCCTCGCGCAGCAGCGGATCACCCGTCATCGAGGCCGCGACCGGGTCGACCACGAACGGGCCGACCTCGACCTCGTCGAGGGTCTTCGCCACCGCGCGGATGATCTCCGCGGAAGCCAGCATGCCCGTCTTGGCCGCGTCGACGCCCATGTCCGACGCCACCGCCTTGATCTGCGCCGAGACCACGTCCGCCGGGATCTCGGTGAAACCCTGCACGCCCAGCGAGTTCTGCACGGTGACCGCGGTCAGTGCGACCAGCCCGTGCACCCCGTGCGCGAAGAACGTCCTGAGATCCGCCTGGACGCCCGCACCACCGCCGGAATCCGAGCCGGCGATGGTGAGGGCGGTCCTCGGTGTCACGGCTGCACCACCGGCAGGTAGACCTGCCCGCCGGACTCGGTGAACTCGGCCGACTTCGACGCCATGCCGGCCTCGATGGCCTCCACTGTGGACAGGCCGTGCTCCTCGGCGTACTTGCGGACGTCCTGCGTGATCCGCATCGAGCAGAACTTCGGGCCGCACATCGAGCAGAAGTGCGCGGTCTTGGCCGGCTCGGCGGGCAGCGTCTCGTCGTGGAACGAACGCGCGGTGTCCGGGTCGAGCGACAGGTTGAACTGGTCGTTCCAGCGGAACTCGAAGCGCGCCTTAGACAGCTCGTCGTCCCACTCCTGCGCGTACTTGTGCCCCTTGGCCAGGTCCGCCGCGTGCGCCGCGATCTTGTACGTGATCACGCCGGTCTTCACGTCGTCGCGGTTGGGCAGGCCGAGGTGCTCCTTCGGCGTCACGTAACACAGCATCGCCGTGCCGTACCAGCCGATCTGGGCCGCGCCGATGGCCGACGTGATGTGGTCGTAGGCCGGGGCGATGTCCGTCGCAAGTGGACCGAGGGTGTAGAACGGCGCCTCGCCGCAGAGCTTTTCCTCGAGCTCGACGTTCTCCTTGATCTTGTGCATCGGCACGTGGCCGGGGCCCTCGATCATCACCTGGACGTCGTGCGAACGCGCGATGTGCGTCAGCTCGCCCAGGGTCTCCAGCTCGGCGAACTGGGCGCGGTCGTTGGCGTCCGCAATGGACCCCGGGCGCAGGCCGTCACCCAAGGAGAACGTGACGTCGTACTGCCGCAGGATCTCGCAGAGCTCCTCGAAGTGCGTGTACAAAAAGGACTCCTGGTGGTGCGCGAGGCACCACGCGGCCATGATCGAACCGCCGCGGCTGACGATCCCGGTGACGCGCCGCGCGGTCAGCGGGATGTACCGCAGCAGCACGCCGGCGTGCACGGTGACGTAGTCGACACCCTGCTCGCACTGCTCGACGATCGTGTCGCGGTACACCTCCCACGACAGCTTTTCCGGCTCCCCGTTGACCTTTTCCAGCGCCTGGTAGATCGGCACGGTGCCGACCGGGACCGGCGAGTTGCGGATGATCCACTCGCGCGTCTCGTGGATCCGCTTGCCGGTGGAGAGGTCCATGATTGTGTCGGCGCCCCAGCGGGTCGCCCAGACCATCTTGTCGACCTCTTCCTCGACCGACGACCAGACGGCCGAGTTGCCCATGTTGGCGTTGATCTTCACCAGGAAGTTCTTCCCGATGATCATCGGCTCGGACTCGGGGTGCCTGCGGTTGACCGGGATCACCGCGCGGCCGCGGGCGACCTCGTCGCGGACGAACTCGGGCGAAACCCGTTCGCGCGCCGCGACGTACTCCATTTCGCGGGTGATGACGCCCTGCTTGGCCCAGCCGAGCTGCGTGTTGTGCTCGCGGCCGTCGGCCCAGCCTGCCCGCAGCCGGTGCAGTCCACTGTGGACGTCGATCGAAGCTTCGGGATCGGTGTACGGGCCCGAAGTGTCGTAGACGTCGAAGTGTTCACCGTTGGACAGATCGATCCGGCGGGCCGGAACCCGCAGTCCGGATTCGGTCTGGTGGTACACCTTGCGCGAGCCGGTGATCGGCCCGGTCGTCACCGAAACGGCAGCAGAATTCTCCAGCGTCGTCAACGACTTTCACTCCCTACGCCGGCATTACCCGGTCAGGTTCATGCGGTCGGTGACGCCTGCGAAACGCAAGTCACCCTCTCAGCCCGCCATGGCGCGAGCTCCCGCGTTGGTGTTGTGCCACCGACCATGCCACGCCGGGGCGCGATACTCAAGTCACCCGACCAACTCTGCCGGTGTGGCGTAGACGTCGACCATGGCGCCGTTGCGCAGCACGGTGATCGGCAGTGCGGTGCCGATCACTTCCGCGAACAGCTGCCGCTGGATGCCCTGCGCGTCCGAGACGCGCGTGCGGCCGACGGTCAGCACGAGGTCCCCCGCGCGCAGGCCGGCCCGGTCCGCGGGCCCGCCCGCGACGACTTCGCGCACCCGGAGCCCGGCGCTCTGCCCGGTGCGTTCGGCGACGTCGTCCGGCAGCGGCGCGGGAACGCCGACGACACCGAGGTACGCCCGCCGCACCCGCCCCTCGACCACGAGCGTGTCGATGATCCGCCGCGTGGTCGCGTTGATCGGCACGGCCAGCCCGAGCCCGACGCCGGCGACCGCGGTGTTGACGCCGACGACCCGCCCGGCGGAGTCGGCGAGCGCGCCGCCGGAGTTGCCGGGGTTGAGCGCGGCGTCGGTCTGGATCACGTCCTCGATCACGCGGGTGGCGCGCCCCTGCCGCACCGGCAGCGCCCGCCCGAGCGCGCTGACGACCCCGGCGGTGACGGTCCCCGAGAAGCCGAGCGGGTTCCCGACCGCGACCACGAGCTGCCCGACGACGAGCCGGTCGGCGTCGCCCAGCCGGGCCGCCGCCGGTGTCTCGCCCCGGGCGCGCAGCACGGCGAGGTCGGACAGCGGGTCGGCGCCGACGACGTCGAAGGGCACTTCGCGGCCGTCGGCGAAGGTGGCGACGCCCTTCCGGTGGTCGCTGACGACGTGGGCGTTGGTGAGCAGGTGGCCGTCGTCGGCGAAGACGACGGCCGAGCCGCTGCCCCGCGCGAGCTGCACCCCGGCGACGTGCGGGGTGACGGTCGCGGCGACGGTGCTGACCGCGCGCGAGTAGGCGTCCATCGCGTCTTCCATGAGGGCACCTCGATTACACCGTTGCAGATAAGACAAGTCTGCGCCCGCTCGGGCGGGAAGTCCGTTCGCTGTCCGTGAACCGGTTCACCGGACCAGTGACGGTCAGTGGTTCACCGGATCGGACCATGCGCCGGTGAAGGATCGGCGGCAGACTCCCAAGTCGCTTCTGTAACGGTGCAGAAGCGATCTTCTGTGGGGTTGATATGCGAAAACTCATGTTCGGCGCCCTCGCCGGGCTGCTGGTCACCGGCCTGATCCCGGGGACCGCGGCGGCTCAGGGCGAGGCTCCCGGCGCCCCGGGGACCCATCCCAGCTGGCTGCCCGCGAACAAGACCGGCTTCGGGACCGCCCACGACCGGTCCAGCAACGTCTGGTTCACCCTCCAGGGCGGGCAGCTGTCCGAGGTCTACTACCCGGACCTGTCGACACCGAGTGTCCGGTCGATGGACTTCGTCGTCACCGACGGCCGGAGCTTCGCCGTCACCGACTACTCGGCGAAGTCGCAGCAGGTGCGGCGGACCGATGACGACAGCCTGACCTACGAGCAGACGATCACCGACGACCAGCACCGCTGGCGCCTCCGCAAGACCTACGTCACCGATCCCGCCGCCACGACCGTGCTGGTGGACGTCGACTTCCAGTCGCTGACCGGACGGCCCTACCAGCTCTACGCGGTCGCCGACCCGGACCTGACCAACGACGGCTCCGACGACTCGGCCGCCCGCGCCCGTGACGCCGTCACCGCGCAGGACGCGGCCAACGCCGCCGCGCTCACCGCCAAGCCCGCGTTCACGAAGACCAGCGTCGGCTACGCGGGCGCGTCCGACGGGAACACCCAGCTCGCCAAGACCTTCCAGCTGGCCCAGTACGACACAGCGGCCAAGGGCAACGTCGTGCTGACCGGGCAGACGAACGCCGACGGCCTGCGCAACCGGCACGTCACCGTCGCCCTCGGCATGGGCGCGAAGGCGGCCGACGCGCTCAAGAGCGCGCAGGCGTCGCAGCGGCGCGGCTTCCGCGACATCACGCGCGCGTACGACCGCGGGTGGGAGCAGTACCTGCGCGGGGTCGGCAAGCCGCCGTCGTCGCTGAAGACCGACGCCGAGCGCGACCTGTACAAGGCGTCGATGCTCACGCTCGCCGCGAGCGAGGACAAGCACCACCCGGGTGCCTTCATCGCGTCGCCGAGCATGCCGTGGCGGTTCGGGAACAACGACCCGGAGTGGTCGCCGTCGGGCACCTACCACCTCGTCTGGCCCCGTGACCTCTACCAGATCGCCACCGGCCTGGCCGCCGGCGGCGACACGGCCGCGGCGAACCGCGCGGTGACCTACATGTTCGGCACGCAGCAGCAGCCCGACGGGCACCTGCCGCAGAACAGCCGGGTCGACGGCGTCCCGTACTGGACGTCGATCCAGCTCGACGAGACCGCGTTGCCGATCGTGCTCGCCCAGCAGCTCGGCCGGAACGACCTGTGGCCCGGCGTCCGCAAGGCCGCCGAGTTCATCCTCGGGTACCGCGGGCCGAACGGGCAGCCCTCGCCGTACACCCAGCAGGAGCGCTGGGAGGAGCAGGACGGCTGGTCCCCGTCGACCATCGCCTCGGTGATCGCCGGGCTCGTCTGCGCCGCCGACCTGGCCCAGCACAACGGCGCCGCGGCGGACGCCGCCCGGTACCTCGCCGCGGCCGACAAGATGAAGGCCGACCTGCCGAAGCAGACGATCACCACGAACGGGCCGCTGTCGAAGGACCCGTACTTCGTCCGCCTCACGAAGGACGCCGACGCGAACAACGGGACGACGTACAACCTCGGCAACTCGAGCGTGACGATGGACCAGCGCGCGGTCACCGACGCGGGCTTCCTCGACCTGGTCCGGCTCGGCGTCTACCGCGCCGACGACCCGGTGGTCCGCAACAGCGTGCGCGTGACCGACTCCGACATCGCGTTCACCACGCCGACCGGCCAGTTCTGGCACCGCTACACGAAGGACGGCTACGGCGAGCAGGCCGACGGCTCGCCGTGGGACTACACGTTCCCGGCGGAGAGCCGCACCACGTTCGGCCGGCTCTGGCCGCTGCTCGCCGGCGAACGCGGCGAGTACGAACTGGCGCTCGGCGATCCGGCGTCGGCCGCGCGGCGGCTGCGTGACCTCGGCCGGGTGAGCAGCTCGGCGGAGACCATGCCGGAGCAGGTGTGGGACGAGAACTCGCCGTCCGGGCAGACCGGCTTCCCGGCCGGCACGCCGAACACCTCGGCGACCCCGCTGGCCTGGACGCACGCCCAGTACGTCCGGCTCGCCTGGGACGTCAAGGCCGGTTCGGTGCTGGAGACGCCTCGCGTCGTCCGCTGCCACTTCCTCGGCTGCTGAAACGCCGAAGGGCCCCTCGTGCGCGAGGGGCCCTTCGTGGGTTTCAGATGACGGCGCCGTCGTCTTCGGGGGTCTTGGGCGGCAGCCACGAGTTGCCGGGGACGCCCCACTTGTTGTGCTTGAGCATCTTCTTCGCCGCGCGCGCGTGCCGTCCGACCAGGCGGTCCAGGTAGAGGTACCCGTCCAGGTGATCGGTCTCGTGCTGCAGGCAGCGCGCGAAGTAGCCGGTGCCCTCGACCTCGATCGGGTTGCCGTCGAGGTCGGCGCCGGTCACCTTCGCCCACTTCGCGCGGCCCGTCGGGTACGACTCGCCGGGTGCCGAGAGGCAGCCCTCCCAGTCGTCGTCCGGGTCCGGCATGGTCTCCGGGATCTCCGACGTCTCGAGCTTCGGGTTGACGACGACGCCCTTGTGGCGCACGCCTTCGTCGTCCGGGCAGTCGTAGACGAACACCCGCAGGTCGAGGCCGATCTGGTTGGCCGCGAGGCCGACGCCCTCGGCGGCGTACATCGTCTCGAACATGTCGTCCACGAGCGTGCGCAGCTTCTCGTCGAACTCGGTGATCTCCCGAGTCGGCTGGTGCAGCACGGGTTCGCCGGCGATCACGATGGGGTGGATGGTCACGGCGAGCCAGTTTAGTCGGACCCCTCTGGTAGACCTGCATCAGACCGTGACGCGCCGGGGTCGATGCCCACGTCGGTGCGTGCTTCCGTGGTTGAATGGCGCCCGCGGAAGAGCTAGGTCTGATTCGCCATGACGCCCGATTGAGAGGGACTCGGATGGACGCCGCGGAGTCGATGGCTGAGCCGCAGCCGTCGCCGCCGAAGCCCGTGCCCGGCCTGACCGAACGCGAGGTCGAGATCCTCGCCTTCGAGCGCCAGTGGTGGCGGCACGCCGGGGCGAAGGAGAACGCCATCCGCGAACGCTTCGACCTGTCTGCGACGCGCTACTACCAGCTGCTCAACAAGCTGCTGGAGAAGCCGGAGGCGATCGAAGCCGACCCGATGCTGGTGAAGCGGCTGCGCAAGACCCGCGCCGCCCGCCAGCGCAAGCGAGGCGCCCGGCGACTGGGGATCGAGCTGAAATGAGTGTGTTTTCCGGAATGTCCCGGCCGATGAAGGCCGCGGGCGTCGCACTGGTCGGCGTGGCGATCATCGCCGCCGTCATCGGCGGGATCACCGCGCTGGGCGGGGGTGACGGGTCGAACGAGGCCGGGCCGAGCGGCACGCCGACGTCGCCGGGCTCGTCCTCGGTGCCGCCGTCGACCTCGTCGTCGGCTTCCTCTTCGTCGACGTCTTCGTCCTCGGCGAGTCCGTCGTCGCCCACGCCGCCGTCGACCTCGGCTCCGGCACCCGGCCAGCCGACTTCGGCCGGCCCCGGTCAGCCCGGCCAGCCGGGTGGTGACCAGCAGGCGTCCAACAAGTGGGTGACCGTTCGGGTGCTGAACAACTCGACGATCAAGGGCCTGGCGGACCGGGCCGCGGACGACTTCCGCGGCAGCGGCTGGAACGTCAACGAGGTCGGCAACTACTCGCAGGGCATCATCCCGACGACGACGGCCTACTACCGCCCGGGCACCGACGAGGAAGCCGCGGCCAAGCAGCTCGCGCAGGAGTTCGGCATCAAGGCCGAGCCCCGCTTCGAAGGCATCCAGGCCGCGACCCCCGGCGTGATCGTCATCGTGACGAAGGAATACGAGTCGGGCCACAAGGGCAGCTGAGCCGTAACTCGCGTGCTTGAGCACGTAACCCGCGTGATCGAGGCCGGAACTCTCGAGTTCCGGCCTCGATCACGCGGGATCCGGGTCTGATCACGCCAGTTCCGTGCTCAATCTCCGGTCTGGGTCTTCGCGTAGGCCTCCAGCGCGGCCAGCTGGGCCGGGTCGAGGCTCGGCCGGACCGTCTTCCGGGCCGTCTCCAGGTGCGCCGCGGTGACCTCGCGGGCTTCCAGTGACTCGCGCATGGCCGTCAGCGCCGCTTCGCGGATCAGGGCCGCGCAGTCGGCCGCCGAGTAACCGTCCAGAGTGGACGCCACCGCTTCGAGGTCGACGTCGTCGGCCAGCGGGGTGTTCTTCGAGCTGGCCGCGAGGATCGCCGCGCGGGCCTCGGCGTCCGGCGGTGGCACGTAGACGCGGCGCTCGAGCCGTCCGGGCCGCAGCAGCGCCGGGTCGACCAGCTCGGGCCGGTTCGTCGCACCCAGCACGACCACCTCGCGCATCGGCTCGACGCCGTCGAGCTCGGTGAGCAGGGCCGCGACCACGCGGTCGGCGACACCGGAGTCGGACGACTGGCCGCGGCGCGGGGCCAGCGCGTCGATCTCGTCCAGGAAGATCAGCGCGGGCGCGGCCTCCGCGGCCCGGCGGAACAGCTCGCGCACCGCGCGTTCGGACTCGCCGACCCACTTGTCCATCAGCTCGGCGCCCTTGACCGCGAAGACGTTCAGCGCGCCGGTGCCGGCCAGCGCCCGGACGAGGAACGTCTTGCCGCCGCCGGGCGGCCCGTACAGCAGCACCCCGCGCGGCGGTTCGACGCCGAGCCGGGCGAACGAGTCCGGGTACCGCAGCGGCCAGAGCACGGTTTCGGTCAGGGACTGCTTGACGTCGACCATGTTGCCGACGTCGTCCAGGGTGAGCCCGCCGGTGGCCAGGTTGTCCGAAGTGGACAGCGAGACCGGCCGGACGGTGGCCAGCGCGTCGAGCAGGTCCTGCTGCGAGATGCGCGGCTCGTCGGCGTCACGCTGGCGCAGCGCCGCCCGCAGCGCGGCGTCCCGGCGCAGCGCGATCAAGTCCGCCGCGACGAACCCCGGCGTCCGCTCGGCGAGCACGCCGCAGTCGATGCCTGCGTCGAGCGGGACGTCGCGGAGCAGGACGTTCAGCAGCTCGCGGCGGGTTTTCGCGTCCGGGAGGGCCAGGCCGAGCTCGCGGTCCAGCAGGTCGGCGGCACGCAGCCGCGGGTCGGCCGACTCGGCGCGGGCCGTCGTCGCCACGACGGCGAAGCGCTCCCGCTTGAGGGCGGTCCTCAGCTCCTCCAGCACGACCGTGGCGACCGGCGGGGGAGTTGTCGCGGGCAGCAGCGCGTCGACGTCGGTGAGCAGGAGGACCGACGGGCCTTCGGCGTCGCGGATGGCCTCGCGCAGGCGCGCGACCGCGACGTTCGGGTCCAGCACCGCGAGGTTCGGCGCGGCCAGCGGGATGACCGTGATCTCGGCTTCGTGGGCCACCGACCGCACGAGCGTCGCCTTGCCGACGCCTTCGGGGCCCGACAGCAGGACGCCGAGGTGGGCGGGCGCGCCGAGGCGGGCCAGCAGCTCGGGGCGGTGGAAGGCCAGGTCGAACCACTCGCCGAGCTTGCGCGCGGCGCTCTCGGCGCCGACCAGGTCGGCGAGCGGAACCACGGGCTCTTCGGCCGTGGCCACGACCTCGTCCTCGACGATCTCGGCGTCGATCCACTCCTCGGCCGCGGTGACGGCGGAGGAGCGGACCAGCGCGGTCGCGGTCCGGGGCGCGGCGGGCTCGGCGGTGCCCGGCCGGGCGCCGTCCCGCCAGGTGACCACAGTGGACGGTCCGACGGCCACGGTGCCCGCCGGCTCGGTGGCCGTGACGGTGAGCAGCTCGTTCGTCCAGGTCGCGCCGATGGCCCGCGAGAGCTGCCCGCGCAGGCCGGCCGGGTCCGAACCCGGCGTCGGCGCGAGGTCCTGCGGCAGGAGCGAAACGGCGTCGCCGACGGTGAGCACCTTGCCGATCAGCGCGAGCCGCAGCATGTGCGGGCTGACCGAGACGCTGGCCAGCCGCGACCCGGCGACGGTCACGGTCTTGGCGGCCGCGACGTCCGCGGGCGCGACGACGACCTCCGAGCCCTCGGTGACGCCGAGGTTCGACATGGTGACGTCGTCGGTGAGCACCACCCCGGGCACCCCGGCCTCGTCGGCGGGCGCGGCGAGCGCGGCGCTGACCCGCGCCCCGGTGAGGTGGACGGCGTCCCAGGCCCGCAGGCCCAGCGCGTCGAGGACTTCGGGATGCAGCCGGACGACGCCGCGGCGAGTGTCCAGCGCGGACGGGGTGTGCCGGACGGTCAGCGTGATCTGCGGGTGGCTCACGCCGTTCACCCTAGCGATCCGCCGCCTCCGCACACCCCTGTGTCGACCTCCCGATCACGCGTGATGCCCCTCCAATCACACGTGATGCCGCTCGGATCACGGGTGAAGCCCGCCGGATCACGGGCGATCGCCGTACCGGAACGGCGAACTCGCGTACCCGGAGGGTCGGTTCGCGTACCTGGAGGGTCGGTTGGCGTGATCAGGGACGGATCTCGCGTGACCCGGGCCGGGTCTCGCGTGATCGGAGGCGTGACTCGCGTGATCGGGGAGCGATCTCGCGTGATTGGAGGGGCATCACGTGTGATTGGAGGGGCATCACGTGTGATTGGAGGGGCGACACGGCTACTTGCGGCGGAGGCCGATCCGGCGCCAGGAGCGGCGGCGCTGGCCGTTGCCGTTTTCGGAGGTGACGCGGGGGGTACGGACCGTCTCGCGGGGGAGGCGGACCGCGCGGATCGCCGCTCCCGCGACGCGGCGGCGCAGCGGGCGGCGCAGGCCGAGGCGGCGGGTGGAGCGGGCCCGGCGGATCGCGCGGCGCTCGCTCGGCGGGACCGTCCAGGCCTCCGGGTGGGCCGCCAGCCAGCGGTGCCGGTAGACGGAATACGGGATGTGCGCCAGGTACAGGACCATCGCCACCAGCAGCGCGACCAGCGGGAACTGGATGATCGCCGCGGCCAGCAACGCCACACCCAGCAGCAGGGGCGCGATCGCCCTCGGCGGCGCCTTCACCGTCTTCAGCGACAGCGTCGGGATGCGGCTGATCAGCAGGGCCGCGATGGCGACCGTCCACGCCCACACGACGTACTGCGAAGACCACCAGCCCTCGCCCCACTGAAGGTACGCCACCAGCGGCAGCATCCCCAGCAGGCCGCCCGCCGGCGCCGGGACGCCGACGAAGAACTCGCTCGCGTACGGCGGCTGCTCGGTGTCGTCGAGCAGCGTGTTGAACCGGGCCAGCCGCAGGATCATGCAGACGGCGAAGATCAGCGACGCCACCCAGCCGATCCGGTCCGCGCCCGTCTGCCACACGTAGATCACCAGCGCCGGCGCGACGCCGAAGGAGATGCCGTCGGACAGGGAGTCCAGCTCCGCGCCCATCTTCGACGTCGCGTCCAGCAGCCGCGCGATCCGGCCGTCCAGGCTGTCGAGCACCGCAGCGATGCCGATCGAGGCGATCGCCATCGCGTAGTTCTTCGTCAGCGCGAACTGCACGGCCGACAGGCCGGCGCACAGCGCCAGCACGGTGATGGCGTTCGGCAGCAGCCGGACACCCGGGGTGGTCACGCGGACCATCGATCAGCCCTTCGAAGGCGTGGCGGGGAGCTCGGCGATGACCGTCTCGCCGCCGACCGTGCGCTGACCCTTGCTGACCAGCACGGTCGAGCCCGGCGGGAGGTAGAGGTCGACCCGCGAGCCGAACCGGATGATGCCGTAGGTCGACGCGGCGGCGACCTTGTCGCCCTCGCGGATCTCGCAGAGGATGCGGCGCGCGACCAGGCCGGCGATCTGCACGACGACGAGCTCGTGGCCGTCTTCGGTGCGCATCAGCACGGAGTTGCGTTCGTTGTCGTCGCTGGCCTTGTCCAGGTCCGCGGACAGGAACTTGCCGGGCCGGTAGGCGACCCGCTCGATCACGCCGTTCGCCGGCACGCGCTGGACGTGCACGTCGAACACCGAGAGGAACACCGAGACGCGCATCCGCGGCTCGGCGGGCAGGCCGAGCTCGGCGGGCGGCACGGCTTCCTCGATCAGGGACACCAGGCCGTCGGCGGAGGCGAGCGCGACGCCGTCACGCGGCGGCGGGACCCGCTTCGGCTCGCGGAAGAACGCGGCCGTCGCCACGGTCGCCAGCGCACCGACGACGCCGAGGCGCTTGGAGAACCGGCGGGCGAGCAGGGTCGCGGCGATGCCGCCTGCCACGAACGGGCGGCCGGCGGGGTGCATCGGCGGCAGCGTTTCGCGGGCGAGCTGGAGGGCGTGCGCGACGGGGTTGCCGGCGGGCTCCGGCCGGGTGCCGCTCATGGTCGGGTCCCCTGGTTTCGTGTCGGAAGAACGGATGGGCGCCGGGCTCCGGCGGCCGCGTACGGCGGGCCTCACGGTACCGCTGCCCCAGGTGAGCGTGTCCGAGCCCCCTGGCCGGACTCCTCCGGGAGGGGGTCACCGCGGCGGGTGGGAATGATCGTCCGGTCGTAACGGAAGGTCGATTTCACCGATGACTCTAAGTAGTTGCCGCCGTTCGGGGCGCTGCCCCGCCTGACCTGTGAGGACCGATGGACGACCGCCGCGATCCCGCCGAAACCCGGCTTCGCGAGCTGCTGGGTGCGTGGCGCCGGGAGATCGACGAGGTGCCCGTGCCTTCGCTCGTCGACGCGGTGCGCGCGGTCGACGTCGTCATCGAGGCGAGGAAGGCGGGAAAGGGGGAAAACCGGGGCCGGGTGCATCCGCCCCCCGACGGCGCACGCACCCGGCCACCGGGAGATGCGCGTGAGGACGCAGTTTAGCGGCCGAAGCCCTCTTGATCACCGTTCTCCACGGCAATAGTTACCAACGGTCGTCCGAACGCCGGGCCAGGCCGCTCGCGAGCCGCAGGATCGCCAGCAGCACGACGGCGCCGAGGATGGCCACGCCGAAGCTGGGGAAGTCGAAGTCGAACGCCTTCGCCTGGCCGGTCGCGAGCCGGTAGAACAGCCCGCCCAAGGCCGCGCCGACGACCCCGACGAGCACGCTGACCAGGCAACCCAGCCGCTGCCGCGCCCGCCCGCCGACGACCAGGTTGGCGATCCAGCCGACGATGGCGCCGAAGATCACCCATGCGACGAAACCCATGGCCCGAGTTTACGGGAGCAGTTGTACAAGCGCCATTGCACAACAGCTGTTGTACAACTACTCTTGTGCGTCATGAGCGACGACATCCGGGAGATCCGGGATTCGAAGGTGCTGGCCGCCATGTCCCACCAGCTGCGGCGCCGGCTCCTGGAACTGCTCCACCTCGACGGCCCGGCCACGGCGTCGGTGCTCGCCGCGAAGACCGGGCAGGCGGTCGGCAACGTCAGCCACCACATGAAGGTGCTGGCCGCGGCGAAGCTGGTCGAGGAGGCCCCGGAACTGGCCCGTGACCAGCGGGAACGCTGGTGGAAGCGCAGCGCGAGGACCCTGCGCTGGGCCGCGGCGGACTTCCCCGGCGACCCGGTCGCCGAAGCGGCCGAGGTCCTGGTGCTCGACCACCAGACGGCGGTGGCCCGCGAATGGATCGCGAACCGGGAGACCTATCCCGAAGAGTGGCGCGGTGCGCCGTTCAGCATCGACACGTGGGTGCGCCTGTCGCGCGAGGAGCTCGACGAGCTCAACGAGCGGATCTTCCTGCTGATCAGCGAGTTCGAAAACCGCACCGAACCCGGCGACGGCGTCGAGCGCCGCCCGGTCTTCTTCGCCGCGCGAGCGTCGCTGGGCAAGCCGTGAAGGGGCTCTGGGGGAACAGGGACTTCCGGCTGCTCTGGACCGGCGAGACCACCAGCATGCTCGGCAGCATGGTGGCGACCACGGCGTTGCCGCTGGTCGCGGTGGTCACGCTGCAGGCGAGCACCTTCCAGGTCGCCTTGCTGACGGCCGTGGCCTGGCTGCCGTGGCTGGTGATCGGCCTGCCGGTGGGTGCCTGGGTCGACCGGCTGCCGAAGCGCCCCGTCATGGTGCTCTGCAACACGGTGTCGATGGCCGTCTTCGGAAGCGTCCCGGTCGTCGCCGCGTTCGGTGCGCTGAGCATGCCGTACCTCCTGGCCGCCGCCCTGCTCGGCGGAGTCGCGAAGGTGTTCTTCACCCTTGCCTACCGCGCTTACCTGCCGGTGCTCGTCGGTGATGGCGAACTGCTCGAAGGCAACGCGAAGCTGCAGGGCAGCGAGTCCGCGACCCAGGTCGCCGGGCCGGGCCTGGCCGGGCTGCTGGCACAGGCGTTCGGCCCGGTCAGCGGCATCCTGGCGGACGCGGTCAGCTTCGGCGTCTCGGTCCTGTGCGTGCGGGCGATCCGGGCGCGCGAAACCGTCGTCCCCGCCGAGCGCTCGCCGCTGCGCAGCCAGATCGCCGAGGGACTCCGGTTCGTCGCGGGCGACCGGTACCTGCGGTCGCTGATCACCTTCGGCGCCGTCTCGAACCTCGCGCTCACCGGCTACAGCGCCATCCAGGTCGTGTTCCTGTCGCGGACGCTGGGCACCGCGCCCGGGCTCGTGGGGCTGGTACTGGCGCTGGGCGCGTCCGGCGGGATCCTCGGCGCGGCCGCGGCCGGACGGCTCGCCGCGCGCCTCGGCGCCGTGCGCGCGTGGCTGCTCTGCGAGGTCGTCGCGGCGCCGATGCTGCTGCTCGGGCCGCTGAGCGGGCCCGGCTGGGGCGTGGTCCCGTACGTGCTCGCGCTGTTCGGCGTGTGCGCCGGTGTCGTCGCCGGCAACGTGCTGGTCACGACGTTCCGGCAGCAATACTGCCCGCCCGAGCTGTTCAGCCGGGTCAACTCCAGCATGTCGATCGTCAACTACGGGACGATCCCGCTGGCCGGTGTCCTCGGCGGCGTGCTGGGCGAGGCGATCGGCATCCGCGAGACGCTCTGGGTGGCCGCGGGGGTTTCGATCCTGTCGCTGCCGCTGCTCGCGCCCTACCGGAAGCTGCGGGACTTCCCGGTCAGAGCAGCAGGACGTCCACCTCTTCCCCTTCCGCTGCCGACGTGACGTCCTCCGGGAGCACGATCAGGCAGTTGGCCTGGGTGAACGCGGCCAGCAGGTGCGAGCCCGGCCCGCCGCGCGGCCCGACGACCCCGGTGACCTCCCCGTCGGACGGGGTGAACACGCCCCGGCGGTACTGGCGGCGCCCGGCGGGCGAGGTCATCGCCTCGGTCAGCCGGGCCCGCACCCGCCGTCGCGAGACGTCGGTGTGGCCCATGGCGGTCAGCAGCGCCGGGCGCAGGAACGCCTCGAACGACACCAGCACGCTGACCGGGTTGCCGGGCAGCGCCACCACCGGCACGCCGTGCCAGCGCCCGCTGCCCTGCGGGCCGCCCGGCTGCATGGCGATCTTCGCGAACTCGACACCCTGGCCGGTCAGCGCGTCCTTCACCACTTCGTACGCGCCCGCGCTGACCCCGCCGGAGGTGACCAGCAGGTCGGCATCGGCCAGCTTCGGCTCGATGACCTTCCGGAACTCCTCGACGTCGTCGACGACGCTGCGGACGACCTCGACCTCGCAGCCGAGGCCGCGGATCGCCGCGGCGAGCATCACGCTGTTGGACTCGTAGATCTGGCCGTGGCGCAGCGGGGCGGGCGCGTCGATCAGCTCGGTGCCGGTCGAGGCGACCACCACCCGCAGCGGCCGGTGCACCCGCACCTCGGCCAGCCCGACCGCGGCCGCGAGGCCCAGCTGGGAGTGGCCGAGCACGGTGCCCGCGGGCAGGGCGACGGTGCCCTCGACGACGTCCTCGCCGGTGTGCCGGATGTGCGCGCCTTCGCGGGCGGACGCCGAGATCGTCACGGTCTCCGTTCCGCCGTCGGTGTCCTCGACCATCACGACGGCGTCCGCGCCCGGCGGCAGCGGCGCGCCGGTCATGATCCGGTGCGCGGTGCCGGGTTCCAGCGGCCGGATGTCGACCCGGCCCGCCGGGATGTCGTCGGCCACCGGCAGCGTCACCGGGGCTTCGGCGACGTCGGCGGCGCGGACCGCGTAGCCGTCCATCGCGGAGTTGTCGAAGGGCGGCAGCGAGACGCCGGCGCGCACGTCTCCGGCCAGCACGAGGCCGGCCGCGGCGGCGAGGGGCAAGCTGGTCGCGGGGGCCGTGCCGAGGAGCGCGGCGACGCGGTCGCGGTAGTCGTCGACGGAGATCACCGGACCATCCTCCCCGCCATGGGCGGGCGTGCAAGACTCTGCCCCGTCACAGGCACGCCGGATGGGGAGCACGCATGCAGGTCGGAATCCGTCAACAGCCATCGTTCGCCGTCGCCCGGCTGATGCTGGCGCCCGGCGAGCCGTGCCAGGTCGAGTCCGGCGCGATGATGGCCACCAGCTACGGCGTGCAGGTCCAGTCGCAGGCGCAGGGCGGGATCATGAAGGGCCTCGGCCGCGCGTTCCTCTCCGGCGAGTCCTTCTTCATCTCCACCTTCACCGCCCCGCCGAACGGCGGCTGGGTCGACGTCGCGGCCAACCTGCCCGGCGACATCCAGGTGATCACCCTCGACGGCCGCACCGGCTGGGCCGTCACCCGCGGCTGCTGGCTCGCGTCGTCGCACGGCGTGCAGACCGAGACCAAGTGGGGCGGGATGAAGAACCTGATGGGCGGCGAGGGCGGCTTCCTGACCCACGCCACCGGTCAGGGCCAGCTGCTCGTCTCCTGCTACGGCGCGGTCGAGACCATCACGCTGCAGCAGGGCGAGATGATGACCATCGACACCGGGCACGTCGTCGCCTACGCCGACACCGTGCAGTACCAGATCCGGAAGGTGGCGCAGGGCATCATCCAGTCGATGAAGAGCGGTGAAGGGCTCGTCTTCGACTTCGTCGGCCCCGGCCAGATCATGACGCAGACGCGCAACCCGTCCGCGCTGATCAGCTGGATCATCTCCCACGTCCCGTCACGCTGATGCGCGTCCAGACCAGGCACACACCGGTCTTCGGCGTCGCCCGCGTCCTGCTGGACCCGGGCGAGGCCGTGCGTGCCGCGCCGGAAACCCTGCTGGCCAGCCGGTTCGGGGTCACCGAGACGCCGGCGACGCGCAGCGGTGTCCGGACCGGCAAGAGCACGGTCGCGGTCTACACCGCGCCCTCCGACGGTGGCTGGATCGACTTCGCGCCGCTGCGCCCCGGCGACGTCTACCCGCTCGAAGTGGGCGGCGGCACGGGCTGGTCGGTGCACCGGGACGCGGTGCTGGTGCGACCTTCGTCGGTCCGGCACGACACCGGGTGGGTGCCGCTGCAGCAGCTCTTCGGCGCCGACTCGGGTTTCCTCGAGCACTACAGCGGGACCGGGCCGCTCGTGCTGGCCGCACCGGGCCCGGTGGACGCGTTCGAGCTCGGCCAGGGCGAGCTGGTCACGGTCCGGCCGGACTACCTGCTGGCCTACCCGGACACCATCCAGTGCCGGTTGCGGGCGCTCGATCCGGGCGGGCCGCAGTCGCTGCGCACCGGCGAAGGGCTGGCGCTCGACTTCGCGGGCCCGGGTACCGTGCTCGTGCACGCGCGGAACAGACGCCTTTCGGGTTCGTGATCTTCGGACGAATTGCCCATTGCCGCGGACAATAATTCCGGTAGCGTGATTGGCACTTCCGCCGCTGGCCTCCGCTCGGGCCAGCGGATCCTTTGTGCTGAGGGAGGGCGCCGTGGCTGTCGGCACCGTCAAATGGTTCAACTCGGAAAAGGGCTACGGGTTCATCGAATCCACGGAGGGGCCGGACGTGTTCGTCCACTATTCGGCCATCCAGTCCGAAGGATTCCGCACTCTGGACGAAGGCGACCGCGTCGAGTTCGAAGTGCAGTCGGGCCGCGACGGTCGTAGCCAGGCAGCCGACGTCCGAAAGGTTTCGTAACACGCTCCTCCGCTGATCGGTGAACCCCCGGCAGGCGTCGAACCAGGGGCGTTAGGCTGCGGGCGTGACAGGCGATGTGTCGGGGGACCTCACCGGTCGCCGGCTGGGCAACTACCGCATCGACGGGGTGCTCGGCAAGGGCGGCATGAGCGTGACCTACAAGGCCACGGACGTGCGGCTCGGCCGCAAGGTGGCCCTGAAGGTCATCGGTGACCACCTCGGGACCGACGCCGAGTTCCGCGAGCGGTTCGTCGACGAGGCGCGCAACACCTCGGCGATCGACCACGCCAACGTCGTGCCGCTGTACGACTTCGGCGAACTCGACGGCATGCTCTACATCGCCATGCGGATGGTCGACGGCGGCGATCTCGCCGGGTTGATCTCCGGGGGCCCGATCGCGCCCGCGCGTGCGCTGACGATGCTCGACCAGGTCGCCGACGCCCTCGACACCCTGCACAACCGCGGTCTGGTCCACCTCGACGTCAAGCCGGCGAACGTGCTGGTGACGAAGAAGGAGACCTCGCGCGAGCACGTGTACGTCGCCGACTTCGGGCTGACCCGGCGCGGCGCGACCGGCCACCGGACGCGCGGCGGCGACTTCCTCGGCTCGCCGACGTACGCGGCTCCCGAGCACCTGCGCGGGGAGCCGCTGGACGGGCGCACCGACCAGTACGCGCTGACGTGCGTCCTCTACGCCTGCCTCACCGGCAGCCCGCCGTTCAAGGGTGACGTCCCGACGGTGATCAAGGGCCACCTCAACGGCGAGCCGCCGTCGATCTCCCGCGTCGTCGCGCTGCCGCCGTCGATCGACGAGGTGATCCGGCGCGGCATGGCCAAGAACCCGGCCGACCGCTACCCCAGCTGCGTCGAGATGGTGGCGGCCGCGCGCCGCGCGCTCGGCCCGCTGGCGACGTCGGACACCCCACCGGGCCCGCCGGGGTCCCATTCGGGCGGAATCCCCGCGCCGCAGCGTGCTGGTCAGGTACAACAGGGGCCGCACCAGAACAGCGCACCGCAGGGAGAGGGGGCCCCCGTGCACCCGTACGGAGGACAGCAGCAGCCCGGTTACGGGCAGGGGCCGCACGGGCCGGGTGGCCCGCCGCCCCAGGGCCCGCCGCCCGGCTACGGCTACCCCCAGCAGGGCGCTCCGCAGGGCCCGCCCGGGATGCCGCAGGGCATGCCGCCGCAGGGCCCGCCCCCGGGGTACGGCTACCCGCAGCAGCAGGGCGTGCCGGGCATGCCCCCGCCGGGCTACGGCCAGGACCCGATGCGGCTGCGCCCGCCGATGCCCGCGGGCGGCGCCGGCGCGTTCGAGCAGCCGAAGAGCGGCGGCGGCAAGAAGTGGATCTTCCTCGTGCTCGGCCTGGTGGTCGTGGCGGGTTTGATCGTGGGAGCGATCTTCCTCTTCGGCGACAGCGGCAGCGGTGGTGGCAGCCAGACTCCCGCGCCGAACATCCCGGTCGGGCCGGGTGACTCGCAGAGCAACAGCCCCTCGTCGCTGAACGCGCCGCCGACGTCGATCAGCATCAAGCCGAGCTCCTGAGCGGCTCCGGGCGAGCGCGGTCGGTGGTGATCTGCTCGGGGGCCAGATCGCCGCGGAGAAGGTAACCCTTCCTGCGGTGGAGTTCGAGGACCTTCTCCCAGTAGGTCGTCCCGAACACATCGTCGCCAGGAGTGCCCGTCTTCAGCGCCTGCGCTCGCTGGATTAGCTCCATTCGCGCGTCGTCGGCCAGCTCTTGCCAGGCTGCGCACAGTCGTCCGCTGGCCTTTCGCTGCTCCTGGCTGTTGAGGAAGGTGGCAGCGGCGGAGAGTCCAGCTGAGACCAGGGCTATGACGGCGGCGGCGACCCGCCCTGCCGCAGTCGCGAGTCCGGTGGCCCCGGCGATGGTCGCGAGAATCACCGCCGGAACACCGAGGAGGTAGTAGGCCCGGCCCCAACGCAAGCTCGATCTCCGGGCGTCGAAAGCGTTGAGATCCGCTTCCGCCATGACCGATTCGAGCACGCCCAGCGGCTCCTCGGGAGCCGTCCCGAGCGCTTCCCGGAGACGCTTCTTGAGCCGAGACCGAGCCGACAGCCAGGGGAGACTGCTTCCCTCTTCGGAGTCGACAGTCAGAGCGCGGGCGACCAGCTGGGCGACGACGACTTCCATACCGACCATGCGGGGTAGTCGCTGGGCCAGGACTGTGTGTTTCACTGAGGCCCGCGCCGCGGCCCGCCTCGACGGTGATCTCCATCGCCGAACCGACCCGACGGTGCCACTGCCAGGCGCTCCTGATCGAGCGACGCTGAGCTGGGCTTCTTGCACTCTCCCCCCGAGAGTGCTAAACACGGTCTTGGCACTCGACGCCGTCGAGTGCCAAAGGTCGGGACGGTGAGGCTGAACCCCCACCCGGGTCCAGTCGTCCGTCGCGGGCACCGAGCCTGGCCGAGGAAGAGTCCTGCTGCCGCCGCTGCAGAAAGACAGCGCGGCGGCTGCGCCCAATACCGGAGGACCACACCGCAATGGCCAAACTGATCGCGTTCGACGAGGACGCCCGCCGCGGTCTCGAGCGCGGCTTGAACACCCTCGCCGAAGCCGTCAAGGTGACCCTCGGCCCGCGGGGCCGGAACGTCGTGCTCGAAAAGAAGTGGGGCGCGCCGACCATCACCAACGACGGTGTCTCCATCGCCAAGGAGATCGAGCTCGAGGACCCGTGGGAGAAGATCGGGGCCGAGCTCGTCAAGGAGGTCGCCAAGAAGACCGACGACGTCGCGGGTGACGGCACCACCACCGCCACCGTGCTCGCCCAGGCCCTCGTCCGCGAGGGGCTGCGCAACGTCGCCGCCGGCGCCGACCCCATCTCCCTCAAGCGTGGCATCGAGGCGGCCGTCGAGGCCGTCACCGAGCAGCTGCACAAGGCCGCCGTCCAGATCGAGACCAAGGAGCAGATCGCTGCTACCGCCTCGATCTCGGCCGCTGACCGCACCATCGGCGAGCTGATCGCCGAGGCGCTGGACAAGGTCGGCAAGGAAGGCGTCGTCACCGTCGAGGAGAGCAACACCTTCGGCCTCGAGCTCGAGCTCACCGAGGGCATGCGCTTCGACAAGGGCTACATCTCCGGTTACTTCGTGACCGACCCGGAGCGTCAGGAAGCCGAGCTCGAGGACCCGTACATCCTCCTCTTCGGCTCCAAGATCTCCACCGTCAAGGACGTGCTGCCGCTGCTGGAGAAGGTCATCCAGTCCGGCAAGCCGCTGCTGATCATCGCCGAGGACGTCGAGGGCGAGGCCCTGGCCACCCTCATCGTCAACAAGATGCGCGGCACCTTCAAGTCCGTCGCCGTCAAGGCCCCGGGCTTCGGTGACCGCCGCAAGGCGATCCTGCAGGACATCGCGATCCTGACCGGTGGCCAGGTCATCTCCGAGGACGTCGGCCTCAAGCTGGAGAACGCGGACCTGTCCCTGCTGGGCAAGGCCCGCAAGGCCGTCATCACCAAGGACGAGACGACCATCGTCGAGGGTGCGGGCGACGCCGACCAGATCCAGGGTCGCGTCAACCAGATCCGCGCCGAGATCGAGAACTCGGACTCGGACTACGACCGCGAGAAGCTGCAGGAGCGGCTCGCGAAGCTGGCCGGCGGCGTCGCCGTCATCAAGGCCGGTGCCGCGACCGAGGTCGAGCTCAAGGAGCGCAAGCACCGCATCGAGGACGCGGTGCGCAACGCGAAGGCCGCCGTGGAAGAGGGCATCGTCGCCGGTGGTGGCGTGGCCCTGATCCAGGCCGCCGAAGCCGCGTTCGCGGGCCTGAAGCTCGAGGGCGACGAGGCCACTGGCGCCAACATCGTCAAGGTGGCCGTCGAGGCCCCGCTCAAGCAGATCGCGATCAACGCCGGCCTCGAGGGCGGCGTCGTGGTGGAGAAGGTCAAGGGCCTGCCGCAGGGTCACGGCCTCAACGCCGCCACGGGTGTCTACGAGGACCTGCTCGCCGCCGGCGTGCCGGACCCGACGAAGGTCACCCGCTCCGCGCTGCAGAACGCCGCGTCCATCGCGGCGCTGTTCCTGACCACCGAGGCCGTCGTGGCGGACAAGCCGGAGAAGGCTTCGGCCGCTCCCGCCGACCCGTCCGGTGGCATGGGTGGCATGGACTTCTGATCCACCCGGGAAAAGCCCGGTCCGCTTCGGCGGGCCGGGCTTTTTCTTATGACGGCTTCGTGAAGAACCACACGGCGTAGGCGCCGGTGACGACGACGCCGAGCGCGAGCACGCCGAGGCCCCCGAGCCAGGCGGTGCTCTTCCGGCCGGCTTCCAGGCCGACGACGATGGCGCTGATCCCGGTGAGCATGACCCAGATCGCCAGCCCGGCGGCGGTGTAGAGCACGACTCTGGCGGCCTTGGCCCCACCGGCGTCACCGCCGGAGAGGACCGCGTAGCCGGCGAAGGCGGTCAGTCCGAGCCCGGCGATCAGGTACAACCCGCCCAAAAGCCCGACGACGACCTTCGCCGCGGTGTTTCCGTGATCCACGAGCGCGAACCCTAACCCCTCGAACGGGATTCGCGTCGTGGTTTTGGGCCGTCCGGCCCATCGCCCACGGCCGAACGGCCCGGACGTCCCCTGGCGTCTGGGCCGTTCTTCCGGTGATTCACCGCGTCCCCCGACGGCGGCATTCCCCTCGACCCGCATCCCCCGACGCGGGCGCTTTCAGCGACCCCGGTTCATCCGGCGGGCGCCGGCTCCCCCTGCGAGCCCGCGCCCGCCAGAGGTCAGGAGTCCTCTTCGGGCGTCAGAATGGCGGCGGCGACGTAGATCGGAATGGCGATCCCGACGGAGAGGAAAACGGCGGCGACGAGGCCGATCCGCAGGACGTTGGCATCGACGCCGAGGTAGGTGGCCCACCCACCGCAGACACCGGTGAGCATCTTGTCGCTCCGGCTGCGGCGGAGCTTCTTGGTTTCCGGGGTGTACACGCTGTTCGTCATGGCTCAATGGTGTCTCCCGGGGCGGTGACCCACATCGGGAACGGCCCGGACCCCGACCCTGAACTTGCCCTCGGGGGCTCCCCCGGCTGGGGCGCGGGGGAGCTTTGTCGCGCCCCGGTTGTCCCTGATCGCCGTGCGGTTGAGCGCACCCCATGATCAGGTCGCTTTTCCAGTGTCCGGGCACCGCCCCGGGCCGCGGCCTCCGCGGGCGATCGCCGATCATGACCATGTCGGTGGCCATCCGCGCCGCCCCGCCGCAAAACGGCGGTGTCGGCCGCCGGTACCCCTAGACGAGTAGTGCGTAACTCGGTCAGTGACCGGGTGATGCCCCCAAATCAAGGAGCAGGGTGGTCATCCCGTCGCCTGAGGCCGTCAAATCACTTTGAGCCGGGCCCGCAACCCCAGGGCGAAGGCGGGTGAAGACGCAAGCTTGCGGGCCCGGCTCAAAGTGATAGGCCTCGTTCAGGCGACGGGATGACCACCCAGCGGCTTACCCGCGAAGGTGAGAGGGAAGCGCTCCCTGTGGTCATCCCGGAGCCTGCCCGTCCGGCGAGGACATTCTTTTCTGCCGGCCTGGAAGCGTCTGCCGCGGCAGATAGGTCGCCGGGGGTGTGGACAGGCGGCCGATGAAATCGGACTTTTCCGGCTTTGTGGGTGGGGGTCGATAGGATGGAGCCGGGGAGGCCCCTGGGGGTGGCGGGGATGTCTGGACCTTCTGGGGCCGCCGCCGCAAACGGCAGCGCACCCGGGGCAGCCGCACCGGAGTCTGCGGCGGGGGATCTCTTGAGGCGAACTCGCCCTGCCGCAGGAAAATCAGGTGCCCGACCCACGGCCGGCGAGCTACAACTGGTCACCATGAAGCACGACACCCCCGAGTTCGCCGCGATCGCCGCGCAGGGCACCATCCTGCGGTGCCAGGTCGGGTCCGGGCTGCACGGGACCGCCGTCGACGGTCAGGACGACCGCGACGAAATGGGGCTGTGCGTCGAACCCGCCGAGTACGTCAGCGGGCTGAAGCGGTTCGAGCAGTACGTCTTCCGCACCCAGCCCGAAGGTGTGCGGTCCGGGCCTGGCGACCTCGACCTCATCGTCTACTCGCTGCGCAAGTGGATGCGCCTCGCGCTCAGCGGGAACCCCACCGTCCTGTTGCCGTTGTTCGTGCCCGCCAACGAGATCGTCGCGATCACCGAGCTCGGCCACGACCTGCGGGCCAACTCCGGCCGGATCGTCTCGCGGCAGGCCGGGCTGCGGTTCGCCGGGTACCTGCGGACGCAGCGCGCCCGGATGCTCGAAGGCTCGCTGAAGGTCAACCGGCCCGAACTCATCGCGAAGTACGGCTTCGACACGAAGTACGCGATGCACATGGTCCGTCTCGGGGTCCAGGGCGTCGAGCTGCTGGAGACCGGCCGGATGACGCTGCCGATCCCCGAACCGTGGCTGAGCTGGCTTCGCGACCTGCGGCGCGGGAAGCACACCCAGGACGAAGCCATCGCCGCGGCGGCCGAGCTGGAAGACCGGCTCGACCGGCTCACCCGAGGTGCGTCGCCGCTGCCGGAAGAGCCCGATCGGGACTGGGTGAACCGGTGGCTGGTGCACGCCTACGCCGCGGCTTGACGCCGGGTCCGCGCTCAGCTCAGCGCGCGGACCCGGCTCAGCCGGGCTTCCCACGCCGCCGAAACCCCGGGCAGTGCCGCGTACTCCGCGCCGGGTTCCGGGGCAGAGCGCAAGACCGGCAGGTATCCGTCCACAGGGGACAGTGAGGACTCGCAGACGTCCCCCTCCAGCAACGAAAGCGTCCCGAGTCCACAAGCGAATTCCAGTGACGGCAGCGCGCCCGCCAGTGCCAGTCCGGCCGCCAGGCCCACGCTCGTCTCCACCGCCGACGACACCACGCACGGCAGCCCGCACGCCTCGGCGACCTCCAGCGCCCGCCGCACGCCGCCGAGCGGGGCGACCTTCAGGACCGCGATGTCCGCCGCTCCGGCGACCGCCACCTTGAGCGGGTCCTCCGCGCGGCGGATCGACTCGTCGGCCGCGATCCGGACGTCGACCCGGCGGCGGACCGCGGCCAAGTCCTCGATCGACGGGCACGGCTGCTCCGCGTACTCCAGCCCGCCCGCCGCCTTGTCGAGGTCCGTGAGCGCGCGCACCGCCGTGTCGACGTCCCACGCCGTGTTCGCGTCGACGCGGATCGCTCCGCCGGGGCCGAGCGCGTCACGGACCGCCTCCACGCGCGCGCAGTCGTCGGCCAGGGAGACGCGCGGGTCGGCGACCTTCACCTTCGCCGTCCGGCAGCCGGAGGCGCGGACCAGTTCGTGCGCCTTCGCCGGCTCGACCACCGGCACCGTGGTGTTCACCTCGATCCGGTCGCGGACCGGCGCGGGCCAGCCGGTCTCGGCCGCCTCCAGTGCGGCGCGCAGCCACGGCACGCTTTCGGCGTCGGAGTAGTCGGCGAACGGGCAGAACTCGCCCCAGCCCGCCGGGCCGTGCAGCAGCACGCCCTCACGGACGGTGATGCCGCGGAACCGGGTGCGCAGGGGGATCGCGTAGACCTTCATCGAGGCCGATCATGCCACCGTGCCGCGGCTCGCAAACAGGTGCCGAACTGCGCGTTTCGGGCAAGAATGGGTCGGTGGTCCTCGACTTCCGCGTGCTGGGTCCGGCCGAGGTCACGGCCGACGGCCGCCCGGTACCGCTCGGGGGCAGCCGGCCGCTGATCGTGCTGGCCGGCCTTCTGCTGCGCGCGAACCGGGTCGTGCCGGTCGACGAGCTCGGCCGCTGGCTCTGGGCCGACGACCGCCGCCGCTCCAAGGGCGCGCTCCAGACGTACGTGCTGCGCCTGCGCCGCGCCCTCGGCGACCAGGTCGCCATCCGCACCGAGAGCGGCGGCTACCGCCTCGAACTCGACGACGACCTGCTCGACCTGACCCGCTTCCGCGCGCTGGCCGTCCGCGGCAAGGCGGCGATGGACCGCGGCGAGAGCCGCCGCGCGGCCGCGCACTTCGCCGACGCGCTCGCGCAGTGGCGCGGTCCGGCGCTGCTGAACGTCGAGTCCGACGCGCTGCACCGCGACGAGGCCGGCCAGCTGGCCGAGGAACGGCTGCGGGTGCGCGAGCAGTGGGCCGACGCGCTGCTCGAAGTCGGCGAGTACGGCACCGTCGTCCCCGAGCTCACCCGGCTGACCAGGGAGAACCCGCTGCGGGAGCGGCTGCACGAGCAGCTGATGACCGCGCTGTACCGGTCGGGCCGTCAGGCCGAGGCGCTGGAGGTGTACCGCCGGATCAGCGGCGTGCTGGCCGACGAGCTCGGGCTCGACCCCGGGCCGTCGCTGCAGCGCACCCGCCAGGCCATCCTGACCGGCGCCGGCGCGGCGCCCACGCCGGCGCGTTACCGGCTCGGCGTCGAGCCGCAGGTGCCGCACCAGCTGCCCGCCGACCTGCGGGGCTTCTCCGGGCGCGAGTGCGACCTCAAGGCGTTGCACGCGCTGCTGCCGGAGGTGGCCGACGCCGGCGCGTCGACGCCGATCGCGTCCGTCGAGGGCATGGGCGGCATCGGCAAGACGACACTGGCCGTGCACTTCGCGCACGAGGTCGCGGACCGGTTCCCCGGCGGGCAGGTCCACCTCGACCTGCGCGGCTACGGCCCTGGCGAGCCGGTCGAGCCGTCGGCGGCGCTGGAGGCCATGCTCACCGCCCTCGGCGTCCCGTGCGATCAGATCCCCGGCGACCTCGACGGCCGCGCGGCGAGCTGGCGGACGCACACCGCGGGACGGCGGCTGCTCGTCCTGCTCGACAACGCCAACCGGACCGAGCAGGTGAGCCCGCTGCTGCCGGGGCCCGGCTGCCTGGTCGTGATCACCAGCCGCTGGCAGCTGCGCGCGCTGGTCGCGACGCACGGCGCGCGCCGGATCGCGCTGGAGGAACTCGGTGACGAGGACGCCGTCGCACTGCTCGCGGCCACGATCGGCCACGACCGGGTCGCCCGGGATCCGGCGGCGGCCGAGCGGTTCGTGCGCTACTGCGGCGGCTTGCCGCTGGCGATCCGGATCCTCGCCGTGCGCGCGGCGGCGTTCCCCGACCTGCCGCTCGACGAGTTCGTCGGCTCCCTCGACAGCGACGTGCTCGGTTCGTTCGACCTCGGCGACGGCGAAGGCACCAACATCCGGTCGGTGTTTTCCTACTCCTACCAGGCGTTGCCGCCGTCGACGGCCCGGCTGCTGCGGCTGCTCGGCCTGTCCACCGGCGTCGACTTCACCGTGCCGGCGGCGGCCGCGGTCGCCGGGCTGGACGTCGCCGCGACCCGGCCGATGCTGGAGACGCTGGCCGCCGCGCACCTGCTCGCCCAGCCGCGCCCGGGCCGCTACCAGTTCCACGACCTCATCCGGGCGTACGCGGGCGAAGCGGCTTCGCAGGTCGATTCGGCTTCGGAGCGCGACGCCGCTTTGGACCGGTTGCTGGGCTGGTACCTGGCGTCGGCGCTGAACGCGTCACGGCTGATGCGGCCGGAGCGCTACTACCGGCTGCTGGAGCTCGACGACCTCGAAGGCGGGGCGGTCTTCGGGTCGTACCACGAGGCGCTGGACTGGTTCGGCGAGGAGTACGGCAATCTGATCGCCGCGGTGCACCTGGCGCGGCGCCGGGGCCGCGACGACGTCTGCTGGAAGCTCGCCTGGCTGCTGCAGAGCTACTTCGTGACGCGCTCGCGGCTCGACGACTGGCGGTCGGTGTTCGCGGTGGCGCTCGAAGCCGCGCGGGCGAGCGGCCACCGCCCGGGCGAGGCCGGGATCCTGAGCGGGCTCGGCGTCGTCAACGGCGTCGCCCGGCAGTACGCGGAGTCCCGGCGGTACCTGGAGCAGGTGCTCGCGATCCAGCGGGAGCTCGGGGCGCGCGAGGGCGAGGCGCGGGCGCAGTACAACCTGGCGATGGCGGCGCACAACCTCGATGACTGCGCCTGGGCGTACGAGCACGGCGTGCAGGCGCTGGCGATCGTCCGCGAGCTGGGGCTGGGGCACTTCGAGGCGAGCGTGCTGCGGGCGCTGGGCGACATCTGCACGTCGATGGGCGATCACGAGCAGGCGCTGCGCCTGGCCGACGCGGCGCTGGCGATCCTGGACCCGGAGGGGCGCCCGGTGGACACGCGGTTCACGCAGCACACGCGTGGCCTGGCGCTGATCGGCCTCGGCCGGTTCGAGGAGGGCATCGCCTGCATCCACGACTCGGTGGAGATGTTCTTCGCGATGGACGAGCAGTACGAGGCGGCGGACGTCCTGGCCCAGCTGGGCACGATCCACCTCCGCCACGGCGACGCGGCGCTGGCCCGCGAGTGCTGGCTGCGGTCGGTGCGGCTGCTGACGGAGCTGGGCCACCCGGACGCGGACGACGTGCGGGCGAAGCTCGCGGCCCTGGTCGTGGTGGGGGCGTAGAGGTATTCGGCTCCGGACCGGCGCACGTGCCGACCCCCAGCGGCAGCACGCGAGCCGGTCCGGCCCGCACGGGCCAGTGAAGCCCACTGCGCTCACTGTCCACTCACTGTCCTGTTTTCGGGGGCCACGCCGAGCAGGTCGGCGAGGCATTCGGCGTTCCGCGGAGCGGCGACCTTGACGTCGTTGTCGAAGTAGACGTGCACGTCACGGCGGCCGTCGTCGTGCCAGGTGCGGATCTTTTCGGCCCAGGTGCGGAGGGCGCGGTCGGAGTAGCCGCTGACGTAGAGCTCTTCGTCGCCGTGGAGGCGGACGTAGGCGAAATCGGCGGTCTGGTCTTCGAGGAACGGCCACTTGCCGGCGGTGTCGGCGACGACCAGGGCGATGCGGTGTTCTTCGAGGAGGCGTTTGGCGGCCGGGTCGGCGAAGCTCGGGTGGCGGACTTCGAGGGCGTGCTTCAACGGCCGTTTCTCGCCGGCTTCGAGGTGCGGGGTGCCTTTGAGCTTCTCGTCGTGGTTCTTGGCCAGCCGCGCGGCTTCCTCGGTGGTGCGGGGGAGCAGGGCGAAGAAGTTCTCGAGCCGGTCGGGGTCGAAGGTGAGCCTGGGTGGGAGCTGCCAGAGGAAGGGGCCGAGTTTTGCGCCCAGGGCGAGGACGCCTGAGGCGTAGAAGTTCGCCAGGGCGGTCTCGACGTTGCGGAGCTGCTTCATGTGGGTGATGAAGCGGCCGCCTTTGACGGCGAAGAGGAAGTCGGCGGGGGTTTCGTCGAACCAGGCCCGGAAGCGTTCGGGGCGTTGGAGGGAGTAGAAGGAGCCGTTGATTTCGACGGCGTTCATGCGTCTCGAGAGGTACTCGAGTTCTCGCCTCTGGGGTAGGCCGGGTGGGTAGAAGACGCCGCGCCACGGGGGGTAGCGCCAGCCTGAGGTGCCTATTCGGATTTCGGCTATCTGTCTCACCGCCTCTCCGGTTCTTTCCGGTGGTTCCCGGTTGTTTGGAGGGCCAAACTCGGGGGCGGTGGGGCTGGTGGGCCGGGAGTTGGGACGGGTGACCCAGGTTGGGGGACGGGTGTCTTACTCGTGCTTGGCGCTGCCGGGGTTCGGGTGTGCCGTGGGTGGTCTGCCGTGTGGGTCTGCCGTGGGGAAAGACTGTCCTCGCCGGACGGGCAGGCTCTGGGATGGCCTTGGGTTTGGCTTTTGGCTCGCCTTTTGTTCTTGGGTCGCTGGGTGGTCATCCCGTCGCCTGGTTGAGGCCTATCACTTTGAGCCAGGCCCGCAAGGTTGGGTTGTTTTCTCGCCTTGGGCTTTGGGTTGCGGGCCTGGCTCAAAGTGATTTGACGGCCTCAGGCGACGGGATGACCACCCAGCTCTTTTGGGGTGGTTGGGGCGTTGGTTGCCCGCTGCCGGCCGACTACCGGCCCCGGCCCCCGTCCCTTTGGCCCTCGACCCCGGCCTCCCCGGCCCGGTCCCGCGGCCGGCCCCAACCCGGCGCACCCAACTCAAGCCCAGGAGAACCTCCAATGCCGCGACTGCACCAACCCGGACGCGTACTCCCGCAGATTCCCCGGCTGCCCGGCAAACGTCGGCAAGCTGAACGCCCGGTGCTCCGCCGCCACCGTCAGCGCCCGTGCCTGGTTTCTCGGCGGGGCCGCCACCGACAGCTCCATCGCGTCGAACCCCAACACCACCAACGTTGCTCCGAACCTGTCCTCCCAGCTGCGCAGCACCGCCGACAGCTCGGCCACCTGGTCCGTGCACTTGATCATCCCCGTCCAGCCGAGCAGGGCCGGGATGTCCGCCGGGCGCTCGGTCTGGACCAGGCCCAAGCGGTGCGGGGCCCGGGTTGCCAGGATCGATCCCGTGTTGCCCGCCTCCGCCAACGGGTCCGACCTGCGTGGGCTGCGCTTGGCCAGCCCCGGGAACCGTGCTCCGAACGGCCTCAGGCACGCGCCGTCGCAGCAGGAGGTGTCCCACCAGCGGGACAAGGCCCCCGCCGCGTCTGCCGTTGCCACTCGGTGGCCTGCCGGGGCCAGCCTGCCCCGGTCGTCGATCCAGTCCTCGCCGTTGGCCGCGAAACGCTGGTCGTGGGGGATCAGCACCGGCCACAGGCCGGACCGCTCGAACTCGGCCACGCAGCCCAGGTAGCGCTCGGGCCGGGTCAGCGGCAGGTCGGACACCCACAGCCGGCCGTGCCACGAGCCGGGTGGCAGCGTCTGGACCGGGGGTGCCGGCGTACCGGGGCGGAGCGGTGCGATCGTCATGGACGTCCCCTCGAACTTGTGTTCGGTTCCTGCATCTCGAACAGTAGTTCGAGGGTCCGACAATTTCCAGCGTTTTGACCGCTCATCCGTTCGAGTGAATCCGCAAATATGCAGGTCAGGGCGTTGCTGGGGCACGTGTGACGCAAGATGTTGCTGAGACACGCCACTGCGCCGAAGGGGTGGCACGCCGGTCACTTGCGCGGATCGGGTTCGGTGGCCGGAACCGCGCACACCTCGGACGGAGACCAGCTGCACGGCAGCCGGGCGGCGCCGGACGGTCAGGCGTTGTTCCCAGGCTGGGCGCCGAAGGGCAAGTCCACCCCGGCGCGGCTCATCGAGAGCGTTCGGAAGTTCTTCGGCTGACCCCGCTCAGAGCGGCCTGAGCAGGTCGTCCGCGTCCACGATGTGGTACGCATACCCCTGCTCCGCCAGGAACCGCTGCCGGTGGGCGGCGTACTCCGTGTCCACCGTGTCGCGCGAAACGATCGAATAGAAGTGGGCCTGCCTGCCGTCCCCCTTGGGGCGCAGCAAGCGGCCCAGCCGCTGGGCCTCCTCCTGCCTCGACCCGAACGTGCCCGAGATCTGGATCGCCACCGAGGCCTCCGGCAGGTCGATCGAGAAGTTCGCCACCTTCGACACCACCAGCGTCCGGATCTCGCCGCGGCGGAACTTGTCGAATAGCTCTTCGCGCTCCTTGTTGCGCGTCGCTCCCTGGATCACCGGGGCGTCGAGCTCGTCGCCGAGCATCTCCAGCTGGTCGAGGTACGCGCCGATCACCAACGTCGGCTCGCCCGCGTGCTTGGCCACGATCGACTTGATCACCGGGGTCTTCGTCAACGCCGTGGCCGCCAGTTTGTAGCGCTCGTCCGCCTCCGCCGTGGCGTACTCGAGCCGCTCCGCGTCCGTCAGCGTGACGCGGACCTCCGTGCACTCCGCCGGCGCGATCCAGCCCTGCGCCTCGATGTCGCGCCACGGGACGTCGTAGCGCTTCGGCCCGATCAGCGAAAACACGTCGCCCTCGCGGCCGTCCTCGCGCACCAGCGTGGCCGTCAGGCCCAGGCGGCGGCGGGACTGCAGGTCCGCCGTCATCCGGAACACCGGGGCCGGCAGCAGGTGGACCTCGTCGTAGACGACCAGGCCCCAGTCGCGGGAGTCGAACAGCTCCAGGTGCTTGTACTCGCCCTTGGTCTTGCGGGTGATCACCTGGTAGGTGGCGATGGTGACCGGCCGGATCTCCTTCTTCTCGCCGGAGTACTCGCCGATCTCCTCCTCGGTCAGCGACGTGCGCGCGATCAGCTCGCGCTTCCACTGCCGCCCGGCCACCGTGTTCGTCACCAGGATCAGCGTGGTGGCCTCGGCGCGCGCCATCGCCGCCGCGCCGACCATCGTCTTGCCCGCGCCGCACGGGAGCACGACGACGCCCGAGCCGCCGGCCCAGAACGCCTCCGCCGCCTGGCGCTGGTAGTCGCGCAGCTGCCAGTCCGTCTCCTCCAGCGCGATCGGGTGCGCCTCGCCGTCGACGTACCCGGCGAGGTCCTCGGCCGGCCAGCCGACCTTCAGCAGCGCCTGCTTCAGCCGCCCGCGCTCGGACGGGTGGACGATCACCGTGTCCTCGTCGATCCGGGCGCCCAGCATCGGGCTGATCTTCTTGTTCCGGACGACCTCGGCCAGCACCGCGCGGTCGGTGGTCGACATCACCAGCCCGTGCGCCGGGTGGTTGGCGATCTGCAGCCGCCCGAACCGGCCCATCACGTCGACGACGTCGATCAGCAGCGGCTGCGGCACCGGGAAGCGCGAGTACGTCGTCAGCGCGTCGACGACCTGCTCGGCGTCGTGGCCGGCGGCACGGGCGTTCCACAAGGCCAGCGGCGTGATCCGGTAGGTGTGCACGTGCTCCGGCGCGCGCTCGAGCTCGGCGAACGGCGCGATCGCGATCCGCGCGTCGTCGGCCTGGGGGTGGTCGACCTCCAGGAGCACGGTCTTGTCGGACTGGACGATCAGCGGGCCATCAGTCACAACTACTGTTATACGTGCCTCGCTCCGGTCCGCTCCGCTCGCGGGTCCGCCGGTGGGACGAGGTGCCGAGGGGATCACTGGGAGGCACGTTGACCACACCGCCGTTCGACGACAACCCGTTCCGGTCGCCGGGCTACCCGCAGCCCGCGCCGATGCCGCCGGTACCGGGGCAGCAGCCCATCCCGCACTGGTTCACGACGAAGGTGAAGATCACCCTGGTCGCGTGCGTGGTCGCCGCGCTGGGCCTGGGCGCGCTCGGCGCGATGGCCATCTACTGGTCCGACCGCAGCGGGCCGCCGTCGGACGGCGACTGCCTGTACCTGACGCGCGAGAGCACCGGCAAGCTCGCCTACCACCGCGTCGGCTGCTCCGCGAACAACGCGACCTACAAGGTCGAGGACACCTACCGCGGCGGGTCCTACCCGTGCGGTTCCGGGGACTACGTGCGGTTCCGGCTCGGTTCCGGCTCCGCGCTGACGCTCTGCCTGGCCCTGAACGTCAAGGCCGGCGACTGCCTGCGTGACGTCGACGACGAGAGCACCATCGCCAAGGTCCTCTGCACCGACCCGGCGGCGCGGGAGCGGGTCGAGATCCTCTCCGGCTACGGCCGCGACGACAAGTGCGAAGGCGCCGACAAGGTGTTCAGCTACTCCGGCCCGCCGGCCCGGACCGTGTGCCTGATCCAGACCGGCGAGAACATCTAGCCGAACCACCGGCTCAGCTCGGCCGGGTCGACGGCGTACCCGTCCGGCCGCACGAGCAGCAGCCGGCCCCGGTACTCCGCCGCGCCGGTTGCCGCGCGGACGACGTCGACCCGGCCGGTGCGGCCGGGCGGCAGCGCGTGGTCGCCGAGGTCGAGCAGCAGCCCGCGGCCGCCGTGCAGCAACGCCGAGAGCCGCGTCGGCCCGGCCGCCGTCGTCAGGTCGAGGTCCGGGACGCGGTGCGCGCCGGGGTAGTCAAGGCCGAGGCCGGACAGCAGCCCGCTGAAGTAGCGGTTGGCGTCCGGCAGCCGCATGAGGTCGATGACGATCTCGCGCAGCGCCTCGACGTTCTCGCTGCGGTCCGGCGCGGTGAAGACGCGCTGGGCCGCGGTGTGCCGCAGCACCCGGGCGGCGGCCGGGTGGCGTTCGGCGTGGTAGGTGTCCAGCAGCCCGGCCGGCGCGGTGCCGCGGACGGTCGCCGCCAGCTTCCAGCCGAGGTTCATCGCGTCCTGGACGCCCAGGTTGAGCCCCTGGCCGCCGAGCGGCGGGTGGATGTGCGCGGCGTCGCCGGCGAACAGCACGCGGCCGTGCCGGTACCGCTCCAGCTGCCGTGTCGCGTCGTTGAACCGCGAAGCGCCGTACACCTCGCCCAGCCGCGTCTCGGCGCCGTACAGCGCTGTCAGGGCTTCGGTGACTTCGGTGTCCGACACCGGCGCGTCGCGGCCGGGCTGCTTCGCCGTGGTGCCGAAGACGAACCGGTGGCCGCCGTCGTCGAGCGGGGTGAGCATCGACCAGTAGCCGTCGACCTGCCGGGTCACCTGGCCGAAGTGCCCCGCGCGGGCGGGGACCAGCTCGGACGCGGCGGCCAGCCGGATGTGGGCCAGCGTGGCGACGTAGGTCTCGGTGCGGCCGGGGAACGGCACCCCGAGCAGCCGCCGGACCGTGCTGTGCGCACCGTCGCAGGCCACCAGCCAGCGGGCCCGGACACCGTCGACCGTGACGCCGTCCGCGTCGGCCTCGACCGCGGTCACCTCGTGCCCGCGGTCGATCACCACGCCGTGCCCGGCCGCGTGCTCGGCCAGCATCGCCTCGACGTCGTCCTGGGTCCGGTTGAGCACCCGCGGGTGGCGGGTCTGCCAGACGCTGTGGTCGAGCGGCACCGGCAACCCGGCGAAGTGCCCGCTGGGGCCGTCGACCTCGTGGTCGGCCGGGCCCAGGCCACGCAGGTCCAGCAGCTCGGCGGTCCGCGGCTGGAGCCCGACCGGCCGCGGCAGCCCCGGCCCGGACCGCCGTTCGAACACGGTCACGCTCACGCCGGCCAAACCGAGTTCGGCGGCCAGCAGCAGGCCCGTTGGCCCGGCTCCGGCGATCAGGACGTCGGTCATCGCGCACTCCTCCAGTAGACTGAGTGCAAAAGTAGACCAAGTGCAATTTTGGCGGTAGCTAATATCCGGTCTGGTCGGGGAGCAGGCCCTGGACGTCGAGGCGGTCGGCCAGCAGGCCCGAGTTGTGCATCAGGTCGGCCACCCGCTGCAGCCGGATGCCGTTGAGCGACGCCGGGTACGAGCCGAGCGAGATCAGCGCGGCCGTGGTCGCGTCGATGTCGGAGAACTTCGGCAGCGCGTCACGCACGGTCGCCGGGTCCGTCGCGCTCTGCTGCGCGGCGCCGAGTGCGGTGCGGAACGCCCGCAGGGTCCGCGGGTTGGCCTGCGCGAACGGCTTGGCCGCCGCGTAGCCGGAGAGGGGGAAGTCCAGCGTCGACCCGCGGGCGCCGTCGGCCAGGATGTGCGCACCGAGATCCTTCTCGGCGCGGGTGATGTACGGCTCGATCATCAGCGCCGCGTCGGCGTCGCCGGCTTGCAGCGCCTGCGGCATCCGGTCGAACGGGATGGCCTTGAACTTGATCTTCGCCGGGTCGACGCCCGCGGTGACCAGCACCGACCGCGCGACGAGCGCGCCGACGTCGTCCAGCGTGTTCACCGCGATCTCGGGTGACTTCTTCGCCGTCGGCACGGTGTAGTCCGAGTCCGGCAACGTCACCAGCGCCATCGTGTTCGGCCCGGACGTGTAGGCCTCGCCCTGCAGCTGCAACGCCGTCCCGCCGGCCGCGGCGCGGAAGATCGCGATGTCGGAGGCGAAGGTGACGTCGAGGTCGCCGGCGGCCAGCTTCGCCAGCCCGTCGTCCGCGCCGAGCTCGACGAGCTGCACGGTCAGCCCCGCGGAACCGAATTTCCCGGCCGCGACGGCGATCCGCAGGGGGCCGTGTCGATGGCGTTGCCCACACCGACGCGCAGCGTGGTCCGCTCCAGCGGCGGCGGGGCCGCGGGGGTGCCGGAAGAGAACACACTGCACCCCGCGGTCGCCAGAAGCGCCGCTACCAGCGGAATCAGCAGTCCGCGTCCGATCATGAGCCTTCACCTACCGCGAGAATCTCGTTCTCGTGCTGGATCGTATGGTCCAGGCCCCATACGATCGCGGGCAGGGCCGTAACGTGCCGGCGCGGCTTTCGGATCTTCATGGGGCGGGCTACCGTCCAGTAGGTTCGAGGTGTCGTTCGATCCGCGGGTTCCCGCCCGCGGCGGAAAAGGAAACCAGGTGACCCGTCGCGACAAGCGTCCCCGCAAGGGCGGCGACGCGGCGGATCCGCGTCCGGCGGGCGGCCGGTGGCGGCTGCGCAACTGGCGTCTCGGCACGAAGCTCTTCGCCGTCCTCCTCATCCCCGCGCTGGCCGTGATCGCGCTCGTCGGCCTGCGGATCAGCTCCGACCTGCGCGACGCCCGCCAGCTCGCCGAGTTCGCGACGCGCGGCCGGGTCGACAGCACCGTCGCCGAAGCCTTGCACGAGTTGCAACGCGAGCGCGACCTCACCGTCCGGTTCGTTGCGCAGAACCGCCAGGGCGACACCGCGGAGCTCACCGGCCAGCGCACCCGAGTCGACCAGGCCATCGGCGCGTTCGAGCGGACGCTCGCCGAGAGCAGGCCGCGGCTGGACGCGAAGGCCGCGGAAAGCCTGCAGCAGACCGACGACCGGCTGCGCGTGCTCGGTGGCCTGCGGTTTTCCGCGGAGCACTCGGCGTTTCCCGCCGACGCCGTGCTGCGCTCGTACAGCGAGCTGATCTCCGGCCTGCTCGACATCAGCGACTCCGCCGCGGCCGACGTCTCCGACCCGGAGCTGGCGCGGATGCGGCTGGCGGGCAACGCACTGGCCCGGATCAAGGACCAGATGTCGGTCAAGCGCGCGGTGATGGCCGAGGCGCTCGCGGCGGGCACGCTCAACCGCGACCGCACGCGCGCCCTGCTCGGCGCGGAAGCCGAACTGGCCGCCGCGCGCAGCGACTACCGCACCTTCGCCACCCCCGACCAGCAGCGGATGTTCGACGACACGGTGATCGGCCTGGTCGTCGACATCGGCAACGACCTGGTCGAATCCGCGCTCACCCGCACCGAAAACGGCCAGAACCTCTCGGGTCTCGACCCGAACCAGTGGGACATCTCGGCGACGAAAACGGTGAACCTGGCCCACCAGGTGCAGCAGGCGCTGCTGGTCCAGTTGCAGGAACGCACCGACGCGCTGGCGGCCCAGGCCCGCACGGCCGCGCTGTGGGACGGCGGCGTGGTCCTCGGCGTCCTGCTCGTCGCCGGCGTGCTGTCGGTGGTCATCGCGCGCTCCCTGTTGCGCCCCTTGCGGATCCTGCGCCGGACCGCGCTCGAAGTGGCCGAGCACCGGCTGCCCGCGGCCGTGCAGAACCTGCTCACCGATCCCGAGCCCGCCCCGGAGAACCTGCGAAAACGGCTCGCCGTCGCGCCCGTTCCGGTGTTCACCCGCGAAGAGCTCGGCCAGGTGGCCAGGGCGTTCGACGCGGTGCACGGCGAGGCCGTCCGGCTCGCCGGCGAACAGGCCATGCTGCGCGAGAACGTCAACGCGATGTTCGTCAACCTCTCGCAGCGCAGCCAGGACCTCGTCGAACGGCAGCTGTCGGTGCTCGACCGGATGGAGGCCGACGAGCAGGACCCGGACACCCTCGCCGGGCTCTTCGAACTCGACCACCTCGCGACGCGGATGCGGCGCAACAGCGAAAACCTGCTGGTGCTCTCCGGGCACGACTCCGCGCGCGAGGACGCCGGCCCGGTGTCCGCCGACGAGATCATCGGCGCCGCGCTCTCGGAGGTCGAGCACTACCAGCGGATCGAGCTCGGCCCGGCCCCGCAGGTCGCGGTCCGCGGCGAGGCCGTCAACGACCTCGTGCACGTCGTTTCCGAGCTGCTGGAGAACGCGACGCGCTACTCCGGCGACGAGGTGGTCACCGTGTCGAGCGCGGAAACCCACGACGGCGACTGGCAGATCGAGATCATCGACCACGGCGCCGGCATGCCGCAGGCGGAGATCGACCGCACCAACTCCCGCCTCGCGCACCCGCCGGACGTCGACGTCGAGGTGTCGCGCCGGATGGGCCTGTTCGTCGTCGCGACGCTGGCCACACGCCACCGCATCGACGTCAGCCTCAGCGCGGGCACGGAATCCGGGCTGGTGGCGACCGTGCTCGTGCCCGCGGCCCTGATCGTCGAGCTGCCGCCGATGCCGGCGCCGCCCCCGCCCGCGGAGCCTGCCGCCGCCCCGGAACCGGAGCTGCTGGCGCCGCTCGCCCCGCTGACGCCGCCGGAGCCCGAACCCGAGCCGGAGCCGGAAGAGCTGTCACCGCCGTCGATCGAGGCAGGCCCGCCGCGCCGGGCGCCGGTGGTGGCCCGCGACCACGCACCGGAGTGGCCGACCGCGGACGAGGAAGCCCACCTTGACCTCGACGCCCCGACCGAGCGGATGCCGGCCTACCGGGACGTCCTGTCCCGCTGGTTCGACGCCTCCGCCGCGCCCGAGCAGCCGCGGAAGCCGGCCGAGCCGCGCCCGGTCGCCGAGGCGCCGCGGCCGGCCGAGCCCCGGCCGCGGCACGCCCTCGCCGCACCGCCGCCGCCCCCGCCCCCGCTGTCCCGGGAGATCGCGGCTCCCGAAGCGCCGCCGCAACGGGAGAACCACGCTCCGGCGCCCGTCGAGACACCGCTTTCTGGTGAAATCCGCGTGCCGAACCCGGACGACGAGGACACCGAACCGCGGCTGACACCCGTCGCGCCGCCCGCCCCGCCCGAGCCGGTGTACGCCTGGCCCACCCCCGCCGAACTGGAGCAGGAGGACGGCGCGGAGGACACCTGGCCGTTCCTGCAGCCGCTGGATTCCGCGGCCAGCCCGGGATCGGTGCCGGAGCAGCGGCCGATACTCTCTCTTTCCCCGGAAGCGGTGCGCGAGCGGATGACGAGCCTTCAAGGCGGCTTCCGGCGAGGGCGGCATGCGAGGGGGGACGACACCCGGAACCAGTGAAACGGATTGAGGCATGAGCTCGAAGACGCCCCTGCTGGAAGTGATCGCGCTGGACGCGGCGGACGCCGAAAGCGCGCAGGCGGGCGGGGCCGACCGCCTCGAACTGGTTGCGGACATGGCGCAGGACGGCCTGACGCCGTCGGTCGAGACCCTGCGTGACGTGCTTTCGGCGACCGACCTCCCGGTGCGGGTCATGCTGCGGGACAACGGTTCCTTCGCCGTCGGCGACCTGGAAGGCCTGCGCGCGGACACGGCCCGGCTGATCGACGCGGGCGCGCGGGAGTTCGTCTTCGGCTTCCTCAACGTCGACAGCGAGATCGACCTCGACGCCTGCGAGGCGCTGATCAAGGAGGTCGACGGCCTGCCGTGGACGTTCCACCGCGCCATCGACCGCACGCGCGACCCGTTGCGCGCCTACGACCAGCTGGCCGGGCTCGGCTGTGACACCGTGCTCGCCGCCGGTCACCCGAACGGCGTGGCGAGCGGCCTCTCGGTGCTGCAGCGGCTCGCGCAGCGCGACGGCGGGCCGGAGCTGCTCGTCGGCGGTGGCCTGCGCGCCCAGCAGGTGCACCTCCTGCGCGCGGGCGGGGTGCGCGGGTTCCACGTCGGCAGCGCGGTGCGGCCGGGTGGCTGGCAGGCGCCGGTCGACGCGCACGCCGTGCGCACCTGGGTCGATCTCGTCAAATCCTGAAGCGACGTCGCAAATCCCACGTCGAATCGGCGGAGTAGAACGATTTCTGCCGACTTTTTCGCGCACGGTCGGCAATCGTGGGGCGGCGCGTGAAAATGCATCCGGCCGGTGCAGAGCGCAGTGCTCGGCTGCGCGTGCCGCTGCACGGGCGTTTCCAGCTTTGACCTGGTTGGTGGCTGATTTTCCGGCAGCCGGGTGGCTACGGTTGTCCCGCATTTCGCGATCCGGCCGATCTTCAAGGAATCGATCTGCAGTGCGGGAGGCGGCGCCGTGTGCGCGCGTATTCAGTTCGAGAACTCGTTGCGTGGACAGCAGGAAACCAGGACTCCGACAATCAGGTGGATATCACTCACCTGGGGCCGGTTGATTCCCCGTGGCGGCCGCCCGGGCGTGGCCGCGCTGAGCCGGAAGGCGGAATCGTGACCGGCGCGATACCGCGTCAACGCGGAACCGAAACCTCGGAAGCCGAATTCGTGAAACTGGGGCTCGGCGGTTCCCTCGCCCTCACCGGGGTGCTGGCCGTCGTCAAGATCGCGGAAACCGCCACGGGTGTGGTGCTGACCGCCGCCGGGGTGTTCCCCGGCGCCAATCCCCCGACGGAACGAGCTCCGGCCCGGTCCGGCGGGGAATGAGCGGAGCTGCCCCGATCGGCAGCTCTCTACGGACGGAGGGCTGCCATGACCGGCAGTGACGGGCGGGAAGAACGGCGCGGTGCGCGCGTGGGTCTCGCCGACGTGCGCCAGCTCGAAGACAGCGTCGCGGAGCTCCGGGCCCTGGACTACCGCTACGGCGGCGGCTCGTGCCGGGCCGCCGTGGAATCGAGGTTGCCCGCCGCGGTGGCCCTGCTGGACGGCGTGACGAAAACGGTCGTACTGGCGCGGCTCTACACCGCGGTGGCCGACCTGTACAACCTGGCGGGCTGGACGAACTTCGACCAGGACCGCTCGGCCGCCGCGCTGGAGGCGTTCGCCCGCGCGCTGGAACTGGCCGTCGAAGCGGGCAACGACGACCTCCAGGCCAACATCCGCTACCGCGTCGGGCGGCTGCACCTGCACTACGGCGCGGTCGACGCGGCGCTGCTGGAGTTCGCGCGGGGCCGGGAGGCGGCGGTGTCGGCGCACTCCAAGCTGGCCCAGGCGATCCTGTCGGCGAACCAGGCGTGGGCGCACGCCATGAAGGCCGACGTCAGCGGAGCGCTGACCTACCTGCGCCGCGCCCGGCAGGAGTTCGCGGAGGCCGAGGGGCGCGAGCCGTCGCCGTGGGCGGCGTTCTTCGGGGCCACCGACATGGCGGCGATGGTCGGGACGGTGCACGGCGAGCTGGCGCAGGTGGTCGACGTCCGCCACGGCCGCGACGGGATCCCCGCCCTCGTCGAGGCGATCAGGGGCTACCCGCGTGGCATGACGCGCAGCCGTTCGCTGACCCTGATCTGGCTGGCCACCGTGCACGCGCTGGACGGCGATCTCGACATCGCCACCACGGTCGGCGAAGAGGCGGTCGAGCTGGCCGGCGCGTTGCGGTCGCCGCGGGTGCGGCAGCGGCTGGACTCGCTGGCGCGGGCCGCCCGCCGGTTCTCCGGCAACGCGGACGCGCGGGCGCTCGTCGAACGGGTCGAAACGGTCGGGCATTCCGGACAATAATCGGTTTGCCATGGGAAGGTAAACCCGCCGGAAAATGAAAATGGGATCCGTCGAAGCTCAGACAAAAGTAGGTTCCTCGGCGCGATCTCGGCTTCTTATGCTTCTCGGCAACCTGCGGCTGACATTGCGCGCAGGCCCGGTCCCCACCGCCGAGAGGAAATCCCCCCATGCGCTTGCGCAAGCTCGTCGCGGCCGCTGTGCCGCTGCCTGCGTTGCTCGGCCTCGCCGTGGCCGTCCCGGCCGCTGCGGCGTCGGAACCCCTGGTCACGCTGGCCGACAACGCCGCCCCGCTGGTCAACAGCGCCCGCACCGGCGACGTCGCGGCCGATCGGCCGATCACCGCCGCGCTTTCCCTGAAATTGCACAACCAGCAGGCGCTCGAGAAGTTCCTCGCTGATGTGCAGAATCCGGCATCGCCGCAATACCACCGGTTTCTGACCCCGGCGCAGTTCAATGCGAGGTTCGGTCCGACGCAGGCCGACGTTGACAAGGCCGTCTCATTTCTCGGGAAAGCAGGGGTGAGCGGGATCGAGGTTTCCGGCAACCGGCAGGCGATCACCTTCACCGGCACGGCGGCGCAGCTGGAGTCGGCGTTCCGCACCCGCATCGGGACCTACCACGACCAGGCGTCCGGTCGGGACTTCTTCGCCAACGACGCAGTCCCGGCCGTGCCGGCGAGCGTCTCGGACGTCGTGGGCGGTGTCGTCGGCCTCGACGACCACGCGGTGCGGACGCATTCCGCGAAGCCGCTCGCGCAACCGAAGGTCGTCAAATCGGTGACGCCGCCGGTGCTCAAGACCGCTTACGGCACCAGCAGCCTCTCGGCGACGGGCAGTGGCGTGAACGTCGGCTTCGTCGAGTTCGACGGCTACCAGAAGTCGAACATCACCAGGTACGACAGCACCTACGGCCTGTCCGCGGGCTCGGTGACGACGGTCCCGGTCAGCGGCGCGAACTACGATTCCTCCCCGGGCGACGGCCAGATCGAGGTCGAGCTCGACATCGAGGTCGTGCACGCGCTGGCCGCGGCGGCCAACGACTACGTGTACGAGGCCCCGAACTCGAGCGCCGGCGAACTGGCGATGTACCAGAAGATCGCGTCGGACGCGAAGGTCGACGTGGTCTCGATTTCGTGGGGCGCCTGCGAAGCGGCCGAAGGGTCGAGCGCGGCGAAGAGCGTCAGCAGCGCGATCGCGACCGGCACCGCGGAGGGCATTTCGTACTTCGCGGCGGCGGGCGACGACGGCACGACCGACTGCTACCGCCAGACCGGTTCGGCGGCCCGTGGGGTGGACTTCCCGGCGTCGAGCCCGAACGTGTCGGGTGTGGGCGGGACGAAGCTGAGCGTGACGTCGTCCAACGGCTACAGCAGCGAAGTGGTGTGGAACGACGGCAGCAGCGGCGGCTCGACCGGCGGCGGGATCTCGACGGTGTTCACGGCGCCGTCCTGGCAGTCCTCGCAGAGCACGACGTACCGCAAGGTCCCGGACGTGGCGGCGGACGCCTCCCCGACGTCGGGCTACTACATCTACAGCGCGGGAACGTGGGAGACGGTCGGCGGCACCTCGGGCGCAACGCCGCTGTGGGCGGCCTTCGCGGCACTGCAGAACCAGGTGCACGGAGGGGCACTGGGCAACCTGAACCCGAAGTTCTACTCGATCGGCAACGGATCGTCGTACGGCACGGGCTTCCACGACGTGACATCGGGCAACAACAGCCTCCACGGGACAACGGGTTTCACCGCGGCGACGGGGTATGACCAGGTCACGGGCTGGGGTTCGTTCAAGGCGGCGGGCCTGAGCGGCCTGATCGGCTGAGTAGGGGAGGTGGCGGGGCTGTCGCAAATTCGCGACAGCCCCGCCACCCATATCCGCCCATCTTCGGTGACACCATGTATTCGTGGCGAAACTGATGGCAACTCCCCGTGCGAGAACGCTCGGCTTCGGTCTGCGCGCGGCGAGGAAGGCGCGAAACCTCGGAGTCCGGGAGCTGGCGCGGCTGGCCGAGGTGGCGGCGCAGGATCTCTCGCACTGGGAGAAGGGCATTCGGGTGCCCTCGCCCGCCCAGCTGGGGATCCTGCTCGGATTCTTGAAGGTCGGCGTGGTGGAGCGAAACCGCTTGCTGGCCTTGGCGGCGACCGCCCAGGAAGCCGACTGGCTGGAAAGCACGGTGCCGGGGAGCGCGCTCGGTATCTCCGCCTACATCGCCTACGAGCGCTCGGCATCCACGATCTTCAACTGGGAGTCTGCCTTGGTTCCCGGCTTGCTGCAGACCGAGGACTACGCCCGGCTTGCCTTGCGGGCCGGCCGGCGGTCGCCGCTCGAGGTCGAGGAGCGGCTGCGTGCGCGGATGAGCCGCCGGGAAGTGCTCGGGGGTCGTTGGCGCCTGCCGTACGAGGTGCTGATCGCCGAGTCCGTGCTTCGCGGGCGGCTTGGCGGCGATGAGGTCATGGTGCCGCAACTCGAGCACCTGCACTCGATGGCGCAGCGGCCGAACATCACCGTGCGCGTTCTGCCGGACAGCGACGAGTTCCACGCGGGCCTGCACGGAGCATTCGTGAGCTTCGACTTCCCCGATCTCCCGCCGATCGTCTACCTGGAGCAGTACCTCAGCAGCGCCTATCTCTACAGCGAGGGGCAGGCGACCGAGTACCGGGCAGCCCAGCGAGCCATGGCCACACTCGCCCTCACCGAGCGCGATACCCACGCCTTGCTCCGTGAGGTCATCCTGGACCGCGGCGGATCATGTCTTCCCGAGCGAGTACGGCAGTAGACCTCGGTTCGGCCGCTTGGCGGGCTTTCCTTCGCAAGGCTAAGCGTTAACCTGTCCGCATGATCAAGCGCACGGTGCTGGACGCCACCCGTGAACTCCTCCGCGAACTCGGCCTCACCACGGTCTTCGGCAATCCCGGCACCACCGAGGTGCCGTTCCTCACCGACTGGCCCGACGACTTCGACTACGTCCTCGGCCTGCAGGAATCCGCCGTCGTGGCGATGGCCGATGCCTATGCCCAAGCCACCCGGCACGCCGTGCTGGTCAACCTGCACTCCGCCGGCGGGGTCGGGCACGGGCTCGGCAGCCTCTTCAACGCCTACCGCAACCGGACGCCGTTGATCGTCGTCGCGGGGCAGCAGATCCGGTCTCTCCTTCCGCACGAGCCCTTCCTCGGCGCGCTGGAAGCGCCCGAATTCCCCAAGCCCTACGTGAAGTGGTCCATCGAGCCCGCCAGTGCCGAAGACGTCCCGGCCGCCCTCGCGCGGGCCTACCACGTTGCCACGCAAGCACCTTCCGGTCCGGTCTTCGTCTCCGTCCCCGCCGATGACTGGTCCGTCACCACCGAACGGCCGATCGTCTCGCGCCCGCGGATCCGCGGGTACGCGCCCGATCCCGAGGCCGTCGACGAGCTCAACGCCGCCCTCGAAGCCGCCGAGCGGCCGGCGATCGTCGTCGGGGGTGCCGTCGACCAGGACGGGGCCGTCATCGAGACCGTTGCGCTCGCCGAACGGCTCAACGCCGCCGTGTGGGTCGCGCCGATGTCCTTCCGGTGCTCGTTCCCCGAAGACCACCCGCTGTTCCAAGGGTTCCTCGACCCCGAACGCGGGGCCGTCGCCGACGCGCTCGCGCCGTACGACCTCGTCGTCGTGCTCGGGGCGCCCGCGTTCACCTACCACGTCGAGCGCGGGCGCGGGGAAGCTCCGCTGCCGCCGCTGTTCATCGTCAGCGACGACGAGCAGGTCCTCGCACGCGCCTTCGAGGGCACCGGCATCCGCGCCACGCCGAAGCTGGGCATCCGCGCGCTGCTGAACGTCGTCGAGCGCAGCACGCGGCCCGCGCCCGCCCCGCGTCCGCGTCCCGCCAAGCCGAGCGCCGACGCGCTGACCGGCGAACTCGTCTACTCGACGCTCGCGGAGCTGTTGCCGGAGAACGCCCTGGTCGTCGAGGAGGCGCCCAGCCACCGCGGGATCCTGCACGACCACCTGCCGATCACGGCCACCGACACCGGCTTCCTGACGATGGCCAGCGGCACGCTCGGCTACGGCGTCCCCGGCGTGGTCGGCGCGGCGCTCGCCCGCCCGGACCGCAAGGTCGTCGGCGTGATCGGCGACGGCTCGAGCATGTACGGCATCCAGGCCCTCTGGACGGCGGCGCGCGAAGAACTCCCCGTCACGTTCGTGATCCTGGACAACAGCGAGTACGCGGCGGTCCGCATCCTCGGCGACGCGATCGGCGGCGCGAAGCTCCCGGGCACCGAACTGGGCGGCATCGGCTTCGCGGGACTGGCCGAAAGCATGGGCTGCCACGGCGTGACGATCACCGAGCCGGCGGATCTGGTCCCCGGCCTCACCAGGGCGCTCGCCGACCCGCGGCCGACGCTGGTCCACGTCAAGGTGGCGGCCTCGTCCAAGTCGCTGTACTGACCACCGCTGGTGGTCCACAGTGGACATCCACTGTGGACCACCAGCGGGTCAGCTGCGGGTCTTGCTCTCCTGGACGTCCGTGGCCTGTTCGGCCAGCTCCCACTCGGCGGCGTCCGACGCGGCCTTGACGGCCTCCGCCGGCGTGCCGCCGTGCAGCAGGCGGGCCACTTCGCCGCGCAGGGTGACGAACTCCGCCGACTCGCGCGTGGTGATCTGGTCGCGCTCGGCTGGCAGGTCCACCGGCAGGTCCGCCACGATCGAAGCCGGTGACTTCGACAGCACCAGCACCCGGTCGGACAGGTAGACGCTCTCGTCGATGTCGTGGGTGACGACCAGGACCGTGCTGCCCTGCTCGCGCTGCACGCGGCGGGTCAGGTCCTCGAGCTCGAAGCGCGTCTGGGCGTCGACCGAGGCGAACGGCTCGTCCATCAGCAGCAGCGCCGGGCGGCTGGCCAGCGCGCGGGCGATCGACACCCGCTGCTGCATGCCGCCGGACAGCTGCCACGGGTACTTGCCGCCGACGCCGGACAGGCCGACGTGCTCCAGCGCCTCGGCGGCTCGCGCCCGGCGTTCGGCCTTGGAGATCGGCCGCCACCGCAGCGGGAACTCGACGTTCTTCTGCACCGAAAGCCAGGGGAACAGGGATCGGCTGTAGTCCTGGAACACGACGGCCAGGTCGTCCGGCACGCCGGCGACGCGGTCGCCGTGCAGGCTGACCGTGCCGTCGGTCGCCCGCGTCAGCCCGGCGATGCAGCGCAGCAGCGTCGACTTCCCGCAGCCCGACGGGCCGACGATGCTGGCCAGCTGACCGGCTTCGACGGTGAACGAAAGGTTGTTCACCGCGGTGTGCGCCTTCGCACCGGCGCCGTAGGTGTGGCTGAGGCCGGACACTTCGAGCATGGTGGTCATGGGGAGAGGCCTTTCGAAGCGTCAGCCGCGGCCGAGGCGGGTCGGCTGCCAGGCCAGCACCCGCCGCTCCGCGGCCAGGAAAACCATGTTGAAGACGTAGCCGAGGATGCCCAGCAGCACCAGCCACGCCCACATGGTGGGGAAATCGAAGTCCTGCTGGGCGTTCAGCAGCGACCGCCCGATGCCGTTGTACGCACCGACGAGCTCGGACACGACCATCAGCAGCAGCGAGATCGACAGGCTGACCCGCAGCCCGGCGAAGATCTTCGGGGCCGCCGCCGGCAGCACGACCATGCCGAGCCAGTACGCCTTGGGCGTGCGGAACGACCGGGCCGTCTCCACCTTCACCTGGTCGACCGAGCGGACGCCGTCGACCGCGTTGAGCAGCACCGGCCAGACCGCGCCGAAGATGATCGACCCGATCTGCATGCCCGAGCTCAGCCCGAACAGCACCGCGAACACCGGGATCAGCGTGGGCGGCGGGATCGAGCGGAAGAACGCGAACAGCGGGCCGACGTAGTCCATCGCCGTCTCCGACCGGCCGATCAGCACGCCGAGGACGATGCCGACGACCGCGGCCAGCGCCCACCCGCCGAGCATCCGGGCCAGGCTGGGGACGACGTTGTCGAACACCGCGTCGGTGAGGAACAGATGTGACGCGGGCCCGGTGAACCACAGCTTCGCCGCGGTGGTCGCGATCTCCGTCGGCGGCGGGAAGAACCTGCTCCCGCCGGCCCGCGCGGCGAACTCCCACACGACCACCATGAGGGCGAAGAGCAGCCAGTTGCGCAGGACCGTGGCGGCACCGCGCGCGGCGCGCCTGCCCACCCGGCCCGAAAGGGTTGCCGCCGTCACGCGATCGCCTCCCGGTCGACCGTGCTCCACCGGAACAGCCGCCGGCCGAGCTGGTCGAGCCCTTCGTTGATCAGGTAGCCCAGCGTCCCGGCCACCACGGTGCCCGCCAGTACCAGGTCGAACCGGGTGGAACCGGTGCTGGCCACGATGATGAAGCTGCCGAGGCCGACCTGGGAACCGGCCAGGAACTCGACGCTGACCACGGCGATCAGCGCGATGGTCGCCGACAGCCGGACGCCGGTGAAGACGAACGGCGCGGTCTGCGGCAGCGCGACCGACGACAGGATGCGGAACCGGCTGGTCCCGCACGCGCGGGCGGTCTCCATCAGCACCGGGTCGATCTCGCCCATGCCGTAGATCGTGTTGAACATGATCGGCCACAGCGAGGCGTACACGGCGAGGATGATCTTCGCGTCCGGGCCGGAGCCGATCACGATCAGCACCAGTGGCACCAGCGCGGTGACCGGGATCGGCCGGAGGAACTCCACGATCGCGGCGGTGGCCGTGCGCAGGGCCGGGATGCTGCCGAGCAGCAGGCCGGCGGGCACGCCGATCACGATCGCGACCGCGATGGCGATCAGCCAGGCCAGCATCGTCGCGACGATGTCCCGGATGAACTCGGGGTCACCGAGCAGGTCCCAGACGGTGCCCAGCACGACGCTCGGCGGCGGGATGAACGTTTTGTCGACCAAGCCGACCTGGACGACGACCTCCCAGAACAGGAGGAAGCCGACCAGGCCGGCCAGGCCGCGGAGCAGTTTCTTCACGTCAGGCAGGTGATCAGCTGGTGGCCTGCGGCGCGATCATCGGCGCCGCGTCGACCTTGCTGGTGATGACGCCCATCTGCAGCAGCAGGTCGGGGACCCGCTGCAGGCGCCGGGCGTCCAGGACCGAGCCGTAACCCGGCAGGGTGAGCAGCTTGGCCGTGTCCTCGTCGATCTTCGCGTACTTGACCAGCAGCGGCTCGACCTTCGAGCGGTCGTTGATCGCGTCGCTGGTGGCCTTCTTCATCGCGCGCTGGAAGGCCGCGAGGGTCTTCGGGTTGCCCTGGACCCACTTCGTCGTCGAGCCGTAGCCGGTCAGCGGGAAGTCCTGGCTGGCGCCGGTGTTGATGTCGATGACCGGCGTCGCGCCGACGGTCTTCGCCGCCTGCGTGAGCATCGGCTCCGGCATGTAGGCCGCGTCCACCTGGTTGTCCTTCAGCGCCGCCGCCATGTTCGGCAGCGGGACCAGGGTCCACTTGACCCCGCTGAAGTCGACGCCGTGGTCCTTCATGACGGACTTGGTGAGGATGTCGGACGCGGTGTTCTTGGCCGTGATCGCGATTCGCTTGTCCTTCAGGTCGTTGACCGTCTTGACCGGCGAGTTCGGCACCGTGACGATGGCGTTGCTCTTCGCGTTCACCGACGTGCCGTCGGCGACCAGCTGGATGTCCTCGCCCTTGCCCTTGGCGACGAAGAACGGCGTGTACGTCGAGAGGGCGATGTCGACCTCGCCGGAGATCGCTTTCTGCATCGACTCCTGGCCGCTCTTGGCGACGATCTGCTCGACGTCGAGACCCTCGGCCTTGAAGTAGCCGCCGTCCAGGGCCAGCCAGAACGGCCCGAGGTCGGTGGTCGGCATGATGGAGACCTTGATCTTCGACTTCTCCAGGCCGCCCCCGTTCGACGAGGCGTTCGAGCTGTCCGAGCCGAGCGCACTGCAGCCGGTGAGGGCCGTGGCGGCTGCGACCGTGAGGGCGAGCCCGAGCGCGGCGCGGCGAGTGCGAACCCGGCCACTGCTCATGGCGTTTCCAAGCAAGGCCTGCTCCTTGAAGAAAGTGACGGTTGGGGAACCGATTTCAGTGGAAGTGCGTGACTCATTCTCGGGAGCCACGCGGGCCACTGTAGAGAACGTGACAGCTCGCTCACAATGGGTGGAACGACTACCGGACCGAGTGGCGCACGTCACTCTTTCGGCCTCTGGTCTAGACCCACTGCTCCACTCGCCGTAACGGTTTACCCAGCGTAGGGTGAGGTTCCTGAATCAGCGATGACTTCTGTGCGCCGACTGAGCGAACGCTGTGCAAGATTGAGCGGGTCCTGTCGGGAGGGTTACATCTTCCCCGGCCGTTCGCTACCCTCTGCACCTGCGGGGAGGTATCAACCTCCGATGTAGTGAGAGAGAGTGCCTGGATGGCCGATCAAGCAGTCCCACTTCGGTGTACCAGCACACACTGTGCTTTTCCTGAGAGAATCTTCCCCGCGAAGACCACTGCCTGGCCGGGCACAACCGCCGCGCCGGTGGGTTAGGGCCAACCAACAGACCGATGCAAGACCAGCGCAGGGACCCGACCGTGATGCTCGAGCTGAACCGATTCCGTCCGCCCGGACGGGGTTCAGGAACCCCCAGTGTCGACACTGGAGACGATCTTTTCACCCGTACGGGTAGCGTCTTGCGCTGGGCTCCTTCCGATGGGCCGGAGCGCCGGAACGCCGGGAGCGTGCAGACGAGTGGCTGAGGAGAACGCGATGCGCCCTGGCGGGCGCTGGACCGACCAGGGTTTCCCGAGCACGAACGATGATGGTGGAGCGGCGGTGCCGAACGAAGACGCCGCGGGGGTGGGAGGGGCCCCCGCGCAGTCGCCCGGAGCGGATCCGGGCCGGAAGGCCGGGCTGTTCTCCGGCATGCGTGACTGGCGGCTGCGGTCCAAGCTGGCCGCGGTCCTGATCATCCCGACCCTCACAGCGCTCGCACTGGGCGCGGTACGCGTGATCGACGACGCCCGCGAGGCGGCCGAGTTCCAGCGCACCGCCGACCAGGTCGCGTTCGCCGTCAAGGTCACCACAGTGGTGCACGAGCTGCAGAACGAACGCTCGCTGGCCGTCGCCCGGATCTCTTCGGGCAACCAGCTGCTGCAGACCGGGCTCGACTCGCAGATCGCCAAGGTCGACCGCGAAGTCGCCGACCTGCGCGGCGCGGCCGGCACCCTCGGCTACGACGACCAGGCGACCAAGGACCGCTACGCCCGCGGTCTCCAGCGCCTCGACGCCCTGCGTCCGCTGCGAGCGGCGTTCAACGCCCAGAACAGTCTGCCCGACATGACGGTCCTCACCGCCTATTCGGGCATCATCGACTCGCTGATCGAGCTGGGCCGCGAGGTCACCACCGCGGTCACCGACCGGGACGTGCTCCGCCTCGGCACGAGCACGCAGGCGATCAGCGAGGCCAAGGAGTTCACCACCCGCTCCGACGCCGAGCTGCAGATCGCCGCGTTCCGCGGCAACTTCCCCGGCGACCTCCTCGACCAGACGCGCGCGTCGGCGTCCAGTGCCGACGCCTCGGTCGCGGCCTTCCTCGCGAACGCCGACGACGACCAGCGCCAGCTCTACAACGACACCTACTCCGGCCCGGAGGTCGACGACCGGCGGCGGATCCAGACGTCGGCGTTCTCCTTCGCCCAGCTGGGTGACCCGCCGAACATCGACACGACCGCGCTCGGCAAGGACAGCACCGTCTCGGCCGACAAGCTGCACGCGGTCGAGTCGAACCTGCTGGCCCAGCTGAAGACCCGCGCCGACGACCTCGCCACGGCGGCGGTCAACTCCGCGTGGGTCGGCGGTGCCGTGGTCCTCGCCGCGCTGGCCCTCGCCGTCGCGCTGATGCTCGTCGTCGCCCGCCTGATGCTGCGCCCGCTGCGGGTGCTGCGGAAGAGCGCGCTGGACGTCGCCTACACCCGGCTGCCGGAAACCGTGCAGGCGATCCTCGACGACCCGGACCCGGTCGGCGCCTCCAAGAAGGCCGTCCAGCCGGTGCCCGTCACCTCCCGCGACGAGATCGGCGAGGTCGCGCGGTCGTTCGACATCGTCCACGAACAAGCCGTCAAGATGGCCGCCGAGCAGGCCCTCCTGCGCGAGAACGTCAACGGCATCTTCGTGAACCTGTCCCGCCGGTCGCAGCGGCTGGTGGAACGCCAGCTCGGCGTGATCGACCGGCTGGAAGCCGACGAGCAGGACCCGGACCACTTGGCCAGCCTGTTCGAGCTCGACCACCTCGCGACGCGGCTGCGGCGCAACGGTGAGTCCCTGCTGGTGCTCTCCGGCGCCGGCCTGGCCAAGTCGGTGCCCAAGCCGGTGCCCGCCGCCGACGTCATCGGCGCCGCGGTGTCCGAGATCGAGCAGTACGCCCGGATCGAGGTCGGCATCGTGCCCGACGTCGCGGTCCAGGGCCTGGCGATCCACGACCTCGTGCACGTCCTCGCGGAGCTCCTGGACAACGCGACCTACTTCTCCGAGCCGGAGACGAAGGTCATCGTCCGGGCCGTGGTGACCCGCCGCAAGGCGCTGGCCATCCAGGTCACCGACCACGGTGTCGGCATGAGCGAGGAGCGGCTGGCCGAGGTCAACGCCCGCCTGGCCGACCCGCCGGACCTGGACGTGTCGGTGACCCGGCGAATGGGTCTGTACGTGGTTTCGCGGCTGGCCAAGCGCCACGGCATCGAGGTCCGGCTGCGCGAGAACGAGGACATCGAAGGCGGCGTGATCGCGCGGGTCGTCGTCCCGGCCGAGCTGCTGACCCAGCTCCGCCCGGGCATGCAGCGGCAGACGCCGCCGCCGGCGAACCGCTCCGAGACGTCGATGTCGATGCCGAGCATCCCGCCGATCCCGGCCGCGCGCTCGGACTTCGACCAGACGCAGACATTCGCGCAGACACCGCCCCCGCGCTCGAACCCGACGCCGGCACTGCCACCGCCGCCCGCACCCGAGCCGGTGGCGAGCCAGGGCGGCCTGGTGCCGCTCGACCAGCCGATCAGCCTGGACGACCTGGTCAGCGGCGGCCGCGCGGCGGGCCCGTTCCTGTCGCCCGAGCTGCCGAAGCCGGAGACGCCAGCCTGGCCGACCGCCGAGGACCTGGCGCCGCTGACGCCGTCGTCGAACGGTGACGGGGCCAGCTCTCGGGCCGCCGACACGCAGTTCGCGCCGCTGGTGCTGCCCAAGCGCGAGCCGAAGTTCGTGCCGCCGGAGGAGCCGCCACCGGCCCCGCCGCCGCCCGCGAACGAGGTCGGCTCGTCGGCGCTCGAGGACGATGTACCCACCCGGCGGTTGCCGATCTACCAGTCGGTGCTGTCACGCTGGTTCAGTGAGGGTGACGACTCGGCCGCCGATCCGGTGCCGCCGCAGAGCGACGGGGAAGACCCCAACCTGCCGCCGCTCAACGGCATCGACGAGCCGGCCAGGGTCGCCCCGAAGGCCGAGCCGGTTCGTGACGAGCTCCAGCCGACCGCGGCCACCCGGCACCCGCTCCTCCCCGCCGACGACGGCTGGCACAGCGCCTCCGACGACGGCTGGCAGGCGGCGCAGTCGCTGCTGGAGTCGAAGAACGAGGAGATCACCCCGGCCGGGCTGCCCAAGCGCGTCCCGAACGCCTACCTGGTGCCGGGCTCGATCAGCAGTCCTTCGGTCGACGCTCCGCCGCAGAACAGCTTCGCGGACAACACCGCGGGCATGCCCGGAACGGGTGCGATCACCCGCTCGGCGTCCGCGGCGCGGAGCAGGATGGCAAGCTTCCAGCGGGGCTACACCTCGGGACGGCACGCTTTGAAGGAACTCCCGGGCGAAGAACAGCTGGAAAGCAGCAGGGTTCCGGGGCGTGGCAACACCACAGACAGCAGTGAGGAGTGAAAGTGACACGGGCGGGTGCAATGCAGCCGGGTGGCTCCGCGCAGCCGAACGGCCAGGCGCATGCCAAGGCGAACAATGCCGGCAGCTTCGCTTGGCTGATCACGGATTTCGTGCACCGGGTGCCCGGCGCGGCCCACGCGGTCGTGGTGTCGGCCGACGGCCTGCTCCTGGCGGCTTCGCGTGGCCTGCCGAAGGACCGGGCGGACCAGCTGGCGGCGGTGGCGTCGGGGCTGACCAGCCTCGCGCGCGGCGCGGCCAAGGTGTTCGAGGGCGGCACGGTGGCGCAGACCGTGGTCGAGATGGCCAACGGTTTCCTCTTCCTCATGTCGGTTTCCGACGGTTCGTGTCTGGCGGTTCTGGGGTCGCCGGAGAGTGACATCGGCCTGGTCGTCTACGAGATGACCCTGCTGGTGGAGCGGGTCGGCCAGCAGCTGACTCCGGAGATGCGGGCGCAACTGCAGGGTGCGGCCGTCCGCCGCTGAGGACCTGGGAACCGAGGAGAGAGCCGTGGACGACGGGCGCTTGAGGGGTGATGGGCGGCTCGGTGACGACTTCTCCGGCGGGTGGTCCGACCAGTCGGACGAGAGCCGGGAGGACTGGCAGTCGTTCCGTGACCGCGTCGACCGCGAGTGGCGTGCGCGGCGGGTGCAGGCGTCCGACAGCGACCCCGTCCGGGAGCCACCGAACTGGCTGACCGACAGCAACGCCGGGCAGGAGCCGATCCGGCCGATCGCCGGCGGCACCGAGTACCGCGACCGCCTCCTCGGCGGTCCGGGCGCGGAGCTGTTCGGCGGGTCGAGCGGGCCGCTGTACGACGCGCGTGACTTCGCGGCGTACACGACCGAGCGCGACTTCGGGGCGGGTCCGGACTCCGGTGAGTTCGCCGCGGCGCTGCCGCAGCAGGCCCACCAGGAGTACGTCGACGCGCCGCCGCCGACGGAGATGGAGACGTCCGGGCTGGTCCGGCCGTACTTCCGGACCCGGGGCCGGACGAAGGCGACCCTCGACCTGGCGATCGAGGCGCTGATTTCGACGAGCGAACAGGGCCGGATGCTCGACCGGGTCCGGGTGCCCGAGCACCGGTCGATCTGCGACCTGTGCCTCGACACCAGGTCGGTGGCCGAGGTGGCGGCGCTGCTGCGCCTGCCGCTCGGCGTGGTGCGCGTGTTGATTGGTGACGTGGCGGGCCTCGGGCTGGTGCTGGTGCACTCCAGCAGCCCGACCGTGGGCGACCGCCCGAGTATCGAGTTCATGGAAAGGGTGCTCAGTGGGCTTCGGAGAATTTGACTCCGACGCGAACGCGCCGCAGGTGACGGGTCCGACCTCGTCGGCCAAGATCGTGGTCGCCGGCGGGTTCGGTTCGGGGAAGACAACGCTGGTCGGGGCGATCTCCGAGATCGACCCGCTGACCACCGAGGCCATGATGACCGAGGCCAGCGTCGGACACGACGACACCTCGGCCACGCCCAACAAGACCACCACGACCGTGGCGATGGACTTCGGGCGCATCTCGCTGGACTCGGACCTGGTGCTGTACGTGTTCGGCACCCCCGGTCAGCACCGGTTCTGGTTCATGTGGGACGACCTCGCGGTCGGCGCCATCGGCGCGGTCGTGCTGGTGGACACGCGGCGGCTGGCCGACGCGTTCCCGTCGATCGACTTCTTCGAGAACCGGAAGCTGCCCTACGTCGTGGCCATCAACTGCTTCGACCGGCTGCTGCACCACCAGATCGAAGACGTCCGGCACGCGCTCACCATCGCGCCGTCGGTCCCGATCATGGCGTGCGACGCGCGCGAGCGGGAGTCCGCGAAGCAGGTGTTGATCTCGGTCGTCCAGCACGCGATCGCGCACGATTCGGCGTTGCGCGCGGGCTAGCCCATGACGCCCCGAACCGGATGCGGCCGTTGGAGTGAACTCCACGTGCTTCACCCACTTCGGGGAGCGCCGTCACCGTCCGGAGGAGCAGCCTCCCGGCGCGGTCCGGCGGCGCCGGGTGCCGGCGTCCCCGGCACCCGGGCTGACCTGCGCCGATGGCGAGCGGGTGCGCGCCGCCGGGTGTCCCCCGGACGGGGGAGGCGAGCTGGGCTGCCGCCGATCCCGGCCGCGAGCACACGTAGGGTGCGCAGCGGCCGGCCGGTGGCGGGCTCGACACCACCGGCGGTGCGAATACGCTTTACCGTGGCGTCGCCGACCGGCCGTGCCGGGCGCTCCGGGGTGCGGCGGGCGACGCCGCACGAGCAAGGAGGAGCAGGAGTGACGGCTTCCGGCCAGGGTTCGTTCGGCTGGCTCATCACGGACTTCGTCCGCCGGGTGCCCGGCGCCGCGCACGCGGTTCTGGTGTCCGCGGACGGGTTGCTGCTGGCGCCGTCGGAAGGGCTGCCCCAGGAACGCGCCGAGCAGCTGTCGGCGGTCGCGTCCGGGCTGATCAGCTTGACGGCGGGGGCGGCGCGCTGCTTCGAAGCGGGCGGCGTCAACCAGACCGTGGTGGAGATGGAGCGCGGCTACTTGTTCCTGATGTCCGTTTCGGACGGTTCGTCGCTGGCCGTGCTGGCCGCGCCGACGTGCGACATCGGCACGGTCGCCTACGAGATGACGCTGCTCGTCGAGCGGGTCGGCCAGCAGATCACCCCCGAGCTGCGCGCCCAGCTGCAGGGTGGCGTGCGTGGGTAGGGCGAGATGAGGATTTCGGGATTCGACGATCCGGACTCCAGCGGCTGGGACGCACTGCACCGCGGCACCGAGCGCGAGGGTTTCGATTCGCCCAGCAAGTTCGACATGTCGACGTTGTCGATGATCATGCCCAAGCGCAAGCCGTCCCGGCCGCAGCCGGACGCGCAGGGGTACACCGACGAGGACACCCGCGAGTGGGGCTCGTCGGCCGACGACGAGGACGACTACGCGGAGCCCGCCGAGGAGCCCACGGGCCGCCGGGCCAGGCGCTCGCCGTCGCCGGAGTACGCGCGTCCTGAGGCTCTTCCTGGCCGGCGCTCGGCGGAGCACGCCGGCGAGCCGGTGGGTTACCAGGGCGGACGTGCGCCGGAGTCCGGGAGCTTCCCCGGCGGCTATTCGCCGGGGTACGCCGACGACGAGCCGGCCCCGGCCCGCCCGGCGTTCGGCGGCTACCAGGGCCGCCGCCGCGCCCCGGAGCCCGCCGACCCGCTGGGCTTCGAGGGCGCCCACTCGCCGGTCGTCGGCGACGACGGCTACGACCCCGTCGAGCCGGAGTGGCAGGACGACGAGCGGTTCGAGCCGGAGCCGCCGCCGCTGGAGCCCGCGTGGACCCCGCCGCGGGGCGCCCGCCCGCCCGCGCCGCCGTCCCACCAGCCGCTCGCCCCGCGCCCGCCCGCGCCCCGTCCGCCGGCCCCGCGGCCGCCCGCGCCGGTGTCGCGGCCGCACCCGGTGTCCCCGCCCGCGCCGGTGGCACCCCCGCCGTCGTGGGCCCCGCCGCCCGCCGACTGGACACCCCCGCCGGACCCGGAGACCCGCTGGATCCCGAACCCGGAACCGTGGGAGGACCCGGCCTGGAACGAACCGGCCCGGGTGGCGAGCCCGGTCCCGGTCGCGTCACCGGGCTCGCGGGTCCGCCCGTACGCCCGCACGGGCGGCCGCACCCGTTCCGACCACAACCTGGCCCTGGAGGCCCTGGTCTCGACGTCGGACGACGGCCGCCGCTACCGCGGGGTGCGTTCGGTCGAGCACCGCCGGATCTGCGACCTGTGCCTGGACACCCGGTCCGTCGCCGAGATCGCGGCCCACCTGCGGCTGCCGCTGGGCGTGGTGAAGGTGCTGGTCGGCGACATGGCCGACATCGGACTGGTGCTGATCCACCAGACCGAGCTCATCCTCGGCGACCGCTCGTCCCGCGAGTTCATGGAACGCGTCCTGGCCGGTCTCCGCGCGCTCTAACCGGCCGCGGTGAAGTCGAGCGCGAGGGTGTTGCCCGGCCCCGGGACGACGGCGTTGATCATCGGCGTCGCCGAGCCGCAGTTCTCGAAGGCCCCGATCGCGTACGTCGATTCGAGGCGGCCGCCGGTACCGGGGGTGAAGTCGCCCGACGTCAGCTCGGTCGTCAGCGGCTCGGCCGTGCCGCATTCGCCGACGTCGTAGGAGACGCCGTTGACGCGGACGTCCGTGAGCGTCACCGGCCAGGTCGCCGAGCCGGAGAAGCCGCCGGCCAGCGAGCCTTCGGCGTGGCCGGGTCCGAACGTGACGGTGCCGCTGACCTGGCCGACCCCGGGCAGCGACCGGGTCACCACGGCCGGGGGCAGCGTGATCGTCCCGGAGAAGGTGCCGGGTCCGGTGTCCAGCTCGGCCCGGCCCGGCCCGAGCTCGAGATCGGTGTCCGGCTTCGCGATGTGCGTGGTCCCGCGGACGGTGTACGCCGAGTGCCCCGCCGTGGCGAAGCCCGTCCCGCTCACCACCGCCGCGACCGCCAGTGCCGTGACCCGCGTTCCCCGCTTCATGATCAAGGCCTACCACCGGCGCGGCCGGTCCGATGCGGGATTCACCGGATCCGGCGTCAGTCCTCCACGAGCGCGGCGGAGGTGATCCGGTGCAGCGAGTACCGCTCGTTGTTCTCGCCTTCGAGCACCCCGCCGCCGACGCGCACGGGCCGGACCACGCGCTGGCTCGCCGTCCCGCGGGAGTCGACGAACCCGATCCACACCTCGCGGCGCTCCAGGGTCGCCCGTGACAGCAGTTCCAGCGTTGCCGACGTGTCCGCGCCGCCGCCCACCGGTGCCCGCACCGCGGACCCGCGGCGGCGGACCGTGGCCGCGTCGCCCGCCCGGAGGTTCGAGACGATCCGCGCCGCCTGGTCCTCGGTCAGCACCGCCTGCTCACCCGGGCTGCGGCGGGCCGCCCTGGCCTTGGCGGGCAGGCGGCGGCCGCCCGGCCGGATGTCGACCACGCGGCCGTCCGGGCCCTCCGCCGCCGGGGCGAAGCCGGCGCCGCGCAGGGCGGCCAGGACCTCGTGCAGCGGGTCCGGGCTGATCACCACCGTCGGCGCGATCAGGCGCAGCGCGTGCTCCGCCGCGACGGGGTGGGCCAGCACCTCGGCCAGCAGTGCCTCGTCGTCGCAGCGCAGGAACGACGCCGCGACGCCGCCGCGCAGCCGGCCGTGCCTGCGGGCGACGTCGTCGATCAGGTAGCTCAGCCCCTGCGGGACCGGGGTGGCCGACTTCGCCTTGAACAGCGCGTGCAGCTCGTCGGCCGTGCGGCCGGTGTCCAGCGCCCGGCGCACCGAGCCCTCGGTGATCCGGTAGACCGTCGCGTGCCCCGCCGATTCGACGTCGGCCACCGCGGAGATCTCCGCCGCCAGCTCCGGCTCCAGCGGCCCTGGCGCGACGACCGTCAGGTCGGCCTGCAGCAGCACGCGGTCCACCGGCGCGGGCAGCGCGTCCAGGACCGCCTCGACCGCGCCCGGCCGGTCGTCGGCCAGCAGTGCCCGCGTCGCCGTCGTGAGGCCGCCGAGAGCGACGATCCCGAGGGCGCTCGCCTCGGCCATCGTCCAGCGGACGGTCTCGTCCCGCAGCCGCCCGCCCCGGCGCGGGGCCCGCCAGGCCAGCACCGCGACCAGCTCGTCGACGCTCTTCACCCCGGCGCCGCGGGGCAGGTCGGCCAGTGCGGCCAGAACCCGCCGCCGCGCGACCGGCGCCAGCGGGCGGCGCAGGTCCTCCGACAGCGGGGCGATCGGCTTGTCCTTGGCGTCGCGGCCGCCGGCCAGCCCGGGCAGCCGCGGCAGCTCCAGCCACGCCTGGGCGAGCGTCATCCACCGCTGCGCGGTCGGCGACGCGAGCCACGAGTCGGTCAGCGTCGTCGGCACCCACTCGGGCGCCGTCGCCTCGCTGTCGGCCACGAGCCCGGCGCCCACGACCAGCTCGGCCAGCAGGATCGCCTGGGTTTCGTCGATCTCCAGGTCCTTGGCGAGCTTCTTCAGCTCCCGCACGCCGAGACCGCCCGACTTGAGCACCGGCGGCGGCGCGGCCGACCACGCCCGCAGCAGCGCTTCGGTGTGGCGCAGGAACTCCATCGCCTCGCCGGCCGCCGCTTCGTCCAGGGTGGCCGTCTGGTGCGGGTGGACCGGCAGCTCGGGCTCGGTGAGCGTGCCGGGCGCGAACACCCCGCCGCGCACCGCGATGCCGAGCTCGCGCGGCAGCTCGACGGTCTGGTCGTCCCGCCGCAGCAGCAGGCCGCGGGCGAGCAGCTTCTGCACCGGCGTCCCGGCCTTCTCGAGCGGGAGGTCCAGCCCGGCGTCGCGGGTGCGGCCGATCGGCGGGCCGGCGGCGAGGGCGGTCAGCACGCCGCGCTCGTCGTCGGGCAGCTCGGCGAGCCGCGCCTTGAGGTCTTCTCCGGCCAGCGACGGCGCCGACGCGCCCAGCCCGGCCGGGAACGGCCCGAGGGCCTCCCGCGCCGCGGGCGGTACGCGCAGGGCGTCATCCGGGCCCCAGGTCAGCGCCCGCGCGCGCAGGCACGCCAGCGGCGCGGCGATGTCGGCCCCGACCAGCTTCGCGACCTCGGCCACGGGCACCGGGTCGCGGTCCGCGCCGGCGAGCAGGCACGCTTCGAGCACGGCCAGGGTGAAGGTGTCGAGGTCCTCACAGGCGCGCGCGACCGAGCCCGGCGTGCCGGCCCGGGTGGCCAGCACCGTGCTGTCGGACGGCGGGGGCGTGGACAGGTCGCGCCGCGTGCGGAGCAGCTCGGCGAGTGCGTCGTCGGACTCCGCACGCAGCCAGTCCGCCAAAGAGGTCGCGGGCATAGAAGACCAGGGTACCGGGCGGTTGCGCCGGGCCCGCGGGGCTCAGGCAGACTGTCCCAGGAGAACCGGACACCGCTGTGGAGGACGTTGTGGCCAAGGGTGAGAAGAAGCACAAGGGCGTCGACCCGACCTGGCCGGGCGAGGCCGGCGAGCACCCGGTGACCGAGCTCGCGTCCGACCGCCAGGGCGCGCTTTCGCCGTTCGGCGACATCACTTTCCCGCTCGACACCGTGCCTTACGTGCACCCCGAGACCGAGATCAACCGCTGAGCACATAGTTACTGGTCAGTACCGGTATCGGGCCCTCGTGAGGGCGGTCACGGGAGTAGGTTTCCTCCCGTCCCAGCCCACCTTCTTTCCCACACGGGGGTAGTGCCATGCCGGTTCCCGGTCCCGGATATTCGATCACCGTCCGGGTGGAGGCCCCGGCCTCGGTCACGGCGGCCGGTGACCTGACCGCCGCCGTCGGGCGCGTCGGCGGCGTGCTGACCGCGTTCGACGTCGTCGAGTCGCACTCCGACTCGATCGTGGTCGACATCAGCGCCAACGCGCTGTCGGAGAACCACGCGAACGACATCACCCAGACGCTGGACTCGCTGCCCGGCGTCAAGGTCCGCAAGGTCTCCGACCGGACGTTCCTGATCCACCTCGGCGGCAAGATCGAGGTCACGCCGAAGGTCGCGCTCCGCAACCGTGACGACCTCTCCCGCGCCTACACCCCGGGGGTGGCCCGCGTCTGCCAGGCGATCGCCGCCAACCCCGAGGACGCGCGCCGGCTGACCATCAAGCGCAACACCGTGGCGGTGCTCACCGACGGCTCCGCGGTGCTCGGCCTCGGCAACATCGGCCCGGCGGCGGCGCTGCCGGTGATGGAGGGCAAGGCGGCGCTGTTCAAGAAGTTCGCCGACGTCGACGCGTGGCCGGTCTGCCTGGACACCCAGGACACCGAAGAGATCATCCTGATCGCCAAGGCGCTGGCCCCGGTGTACGCGGGCATCAACCTCGAGGACATCGCCGCGCCGCGCTGCTTCGAGATCGAAAAGCGCCTGCGCGAGCAGCTGGACATCCCGGTGTTCCACGACGACCAGCACGGCACGGCGATCGTGGTCGTCGCGGCGCTGCGCAACGCCCTGCGCGTGGTGGGCAAGAACATCGAGGACTGCAAGATCGTGGTCAGCGGCGTCGGCGCGGCCGGCTCGGCGATCATCCGCCTGCTGCTGCAGAAGAACCCGGGCGACATCGTCGCGGCGGACATCGACGGCATCGTCCACTCCGCGCGCGGCAACCTCGACGACAACCTGGCCTGGATCGCCTCGCACACGAACAAGGAGCAGGTCAGCGGCACCCTGCACGAGGCCCTCGTGGGCGCGGACGTGTTCATCGGTGTGTCGGCACCCAACCTGTTCGGCGCCGAGCAGGTGGCGACCATGAAGTCCGACGCGGTGGTGTTCGCGCTGGCCAACCCGGACCCGGAGGTCGACCCGCTGGAGGCCCAGAAGCACGCCGCGGTGGTGGCGACGGGCCGCAGCGACTTCCCGAACCAGATCAACAACGTCCTGGCGTTCCCGGGCGTGTTCCGCGGCCTGCTGGACGCCCACGCCCACAACATCGACGACTCGATGCTGCTCGCGGCGGCGGACGCGATCGCCGACGTGGTGGACAACGGGAAGCTGAACGCGTCGTTCATCGTGCCGAGCGTGTTCGACAGCGCCGTGGCGCCGGCGGTCGCGGAAGCCGTGCGGAAGGCCGTGCGCGCGGAGCGCTGAGCCCCGAGTGGACACTGCCGAGCTTCTCCGGCGCGCCGCCGGGCTGGTCCCCGAGACCACCCGGAGCGCTGCCGGCTTCGGTGCCGCCGACGTCCTCGACTGCCTCCGCGACGACGACTGGGACCTCGCGCTCGCCATCCTCGAGGACGTCGATGGCTTCGGGTGGCAGACCGTCGAATACTGGGACCTCCTCCAGGAGGCCGCCCGGCACCTGCACCTCGAACGCCGGGTCGCCTGGTGCCGGTGGCGAGGGTGGGAAACCCGGCACGGCGTCATCCGGGCCGATCTCCGGCTGATCGCCCCCGAGGCCGGCGGCCGTCGCCTCCCGATCCCCGGGGACGGGTTGCTGCGGCCGATGTGGGCGATCGGCCGGTCCGCCTTCGACCTGCACGTCGCGAAGATCTGGGTCGAGTCCGCTCCCGAGCTCGAGCCGGGTGGACGGGGCGCGGTCCGGCTCGCCCCGCTCACCCCGCCGAGCTGGCGCCACCTCACCCCGGGCGACTCGATCACCATGCACGAGCGGCCACCGGTCGCGGGTACCGCGACGATCACCGAGGTGTGGCACCCCGAGGCGGCTCGGCCGGGCGTCGCCGGTGGTGCCGACCCCCACCGCGGGCCGCGGAAGTAGCCTCGGCAGGTGAGTGAACTCAGCCACGTCGACGAGACCGGGGCCGCGCGGATGGTCGACGTCTCCGGCAAGACCGCCACCGCGCGCACCGCGCTCGCCGCCGGCACCGTCCGGACCACCGCCGAGGTGCTCCGCCTGCTGGCCACCGACGGCCTGCCCAAGGGCGATGCCCTCGCCACCGCGCGCATCGCCGGGATCATGGGTGCCAAGCGGGTGCCCGAGCTGATCCCGCTATGCCACCAGATCGCGCTCTCCGGGGTCAAGGTCGAGTTCGCACTCGGCGAGGCCGAGGTCGGCATCCGCGCGACGGCGAAGACCACCGACGTCACCGGGGTCGAGATGGAGGCGCTGACCGCGGTGGCGGTGGCCGGGCTGACGCTGCACGACATGATCAAGGCCGTCGACCCGGCGGCGACGCTGGACGAGGTCCGCCTGCTCCGCAAGGACGGCGGCAAGACCGGAACCTGGGAGCGGCCGTGAAGCGCACCGCACGCGTGATCGTGGCGTCCAACCGCGCCGCGAAGGGCGTCTACGAAGACAAGACCGGCCCGGTGATCGCCGCCTGGCTGGCGGACCGCGGCTACGACGTCCCGGCGCCGATCGTCGTCGAGGACGGCGACCCGGTGGGCGTGGCGCTGCGGGCGGCGCTGGCCGAGGGGGTCGCCGTGGTCCTCACCACCGGCGGCACCGGCATCTCGCCGACCGACCGCACCCCGGACGTCACCCGGGCGGTCCTGGACCACGAGCTGCCGGGCGTGGCGGACGCGATCCGCGCGGCCGGCCTGCCGAAGGTGCCGACGGCGGTGCTCTCGCGCGGCGTGGCGGGCGTGGCGGGCCGCACCCTGGTGGTGAACCTGCCGGGCTCCACCGGCGGCGTCAAGGACGGCCTCGGCGTGCTGGACGGCGTGCTCGAGCACGCGGTGGACCAGCTGGCCGGCGGCGACCACCCCCGGCCGGCCACAGGGGGTCCCGCGGTGCGGGTGGTGCGGGCGGCGGTGACCGAGGAGCCGCTGTCGGTCGAGGAGCACGCCCGCCTGGTCGAGGACGACGCGGCGGGCGCGGTGGTGACGTTCGCGGGCGTGGTCCGCGACCACGACGGCGGCAAGGGCGTCCGCGACCTGACGTACGAGGGCCACCCGAGCGCGGGCCAGGTGATCGCCGACGTGGTCGCGGACTTGTCGGCGCGCTGGAGCGGCGTGCGCGCGGTGGCGGTGAGCCACCGGCTGGGTGCGCTGACGATCGGCGACGTCGCACTGGCGTGCGCGGTGGCGGCGGAGCACCGGGGGCAGGCGTTTTCGGCGTGCTCGGAGCTGGTGGACGAGGTCAAGGCGCGGCTGCCGGTCTGGAAGCACCAGCACTTCACCGACGGCACTGATGAGTGGGTCAACTCGCCGTAAGCCGGACCGCGGCGAGCTGGCGGGACGGGCTGCTGAGGCGGCTCGCGCGGCGTGGCGTGGGCGGGCCTGCGCATTGTCGGCGTGACTGGCCGGTGAGCACCTCCCGCTGGAAGGCGCGTCACGGATCCGGAGAGCTGGGTGCTTCGCGTCGGCCTGTCCCCGTTCGGCCGCGCTGGGCGGTTTGCGCGCCCTGAGCGGGCGATGCGCGCCATGAGAGGGCTGAGGCCGTGTCGGGGGGCGCCTGCGTGGCGAATCCGGCCGCGTCGGGCGCCTCTGGCCGCCGGCTCGGGCTTGGCCTCCGGCCCCCGGTGTCCAGCTTACCGGCGGGGACCGACAGTTCCGGCGCGCCGACGGGACCCGTGGAACGCGTGAAGGGCTCCCACCGCCCGGGGGATCGGCGGTGGGAGCCCTTTCAGGTCACGGCTCGAGGCCGGACTCGCGCATCACTGCGTGATCGTCACTTGGTGGCGATCTTCTGCCCGACGAGGATCAGGTCCGCGTTCGGGATGTACTTCGCGTTCAGCTCCTGCAGCTTCTGGTAGCCGCCCTGGACGTTGAACTGCTTGGCGATCTTGGACAGGGTGTCGCCCGCCACGACGGTGTAGTCACCGGCCGGGTTGGAGCTGCTCACGCCGGTCGCCGCGGGGGCAGCAGCCGGGGCCGCCGCCTTCTTCGGGGCGGGCGCGGAGGTGCTCTTCTTCGGGGTCACCTTCTTGGTGACCTTGCCGGTGGCCTTGGGGGCCGACGAACCGCTGCCGCCCTTCTTGCCGCAGACCGGCCAGGCGCCGATGCCCTGGCCCTGCAGGACGCGCTCGGCCACGGCGATCTGCTCCTCGCGGGAAGCGTTCGCCGCGCTGCCGGTACCGCCGTAGGCCTTCCACGTGCTCTGCGAGAACTGCAGGCCGCCGTAGTAGCCGTTGCCGGTGTTGGTGTTCCAGTTGCCGCTGCTCTCGCACTGCGCGATGGCGTCCCAGTTGGTCGCCGACGCGGGGGTCGCGGCGATCGCGAGGGGGGCGCCGACCGCGATGCCCGCGATGGCGACGCGAGCGACGGTGCGGGTGGCAGCGGACATCTTGCGGTGCTTGCCTCGGTAAGACATTTGGATGCTTCTCGGTTTCCCAGCGCCTACGAACCGGTGTGCGGGTCAGGATCGGGGTCCTGGCGCCGGCCATCCCAGGCCGGCAGACGAGTCCGACGCACGTCGCGTCTTCGTCGTCCCCTCGTCCCTGTCCGGAAATGCTTTCGCTCGGGGTATGGGTCCGGGATTCCGTCGGACAGGGCTGGGCGCTACGGATTCCCGGTCTTGCGTCGGTCGGTCGGGGCCAACCGAAAAGCGACGGTACGTAACGATCGCCGTGATCGGAAATTATTCGGGGCGTGACCTACGTCACAGTAACGACACGCAACCCCTGTCGATATGCATGTTTGTGCAGGTCAGACGGCCGTTATCTGGCCGTTTCCTCCCCGAGATAAAACACGGATCGTGAGGCTTGCATCACGTGTTCGGCGGCGCGAATGGGCCATTCGCGACGTCCGGATCGCGATTGGAGCGCGCATCTTATGGGTGCTCCGGCGACGGCGCCAGACTTGACAATCGTGCCCCAGTTGCCCCAAGAGTCACAGCAGTCCCACCTGTTCGTGCGGTTTGCCGACCCGGTCGGAGCGCCGGTACCGGCCGTCCCGATTCGCGGATACCGACGCAGGGCGACGGACCAGGTCAAACGGGTCACCGGACGGGTGGTGGCCGAACGGGAATCAGCTTCTCGCGAACACCCGGAATCGGTGACGCGCCACGCCGGGGTCCCGGAAACCCGGTCGGCGAGCGGTCGGCCGCCGTACCCGAGCGGTCACGGTTCTACAGGGAGTACGAAGTCCCGGGCCTGCGCCGGACGGAGCAACACGTGTGATCGAAGGGTCGACACCCGTGATTGGAGGGTCGACACGCGTGATCCGAGGGTCGACACGCGTGATCCGAGGGTCGACACGCGCCGACACCTCCGCCACGCCGTGTCGACGCCTCAATCACGCGTGTCGACCCCTCAAACACGTGAGCCGACCCGCCAATCACGCGAGCCGGCGCGTCCGGGAGCGTCAGCCGCCGGCGAACGGGGGGAGGACGTCCAGCTCGGCGCCGTCGCGGAGGGGGCGGGTCAGGTCGCGGACCGCGATGCCGTCCAGCAGGTAGCTGACCGCCTCCAGGACCCGCGGCAGCGACGTGGGGTGCAGGCGGGCCAGCTCGGCGACCGCGTCGGCGACCGACGCCCCGTCCGGCAGCTGCACCTTCTCCTCTTCCACGCCCGCCGCGGCCCGTGCCGAAGCGAAGTACCGCACCACGATGGTCATCGTCGCCACGTCAACCGCCGATCGCGCTCATCGGCCGGATCGGCTGCGCGAACCCGGCGTCGTTGATCTCGTGCCCGGCGAGCTTGCCCCACATCGTCGCCCGCCAGGCGTCCGCCACCTCCTCATCGCGCGCGCCCGCGCGCACGAGGGACCGCAGATCCGTCTCGTCGTTGCTGAACAGGCAGGAGCGCACCGCGCCGTCGGCGGTCAGCCGGGTCCGTTCGCAGGCCGAGCAGAACGGCCGGGTCACCGACGCGATCACGCCGACGTCGCCGGGGCCGCCGTCGACCAGCCAGCGCTCGGCCGGCGCGCCGCCGCGGGCCTCCGAGGCCGGCGTCAGCTCGAACGACTCCTGCAGCATCGCAAGGATCTCCGCCGCGGTGATCATCTCGCCGCGGTTCCAGCCGTGCTGGGCGTCCAGCGGCATCTGCTCGATGAACCGCAGGTGGTAGCCCTCGTCGAGGCAGAACTTCAGCAGCGGCACGGCTTCGGACTCGTTGAGCCCGCGGATCAGCACCGCGTTGACCTTCACCGGCGCCATCCCGGCGTCCCGCGCCGCGGCGAGGCCGGCGATCACGTGCGAGAGCCGGTCGCGCCGGGTGATCGTCTTGAACAGCTCGGGGTCGACGGTGTCGAGCGAGACGTTGATCCGGTTCAGCCCGGCGGCCGCGAGCCCGGCCGCGCGCTTGGCGAGCCCGATCCCGTTGGTGGTCATGGACAACCGAGGCCGGGGCGACAACGCCGTGATCCGCGCGACGAGGTCCTCGAGGCCCGGCCGCAGCAGCGGTTCCCCGCCGGTGAGCCGGATGTCGGTGACGCCGAGCAGCTCGACGGCGATCCGCATCAGCCGGACCAGCTCGTCGTCGGTCAGCACCTGCTCGCCCGGCATCCAGTCGAGGCCTTCCGCGGGCATGCAGTAGGTGCAGCGCAGATTGCACCGGTCCGTCAGGGAAACCCGCAGATCGGTGGCCACCCGGCCGAAGGTGTCGATGAGGCGGGAGTTCTCGGGCCGGGGCACACGAGATGACCCTCGTGTGCCGGGGACGCGAGGCAACCCGAGATCCACTGCTGTCATTACGCACAGAGTAGCTCTTGGAAGAGCGTGCTGGGATACTTTGCCCGGTAAGTTGTTCAGCGGACGAACCAACGAGGGCATGTGACGGAAAAGACTTACCCGGTCACCGAAGAGGAGCTCTTCCGCTTCGCGGAATTGGGTCGCCAGGGCAGCACCTTCACCGTCCTCCGGCACGCCAGGATCGCCGAGCGGATGGGGCTGTCCGGCACCGACCACAAGACCTTCGACCTGCTCATCCAGGCCGACGGGCCGCTCACCGCGGGCCGGATCGCCGGGCTGACCGGCCTGTCCACCGGCGCGGTCACCGGCGTCGTCGACCGCCTGGAGAAGGTCGGGCTGGTCCGCCGCGTGCGCGACCCCGAGGACCGCCGCAAGGTCCTCGTCGAGGTGGTCCCGGGTGCCGCCGAACGCTTCGCGCCGCTCTTCGAGTCGGCCTTCGGAGCCCTTCGTGACGTCCTCACGCAGTTTTCCCCGGCCGAGCGAAAAGCGATCGAGCGTTATCAGAACGTCATCCTCGAACAACTCCGCGCCGAAGTCATGGACAACTCGCGTCCCGCGTAGCTTTTCCTCAACTGCGGAGATAATGTCTTCGGCATGCCGCAATTTCGGTTGTCCGAGGCCGCGCGCCTGCTCGGGGTCAGCGACGACACCGTCCGGAGGTGGGTGCGCTCGGGGCAGCTGACCGCCACCGACGACGCCGCCGGCCGCAAGGTCGTGGACGGCGCCCAGCTCGCCGGGTTCGCCAGGGCGCAGGCCGCCGCACCCGACGACCCGTCCGCGGTCGGCCGGTCGGCCCGCAATAGGTTCGTGGGGCTGGTCACCGAGGTCATCGCCGACAAGGTGATGGCCCAGGTGGAACTGCAGTGCGGGGCGCACCGCGTGGTGTCCCTGATGAGTACCGAAGCCGTCCGCGAGCTGGGCCTGCGCCCGGGGGTGCTCGCGGTCGCCGTGGTCAAAGCGACCACCGTCGTGGTGGAGACACCGGAAGGAAGTAGATGAAGAAGCTCGCTCTCGTCGTGGCTGCCGTCGCCCTGTTCGCGGGCGCCTGCAGCAGCTCGGACGAGCCCAGCACGAAGCCCGGCGCGTCGGTCACCGCGCCCGCGCCCAAGGGGGCCGCGAACTCGGGTGGCGGCACGCTGACCGTGTTCGCCGCCGCGTCGCTCACCGAGTCGTTCACCGAGCTCGGCAAGGCCTTCGAGGCCAAGCACCCGGGCACGACCGTGAAGTTCAGCTTCGCGGGCTCGTCCGGCCTGGTCCAGCAGCTGACGAACGGCGCGAAGGCCGACGTCTTCGCCTCGGCCGACCAGGCCAACATGGACAAGGCCGTCCAGGGTGGCGTGATCGACGGCCAGCCGACGGTCTTCGCGACCAACAAGCTCGCCATCGCGGTCGCCCCGGGCAACCCGAAAGGCATCAAGTCGTTCGCGGACCTGAACAAGGCCGGCCTGACCGTGATCACCTGCGCGCCGCAGGTGCCGTGCGGTGCGGCGGCCAAGAAGGTCGAGACGGCCACCGGCGTCACGCTCAAGCCGAAGAGCGAGGAGCAGGACGTCAAGCAGGTGCTGAACAAGGTCGCCTCCGGGGACGCCGACGCGGGCCTCGTCTACGTCACCGACACGACGTCGGCCGCGGGCAAGGTCGACAAGGTCGACTTCCCCGAGGCCGCCCAGGCGGTCAACAGCTACCCGATCGCCGTGGTCAAGGGCGGGCAGAGCGCGCTGGCCAAGGAGTTCGACGACTTCGTCCTCGGCGCCGAAGGCAAGACCGAGCTGACCAAGGTCGGGTTCGGCCCTGCGCAGTAGGCGCTCCTCGGGCGGGCGGCCGGGATCCGTCCCGGCCGCCCGTTCGCGCGTCCCGTGGGTGCTGGGCATCCCCGCCGCCGTCGCGCTGGCGCTGGTCGTGCTGCCGGTCGTCGGCCTGCTGGTGCGCTCGGACCTGACGCGGCTGCCGTCGCTGATCGCCACGCCGTCGTCGTGGCACGCGCTGCGGCTGTCGCTGCTCACCGCCGCGTTGTCCACGCTGGCCTGCGTGCTGCTCGGCGTCCCGCTGGCCGTCGTCCTCGCGCGGGCCCGCTTCCGCGGGGTCCGGCTGCTGCGCTCGATCGTGCTGCTGCCGCTGGTGCTCCCGCCGGTCGTCGGCGGCCTCGCGCTGCTCTACCTGCTCGGCCGCAAGGGCTTCCTCGGCATGCTGATCACCGCGCTGACCGGGGAGTCCGTCCCGTTCACCACGACGGCGGTGGTCATCGCGCAGACGTTCGTCGCGATGCCGTTCCTGGTGGTCAGCCTCGAAGGAGCGCTGCGCGGCTCCGGCGACTGCTACGAGCAGGTCGCCGCGACCCTCGGCGCGCGCCCGTGGACCGTCTTCCGGCGGGTCACGCTGCCGCTGCTGCTGCCCGCGCTCGGCTCCGGCGTCGTCCTCAGCTTCGCCCGCGCGCTCGGCGAGTTCGGCGCCACGATCACCTTCGCCGGCAGCCTCGAAGACGTCACCCGCACGCTGCCGCTGGAGGTCTACACGCAGGCCGAAGTGGACATCGACAGCGCCGTCGCGCTCTCCCTGCTGCTCATCGTGGTGGCGGTGGCCGTGATCGCCGTCGCGCGGCCGCGCTCGTGGGAAGGCGGCCTCCGGTGAGCCTCACCGCCCGGATCACCGCCGTGCGCGGCTCGTTCGGCCTCGACGTCGAGCTCGACGTCCCCGCCGGGCACGTGCTCGCCCTGCTCGGCCCGAACGGCTCCGGCAAGTCGACCGTCCTCGGCTGCCTCGCCGGGCTGATCACGCCGGCGTCGGCGGAGATCACGGTGGCGGGTCGCGCGTTGGCCGGCGTGCCGCCGCACCGCCGTGGCATCGGGCTGCTCTCCCAGGACGCCCTGCTCTTCCCGCACCTGTCCGCAGTGGACAACGTCGCTTTCTCGCCGCGCTCGACCGGCGCCGGCCGCCGCGCCGCCCGGGAGCGCGCGTACTACTGGCTGGCCGAAGTGGACGCCGCCGCGCTGGCCGACCGGCGGCCGGGGCAGCTGTCGGGTGGCCAGGCCCAGCGCGTCGCCATCGCCAGGGCCTTGGCCGCCGAGCCGGACCTGCTGCTGCTCGACGAGCCCTTCGCCGCCCTCGACGTCGACGCCGCCCCGGCGATCCGCGGCCTGCTGCGGCGGGTGCTGAAGACCGGGCCGACGACCGTGCTCGTCACGCACGACCCGCTGGACGCGCTCGCGCTCGCCGACCACGTCGCGGTGCTGAACGAGGGCCGGATCGTCGAACGCGGTCCCACCCGGGACGTGCTTTCAGCCCCGCGGACGGCGTTCACCGCGCGGATCGCCGGCCTCAACCTGGTCGCCGGCACCGCGGTCGCCGACGGCCTGCGGACGCCTTCGGGCGATGTCGTGAGCGGGCTCCCGGCGGCGGACGTGGTCGTGGGGGAGCCGGCGGTGGCGGTGTTCCCGCCCAACGCCGTCGCGGTCTACCCGCACGACGGCGAGCACCGCGGCAGCCCGCGCAACACCGCCGACGCCATCGTCGCGGCCCTGGAGCCGCACGGGCCGGTGATCCGCCTCCGGGCCGAGGGCGACGGCTGGGCCCACGGCCTCACCGCCGACCTCACCCCGGCCGCCGTCGCCGAGCTCGCGCTGGAGCCCGGCTCGGCGGTGACGCTGTCGGTGAAGGCCGCGACCGTGGCGGTGCACCCGGCCGCGGCCTCCTGACCGGCGGGATCAGGCCGCGTCGTCGTGGTGGTGGCCGCCGCCGGGGTGGACGTGGAACTTCGCCACCGCCGGCGGGTGCACGACGAACGGCCGCATCATGCCCTCGTCCTCGTGGTCGAGGATGTGGCAGTGGTACATGAACTCGCCGGTGCCGCCCCCGAACCGCCCGGCGACGCTCACCCACTGGCCGGGGTTCACGATGATCGTGTCCTTCCAGCCCTCCTCGTACTTCTCCAGCGGGACGTCGGTGAAGCCGTCGATGGGGGCCGTCGTCCGCTCGGTGGCCTGGTCGAACGTCGTCGTGAAGCGCCGCCGGAACAGGGCCTGGAACTCCGTCAGGTGGATGTGGATCGGGTGGGCCGGGCCGCCGTTGGCGACGTGCAGGATGTTCCACACCGCCCACCGGTCGTGGTCGATGAAGATGCCGGTGGTGTCGTCGAAGATCCGCCCGACCATCCGGAACGTCTTCAGGCCGCCGTTCGGGTCCTGGACCTGGATGATCCCTTCGCCGCCCGGGTCGGCCTCGACCTGCTCGAGGTCCCACAGCTCGGGGTGGCCCGCCTTGTTCAACAGCAGCGCGACCCAGACGTGGTCGTGGTCCTCCGGCAGGGTCGTGCCGTGCTGCAGCCGCACGTACGACGTCGAAATCTTCTCCGGCAGGGTGAACCCGTCGTGCTCGGGGCCGCCGGCCACCCGGAACTCCATCAGGTCCGGCTCGACCACGCCCAGCCGCGGGTCGGCGTTGCGCAGCTTCAGCTTCTGCCCCTTGAAGCGGCTGAAGTCGATGAGGACGTCGAAGCGCTCGGCCGGGGCGACGGTCAGCCCGCCGTTCGGCAGCGGCGCCGGCGCGGGCAGCAGGCCGCCGTCGGTGCCGATCAGGCGGACGGCGTCGTTGACTCCCGCGTTGTTCTCGTCGACCAGGTTCAGCGTGTAGAACCGCGAGTTGGCCGCGTTGAGCAGCCGGAAGCGGTACCACCGCGGTTCGACGTCCAGGTGCGGCCAGATCACGCCGTTGACCAGGTTGAACGGGCCCGAGAACGGGATCGCCGGGCCGGACGGCGGGATGAACGGGAACTTGAACAGCAGCTGCCCGGTGAGCGCGCCGGTGGCCGGGTCGACGTCCAGGTTCCGGTCGGTGATGATCAACGGGACCTCCCGGTCGCCGTGCGGCAGGCGGAGGGCGTCCTCCTCGTCGTCGCGGATCAGGTACATCCCGGCCAGGCCCGTGTGGACGTTGAAGCGGGTGATCGCCATCGCGTGGTCGTGGTACCACAGCGGCATGGCCTGCTGGCGGTTCTGGTACTCGGCCAGCTGGGCCGTCCCGGTGAGGCCGGCGTTGTGCGCCCAGCCGTCGTTGCCGGCGTTCGTGCGCGCGCCGTGGAGGTGCACGACCGTCCAGGCCGGCAGGTCGGCGACGCCCTCGACGATCGAGTAGTCCTTCTTGTCCAGCTCGCGGCCGGGGCGGCTGGCCGGTGCGTCCGCGAGCGGCCCCTGAACGGCCACGAGCGGGAACTCGCCGTCGATTTCGTTCGACCACGAAATCCGCAGCTTCCGGCCGCTGCGCACTTCGATCGTCGGGCCCGGGAAATGACCTGCGTACGTCCACAACGTACTTTCGGGCAATTCAGAGTGCAGCCGCTGCCGCTTCGCGACCATCGGAATGGTGATCAATTCCCGGCCGCGCGGCCGGAACACCGGCGGAACCGGCAGCGGGTCGAGGAACTTGGTGAGTCCCCAGTTCGGCGCGGTGATCGGCCCGGCAGCCGCCGGGCGCTCGATGATTTCGGTCATGATTATCCCCCTTCTGTTCGGGGGCAGGAAGAATGGCGCGGCGGCGCGCACGCCGTCGACGTCGAAAAGTATTCCCCCGAACCCCCTCTGTGACCGGGCGCGCGACTCCCCTCGCGTTACCGGTAATTCCGATGGTAGCCCTTTTCGGTGTATCACGCAGGTGTCTCGCCCGCGTGATAGGTTCTCCCACCATGAACGAACGCCGGTGGACGTACCTCTCCGACATGGACGGCGTCCTGGTGAAGGAGGAGCACCTCGTCCCGGGGGCCGACGAGTTCCTCGCCGAGCTGAAGGCGAACGGCATCGACTTCCTGGTGCTGACGAACAACTCGATCTACACCCCGCGCGACCTGCGGGCGCGGCTGGAGCGCACCGGCCTCGACATCCCCGAGGAGTCGATCTGGACCTCGGCGCTGGCCACCGCGAAGTTCCTCTCGTCGCAGCGGCCGAACGGCTCGGCGTACGTCATCGGCGAAGCGGGCCTCACGACGGCGCTGCACGAGGTCGGCTACGTGCTGACCGAGCGCGACCCGGACTACGTCGTGCTGGGCGAGACCCGCACGTACAGCTTCAGCGCCATCACCCGCGCGATCCGGCTGATCGAGGGCGGCGCGAAGTTCATCGCGACGAACCCCGACGCCACCGGCCCGAGCCTGGAGGGCTCGATGCCGGCCACCGGGTCCGTCGCGGCGCTGATCGAGAAGGCCACCGGTCGCTCGCCGTACTACGTCGGCAAGCCGAACCCGCTGATGATGCGCTCGGCGCTGCGCCGGCTCGGCGCGCACTCGGAGTCGACGCTGATGATCGGCGACCGGATGGACACCGACGTGCACTCGGGCATCGAGGCCGGGCTGCAGACCATCCTGGTGCTCACCGGCATATCCACCCCGGAGTCGGCCGAACGCTATCCGTACCGGCCCACCATGGTGATCGACTCGGTCGCCGACCTGATCGGGCGAACCGGGGACCCGTTCGGAGAAGGCTGATCGCCGACCGGGTGGCCGCAGGGCATATCGTCAGCGGATGAGCAAGTCGACGTACGTGGTCGGCGACGTCCACGGGCACCGTGACGAACTCGCCGACGCGCTGAGATCCGAAGGCCTGGTCGACGAGGAGGACAACTGGTCCGGCGGCGAGGACCAGCTGTGGTTCCTCGGCGACTTCGTCGACCGCGGCCCGGACGGCGTCGGCGCGATCGACCTGGTCATGCGGCTCGAAGCGCAGGCGGCCGAGGCCGGCGGCCAGGTCCAGACCCTGCTGGGCAACCACGAGATCCTGGCGCTGGGGATGTACCACTTCGGCGACGAGCCGGTGCCGTCCGACTTCGGCCCGCGCAGCTTCGCCCGCAGCTGGGAGATCAACGGCGGCCTGCTGTCGGACCAGGACCGGCTGACCCCCGAGCACATCGAGTGGCTGACCGCGCGCCCGCTGGCCGCCGTCGCCGCCGATCACCTGCTGCTGCACTCGGACACGCTCGAGTACCTCGACTGGGGCTCGTCGATCGACGAGATCAACGAGGCGGCTCGCGACATCCTCGAGGGCAGCGACATCGAGGCGTGGTGGGACGTCTGGCGCCGGATGACCACGCGGTACGCGTTCCGCGGCCCGGACGGCGAGGAGAACGCCCAGAAGCTGATGGACGCGCTCGGCGGGTCGCGGATCGTGCACGGGCACAGCGTCATCGCCGACCAGCTGGGCATCCACCCGACGCAGATCGAGGGCCCGTTCCTGTACGCGGGCGGCAAGGCCCTCGGCGTCGACGGCGGCCTGTTCGTCGGCGGGCCGTGCCTGGTGGTCGAGCTGCCGTTCTCCCCGGAGTCCTAGGCGATCTCGACGATCTCCTTGCCGAGCGGCACGAGCGAGACCGGGATCAGCTTGAAGTTCGCGATGCCGAGCGGGATGCCGACGATCGTGATGCAGAGCGCGATGCCGGTGAAGACGTGCCCGAGCGCCAGCCACCACCCGGCGAAGACGAACCAGATGACGTTGCCGACGCACGAGGCGGCGCCCGCGTCCCGCCGGTCGACGACCGTGCGCCCGAACGGCCAGAAGGCGTAGCGCGCGATCCGGAACGACGCCAGCCCGAACGGGATGGTGATGATCAGGACGCAGCAGATGACGCCGGCGATCAGGTAGCCGACGGCCATCCAGAAGCCGCACAGGACGAGCCAGATGATGTTCAGCAGGGTGCGCATCAGACGTGCAACTCCCCGCTCAGGACGGTGACGGCCTGGCCGGCGAGGTGGACGCGGTCGCCGTCCTGCCGGGTTTTGACGATCCCGCCGCGTGACGAAGCCTGTTCGCCGGTCAGTTCTTTCCGGTTCATGCGCTCGGACCAGTAGGGCGAGAGGATGCAGTGCGCGGAGCCGGTGACCGGGTCTTCGTCGATGCCGACGCCGGGGGCGAAGAAGCGGCTGACGTAGTCGGTTTCGTCGCCTTGCGCGGTGACCAGGAGCCGTCCGGTCCAGGTGTCCTCGAGCTTGCCGAGGTCGGGTTCGAGGGAACGCACGGTCTCGGCGTCTTTCACGACGGCGAAGAGGTTTTCGACGCCGCGGCCGGTGTACTCGATCTCGACGCCGGGGAGGATCCCGGAGAGGTCGTCGTCGGTCGGCCGCGGCGGGTCGGAGGGGAAGTCCAGCTCGACCCAGCCGTCTTTCGCGGTGGCGCGGAGTTCGCCGCTTTTGGTGAGGTAGGTCTGCGCGCCGCCGAGAACGTGCGTGACGGCGAGGGTGGCATGCCCGCAGAGGGCAACTTCCACGGCGGGCGTGAACCACCTCAGCGAATTCGTTGTGGTGACGAAGAAAGCGGTCTCGGCGTGCTTCATTTCAGCGGCGACGGCTTGCATCCAGGCCGGATCGGCGGGTTCGTCAAGGAGCACGACCCCGGCGGAGTTCCCGGCGAAGGCGCGGTCGGTGAAGGCGTCGACGATGAAGAAGCGCATGCCACCAATGTAGCTGTGGCTTTCCGGGTTTCCCTCGGGTCTGTCCCTTAGGTGGTGTCCCCGATGGTGGGCCGCACGACCTTTTCGCCATCGGGCCCGCGCTCGGTCTTGAGGTCGAAGACATCTTCGTCGACGGCGTACTTGTTCTTGTGCTCTTTGTCGTCGTCTTTCTTCTTACCGGCGGCGCCAGGGGCACTGGCCGCGTTGCCCCCCTTGCCTTTCGCGGCGGCGGCTGCGGTTGCGCCGCGTTCGAGGCGTTCGCCGGGTTTGCTGCCGGTCCTGGCGCCTTCGCCTTCCTTGGGGGCTGAGCCGGTGCTGCTGCCTGCGTTGCCGGACACGCGTGACCCGGCGAACCCGGTGCCGGCGCGGCCGGAGCCGATGCCCTTGCCGCGGGTGATGTCGCCACCGGATGTGCCACCCGCGCCGGTGGTCCCGGGCATGGCGAGGCCGTCGGGGGTGACACGCCCGAAGGTGCCGGCGGCGGGGGCGGAGCGGAAGTTGGTGTTGCCGCTGAAGGTGCCGGTCCCGCTGCTGGTGCCCGGGGGGACGTAGCCGGGCGGGTTGGGGCCGGGTCCGGGACCGCCTGGGCTGCCCGGTCCTGGTCCTCCGGGGACGAAGGTGCCGGTCGTGCCGCCGGGGCCGCTTCCGGTTCCGCCGCCGATGGCGGGGGTGCCGGTGAAGCCGGCGCTGCTGGTGCCGTGGAACCCGCTGGCGGAGGTGGAGTCCCCCTGCCCGAGCTGGGGAGGAGGGGTGTAGGTGGGCTGGGTGCTGGCGGTCTCGTGGTAGGTGGAGTCGAGGTCTTGGAGGACCTGAACGGCCTGCTGATGAGCGGCATCAGCCTGCTGCTGCTTGGCGGCGACGTTGTTCATGGTCTGCGTCGCCCCGGCGACGTCACCGGCCAGGTACTGCTTGGTCGCCTTGTCGATTTCGGTCTGCTGGTTGAACCCGGTGGGTTCGGGCATGTTCTTCTGAGCATGATCAGCAGCGGCGGCTTGCTGCGAGTACCGGTTGGAGCTGAGCTGGGCGGCGTTGGCGGTATCACTCGTGTAGGTGGCGGTGTTCTGGAAGAAGCTGTGCGCCTGCGCGGCACCGGAGCCCTGCCACTGGATTTCACTGGAGTTGACGGCGTCGGTCGCGGCGTTGGAGACGTCGGCCAGCCAGTTGCCGATCCGGTTGGCCAGCCGTCCCCGGTCGTCGAGGTCCTTCGGGTCCATGTTGTCGTGGACCATGTTGTACAGGTCCTCGTGCGTGCTGGCCGGGTAGTTCTGGCCGGGTGCGGGCGCGTCGCCGCGGGTCGCCTGGTTGTGCAGGAGCACCTTGCCCTGCTCGACCGAGTACTGGGCCGCCTGGTTCTGGGTCTGCGGTACGACGCCCTCGCGAGCGTCGCCCTGGTCTTCGGCGCCGAAGTGGTGCACGTTCTGCTGGAGCTTTTGCTGCGTCTCGGCGTAGAAGTCGCCTTCGTACTGCCGGTGTCCAGCGTGCTCTTGAGCCATCGTCACTCGCTCCCGCGCAGCTTGGCGAAGGTCTGGGCGTGGGCGTCCTCGGTCTCGCGATAGTTCTTGCGAGCGATCGCCAGTGCTTCTTTGACCTGCTGGAACCCCTTGATGAGCAGCTCGAGGTTCGGCACGAGTGACTGCTCGTCGCCGGCCGCGACCTTCACGTTGAACTGAGCCACCTGCTCGGCGTACTCGCTCGAGCCCATCCGGGGTTTCCAGGCGAGGACCTCGAGCTCGTACTCGATTCCGCGGTAACCGTCGATGAACTCGTCGCAGACCTTCGTGTACTTGTCGAGCCCGGCCTGGTTGATGGCGAACCCGCCGTCCATGGCCAGTTTTTTCAGCCCTGCGGCACCCTCGTTGAGGCGCTTCGCGCCTTCCGGGTCGGCCGGGGTGTTGAGGAGGCCGGAAAGGAAGTTCGACCCTGCGTCGCCGGAGGCCGGTGCGGCGATCGGCTGGTCACTGAAACTCGCGCCCGAGCTCACGTCAGGTTCCCCTCCCATCGAACAACACTCTGGGTGCCCACGACCTACTGTAGTAGTGACCGGCGGCCGGCGGCAGGGGCGACAGCCGGACGTAGGTCACTCGTGGGCTGCGGCTCAGGTGTTCGGGGGGAGCAGTTTCTCGACCTTCACCGCGATGGCGGTGACCCGGTCGCAGGCCTGTTCGGTCGTGTCGTTGCCGGAGACCGAAACGAGCGCGCGGGAATTCGGCTTGACCTCGATGGAGATCGTGCACTGGCCCGCCGCGCCGATCGAACCGCGTTCGATGATCGCGTTCCGGGCGCCGACGTGACCGCGCGAAGCCTTCGACGGGTCGGGGATGCCCTGGTCGTACCCGGTGTTGTCCTGGAGGGCAACGCCGACGTTGGCGTCACCCGGCTTGTTCGAAGCGCAGCTTCGTTCCCGGTCCACGGTGCCGGGAGCCGCCGCCGGGAACCCCTCGCCCGCCATGACCTGGTCGATGATCGTGCAGGGGCTCAGGCCCGTGAACGGGTTGTCACCGGTGCCGCTCGGCTTGGTCGGCGAGGCGCTGCCCGAAGGCGTGTTCGCAGCCTGCGGCGTACCCCCCACCTTGCTGTCACAGGCGCTCAACACGAGCACCAAAGTCGCCGAAGTGAGGACGGCTCGGAGGACAACTGCTCGGGTCACGCTCTGCACACTACGGGTAGATCACGCACTCGTGCGAGGACGCGCGTCACCGGTGGGTCGTCTCCGCGATGCGCTCGTGCAGCCACCCTCTCAGGTGTCCCCCGTCCGAGGGGACGAACCTGAGCCGGGACTCGCCGCCGGACAGTGGGTCCGTGAACGTCAGGTAGCGGCCGCCGTCCGTGTCCACGAAATTCACCGTTCCCACCGGGCGGAGATTGCCCTGGCCCAAGCGGGTCGACAGCTCGAACGTGCCGTGGCGGTGGGGGGCCCACTGCGCGTAGTCGCGCAGTGCTTCGGGGTCCGGTGGCCGGTTCGGGCCCACCGTTGTCGTGGCCGGGGCCACCGGTAGCGGTGCGTAGCCGGGGAGGATGCCGATCAGGGCGTCGACCAGGTGGTCGGGGCGGATCCGGACGAAGTTGATCCCCTCCGGCACCAGCTCCGAGTACACGCCGAGGCCGTGGCCGATCGTGGCTCGGTAGAACACCTGGCGGTTCTCCGTCAGCTCCGCCGCTCGGACGATGATCAGGACCTCCGGCCGGGTCCACGCCCGCAGCGTCTGCTCGACCTCGATGTCCAGCTTGTCCGGCCCCGCCAGGCCGCGGGCTCGCAGCGTCTCCCACGCCTCCGCCAGGATCTGCTCGTGCTCCACCAGCGTGTGGCCCGGGCTGCGGATCTCGAACGGCTCCCAGTGCGCCGGGAGACCCGTGCGCCGGACCGCGGCGGTCACCTCCGGCAAGCCCAGCGCGAATTCCTCCGGCACGGGTCCGAGCGTAGCGGAACCCGTCAGATGTCCAGCTGACGAACGCCCGTCTCCGGCAACGCCACCCGGCCGGCCGTCGCCCGTCCGCGCAGGTGGACGATCTCGTGCGGCTGTAACCCGATTGCCACTCCGAACGCCTCCACGTCCGGGAAGCCGCCCTGCTGGCGGCGCAGCTCCAGCGCCGTCGTCACCCGGTCTGGCGTGAGGCCCGGCAGGCGAGCCAAGTCGGCCGCCGACGCCGTGTTGACGTCGACCAACGCCACCGGCGGCGCAGGAGGAGGTGCCAAAGCAAGAGGAGGCGCCAAAGCGGGAGAAGACGCCGGCACATAAGCCTCGAGCACGTCGTTCTGCCGCAGATCCCGCGTCCCCAGCCCCACCGTGAACACCCGCGACCCCGCCGTGGACCGCACCGCGACCCCGTCCCGCGCCAGCGAAAGCACCGGCAACCCCGCCGCGATGACCGTGCTGCGCTCGTTGAACGTCGTCCCGATCGGGCGCAGCACCCGGACCCGCACCCCCACCGTGAACGCCGCGCTGCGCCCCTCCGGCACCTCGACCGCCGCCACCAGGGCGCCGGGGCCGAGGTCGGTGACGCCGTGGACCACCGCCGTCCCGTCGCGGTGCTCCACGAAGCCCGGCGTGGGGAACGCCGTCAGCACGTCCCCGGCCATCGGCGGCGCGTCGCACTGGAAGCCCAGCAGCACCGTCGCCACCTGGCCCGCCGGCAGCTCCTCGAGCGGCCCGGCCGGCCCGAACAGCCCGAGCACCCGCATCGGCTGGCCACCCTGCGCCGACGCGCACAGCGCCCCGAAGCGCAGGACGCCCTCCCGGACGTGCACCTGCGCGCGGAACCCGGTCAGCTGGTCGAACGCCGGCGCCACCACCGACACCGCCGCCTCCGGCCGGCTCAGGTCCGGTCCGACCGTGTCGTCGGTGTACAGCTCCAGCGAGTCGCCGTTGCCGAGGTCGCGCCGGCCGACCGCGACGAACACGTCCTTGAGGAACCCCGCGTCCGTCACCGGCTCGACGTCGCTGGAAAAGAACTTCTTCCGCACCACGATCCCGAGGCGCAGGTCGTCCTCGACGACCCGGCCGCCCCGCAGCAGCCGCGCGCGGGCGCCGCGGGTCGCGCGGCCCGCGCTGACCTGGCCGCCGGGCAGCTCGCCGAGGCCGGGGACGGTGACCGAGTCGTGGATCGCCTTGCCGAACTCGATCAGCCCGACCCTGGTCTCGGTCACGACGTGGCGGCCAGCGTGACGCTGATCGACTGGTCGGCGTTGACCCGCTCCGATTCGACGCGCATACCGGCTTGCGCGGCCCGGTCCTTCAGCCGGGCCAGCACCGCGCGCTGCACTTCGGCCGCGTACGCCTCGTCGACCGACAGCACCAGCCGCGCAGCCTCGGCCTCGGTGAGACCCGGCCCGTCGACGTGCGCCACCTGGACGCCCTCGGCGCCGTAACCGAACGCGATCCGCCGCCCCTCCCAGGCGGCGAAGACGGACGTGCCGTCGTCGGTGACCTGGGCACGCAGCCCGACGAGCGCCCGGGACAGCAGGTCGCGGTGACGCATCCGGGTCCGCACGGTGACGACCCCCGGCCGCGCCTGCGCGTGCGCGGCGACCGTGGCCGCGTCGAGCTGGGCCAGCGCCTCACTGCGCAGCTTGAGCGTGACACTCATCGGCGTTCCCCTTCGAGCAGCGCTTCGAGGACTTCGGTGGTGGCGAACCCGTTCAGCTCGATCGCGCCGTCGGTCGCGATCGTCAGCTCCAGGCGGTTCGGGGTGGCGAAGATCGACTCGTCGTAGCGGCCGGTCAGGAAGTGGAACCGCTGGTTCGCCGAGCCCACCCACGGCCGGGACGGCTCCGGCCGGTCCGCCAGAAAGGGCCCGTCCACCAGCAGGTCCGTCGCAGCCAGCAGCTCGGACGGCGGCAGCTCCTCCAGGACGTGCCCGGTGAACGTCATCACCGACAGCCCCGCCGAGCGCACCGCGGAAGCGAAGCGCCCCAGTGGTTCCGCCTGGTCGAACGGCTCACCGCCGAGCAGGGTGACGCCTTCGATCCCGGAGACGGCGAGCACGCGTGACGCCAAGTCCGGCCACGACAAGGAAAACCCGCCGCGGGTCGTCCACGTCTGCGGGTTGAAGCACCCCGGGCAGCGCACCGAACACCCCTGCGTCCACACGGCACACCGCAGGCCCGGGCCTTCGGCCGCGGTGACGTCGACGACCCGGTGCAGGTTCAGGAGTTCCATTGCGACTGCTGCTGCGAAGCGGTGTCTTCCACGGAGGCGGAAGTGCGCCGGTAGTCCTCGGTGAACTCCGACGTCTCGGTCTCCGCGCCGAGCAGGTCCTCCAGCAGCGGGATGTAGTCGAGGCACTTCGAGCCGGTCACGCCGTGGGTTTCGGCGCTGATCGAGCCGTCCTTGCCGATGGTCACGGTCACGCGGTGCGTCATACGTCGATCGTCCTCCCGCCCGATGAAGCCGGTGGCGGCGGCGCGACCGGCTCCGAACCCGATGAGGTGTCGGTGGCGGCCACGGCCCTGGTCTCCGCCCAGTTCCGGATGGCCAGGATCTCGTCGGCCTGGGTGACCGACAGCGGCACGGTCGACTTGACCGCCCGCACCAGGTCGTCCCGGCGCAGTGGCCGCTTCTCGGCGAACGCGTCCACGAGCCCGGACAGCACGGCCTGCTCGATCTCGGCGCCGCTGTAGCCCGCGCTGACGTCGGCGAGCTCGGCGAACAGCCCGTCGTCCAGCCGCAGTTCGCTGCCCACGAACGGATCGGTGACGCGCTTGGCCAGGTGGATCCGCCAGATCGCGGCGCGCTCGGGCGCCGAGGGCAGGTCGACGAAGAAGATCTCGTCGAACCGGCCCTTGCGCAGGAACTCCGGCGGCAGCGAGCCGACCTGGTTCGCCGTCGCCATCACGAACACCGGCGCCGACTTCTCCTGCATCCAGGACAGGAACGTGCCGAAGACGCGCCGCGCGGTGCCGCCGTCGCCCCCGCCGCCGGCCCCCGCGAGCCCCTTTTCGATCTCGTCGACCCACAGCACGCAGGGGGCGATGCCCTCGGCGGTGCGGATGACCGTGCGGATGTTCTTCTCGCTCGATCCGACCAGCCCGGCGAAGACGCGCCCGAGGTCCAGCCGCAGCAACGGCAGCCGCCACATGTTCGCGACGCACACCGCGGACAGGCTCTTGCCGCAGCCGGGGACGCCGGTGAGCAGCAGGCCCTTCGGCGCCGCGAGGTTGTACGCCGAGGCCGCGGGCGTCCAGGTGCCGGTGCGCTTGGTCAGCCACCGCTTGAGCCGGTCGAGGCCGCCGACGGCGTCGAAGCTCGTCTCGGCCGGCACGATGTCGAGCATCCCGGAGCGCCGGACGGCCTGGCGCTTCTCGGCCAGGATCAGCTCCAGGTCGCTCGGGTCGAGCCCGCCGCCCTCGACCAGCGCCCTGGCGAACGCGTTTTCGGCCTCCGGCAGCGTCAGCCCGCGCGCGGCGGCGACGATCATGTCCCGGTCGTCCCGGTCGATGCTGATCCGGACGTTCTGCCGGTGCGCGGCGACCATGCTGTCCAGCAGTTCGCCGATCTGGCGCTGGTCGGGCAGCGGGAAGTCGACGACGGTCGCGTCGTGCTCGAGCTCCGGCGGCACGGGCAGCGACGGCGAAACGAGGATCACGCTCAGCGGCACCGGCCGGGTCTTGAACGCGGCGGCGAGCTCCCTCAGCCGGCGCACGACGTCGGGATCGGGCCGGTGCCCGCCCTCGGAGACCAGCGACGGGTGCAGGTCGGCGAAGACGAAGACGGCGGGTTCACCCCAGCCGTAGACGCGTTCGAGGGCGGCCGCCGCGGTGCGCGTCTCGGTGATCGGCGGGCCGCCCGCGGGGGCCAGCCCGGTGGTGGACGACCAGACGTACACGCGCCGCGGCGTCCGCAGCCGGTGGGCGTCCTCGGCGACCGCGCGGATCTCCCGCAGCACCCGCTGCTCTTCGTGCGTCTCGACGACGAGCAGCGGGTAGCGCGCCTGCAGCAACTGGGTCAGCTCGTCGCGGAACCCGGCCATCGATCGCCCCCTCGAAGTCCGTTCGGACACTACCAGCGGTCAACGGCCGGGATGGCGCCTGCAGTGACTGGTGGTGCCCGAAACAACGCGTCGATTCAGTGCCACTGATAAGGTAAAGCACTGGATTTGCTTGGGATAGGGGGACGATGACCGAGGAAGAACGCGCACGCTTGTTGTCCGAGCTGGAACAGCTTTTGATGCGCGCCGGGCTCGGATTCGTCGTGGCGCAGGAGCGCGTCATCGCAGCTGAAGGTGCCTCATTGACGCCGAAGGACCTTCAAGCGCGCGATCACCCTTTCGGAGGCCGTCGTTACTCATCAGGTGGTTCTGCGGCCCGGACGGGCACGCTGTGGGAGGACACGGACTCGCCAGTCGTCGGTAAGGAGCGGCTGAATACGGGAGATGTCGTTGTCGCTCCGTTGGATGTCGACGCTCGGCTCGCGCTACTGCTCGACCTGACGGAGGTCGCGACCGCCGGCACAGTGGCGATGGAACAGTTCGTGTTGCGCGAGCTGCGGGGGGCCTCCGGTGCCGAGCGGCTCGTGTTCGAAGACCCGCCGGAGGCGGAACTGCGCGGCCAGGTTCGAGAGCCGTGGGCGCTTTCGGTTGAGGACGTCGATGCGGAGGACGGGGCACGCAAGGTGGCAGGCGCGGTGGACGCACTGCGCGTGCTGGCAGGGACGCGGCGGGGAGAATGGCTGGCGCCGCTGGAAATCAACGAAGACGGCTTTTCTTGGTCGGTGAGCGATCGATGACGAATCTGGGCGAGCGGCCAGACGATGACACGCCCCAGGAATTGCTCAACCGGCTGGAGGCACAACTCCCGGCAGCGTTGCCATCCGTCCTGCGGGTCGGTGGTACCGATCCGACGGCCGGCAATGACCTGTACGAAGCGTTTCTTTTCGCCCTGGTGCTTCGGGCCGCACGCGGAGAGCACTACCAGGTCAGCTTCAGCCGTCGCTCGGGCGAGTCACCCGACACATTCAGGCTGCGCCGCAGTCCCGGACGATTGATCAGCGGCGATTTCACACACGCGGTGTTGACCTTGCCGGGGACGGCCAAGAGCCCGCTCGAGGTGCACACCGGCGTCGCCGTCGTCGGCACGAGCAAAGTGGCGCACGAAGCGGACGTATTGGTGATACCGGCGGAAGCGGCGTCGAGGTGTCGTTCGCTGGGCATCGATCCTCCCAGCCACCACGCCGTGCTGGTCGTGGAGGGCAAGTACTACACAACACCGTTGTCGCTGGGGATGGGACGGCAGTTCGTCGGCTTGGACGCCGACCTGTCCCGTAAGAGCGTCAATATCATGGCGGCGACGGTCGTCAGCCAATCGGTGTCCCACCTCCTGACGGGTCGCAGCAGGCTATACGAGTTCGGAGTGTTGCCCGGCCGCAAGGCGGAGCACGACCTCAAGGAGCGATTCGCCATCGCTCTTCGTGACTATCGGCACAAGCGATAGCGTGCTGGAGTGAGTCACCCAGGGTGTTCGCATTGACTCCCTCCCGCCATACGGTGGCTGACCAGGCACCTGGTTCCTAGACTCGGCGCTAGTCACCGCCGACTTCAGGAGGCACCATGCCTGACGCGCCCGCCCTGCCGAGCTACGCCTCGGGGACCTCGGAGGTCCCGCTGCTCGGCGACACCATCGGCGACAACTTCGACCGGACGGTGGCCGCGTTCGCCGACCGGGACGCCCTGGTCGACCGGGCCGCCGGGAAGCGGTGGACCTACCGGGAGCTGGCCGCCGAGGTGTCCGCGCTGGCGCTGGGGCTGGTCGCGCGGGGCATCGGCAAGGGCGACCGGGTCGGCATCTGGTCGCCGAACCGCGCGGAGTGGACGTTCCTGCAGTACGCGACGGCGAAGATCGGCGCGATCCTGGTCAACATCAACCCCGCCTACCGCGCGCACGAGCTCGCGTACGTCCTCAACCAGGCCGGGATCCGGCTGCTGGTGGCGTCCGACAAGTTCAAGACGTCCGACTACCCCGCGATGGCCGAGGAGGTGCGCGAGAAGTGCGCGGCGCTCGAACAGGTCGTGATCCTCGGCGGCGGGGACTGGGACGCGCTGCTGGCGGCCGGCCGCGGCGGTGACCCGGCGCAGCTGGCGCACCTGCAGGCCGGGCTGTCGGCCGACGACCCGATCAACATCCAGTACACGTCCGGGACGACGGGCTTCCCCAAGGGCGCCACGCTGTCCCACCACAACATCCTCAACAACGGCTACTTCGTCGGTGAACTGTGCAACTACACCGAAGAAGACAAGGTGTGCATCCCGGTGCCCTTCTACCACTGCTTCGGCATGGTGATGGGCAACCTGGCCTGCACCAGCCACGGCGCCTGCATGGTCATCCCGGCACCCGCGTTCGACCCGAAAGCCACCCTCGAAGCGGTCGCGGCCGAGCGGTGCACGTCGCTCTACGGCGTGCCGACGATGTTCATCGCCGAGCTCAACCACCCGGACTTCGGCGAGTTCGACCTGTCGTCGCTGCGCACCGGGATCATGGCGGGCTCGCCGTGCCCGGTCGAGGTGATGAAGCAGGTCATCGACCGGATGGGGATGGCCGAAGTGTCCATTTGCTACGGCATGACGGAGACGTCCCCGGTGTCGACGCAGACCCGGTCCGACGACTCGATCGAGCGCCGCGTGTCGACGGTCGGGCGGGTCGGGCCGCACCTGGAGGTGAAGGTCGTCGACCCGGAAACCGGCCTGACTGTCCCGCGCGGCGAGCCGGGCGAGCTGTGCACGCGCGGGTATTCGGTGATGCTGGGGTACTGGGAGCAGCCGGACAAGACGGCGGAGGCGATCGACGCGGCCCGCTGGATGCACACGGGAGACCTGGCGGTGATGGACGCCGACGGCTACGTCAACATCACCGGCCGCATCAAGGACATGGTCATCCGCGGCGGCGAAAACCTGTACCCGCGCGAGATCGAGGAGTTCCTCTACACGCACCCGGACATCCTGGACGCGCAGGTGATCGGCGTCCCGGACGAGAAGTACGGCGAAGAGCTGATGGCGTGGATCCGGATGCGCGAAGGCGCTTCGCCGTTGGACGCGGAAAAGGTGCGCGAGTTCTGCAGCGGGAAGCTGGCGCACTACAAGATCCCGCGGTACGTCCACGTCGTCGAGGAGTTCCCGATGACGGTGACGGGGAAGGTGCGCAAGGTCGAAATGCGCGAGAAGTCGATCAGCTTGCTGGGGTTGGAGAAAGCGGCTTCGGCGAAGCACGCCTAAACCGCTGAGGACGGCCGGGCGTTGTCCCTTCGCGATTCCGCGAAGGGAGGTGTCCGATGATCATTCTCAGCTGGGACTGGTGAACGCGGCTAAACCGGCCGGGGTGGCCAGGCGTTGTCCCGGCGCGGCGGAGGGGGCGCTTCCGGACGGGAGCGACGGGAACCGCCGCGGGAGGGGGAGTCGTGCTGTCCAGCCTGAAGAAACCGCTCACCGTGGGGACGCTGCTCGCGGCGGCCGCGCTGGGCCTGCCGGGGGTCGCGACCGCGGCCACGGTGGGCCCGGTCGACCTCGGCACCTTGCCGGGCGACGCGTTCAGCACGGTGAACGCGATCAACGCCGACGGCACCATGGTCGGCGAGTCGCTTCCGCAGGACGTGCGCATGCGGTTCCACCCGGTGAAGTGGGACAGCCAGGGCCGGATCGGCGCCCTGCCGACGCTGGGCGGCGAACAGGGACGGCCGGTCGCCGTCAACGACCACGGGGTGGCCGTGGGCTGGGCCCAGGACGCGCAGGGTGAGACACGCGCGGTCCGCTGGGCCCCGGACGGCACGGTCACCGCGCTGCCGTGGACCGGGTCGTCCGACGCGGCCGTGATCAGCCGGACCGGCGTGGTCGCCGGTGGCGGCAGCACCCCGCAGAGCACGTACGTCGCGCTGCGCTGGGCCCCGGACGGCTCGGTCACCCAGCTGGCGTCGCTGCCCGGCGGCGGGCAGGCCGTCGTCACCGGGATCACCGCCGACGGCTCGCTGATCAGCGGCGAAGCCTGGGACGCCGCCGGCAACCAGCACGCGGTCCGCTGGAGCGCCACCGGCGCGGTCACCGATCTCTCGCCGGCCAACCAGGGCAACCCGGGCGCCACGGCGGCCGCGATCAACGACTTCGGGGTGATCGCCGGGACCGTCACCGAGGCCGGCCAGCACGTCCCGGTGGCCTGGAAGCGGGACGGCAGGCAGGTGCGGCTCGACTGGCCGGCGCCGCCGGCCTCCGCCACGCCGCGCGCGATCAACCGGGCCGGGGTGGTCGTCGGCAGCGGGGAGGCCGAATTCGCCCAGTCCCGCGCGGTTCGCTGGTCCGCGAGCGGGGTGACCGTGCTGCAGGGCGCCCGGCGGTCCGAGGCGGTGGCGATCAACGACTCGGGCACGGCGGTCGGCAACGTCGAATCGGTGGCGGCCCGGTGGGCGGCCGACGGCACCGAGACGATCCTCGGCGCCCTGCCCGGCGGTGACTACAGCTGGGCGACCGGGATCGCCCGCGACGGGACGATCATCGGCCGGTCCGACCTGCCCTACGGCTGGCACGCCGTCTACTGGCCGGCGAGCTGACGGGCTTCGCCGCCGGGGCGGTGCGCGTCCTCAGCCCACCGCCGCGGCGGCTTCCGCGATCGCCTTCGCGTCTTCTTCGCCGAACGTCTCCTCCAGCTGCTCCGGCGAGTAGTCGACGTCGATTTGCTCCACCGGCATCCCGCGCGCCGACTCGATCGCGCCCAGCCGCCGCTGCGCCCGGTCCGCCGCGTACTGGATGATCTCCTGGGGGTCGTTGTCGAACGGCAGTTCCTCGAACTGGTCCTGCACCCACTGGATCATGTTGAGCGCATGCGGCAGCAGCTCGCCCATCCGCTGCTGCACCGCGTCCCACAGCGAGTCGTCCGCGGCGACGTGGCGGCGGCAGGTGAACGTGCCCCAGGCCATGTGGCGGCGCTCGTCGTCGCCGATGCGGCGGACCAGTTCCTGCATGCCCGGCAGGATGTCGTGCTGGGTGCAGATCAGCTGCCACGAGTAGTAGCCGGTCAGCGCGAGGCTGCCCTCGATGACGTGGTTGTAGGTGACGCTCGCGCGGATCTGGTTGAGCGGGCTGGGATCGTCCTCCAGCGCCCGCAGCGACTGCGGCAGCTCTTCGTAGAAAAGCTTGCGGTAGTGCGGGTTCTCGGCGACGAACGGGTGCAGGTCCTGGGTCAGCCCGACCGCGTCCATCCAGCGCCGGAACACCTCCGTGTGCTTGGCCTCCTCGAAGCAGAACTGCGTCAGGTACATCTCGTCGCCGAACCGGCCGGTCGCCGACATCGCCCGCATGAACGGCTGGATGTCCTCGGTGACCGCCTCTTCGCCGGCGATGAACTGCGCCACGAGGTAGGTCGTGCTGCGCTGCTGCTCGGGGTTGAGCGTGTCCCAGCCTTCGCGTTCGCGGCTGAAGTCGATGTCGGCCGGGTTCCAGAACTTCTTGTTGCCCTTGACGAACAGCCGCAGCGGGAACGAGTCCCAGTTCAGCCCGCCCTTGCGCAGTGAGGAAAAGCCGGAGCGGAGTTCGGGGAGCGTGTCGGTCATCGTTTCACTCCGAGAGGGTTCAGTGGACGAATCGGCGGATGGCGGGTTCCAGCACCGCGGTGACGGCGTCGGCCGCCTCGGCCGCCGAGTGCGTGGACAGCACCAGGTGCGACAGGGAAAGCCGGACGACGGTCTCCGCGAGCAGGGCCGCGGCCTCGGCGGAGAGCCCGGGCTCGAACTCGCGGTACTGCTCGGCGGCGAGGTCCGCGGCCGCGGTGAGGATCGGCTCGCCGCGGCTCGTGAGCAGCGGCAGCAGGTCCTCGCCCGCTTCGGTGCCGAGCGCCGCCGCGACCAGGCGGTTCTCCCGCGCGTGCTCGATCGTGTAGACGACGGCGTGGTGGATGCCCGCCAGGAGCCCGTCCGCCGTTTCGAACCGCTGCCGGATCCCGTCGAGGAACTCCGACGCGGTGCGCAGCGCCACCGCCTGGGTCAGCGCCGCCTTGTTCCCGAACTCGTTGTAGACCGTCTGCCTGCTCACCCCGGCTTTCGCGGCGACGTCGGCCATCCGCAGGCCCGCGTGGCCGCGGTCCGGCAGCAGGTCGGCGGCCGCGTCGAGCAGCGCCTCCCGCAGGGACGCCTTCGTCCGCTCGGTGAAGCTGGTCACACCCTCACCTTGACACAGATGGCGTCACTGTCAAGGCGCTGGACATGATCGGCTTACGTGTAAAACCGTCGGTGGTGGCGGCTAACGTGTCGGTTGTGGGCATCACCGTGGGGTTCGACCTCGACATGACACTGATCGACGCCCGGCCGGGCATGGCCGCGGCGATGAACGCGCTGGGCGTCGAATCCGGCCTGCCGCTGGACGGCGAGGCGTTCGCGGCCAACCTCGGGCCGCCGCTGGACGACATCCTGCGCGGCTTCGAAGCGCCCGAGGAGCGCATCCCGGGGCTGGTCGACCGGTTCCGCGCGATGTACCCGGAAGTGGTCGTGCCGAGCGCGGTCGCGCTGCCGGGCGCGGTCGAGTCGCTGCGCGCGGTCCGGGCCGCGGGCGGGCGCACGCTGGTCGTCACCGGGAAGTACGGGGCCAACGCGCAGCTGCACGTGGACGCGCTCGGCCTGGAGGTCGACGAAGTCGTCGGCGAACTGTGGTCGACGCAGAAGGCCGAAGCGCTGCTGGCCCACGACGCCCGGGTGTATGTCGGAGATCACGCCGGTGACATCCGGGGTGCGCTGGCGGCCGGGGCGATCCCGGTCGGCGTCACCACCGGGCCGTGCGATCGCACGCTCCTGCTGAGCGAAGGAGCGGAGGTGGTGTTCGAGTCGCTGACGGAGTTCCCGGCGTGGTTCGAGAAGACGTTCGCGACGGTGCCTTAATCCATCCATGCCCCCGCCGCCGCCCTCAACGGAGCAGCGGAGCTGCGCTGTCAATTCTTGGCGCGCGCCTCGATCACCAGGGCGATCAAGCCGAGCAGCAGGCCCAGCGGCGTGATGACCCCGGCGGCGACCGAAAGCCAGATCGGCAGGTTCTCCAGACCGGCGGCGAACATGATGAACACGGCCAGCACGGCGAGCATGCCGAGGCCGAAAAGGCCGATGCCGACGCGCATCAGGAACGGTTTGCCGGGAGCGGCCACGCCGGCCTCCTTCGTCGTGCTCTTCATGACGTATGAGGGTATCCGCCGGTATCGACTTCTCCCCAGGGCCTGTGGCGAGATACCCTTTACCCAGCGCGCCCTGGGTACGCCCCGGGCGCGTTAGTCGTGAGCGGACAGCAGAAGGACTGGTGAGGGAAGTGCCGACCGGCAAGGTCAAGTGGTACGACGCGGAGAAGGGGTTCGGGTTCGTCACGCAGGACGGTGGCGCCGACGTCTACATTCGCAAGGCCGCGCTGCCGCAGGGCGTCGAGGGGCTCAAGGCCGGTCAGCGGCTGGAGTTCGGCGTCGCCGACGGCCGCCGCGGGCCGCAAGCGCTCTCCGTCCGGCTGCTCGACCCGCCGCCGTCCGTCGCCGAAGCGCGCCGCCGCCCGGCCGAGGAACTGCACGGCCTGATCGAGGACATGATCAAGCTGCTCGAGCTGAAGGTGCAGCCGGACCTGCGGCGCAACCGCTACCCGGACCGCAAGCACACCAAGCAGATCGGCGAGATCATGCGCGCGGTCGCCCGGGACCTCGATCCCTAACGAGCCCTACGCCTCCAGGCGCAGGCCCCAGACGTCGCTGGGCAGCAGGCCCGACTCACCGGTGTCGGCGTTGAGCACGGCCGTGTACTTCTGCACGTCCACCGCGGAAATGCGGTCGGCGGGCGTCGGCGGCGTGACCGTGTAGGCGTAGCGGTCCAGCGACGTGAACGGGATCGGGTCGCTCTGCTTGAACTCGCCCTGAGGGGTGACGTACTCGTAGACGATCTGCCACGGCGATTCGGCGACTTCGCCGGGCACCGAGATCTGCACCGGCTTGCCCGGGCGGACCTTCAGCGTCTGCGTCGAGCCCTGCGCGCTGCACGGCTGCGCGAGCTTCTTCGTGTAGTCGCACGTGAGCACGGGCGCGGTGTTGATCGTGTGGCCGTCGGCGTAGAAGGTGACCTCGGCCGGGCCGGGTGCCGAGCAGCCGGCCACCGCGAACCCACCGGCCGCAAGCAGGGCCACCACCCGGGAACGTCGCATGGGCTCAGACCCTACCGGCGGGCCCTCGGGTCCCCGGTCAGGCCCTGGGCCGGGAAGCTGCCGGTCGGCTCGGGGCGCAGCGGCCGGTCGCCGCCGAGGCCGGGCACGAGCGAGCCGCCGCGGCGCACCAGGTACGTCTGGGCCAGGCCGACCGCCAGCACGACGGTGATCACCAGGAACCCGATCCAGTACGTCGGCGGCAGCAGCAGCCCGACCGCGCCGCCGAGGCACCAGGCCAGCTGCAGCACGGTTTCCGAGCGGCCGAACGCCGACGCGCGCGACTCCTCGGGCAGGTCCTCCTGGATGACGGCGTCGAGGCTGATCTTGGCCAGCGCGCTGGCCGTCGCGCCGATCAGGCCGACGATCGCGGCCGTGGCCAGGCCGGGCAGGATCGTCGCCACCAGCGCCGCCGCCACACAGGCCGCCACGCACCCGACGATCACCTGGTCCGGGCTGCCGAAGTGCAGCCGCGAGCCCAGCGCGTTGCCGAGGAAGCCGCCGGCACCGGCCGCGGCGCCGATCACGCCGAGCAGCAGCAGCTGCATGAACGGCGTCTGCCCGCTGCCCTCGGTCTGCGCCTTGACCGCGAAGGCGGCGAACATCATCAGGAAGCCGGTGAGCACGCGCACCGAGCCGTTGCCCCACAGCGCGACGACGATGTGGCGGCCCAGCGGCTGACGGCGCTTCTTCTCTTTCGGGTGGGCCGAAAGGGACGTCGGCACCTCGCCCTCGGTCGCCTCGACCCAGGCCGGGATCCGCATCGACTGCACGGCCGCGGCCACGCAGATCAGCGCCGTGAACCACAGCGCGCCCGCCGAGCCGGTGATGGCGTTGACGCCGCTGGCCAGCGCGCCGAACACGCCCGCGGCGACCAGGCCGAACGTGGTCAGCCGGGCGTTGGTCTTGGAAAGCGTGATCTCCGACGGCAGCACCCGCGGCGTCACCGCGGCCTTGAGCACGGTGAACGACTTCGACAGCACCATCATCCCGAGCGCGGCCGGGTAGAGCAGCCAGTCGTCGAAGTGCAGCGCCATCACCACGGCCATCAGGCCCTGGCCGATCGACGACGCGCACATCGCCAGCCGCCTGCCGCGCTGCACCTTGTCGAGCGCCGGCCCGATCACCGGCGCGACCAGCGCGAACGGCGCGATCGTGATGAGCAGGTAGAGCGCCACCTTGCCCTTGCTCTCGCCGCTGGTCGCGGCGAAGAAGAGGGTGTTGGCCAGCGCGATCGCCATCGCCGCGTCGCTGGCGTAGTTCAGCATCACGGCGTAGGTCAGCGAGGTCAGGCCGGACTTCTCGGCGCCGTCGGCCTTGGTCGCGCGCTGGAAGGCGCCGACGGCCTGGCCGGTCAGCTGCCGGCTGCGCATCGCCGCCACCCGGGTGACGGTGATCTTCTTCGGCAGCTTCGGCGTGCCGCCCGGGGTGCGCGGCTCCTCCCGCGGCGGCGGCTCGGGTGCCGGCGGCCGAGGCTCGCCGGCGTAGCCGCCGGTGTCGTAGTGCTCGTACTCACCGCTGCCGGGGTGGCGTTCGCCCTGGTAGAAGCCGCCGGGCGGCTCGCGGCGGACGGGTTCGGTGCGGTGCGGGTCGTAGGGCCGGGCCCCGCGCGGGGGCGGCGGCCGGTGGTTCGTCGGCGCGGCGGCGGTGGGCGCCTCGCCGACGTTCGGCACGCGGCCGTCGTGGAACCCGGCGCGCGGCGGGACGGGCCGCTGCACGCGCGTGGGCGGCGGCGGGCTGCCGTGCTCGGCGCGCGGGGCGGCGGCGTCCCGCCAGGACCTGGCCTGCGCGGCGCCCGGTTCCGGCGTCCAGCGCCGTTTGGACTTCCGGCCGCGCGGCTGACCCGGCGGAGTGCCGTCGGAGCGGGAGCCGAAGAGTGCCACGTGTTCAATCCTGCCTTACCGGGGGCCGGTTCCGCCTGCTCATCCGTGCTTTCACGGCCGAGCCGGGACGAACCTCACCCGGAACGTGACCGGCCACTGCTTCCCGGTGAGCAGGAAATCGCCGGTTCCCGGGACGGCGGCGATACCGTTGAGCACGGCTTCGGGGTCGGTCACGTTCACCCTCGCGCGCAGCTGACCTGCGTCGACGGTCCCGGTGACGCGTCCGGTGGCGGCGTCGATCCGCAGGACGGTGCCGGTGTGCCAAACGTTTGCATAGACGTCCCCGCCGACGCATTCGAGCTCGTTGAGCTGGTCACGGCCGACGTCGACGCTGCCGGTGACGGCGAAGGTCCGCGGGTCCCGGAAGGTGAGCTTCGACGAGCCGTTGCTCATCACCAGCCGCCCGCCGTCCTGGTGGCACAGGCCCCAGCCTTCCCCCTCGAAGGGGACGCGCCGCAGCTCGGCGAGGGTGGCCGAGTCGCGTTCGATGGCGAAGCCGTCCTGCCAGGTGAGCTGCCACAGCGTCGGCCCGAGGACGGTGACACCCTCGCCGAACAGCGGCGACGGCAGTGTGGCGGTGGTCCGCGGCGGCCCGCCTGCCGGGCCCGCGGTGAGCGTGGACTTCCCGGCGAGCCCGGTGCTCTCGTACAGCGTGTCGCCGGCGAACTCGAGGCCTTCGGTGAAGGCGGCGGGATCGTGCGGCAGGGTCGCGACGACCTCGACGGTGAGCCGGTCCGGCCCGGCGGGTTGTGCCGGGGCGCCGGCGCAGCCGCCCAGGAGGGAGGCCAGCAGCAGGGCGGTGACGATCGGCGTGCGCACGATGAACAGCCTGGCACGGGCGCCGCGGATGCGTGCGGCACAATTGGCCGCATGACTTTGCTGCTGACCCTCGACGACGGTTCCGTGCAGCGCAAACTCGCCGATGCGGTGGAGTTCGCGCGGGCTGCGGTGCTGGAGGACGCACCCGAGGAGCAGCTCGGCGCCCACGTGGGGGCCACCCGCGAGGACGCGGTCACGGCGAGTCACCTGTTCGAGGCCCAGGTCCCGGGCTACGGGGGCTGGCGCTGGTCGGTGACGGTCGCGGTGGCGGCCGAGGACGAGCCGGTGACGGTCAGCGAGGTCGTGCTGGTCCCGGGCCCGTCGGCGCTGGTGGCGCCGGCGTGGGTGCCGTGGGAGCGCCGCGTCCGCGCGGGCGACCTCGGGGTGGGCGACATCTTCCCGACCCCGGAGAACGACCCCCGCCTGGCCCCGGCGTACCTGCAGTCGGACGACCCGGCGGTGGAGGAGACGGCCCACGAGGTGGGCTTGGGACGAGTACACGTGCTGTCCCGTTTCGGCCGGACAGAGGCGGCGTCGCGCTGGCACGCGGGCGAGTTCGGACCGCGGTCGGACATGGCCCGGAGCGCGCCGGACGTGTGCGGGACGTGCGGGTTCTTCGTGCCGCTGGCGGGATCGTTGCGCGGGGTGTTCGGGGTGTGCAGCAACGACATCGCCCCGGCGGACGGCCACGTGGTGGACGTGGAGTACGGGTGCGGGGCGCACTCGGAGGTCGAGGTCGAGGTGACGTCGTCGGTCCCGGTGGCGGAGCTGGTGTACGACGATTCCCAGCTGGACTTCGCCCCGGCGCCGGAGGCTGCTGAGGTTGACGGGGGCTCGGAGGCTTCGGGTGCTGTGGAGGCGCCGGAGGTTGCGGAGCCGGTGGAGGCGCCGGAAGCCACGGAGGTTGCGGAGCCGGCGCATGCCCCGGAGGTCCTTGAGACGGCAGCGGCCGAGCCGGAGACGGCAATAGCGGAGTCGGACGTTTCGCCGGCCGAGGTGGAGCCGCCGGCGCCCGCGGAGCCGACCCCGGCCGCGGTTGCCGAGCCGCTGGTCCCGGAGGCAACCGAGGCGGCCGAAGGTGCGGCTGAGCCGGTGGCGGCGGAGGCGCCTGCGGTGGTCGATGAGGTCGCCGAGCCGGCGGAAGCGGCGGATGAGGCCGCTGAGCCGGTTGAAGCTGCGGCTTCGGTGGTGACCGATCTGGCCGAGCCGGTGGCGGCTGAGGCACCCGTGGTGGCGGATGCGGTCGAGCCTGCGGCTTCGGCGGTGCCCGAGGCGGTCGAAGTTCCCGAGCCCGCGGCTTCGGAGCTGGCTGACTCGGCTCCGGCGGCTGCGGAGTCGGCCGCGGTGGAACCCGAACCGGTGGCTGCGGAGGAACCCGCCGCCGAGGTGGCTGATCAGGCCGCTGAGCCCGTGGTGGCCGAGCCCGAGGCAGCGGCAGCCGCGGCTGAGGTGCCTGCAGCGGCCGATGAGGTTGCTGAGCCGGGTGAACCGGCAGCTTCGGTGGTTCCCGAGCCTGCGGCTTCGGAGCTGGCCGACTCGGTTCCGGCTGTCGCCGAGCCGGTTGCGCCGGAGGTTGAGCCGGTTGCTTCGGATGATTCCGCCACCGAGCCCGCCGAGCCCGCCGAAGCTGGCGAGCGCGCCGAAGCTGGTGAGGCCGTCGCGGCAGGTGAAGAGGCCGAGCCGCCCTCTGGCGACGATGAAGCCCGCGTGCCCGTTGTGGCCGAGGTTCCGGATCCCGAGGAAGCCGAGCCCACGCAGGCTGAGGTGACCGATGCCGTCCAGGTTTCGGCCCCCCAAAGCGAACTCCCCCCGTCCGAAACCACCGATGAAGCCCGGGGCGACGGCGCCTCCGACCGGTGACCGAGCACGTCACCGAGCCGGGTGATCCCTTCGGGACCGCCCGGCTTCGCGAGGCCACCCTGCGGTCCTGGCGGGACTCGCCTACCCGGCTCACCGAAGACACCAACGTCGAACGGGATCTCCGGGTCGGCGCCTACCGGGATCGGCTCTTCGTCGAACTCGCCCAGAATGCCGCCGATGCCGCCATGGCCGAGGGGAAGCCCGGGCGGGTTCGGGTGTCTCTTGTGGACTCCGAACTTCGGTTCGCCAACACCGGTGCTCCGCTCGACTCGCGGGGCGTTGCTTCGCTCGCCTCCCTGCGGGCCTCCGGCAAGACCGGCGAGACCGTCGGGCGGTTCGGGGTCGGCTTCGCCGCCGTGCGGACCGTTACCGATGAACCCCGCGTTGTCTCGCGCACCGGCGGGGTTGTCTTCTCCGCCGCGCGGACCCGGGACGCCGCCGGGGTCGAGGGGGACGTTCCCGTCCTCCGGCTTCCCTGGCCCGTTGCCGCCGATGTGCCTCCCGGCTTCGACACCGAAGTGCAGCTGCCGCTTCGGGATGGTGTCGACGGGCGTTCTCTTCTCGACGAACTCGCCCGGGACGTCGCCGATCTGCTGCTCGCCCTGCCGTGGCTGGGTGAGTTCGATGTGGACGGTCGCGTTTGGACGCGTGCGGCCGACGGCGACGTAGTCGTCATCCGGGGGCCCGGGCAGGAGACGCGCTGGCTGACCCATCGCGGTGACGTCGTGTGGGCTGTCCCGGTCGGTGCCGATGGTTCGCCGCGGCCTCTCGAAGAAGACGTTCTGCGCGCTCCGACACCCACCGACGACGGGCTTTCGCTGCCCGCTCGGCTGCTCGCCTCCGTTCCGGTCGAACCGTCGCGACGCCGTGCGCTTCCGGGACCCGAACTGGCGCAAGCGCTCGAGGCGGCCGCGAAAGAGTACGTCGGGCTCGTCCGGCTGTTGCCGGCCCCGCAACGGTTTGCGCTCGTTCCGGCGCCCGGGTTTCCGAAGTCCACTGTGGATGCCAAGCTGCGCGACGAAGTCCTTGCGGCGCTGAGTGTCGAGCCTTGGCTGTCCACTGAGGATGGCTCGGAAGTCTCCGGGCGGCAGGCTCGGGTGCTCGACATCGACGTGCCTGGGCTGTCCAAACTGCTCGTCGAGCTCGTGCCGGGTCTGCTCGAAGGGCCCGCGTCGGTGCTCAAAGCCGTTTCGGTGCAGGTGATCGGCATCGAAGAGGTGCTGGAGACGCTGACCGGCGTCACCCGTGAGCCCGGCTGGTGGCGGGACGTTTACAGCGCGCTGGCGATCGCCGTCGAGTCGCACGTGCTCGCCGCGGAACGGCTGGACGGGCTTCCCGTCCCGCTCTCCGACGGGCGGACGCTGCCCGGTGCGCGGGGCTGCCTGCTCGTCGAAGGCTCGGCCGAACTGCTCGATCTTTTGTCCGATGTGGACATCCCGGGGTTGCGGCTGGTGCACCCCGCCGCGTCGCACCCGCTCCTGGAACGGTTGGGCGCCAAGCACGCCGATGCTCGTGAGCTGCTCAACGCCGATCAGCTGCGGGACGCCGTCGAACGCAGTGTCGAGGACGTCCAGTCCGGATTGGACGGCACGACCCTCGCGGGTGCCGTGCTCCGGCTGATCGCCGACTGCGGCGACGACGCCCCGCGGTGGGTCGGTGCGCTCGCCCTGCCGGGCACCGACACCTGGCGCCGGGCCGACGAACTCGTCCTGCCGTCGTCGCCGCTGCTCGACGTCTTCGACGAAGAGGTCTTCGAGGAAGACGGCGCGATGGACGTCCTCGACGAGGACTTCGCCGGCGACTGGCCGCAAAGCACCCTCGAGGCCGCCGGCGTGCTCGACTCCTTCGCCGTGGTCGTCGACGACGAGCCGCACGAACCCGACCACGACCTCCCCGACGAGGAAGCCTGGTGGGACTCGATGCCGGAGCCGCCGTCGACGCTCGTCGCGATCCGGGACCTCGACCTCGTCGCCGACGACGCCTGGCCCGCGGCCCTCCGGCTGCTCGCCGCGCGGCCCGGAACCTGGCACGCCCTGCGCACCCCGCAGGGGCATGCGCGCTGGTGGATCGCCCAGTACGCGGTGCTCGCCGGCGCCGCGCCGAACGAATGGCGGCTGCCGGACGCCGATCTCGCCGGGCTCTTCGACGAGGTTCCCGACGTCGGCCTCAGTGAAGACCTCCTCAGGATCGCCGGCGTGCGCGCCGGGCTCACCCTGTCCACAGTGGACGAGGCGGCGGACCTGCTCGCCCGGCTCGCCGACCCGGACCGGGTGGTCTCACCCGGGCTGACCACGCGTGCCTACGACGCCGTCGTCGAGTCCGGCTTGGAGCCGGGCGTGCCGCGGGCCGTGCGGGCCGCGGACGGGTCCGTCGTGGACGACGCGCTGGTGCTGGACGTGCCGTGGGTCGCCGGGGCGCTGGAGCCGGACCGGTACGTGGTCGCCCCCGAGGACCCGGAGCGGCTCGCGGACCTGCTCGACCTGCCGCTCGCGAGCGGCGCGGCCGCCGAGGTGACCAGCGAAGGCGAGTACGCGCCCTGGGCGGAGCTGCCCGCGCTGAAGCTCGTCGCGGACCAGCTCGGCGTCGGCCTGCCCGAGGGTGGCTTGCTCGTCCACGACCCGCTCACCGTGCGCATCGACGGCGCCGACCACGACGTCCAGTGGTGGTCCGACGGACGGCTGCACGCGGCCGACACCTCGGAAGGGCTCGCGCGGGCGTTCGCCTGGGCGGCCGGGCGCTGGCCCGACCGGCACCTCATCACGGCGCTGCTCGACGACCCCTCGCCCCGGACGATGCTCGCTTAGAGCCGCTGGGCCGACTTCGACCCGCGACGGGCGGCGGCGCGCTGCCAGGCGATGATCGCCATGCCGACGAAACCGAGCGCGAAACCGGACAGCGCCGTCTGCACCCACAGCCCCGAAGTCGTGAAGAAGAGCACCACCAGCGCGACAGCCCAGATCGAGGTGCCTACGATCACCACCGGCGTCAGGTCGGTCAGCCTCTTGGGCAGCTCCGGCGTGTGCCGCAACGAGCCCGTAACCTCCGGTGGATTGATCGGTTCACTCACGAGGTGCAGGGTACTCCGCAGCAGCGACAGAATGGGCAGGCGAATGGCGGAGCAGGAGACGACCCGCACCGGGACGTCCACACTGGACCGGTTCTTCAAGATCACCGAGCGGGGGTCGACCGTGCCGCGCGAGCTGCGCGGCGGCCTGGTCACCTTCGTCACGATGGCCTACATCGTGGTGCTGAACCCGCTGATCATCGGCAGCTTCTCGGCCGACGACGCGGGCGCGCACAAGGACCTCCTCGGCGGCATCCTCCCGGTACCGCAGGTCGCCGCGGTGACGGCGCTCGTCGCCGGCGTGATGACCATCCTGATGGGCCTGGTCGCGAACTACCCGTTCGCCATCGCGACCGGCCTGGGCATCAACAGCCTGGTCGCGGTCACCATCGCCCCGCAGATGACCTGGCCCGAGGCGATGGGCCTGGTCGTCATCGAGGGCGTGATCATCGTCCTGCTGGTGCTCACCGGCTTCCGGACCGCGGTGTTCCGGGCCGTGCCCGCCGCGCTGAAGTCCGCGATCGCCGTCGGCATCGGGGTGTTCATCTGCCTGATCGGCCTGGTCGACGCCGGGTTCGTGCGACGGCTGCCGGACGCCGCGCACACCACCGTCCCGGTGGGCCTCGGCATCAACGGCTCGATCGCCTCCTGGCCGACCGCGGTGTTCGTCGTCGGCCTGCTGCTCACCGGCATCCTGGTCGTGCGCAAGGTCAAGGGCGCGATTCTGATCGGCGTGCTCGCGTCGACCGTGCTGGCCATCGTCGTCGAGGCGATCGTCAAGGCCGGGCCGTCGCAGGGCACGAACCCGAAGGGCTGGAACCTCGGCTACCCGGCGCTGCCGGACCAGGTGTTCGGCCTGCCGAACCTTTCGCTCGTCGGCGACGTCTCGTTCGGCGCCTGGACGCGGCTGCCGATCATCACCGTCTGCCTGCTGGTGTTCACGCTGGTCCTGGCCGACTTCTTCGACGCGATGGGCACCATGACCGGCCTCGCGAAGGAGGCCGACCTGCTGCCGAAGGACGGCCAGCTGCCCAACGTCGGCAAGGCGCTGTTCGTCGAGGGCCTCGCGGGCGCGGCCGGCGGTTTCGGCTCGGCCAGCTCCAACACCGTGTTCGTCGAGTCGGCGTCGGGCATCGCCGAGGGTGCGCGGACCGGCCTGGCGAACATCGTCACCGGCGTGCTGTTCCTCGCCGCGATGTTCCTGACGCCGCTGTACCAGGTGGTGCCGGTCGAGGCGGCCGCGCCGGCGCTCGTCGTGGTCGGCGCGATGCTGATGTCGCAGGTCCGCGACATCGACTTCACCGACTACTCGATCGCGCTGCCGGCGTTCCTGACCATCGTCGTCATGCCGTTCACGTACTCGATCGCCAACGGCATCGGCGCCGGGTTCGTCAGCTACGTCGTGATCCGCGCGGCCACCGGGAAGGCCCGGCAGGTGCACCCGCTCATGTGGGTGATCGCGCTGGCCTTCGTGGCGTACTTCGCGGTCGGCCCGATCCAGGCGGCGTTCAAGTAGTCAGCCCGGGTCGGCGACCTGGAGGGCCTTGGTCAGGACGGGCAGGTTCGCCTCGAAGACCGGCTGCGGGGCGTCGTAGCGGATGGTGATCAGGACCTCGCCCGTCCCCACACCGACCTCCCGGACCTGCCGGGTGACGCCCTGCTTCTGGTAGGTGAAGTCCCACTGCCCGGCGTCCATCGCCCCCACCGGCTCGCGGGCGGCGATCGAGGTCAGCCGGTAGCCGGGGAGCTGGTCGGCCTTGGCCACCGCCCGCAGGCCGCTCACCGGGTCTTCCTGCGGGAGCGGCACGCGGTCGGTTTCCAGCACCACACCGCCGGCCGGGTCGCGGTAGGTGGCGTGGTCGCCCACGTGGTCGGAGGGCCAGGGCGGCACCGGGATCGCGAAGTTCCAGCCGCGGCCGTTCGCCACCTCGGGGAAGCGGTAGACCTCCTGGTGCTCGACCTCGATGGCCGATGAGGGCGACGGTGGCGGTGGCGCGGCCGCCGGCGCGTCGTCACCGCCGCTCAAGAACTGCGCCGCCACGACCGCCAGGACCGCCGCGCCGATCACGGCCGTACCCACCAGCTTCTTGTTCATCGCGCTCCCCAGGCTCTGCTGCTGGTGAGGACGCGCGAAGTTGTCCCGGGTTGCGGGTTGACGGAGATCACCCGCTCGGACGAAGTTTCGTAAGGTATGCTAACTATATGTCCGGCGACACGCACGAGCGCTCCTTGGCGAGCCGTCTGCGTCTCGCGGTGGTCCGGCTCAACCGCCGGCTGCGGGCACAGCGCGTCGGGGACGACCTCACGCTCACGCAGGTCGCCGCGCTGTCCACCCTGCACAAGTGCGGTGCGCTGACCCCGGGTCAGCTCGCCGCGAAGGAAGGCGTCCAGCCACCTTCGATGACGAGGGTGATCGCCGCGCTCGAGGAGCTGCGGTTCGTCGAACGGCGCCCGCACCCGACCGACGGCAGGCAGGCCATCGTCGAGCTGTCCGAGAGCGGGCTGGCCTACGTGCAGAAGGCCATCTCCGTGCGGGAGGCGTGGCTGGACCGGCAACTGGCGGAACTCGGCGACGAAGAGCGTGAAGTGCTCTCCAAAGCCGCCGAAATCATAGACAGGATGGCGGGGAACTAACCACGGTGACGGCCACGGGTAGCGAAACAAAGCGTTCGATCCAGACCACTGCTACCCGGGAATCGGCCTCACCGCCATCCTCTCCGAAGCGCCGCAGCATGTTCGCGTCGCTGCGCGTGCGCAACTACCAGCTGTTCTTCACCGGCCAGGTCATCTCGAACATCGGCACCTGGATGCAGCGCATCGCCCAGGACTGGCTGGTGTTCACCCTCAGCGGCAACAACCCGATCGCGCTCGGCATCGCGGTCGCGCTGCAGTTCACGCCGACGTTGTTCCTTTCGCTGTGGGCCGGCGTCCTCGCCGACCGCGTCGACAAGCGGCGGCTGCTGACCTGGATCCAGGTGGCGGCCTGCTCGCAGGCGGTCATCCTCGGCGTGCTCGACCTGACCGGGATCGCCGCGCTCTGGCACGTCTACGTCCTGTGCTTCACCCTCGGCGTGACGGCGGCGCTGGAAGTGCCGACGCGGCAGTCGTTCGTGGCCGAGATGGTGGGGCGCGACCAGGTGGCCAACGCCGTCGCGCTGAACTCGTCGATCTTCAACATGGCGCGGATCGTCGGCCCGGCGATCGCCGGGTTCGCGATCACCTGGATCGGCACCGGGTGGCTGTTCATCGCGAACGCGCTGAGCACGGTCGCGGTGATCACCGGGCTGGTCCTGATGAACCCGGACAAACTGTTCCGCGTCGCGGCGGTGCCGCGCGAGAAGGGGCAGCTGGCCGAGGGGCTGCGGTACGTCCGCCGCCGGTCGGACCTGATGACGGTGATGGTCCTGGTGCTGTTCGTCAGCACGTTCGGCATCACGTACTTCAGTTCGCTGCCGATCGTCGCGGCGAACGTCTTCCACACGGCGGCCGACGGCTACGGGCTCCTGTCGACCCTGGTCGCGGTCGGCACGTTCACCGGCGCGATCATGTCGGCCCGCCGCGGCACGAAGGGCCGCCCGCGGGTGCGGCTGATGCTGGTGTCGGCGTTCTTCCTGGGCGTGTTCGAGCTGATCACGGCCTTCATGCCGACGTACCTGACGTTCGGCCTCGGCCTGATCCCGCTGGGCTTCGCCACGATGACGTTCCTCAACACGGCGAACGCCCTGGTGCAGACGTCGGTCAGCCCGGAGATGCGTGGCCGCGTGATGGGGCTGTACGTGCTGGTGCTCATCGGCGGCAACCCGATCGGCGGGCCGATGGTGGGGTGGATGGCCCAGGAGTTCGGCGGGCGGTCTCCGTTCTACATCGGTGGGGCGGTTTCGGCGTTGGCGGCGGTGGTTTGCGCGGTGGTGTTGATTCGGCGTGGTGGGGTTTCTTGGCCGGTGAAGCGGGGGCTGGGGCTGCGGGTTTTGAAGCGGGCCAAGGCCTGAGCGTCCACACCGGACAGGCCGACAAGCTGCCGCAACCGAACCGCCTGCGCTAGGTTCCGAGCAACCTCGGCACCAGTGACTCGGCCCACGTGCGCAGCTCCGCCCCGGACTTACGCGGGTAGGAGACCCGGACCGGCTCCGCCCCTTGCTCCGGCCACGGGCTGGGCAGGTCTTTCGGCGGTCCGGCAGTGCCACCGGCCGGAAGACCGTGCTGCGCAGGACCAGCCAGGCGCCGCCGCCGAGTGTGGCCAGAAAGACCAGGACGGCGACGACGACCAGCGCCGCGGTGCGGTTCGAGTTCCCCCTCGTGTTCACGCTGTGACCGTATCGGCACGCACCGACAAAACCTCGGGCCCGCACATCTGCGGTCACCCGGAAGAGTGAGATCGGGCCTCTTGCCCGGAGAGCTGAGGTTAGGCTAACCTCATACACGTCCGCTTCGTGGTGGGAGCGGCAGTCAGTTCGGGAACGGACGGAGCCCCGGCCCTGGGAAACCCCAGGCCGGGGCTTCGTTCACGTCAGGACGCGTGCACGGCAGTGTCCGGCCGGTCCGCGCTGCCGGTCAAGGGATTCCCGCCCGGTGGTACCGGCAGGCGCGGCAGCACCATCCCGAAGTACACGCGGTACGCCAGCCGGATCGCCGCCGGAGTGGGCAGGTGGACCTCGTTCCGGATGCCGTCCACCGTCTCGATCAGCTTGTCGCCCGCCAGGGTCACCCGGCCCTGGGACGTCGCCCGGGAGCACGTCAGCGAGCGGGTGAAGTGCGACTCCGGGGACGTCGTCTGCCACCACGCCATCGGGACGAAGTCGGCCAGCGGGCGCGGCCGGCGCTCCAGGCGGTACTGCGGCTTGCCGTCCAGCAGCACGTCGTAGTCGCCGTACGGCGCGTCCAGGACCAGGAACTCGCCGTCCGGGTCGCGCTGGGCGTCCACGGCGGACAACTGCAGCGGGTACCGGGAAAACCGGCCGAAGCCGACGTCGACCAGCCAGTCCTGCGAATCCAGGGAGACGACGATCGCCGCGTGGTCCAGGGGTGGGCCCGGGGTGCCGTCGGCGTGGAAGACCTGGGCCGCGTGCAGGGAAGCGTCGTAGCCCAGCGCGCGCAGCAAGGCTGCGAACAAGCCGTTCAGCTCGTAGCAGAATCCGCCCCGATGGCGGTGCACGACCTTGGCGAACAGCGCGTCCTCCTCCAGGACGACCGGCTCGCCGAGGTGGCTGCTCAGGTTCTCGAACGGCACCGCCGCCAGGTGGCGTTCCTGCAGGTGGCGCAGCGTCGCGAGGTCGGGCGCCGCGGGGCAGGCGACGCCGAGGCGGTCCAGGTACGCGTCGATGTCCATGCCGTCCACTGAAACACCTCGACCGCACTCGAGGTCAAGGCGGTTTCGCCGGCGACGAAAAACGGGGCCCTCCGTGAGGAGGACCCCGTCCGACGACGAACCGCTCAGCCGAGCAGCAGGCCGTTGCCGCCGGCGACGGCGTTGTCGAAGCGCTTGGAGATCTCCGCCCAGTTGAAGATGTTCCACAGGGCCTTGACGTAGTCCGGCTTCACGTTCTTGTAGTCCAGGTAGAACGCGTGCTCCCAGACGTCGACCAGCAGGATCGGCACGGTCGGCAGGATCAGGTTGTTGTGGTGGTCGCGCAGCTGCTGGGTGATCAGCGTCTTGCCGATCGGGTCCCAGGAGAGCGCGCCCCAGCCGTTGCCCTGGATCGTGGTCGAGACGGCGGTGAACTGCGCCTTGAACTTGTCGAAGGAGCCGAACGCCTCGTCGATCGCCGCGGCCAGCTCGCCGGTCGGCTTGTCGCCACCCTCCGGCGACAGGATCTTCCACCACACGACGTGGTTGGCGTGGCCGGCCAGGTTGAAGGCCAGCGTGGTCTCCAGGCCGACGATCGAGCCGAAGTCGTTCGCTTCGCGGGCGGCTTCGAGCTTGTCGAGCGTGTCGTTCGCGCCCTTGACGTAGGTCGCGTGGTGCTTGCTGTGGTGCAGCTCGTTGATCTCGCCGGAGATGTGCGGCGCGAGGGCGCCGTAGTCGTAGTCGAGATCGGGCAGCTCGTAGCGGGCCATTGGCCCTCCTTCTGTCTTCGACACAAGTTTCCGGTACCGAACCTAGTAGCACACGCCCCTTCCCGGCGAGCGGGGGCGGGTGGCCGTCACTACTTGGGACGGCGGCTCACGAGTGGCGTACCCGAGGGTCCGACACCCGAAACCGAGCCTGCAACTTGGACTTAACTGGAGGTCAACGACCTGTGAGATCAAGCACGGAACTCGTCGAGCCGCGTCGCCAGCTCCTCGAAGACGGCGACGTTGCACTCGAACGCCACCCGCGTCTCGTCGATCACCCGGGCGCGCTCGGCCTCGTCCCAGGGCGCGTTGTCCAGCTTGGCGCGGTACTGGTCCCGGAAGCGGGGAGCGCTGCCGATGCCCTCGAAGTGGTAGAAGAGCGTGCCGGCCTCGGCGACGTCGTGGGTCTTCTCCAGCAGGCGCCGGATGGCCTGGCCGCCGGCGATGTCGCCGAGGTAGCGCGTGTAGTGGTGGGCGACGTACCCGCCGGCCCACGCCGACGCTTCGCGGATCCGCGCGACGTACTCGCGAGTGGACGCCAGCGGCGTGATCGTCTCGCGCCAGTCCGGCCCGACCAGGTGGGCGAGGTCCCGCTCGAGCAGCGGGAGCCGCCGCAGCTCCTCGAAGACGAACTCGCCGCCGACGGGGTCGCCGGCCATCGCGTCGCTCGCCGCTTCGAGCGCGCCGTAGACGAAGTAGTACTGGACCGCCAGCTCGGCGTAGCCCTGGCGGGTCAGCTCGCCGCCGAGCAGGGCGCGCATGTACGTCGAGTAGTTCGCCCGGTCGTGGACCTCGAGCGTCGACGCGCGCAGGGTCGCCGAGAAGGGGCGGGCGTCCGTGGTCACCGACATGGGCAGGCCTCCCGGCGATCGATCTGACAGGCTGTCAGAAAGATCGTAGGGCATGATTCGGACTTAGGCCACCCTAAACCGTCGCGCCCACCGCGCGGAGGACGAACCGCACCGCCGCCTCGACGACGTCCTCCAGCTGTCCGGCCGGCCCGTCGACCAGGGTGCGGTTGCCCAGGGCCGCGGTGATCATCGGGATCAGGACGTCCGGGTCCTCGGCCGGCCAGCGGCCCAGGTCGACGCCGCCGGCGAGGATGGCCCGGAGGCGGTCGGTGATCGGGTCGGCGTGGGCGCTGATCCGCCGGTACGCCGCCGGGGCCAGTGCCGAGGCGAGGGCCGTCCCCGGTGGCATGTGGTACTCCGCCAGCACGCGCAGCTGCAGCCGGACGAACGTGGCCAGCTGGTCCACCGGGTCCGCCTGGGCCTCGACGGCCTCGGTCAGCCGTGTGACGTACTGGGCCGCTTCGTCCTCGACGAACGCGACGAGCAGGCTTTCCTTGTCCGGGAAGTGGTTGTAGAGCGCCGTCCGGCCCACCCCGGCCGCCGAAGCGACGCCGGCGAGGGTGATCGCGTCGAAGCCGCGCTCGTAGAGCTGCGCGCGCAGGACTTCGAAGACCCGGGCCCGCACCTCACGCCGGTGCGCCTCCAGCGACGCACCGAGAATCTTCGGCATTCACCCAGGCTAGCGTCAATCGGCCACCGGCCACGTGTGCACCGGCTCGCCCGCCTCGGACAGCTCCAGGTAGCGCCCCAGCATCCGGCCGAGTGCCGCCTCGCGGTCCAGGCCGCGCTCCTGCGCGCGGACGACGTAGTCCCGCTGCCAGGTCGCTCCGGTCCGCCGGGCCAGGCAGCGGCGCTCGATGATGCCGAGGTAGCGCTCGCGGGCCTCGTCGGAGACGTCGGAGCGGCGCAGGCCCTCGTGGGCCAGCGGCAGCAGCACCCGCAGCGCCAGCTCGTCCGGCGGGATCCAGCCGATGCCCGGCCAGTACAGCTGCCCGTCGAAACCGCGGCGCGCGCCCGCGTAGAGGTTTTCCTCGGCCGCCTGGAACGACATCTGGCTCCACACCGGGCGTTCCGCCTCGGCCAGCGCGCGCTGGGCGCCGTAGAAGAAGGCCGCGTTCGCCACCGTGTCGACCACCGTCGGCCCGGCGGGCAGCACCCGGTTCTCCACGCGCAGGTGCGGCAGGCCGTCGACGACGTCGTACACCGGCCGGTTCCAGCGCCAGATCGTGCCGTTGTGCATGCGCAGCTCGGTGAGCTTCGGCGCCTGCCCCGCGTCGAGCGCCTCGATCGGGTCTTCGGCGTCGGTTTCCGGGAGCAGCCCGGGGAAGTAGCGGACGTTCTCCTCGAACAGGTCGAAGATCGACGTGATCCAGCGCTCGCCGAACCACACCCGCGGCCGCACGCCCTGGTTCTTCAGCTCTTCCGGCCGGGTGTCGGTCGCCTGCAGGAACAGCGGGATCCGCGTCTCGTGCCAGAGCGCCTTGCCGAGCAGGAACGGCGAGTTCGACGCGAGCGCGATCTGCAGCCCGGCCAGGCACTGCGCCGCGTTCCAGTGCGCGGCGAACTCCTCGGGCGCGACCTGCAGGTGCAGCTGCACGCTCGTGCACGCGGCCTCCGGCAGGATCGACTCCGCGAAGCTGCGCAACCGTTCCGGCTGCTGCCCCGGCAGCGCCGCGCCCTCCATGGCGAGCACCGTGCGTTCGCCGCGCGCGGCGAAGATCTGGTCGTTCAGCGTGGAGTAGCGGGTCTTGTTGGTGAGCCACTTCTGGTCGAAGTGCTCGTGCTTCAACGTCGGCAGGATGCCGATCATGGCCAGCGCCGAGCCGGTGTCACGCGCCTTCGTCGCCGCCGTGTCGAGGTACGCGCGGAGGTCGTCTTCCAGCTGGAGGGCCGAATCGCCGGCCAGCGGCCGCGGCGGGACGTTCAGCTCGATGTTGTGCTGGCCCAGCTCGGTGGTGAACGACGGGTCGTCGAGCGCCTCCAGCACCGCGGTGTTCGTCATCGACGGGCGCAGCTCGCGGTCGACGAGGTTCAGCTCGACTTCGAGGCCGATGTTCTTGCGGGGGAAGGAAAAGCTGCCGTCGGTGAGCATCCGGGCCAGCGTGTCGAGGCAACGCTGCACCTTCCGGCGGTACCTCCCTCGGTCCAGCGTGTTGAACGACTGAGCCTCGAGGTCCATCCCCATGACCATCCCTGCTTCGTGTCGGCGTGGACTAGGACGTGTTTCAGGCCCCGGCGGACAACCGTTACACAGGCGATGCACCCGGGCTAGCGGCCAAACTGGTGCAGTCCGTCACGGTCGGTTAACCCACAGCAAAAAGAGCCCGTTCGTACCACGGTCCGGTGGACGTTCGGACCAGTGAGGCGCCCGGCAGGCGGGTGACAGACTGGGCGGATGGGCGTGATCCACATCGACCACTCCGGCGACCCCCGGGTCGACGATTTCCGCGACCTGTCCACTGCGGACCGTCGCCCCGACCGGCCCGGCGGGCGGGGCCTCGTGATCGCCGAAGGAACCGTCGTGGTGTCCCGGCTGCTGGCTTCCCGGTACCCGGTCCGGGCCCTGCTGGGAGTGCCGCGCCGGTTCGCCGAACTGGCCGAAGACCTGGCCGGACTGGACGTTCCCCAGTACGTCGCCTCCGCGGACACCATGGCCGAGGTGGTCGGGTTCCACCTCAACCGCGGCATCCTCGCCGTCGCCGACCGGCCCGCGCCGCTCACCGTCGCCGAGGTCGCCGGCGGCACCGGCCCGGTCGCCGTGCTGGAAGGCGTCGGCGACCACGAAAACCTCGGCGCGCTCTTCCGGAACGCGGCCGCGCTCGGCGTCGGCGGCGTGCTGCTCGGCCCCGGCTGCTCCGACCCGCTGTACCGGCGCAGCGTGCGCGTGTCGATGGGCCACGTGCTGCGCGTGCCCTTCGGGCACCTGACGGACTGGCCGGGCGAGCTCGACGACCTGCGGGCGAGCGGGTTCGCCGTCGTGGCGTGCACCCCGCGGCCGGGCTCGATCCCGCTGCCCGAACTGCGCGCGCACGCGCCCGGGCGGGTGGCGTTGCTGTTCGGCGCCGAAGGTCCGGGGCTGACCGAGGCGGCGCTCGCGGCGGCTGATCACGCCGTCCGGATACCCATGCCGGCCGGAGTCGATTCACTGAACATCGCGACGGCCGCCGCCGTTGCCTTCTACGAACTGGCCCGGGGCGGCTAAAGTTCTGCTTTCCGAGGTGGGGAGGGACACACATGGAGCTGCGGATCCGCGGCGAGCGCGCGGTGCTGGCCGGCCCGGGCGGGGAGCACGCGCGCGAGGTGGACCCGCACAGCCTCGCGATCGGTGCCGACCTGGCCCAAGCCCTGCACGAGTGGGCGCGCGTGGCGTCCGCGGTGACCGCCGACCCCGGCGCGGAGGCGGGCGCGGTGGTCTCGCAGCGCGGCCGCCAGCTGGCCACCCGGCTGGCCTCGGTGATGGGCACGACCGTGCGGTTCGTCGATCCGGTGACCGGCGACGACACCGTGGTCGAGCCGCCGTTGCAGCCCACCGACCGCGGCCACCGGTTCGTCCGCGCGGTGCTCGGGCCGCCCGGCCCGCCCGGCGAGCCGACGCCGTGGCTGACCGGGCTGACCGTCTCGGCGTTCATCGCCGCCGTGGTCGTGGTCGCCATGCTGGCGCTGGCTTCGACGCTGGCCCGCGAGACCAGCGGCTGGCTCGCACTGGCGGCCTCGGTGATCGTGACGGCCGGGATCACGCCGTCGCTGTGGCTGATCCGGCGCACGCCGATCCTGCGCTGGGCTGCCTACGGCGCGGCGGGCGGGGTCGTGCTCGCGTGGATCGGCGTGCTGGTGATCGCCTTCTAGGGGAGCGTGGGGATGGAGCAGCTGGAGGCGTTGCGGAAGTCGTGCCTGGCGCTGCCGGAGACGACCGAGCGGCTCAGCCACGGCTCGCCCGCGTGGTTCGTGCGCGGCAAGAAGACGCTCGCCATGTTCGCCGACGACCACCACGGCGACGGCAGGCTCGCCTTCTGGTGCCCGGCGCCGCCGGGCGCGCAGGAGGAACTGGTGCGCACGGAACCGGAGCGGTTCTTCCGGCCGGCGTACGTCGGGCACCGCGGCTGGCTGGGCGTGCGGCTGGACGTCGACCTCGACTGGGCGGAGGTCGACCGGATCCTTCGCGAGGCCTACCGGCTGGTCGCGCCGAAGACGCTCGCGGCGCGGGTGGTCTAGCCGCGCTGCGAGCGGACCCCGAGCAGCACGTCCTCCCAGGACGGCACGATCGGGTGGTTCTTCTTCGCCTTGGGCCGCGGGTCCGGCACCGTCGTGTCCTCGTCCGGGTCCGTGGGGACGCGCGGGATCTCGCGGGTGTCGTCGTCCGGGTCCGGCTCGGCCGAGGGCAGCTGCGCGCGCTCCGGCTCGACCGAATCCAGCGTCGGCTGGAACTCCGTCTCGCGGGCCGGGGCGAGGGCGCGGACCGTGCGCGGGGCGCGGTAGGCGTTGGGGTCCAGCAGGACCTCGGCGTTCTCGTCCAGCGCGGTGACCGTGCCGCCGTGCGCGCCGGGGGAGAACGCCCAGTGCGCCCGGTTGTCCGACCGCCCGGCCTTCCAGCGGAGCACGACGACCCAGCGGCCGTCGTCGCCCTTCCAGGAGTCCCAGGTGGCCTGCGAGTAGTCGTGGCCGCGGACGCCGAAGCTGTAGGCGACGACCTCGCCGAGCGTCTGCACGTCGGGACCGTCCTCGCGGACCGGGTGGGCGCTCTGCGCCAGCTCGGCGGTCCGGGACCGCTCGAGCAGCACGGGGTAGGCGTAGCGCTCGACGCGCTGCGTCGAGATACCGGCGCCGGCGGCGACCTGTTCGACGGACTCGCCGGCGCGAATGCGCTGCTGGATCTCGCGTGGCCGCATCTGGCTCTCCAACTCGATTTCGATCTGGCCGAGGCGGGTGATGTCACCCCGCGCCGCCGCGCGCAGACGCTCATCAGCCGGGAGCAGGAAACGAGTACGGCTCGCCGGGTCTTCGAGCACGATGGACTTCCCGTCCTCGTGCAGTCCGACCACTCGCAGCGCCCGCATTGTTCTCGCCTCCCCGATCTTCTTCACCGTTGTGGGTGCCCACGTTAGAACGGCGCGTCGGCTTGACGTGCGAGGCGCGCCGAGTCCGCACCGAACTGCCCACTGTTCATTTCGTGTCCTCTGCATCGTCGACCACGCTGGTCAGCGGCAAAGGGGTGACACGCCGGACACGCAACGTCACGATCGAGTGGATCAAGACGGCGGCGCGGGGGGATCACGCGGGCGGCAGCCGGACCGTCACCGTGAGACCGCCGCGCCGTCCCGGCTGGGCCTCCGCGCGACCCCCGTGCGCCTGGGTCACCGAACGGACGATCGACAGCCCGAGCCCCGCGTTGCGCGTGTCCCCGGTCCGCTCCGCGCCGCCCAGCCGCCGGAACGGCTCGAACAGCGTCGGGACCGCCTCCGGAGGCACCGCCGGCCCCGAGTTCCGCACCTCCAGCGCCGGGTCCCCGCGCACCTCGACGTACACCCAGCCACCGGAAGCGTTGTACGTGATCGCGTTGACCACCAGGTTCGTCACCAGCCGCTCGAGCAGCACCGGGTCGCCCGCGACCGTCCTCGGCCGCAGGCGCGTCTCCACCGTCACCCCGGCCGCCGCAGCCTGGGCGGAAGTCGCCCGGACCACCGACGCCGTGACCTCGTCCAAGCGCACCGGGGTGCGCGCGTGCAGCCCGCGGTCGCTGCGGGCCAGCACCAGCAGTCCCTCGATCATCCGCTCGCTGCGCTCGTTGGTGTGGAGCAGGTGCGTGCCGAGCTTCTTCAGCTCCGCGGGGACGTCGGGATCCGCCATCGCCACCTCGATCAGCGTCCGCTGGACCGCCAGCGGCGTCCGGAGCTCGTGGGAGGCGTTCGCGACGAACCGCTTCTGGCTGTCGAACGACTCCGCGAGCCGGTCGAGCATGCCGTCGAACGTGTCCGCCAGCTCCTTCAGCTCGTCCGGCGGCCCTTCCAGGTTGATCCGCCGGTCGAGCTTGCCCGCCTCCAGCCTGCGGGCGGCCGAGGTGATGTCGTGCAGCGGCCGCAGCGCGCGGCCCGCCATCAGCCAGCCGAACAGCACCGCCAGCGCCGCCGTGGCCACCAGCGCGATCGCCGAGCCGACCACCAGCGTCGACAGCGTCGAGGCGCGGTAGGTGTCGAGCGAGCCGCTGAGCAGCTGGATCGCGACGCCCGGGGACGGGATGGCCGCCTGGCCGGAGACGCCGTAGGCCACGTCGGCGGTGTTGATCGTCCGGTCGGCGACCCGGGCCGGGTCCGGCAGCGTGCTCTGCACCAGCAGGTAGTTGATGACGACCAGGACCACCCCGGCGAGCAGGAACAGCCCGCCGTACCAGGCCGTCAGCTTCGTCCGGACCGAAAAGCCGGTCATGGCGTGCCGAACCGGTAGCCGGCACCCGGCACGGTCTCGATCACCGGCGGGTCGCCCAGCTTGCGCCGCAACGTCATCACCGCGACGCGCACCGCGTTGGTGAACGGGTCCGCGTGCTCGTCCCACGCCTTCTCCAGCAGGTCCTCGGCGCTGACGACCGCGCCCTCCGCCCGCATGAGCACCTCGAGCACGGCGAACTCCTTCGGCGAGAGCAGCAGGAACCGGCCGTCGCGGGCGGCCTGGTGGCGCGGGAGGTCGAGCACGACGCCGTCGCGCTGCAGCACCGGCGGCAACGCCGGCCGCGCGCGCCGCGACAGCGCCTGCACCCGGGCGACCAGCTCGGCGAACGCGAACGGTTTCGTCAGGTAGTCGTCGGCGCCGAGGCCAAGGCCGGCCACCCGGTCGGTGACGTCGGCGGCCGCGGTCAGCATCAGCACCCGCGCCTCGCCGCCCGCGCGGACCACCGCCGCGCAGACGTCGTCGCCGTGCACCTTCGGCAGGTCGCGGTCGAGGACCACGACGTCGTAGCCGTGCACGCCGACGCGTTCCATGGCCTGCTCGCCGTCGTAGCAGACGTCGACGGCCATCGAGAAGCGCCGCAGTCCCTCCGCGACCGAGTCGGCCAGCAACCGCTCGTCCTCCACCACCAGCACGCGCACCCGCCCAGTCTGCGCCGGAAGGCCATAAGGAGCGCATAAGCGACGTCGCTTAGCGCGCCCGAATCCCCCGATCCGTAGACCTGGGAGCCATCCGGACGAAAGGAGCGAGCCGATGCGGACACGGACGGCCGTCGCGGCGATCGGGGCGGCCCTGCTGCTCGCGGGCTGCGGCGCGAAGACCGACGACGGGTCGAAGGTGGCTTCGATCTCGACGCCGTCGAAGACGGGCGGCCCCACCGCGGCCGACAACAGCGGCAAGAGCGACGAGGACAAGATGCGGGAGTTCGCCAAGTGCATGCGCGAGCACGGCGTCGACATGCCCGATCCCAAGCCCGCGGGCGACGGCAACGGGGTGGCGATCGGGATCCAGGGTGACGGTGCCGACAAGGGGAAGATCGACGCCGCGCAGAACGCGTGCAAGCACCTGATGCCCAACGGCGGCGAGATGAAGCCGCCGAGCGCCGAGGAACTGGACAAGATGCGCAAGGACGCCAAGTGCATGCGGGACCACGGCATCGACATGCCGGACCCCGATCCGGCGGGCAAGGGCGCCACGCGGATCGGCGGGATGGGCGACGACCCGAAGAAGTTCGAAGACGCCGCGAAGGCGTGCGGGCTCGGCATGAGCATCGGCTCCAGGGCGGGCAAGTGAACGACGTGACGCACCTCAAGCCGCGCCGCCGGGGCCGGACGCGCTGGTTCATCGCCGGTGCCGTCCTCGTCGTGGTGCTGGGTACCAGCTCGGTCGTGATCCTGACGCGGGTGTCGAGCGCGACGCCGGTCAAGGAAGCCGCACCGCCCGCCGTCGAGACCGCGGAGGTGGCCAAGACCGACCTCAGCGAGGAAGAAGAGGCCGACGGCACCCTCGGCTACGGCGACGAGTCGGTCGTCGCCGGCCGCAAGCCCGGCACGGTCACGTCGCTGCCCGCCGCCGGGGCCGCCCTGACCCGCTGCCAGACGGTGTACGGGGTGGACGCGAAGCCGGTGCCCCTGTTCTACGGCACGCTGCCGTTCTACCGCGACCTCGCCACCGGCGCGGACGACGGCGCCGACGTCAAGCAGCTGGAGGAGAACCTCAAGGCGTGCGGCCTCGGCGGGTTCGGGACGCCGGACAAGAAGTTCACCGCGGCGACGGCGGCCGCGCTGAAGAAGTGGCAGAAGTCCCTGGGCCTGGAGCAGACCGGGACGTTCGGGCAGGGCGACGTCGTGCTGGCGGCCGGAGAACTGCGGGTTTCGGCCGTTCAGGCCAAGCTCGGCGCGCCCGCGCAGGGCGAGATCCTCAAGACGACCGGCACCGTCCGGTTGGTGCAGGTGAAGCTCGACGCGGCCAAGCAGGGCCTGGCCCAGCAGGGCGCGAAGGCGTCGGTGACGATCAACGGGAAGACGACGCCGGGCACGATCACCGACGTCGGGCGGACCGCGGTCGAGGGCAAGAACCAGGCGGGCGAGGACGACGGCAAGCCCAAGATCACCGTGACCGTCCGGCTCGACGACCCGGCGGCCGGCGGCAGCCTCGACTCGTCCCCGGCCACCGTCCGGTTCACCAAGGACGTCCACCAGGGCGTGCTCGCGGTGCCGGTCGGCGCGCTGCTCGCGCTCGCCGAAGGCGGGTACGCGGTCGAGGTCGACGAGAACGGGCAGCGACGGCTGATCGCCGTCCAAACCGGACTGTTCAGCGGTGGCAAGGTCGAGGTCTCGGGCAACGGCCTGGCCGCGGGCATGCGGGTGGTGACGACGTCGTGACGCCCGTGCTGCGCGTGCACGAGGTCACGCGCACCTACCCCGGCGGGGTCGCCGCGCTCGACGGCGTCTCGCTCTCCCTGGAAGACGGGGAGATGGTGGCGATCGTCGGGCCGTCCGGGTCCGGCAAGTCCACCCTGCTGCACCTGATGGGCACGCTCGACCGGCCGTCGTCGGGGCGGATCGAGCTGCACGGCCACGACGTCGCCGCGCTGCCCGATCGCAAGGTCTCGGCGCTGCGCTCGCGCTGGATCGGGTTCGTGTTCCAGCAGTTCTTCCTCGACGAAGGGATGAGTGCGGTGGACAACGTGTGCACCGGCCTGCTCTACGCCGGCGTGCCGCGGCGACGGCGGCGCACCCAGGCGCTGGCGGCGCTCGACCGCGTCAAGCTGGGGCACCGGGCGTGGCACCGGCCCGGCGAGCTCTCCGGTGGTGAACGCCAGCGCGTCGCCATCGCGCGGGCCGTGGTCAACGAGCCGTCGATCCTGCTGGCCGACGAGCCGACCGGCAACCTCGACACCGGCACCGGCGCGTCCGTGCTCTCCCTGCTCGGCGAGTTGTCCGCGGACGGCACCACGATCGTCGTGATCACCCACGACCGCGAGATCGCCGCGGGCATGCCGCGCCGGATCGAGCTGCTCGACGGGCGCCTGCGGCTGGACACCGGCCTGGTGGGTGCGCGATGACCGCGCCACCGGAGGTCAAGCTGCCCGAACCGGCCCGGCTCAAGCCGCCGGACGTCGTCGCGCTCGGCGCCCACGGCATGCGCACGCGGCCGGTGCGCGCGGTGCTGTCCGCGCTGGGCATCGCGATCGGCGTCGCCGCGATGGTGGCGGTCCTGGCCATCCCGGCGTCCGGCGCGCAGGCGCTGCACGACCGGCTGGCCGCGCTCGGCCCCAACCTGCTCACCGCCGGGCCGGGCCAGACCCTGTTCGGCGACAACGCGACCCTGCCGGACGACGCCGTCGCGATGGCCCGCCGGATCGGCCCGGTGAAGGCGGCGGCCGGCACCGGGACGACGTCGGCGAGCGTCCGCCGCAGCGACAAGATCGCCGCGGACGACACGTCCGGGCTGGCGGTGTACGCGGCGCGGCCTGACCTGCTCGGCGTGCTGGGCGGCAAGGTGCGGGCGGGTGCGTTCCTGGCCGCCGGGAACCAGGACTACCCGGTGACGGTGCTCGGGTCGCAGGCCGCGGCCCGGCTGGGCATCGACCACATCGACCCGGCCCGGCCGCCGCAGGTGCTGATCGGGACGCAGTGGTTCACCGTGGTGGGCATCCTGGCGCCGATGCCGCTGGCGCCGGAGGTCGAGCGGTCGGCGCTGGTCGGCTGGGACGTCGCCAAGCGGCTGCTCGGGTTCGACGGCCATCCGTCCACTGTGTACGTCCGGGCGGAGGAGTCCGGGGTGGACGCGGTGCGTTCGGTACTGGCCGCGACGCTGAACCCGCAGGCGCCCAATGAGGTCCAGGTCCGGCGCCCGTCGGACGCCCTGGCGGCGCAGAAGCTGACGGACACGACGTACAGCGCCCTGTTCCTCGGGCTCGGCGGGGTCGCACTGCTGGTCGGCGGGGTCGGGGTGGCGAACACGATGGTGATCTCGGTGCTGGAGCGCCGGCGCGAGATCGGCCTGCGCCGGGCTCTGGGGGCGACGAAACGGCAGGTCCGCGGGCAGTTCCTGGCGGAGTCGGTGCTGTTGTCCGGGCTCGGCGGGCTGGCGGGGGTGCTGGCCGGGGTGCTGGTGACGGCGGGGTACGCGCTGAGCCAGGGGTGGCCCGCGGTGCTGCCGGAGGGGGCGCTGGCCGGAGGTGTCGGGATCGCGGCCCTGGTGGGGGCGGTGGCGGGGGCGTACCCGGCGGTGCGGGCGGCTCGGCTGGCGCCCACGCGGGCGCTGGCCTGAGGCGAGGTGGGCCGGGTGGGTTCCGAGGCGCGGGATCGGCCCGGCTCGCCGGCCTGGAGGCGGCCGGTCGAGCTGTCGGCGAGGGGGTAAGCCGAGGGCGCAGGCGTGTTTGTCGGGCCGGGAGGGGGTGCGTTTGGGAGCCGGTGAGTGCTTGTCCGGCTCGGAGCCGGCGGGCTCAAGGGCCGCCGGGGCGTCTGCCGGGGCGGGACGCAGCGCGCCGAGGCCGCCGGGACGCTCCCCATTTTCGACGCCACCGACAGTTCCGCGGACCGTAGCGCGCGGGAGGATGCACAGATGCCGGGTGGGGAGTTACTCCTCACCCGGCATTCAGCACGTTGGAAGATTCCCCACCGCCTTCGCCCGGGTGTTGGATGACCCGAAGGGAGAGCCGATCGAAGGGCAGGGCGGCTGTGCTGCGAGTCGAGGCGAACCGGCGTGATTTCCTTCGGTGGCTCGCGACAGCGGGTGCGGGCCTCGCGGCCGCCGGGGTGGCTCCCGCCGTCTTCGCCCAGGAAGCCGCCGCGGCCGGCCGTGATGTCGTTGTCGTCACCGGGGCGACCGTGGTCGACGGGACCGACGGTCCCGCCCGGCCGGGGTCCGCCGTGGTGCTCGTCGGGGACCGGATCGCCTGGGTCGGGCCCGCCGCCGAGGTGCCGCGGTGCGGGGGTGCGCGGGTCGTCGACGGGCGCGGCCGGTACCTCGTTCCCGGCCTGTGGGACATGCACGCCCACGGCATCGACTACGAGGACATCTGGCCGCCGCTGTTCCTCGCCAACGGCGTCACCGGCATCCGGGAAATGCAGGGCTACGACGAAAACCGGGTCACCCGCGACCGGATCGCCCGCGGCGAGCTGCTCGGCCCGCGGGTCGTGCTGGCCAGCTCGATCATCGACGGCCCGGTGTCGCTGCTCGGGTCGTCGGTCACCAAGGTCGGGACCGCCGAGGAGGCGCGGGCCGCGGTGCGGACCGCCGTCGAGCAGCGCTCCGACTTCGTCAAGGTGTACTTCTACCTGCCGCGGGACGTCTTCGCCGCCCTCGCCGACGAGTGCCGGCGCCACGGCGTGCCGTTCGCCGGGCACTGGCCCTACCGGCTCCGGGTGCTCGAAGCCGCCCGGGCCGGGCAGCGCAGCTTCGAGCACAACTTCGGGCTGCCGATCGCCACCTCGAGCCACCGGGACGGGTTCCTCGCCCGCCTCGACGCGCAGCCGTTCGACCCGAAGGCCCCGCGTGACTTCTTCAACCTGGCCCGCGAACTCGACCGGCAGGCCGCGCAGGCCTACCACCCGGCCACCGCGGCCCGCCACTTCGCCGGCCTCAACGCCTTCGGCAGCCGGCTCAGCCCGACCTTCACCGTCAACCGGGTCATCTCCCGGCCCGCCGGCGCGTTCGCGCACGACTCGCGGAACAAGTACGTCCCGCGGGAGGTCCTCGACCTCTGGGCCCGCCAGCTGCCGCTGTTCGCCCCGGTCACGCCCGAGCAGATCGCCCAGCAGGACGCCTACTTCGAGGCGCAGTTGCGGCTCGTCGGGGAGGCGCACCGCGCCGGCGTCGGGATCCTCGGCGGGACCGACTGCCTGAACCCGTACGTCTACCCGGGGTTCAGCCTGCACGACGAGCTCGCCTTCCTGGTCGCGGCCGGGCTCGGCCCGCGGCGGGCGCTGCAGGCGGTGACCCGGGACGCGGCCGCGTTCCTCGGCCGGGCCGACAGCGCCGGGACCATCACCCCCGGCAAGGTCGCCGACCTGGTGCTGCTCGACGCCGACCCACTCGCCGACATCGGCGCGGTCCGGCGGATCGACACCGTCGTCACGGCGGGCCGGGTCCTGGACCGGGCCGCGCTCGACGAGCTGCTGGCCGCCGCCGAAACCGCGGCGAACCGGCCCGCCGGGGCGGCGAACGCCAGGTCAGTGCGGTTGCCGGTGCACGGCTGTTGCTGAGCGCCGGGTAATCTCGGCCGGTCGAAGACCTGGCTCGAGGGGGCGCGTTGACTGGGCGGAAACTGGCTTGGTCGCTTGGGGTGCTCGAAATCGCGGCCGTCGTCCTGGTGCTCGTGCTCAAGCGGTTCGACGGCCTCGACCTCGAGGTCTACCTCGGCGGCGCCAAGGCGCTCGCCGAGCAGGGCTCGCCGTACGACGCCTGGGTCCCCACCACGCACCAGATCCTGCTGCCGTTCACCTACACGCCGTTCGCCGCGGCGGTGTTCCTGCCCGGCACGCTGCTGCCGTTCGCGGTGACGATGAAGCTGGTCAGCATCGCGTCGATCCTCGCCACCGGCGTGGTCGCCTACCTCTACGTCGCGACGCTCAACGGCTCGCTGACCGACCCCGCGAACGTCCGGGGCCGGACGGTGGCCGCGCTGGTCGCGATCGGTGCGCAGCTCGCGGGTGCCCTCCTCGAACCGGTGCGCTCGACGCTGGGCTTCGGGCAGATCAACGCGCTGCTGATGGTGCTGGTCGTGCTCGACGTCCTGCTGCCCGGCGAGCGGAAGCGCACGAAGGGCCTGCTGATCGGCGTGGCCGCGGCGATCAAGCTGACCCCGGCCGTCTTCGTCGTCTACTTCCTGTGCCGCCGCGACTTCCGCTCGGCCGCGCGCGTGGTCGCCGGGTTCGTGGTGGCCGGGGCGCTGCTGTGGCTGATCCGGCCGTCGGCGTCCTTCACGTACTGGACGAAGCTCGTCTTCGACGCGGGCCGCATCGGCGGCGTCGACTACGTCGGCAACCAGTCGCTGCACGGCCTGAGCGTGCGCGCCGGCCTGCCGGAGTTCGCCTGGGTGCTGGCCGCGCTGGCCGTGATGGCCGTGGTCGCGGTGATCATCGTGCGCGCCGCCGAGCCGGTGCTCGGGCTCACCGCCTGCGCGCTCGGCGGGCTGCTGGTCTCGCCGATCTCGTGGACCCACCACTGGACGTGGTGCGTGCCGCTGCTCGTCCTCGCCGGGTGGTACGTGTGGCGCTTCGACCGGGCGGTCCGGTGGGTGGCGGCCGGGGTCGTCGTCGCGGGACTGGCGTTGTTCATCGCCGGCCCGATGTGGTTCGCCCCGCGCCCGGCGCCGTCGGCGGGCTGGTGGCTGGCGACCGAGTCCTACGAGCTGTTCGGCCTGCTCCTGCTGGCCCTCGCCGCGTTCGGCGCCCGTCGCCTCGGCACGAAGAAGGGGACCCCTGCCGCGGCCGCGGCGGAGGTCCCCTCCAAGGAGCCTCAGGTCAGCTGAGCCGCTCGACCACGTACTCGATCGCCTGCGTCAGCTTGGTGACGTCGTCCGGGTCGATCGCCGGGAACAGGCCGACGCGCAGCTGGTTGCGGCCCAGCTTGCGGTACGGCTCGGTGTCGACGATCCCGTTGGCGCGCAGCACCTTCGCGACCGCGGCGGCGTCGACGTCGTCGCTGAAGTCGACCGTGCCGACGACCTGCGAGCGCAGCTCCGGGTCCTTGACGAACGGCGTCGTGTAGCTCGTCTTCTCGGCCCACTCGTACAGCCGCGAGGACGAGTCCTTCGTGCGCGAGGTCGTCCAGGCCAGGCCACCCTGGCCGTTCATCCACTCGATCTGCTCGGCGAGCAGGAACAGGGTGGCCACGGCCGGGGTGTTGTAGGTCTGGTCCTTGCGGGAGTTGTCCAGCGCGGTGGTCAGCGACAGGAACTCGGGGATCCAGCGGTCGCCGCCGCCGATCTCGCCGATCCGCTCGACGGCGGCCGGGGAGGCCAGCGCGATCCAGAGCCCGCCGTCGGCGGCGAACGACTTCTGCGGCGCGAAGTAGTAGACGTCGAAGTCCTCGGCCTTGACCGGCAGGCCGCCGGCACCGGAGGTGGCGTCGATCGCGACCAGCGCACCCTCGCTGCCCTCGGGGCGGCGGACGGGCACGGCCACGCCGGTGGACGTCTCGTTGTGCGCCCAGCCGACCAGGTCGGCGCCGGCCTCGTAGGCGATGTCCGGGGCGCTGCCCGGCTCGGCCTTGACGACGATCGGGTCGGCCAGGAACGGCGCGCCCTTGGTCACGGTGGCGAACTTCGAGGAGAACTCGCCGTAGGTGAAGTGCTGCGCGCGCTCGCGGACCAGGCCGAAGGCGGCCGCGTCCCAGAACGCGGTGGTGCCGCCGTTGCCGAGGATCACCTCGTAGCCCTCGGGCAGCGAGAACAGCTCGGACAGGCCCGCCCGCACGCGCCCGACGAGGGACTTGACCGGCTTCTGCCGGTGCGACGTGCCGAGGTAGGTGGAGCCGGACTCCGCCAGCGCACTCAGCTGCTCGGCGCGGACCTTCGACGGGCCGCAGCCGAAGCGGCCGTCGGCCGGCTTGAGGTCGGCGGGGATGGTCAACTCAGCGTCGGTCATGTGGCCAGTCTCTCAGGTCGGGAGTAGGCAGCTAACGCAGGTGGTGGAATCAGTACAGCGGCGCGAAGCGCCTCCGTTGAGGGCGGTGGCGGGGGCATGGATGGACCGACATGTGGAATCGATGAAGCCTCGTTGGTACTTTTTCGCCTGGTTCGCCGTGCTGGCCGCGGTGCACCTCGCGATCGAGGGCTGGACGGACACCGCTGCGATCGGGCTGCCGGTCGGGTTCGCGGCGACGCTGGTGCTCGTCTTCGTCCCGCGGCTGCCGTGGTGGGCGACCGGCGAGGCGCGTCCGGACGGCCGCCGCGGTGTGCTGCGGGCGTGCCTGCTGGTGCTGTGGGTCCTGGTGGCCGCCGCGCTCGTCGACGGGCTCGTCGAACACCCGCCGCACGGTGCCGACCTGGTCTACGCCGGGGTGTTCGTCTCGTTCTTCGCCGGCGCCTCGCTGTACGGCCTGGCCAAGCTGCTGCCGGAGCGGCCGTCGACGCGGCGGGTCCTGCGGGGCGAGTTCGTGCTCGCCACCGCGGCGGTGTGGGCGGTGGGTGCCTTCGCGCTCGCGGCCGAGGTCGCGGCCGTCGTCGTGACCGGTGGCTGGCTGCCGTGGGTCCTGCCGGTGCCGTCGGTGGTCGCGGTCCTGGCGCTCGCCGTGCGGCGCGCGGACCTCGCCGTCCCGGTCCGGTGCCTGGCGAGCGGCAGCTGGACGCCGGTCACGGCCGCCGCGTTCGACGTGCGGCCGGGCGAGCCGGTCGACGGCTGGGCGGTGCTGCCCGGCGACGTCCGCATCCGCTTCCACCTGCCTCCGGTGCCCGCCGACGTCGCCGCCGAGCTGCGCGAGCGGCGGCGGCTGTGGCTCGCCGGGTGGCCTTCGGAGGACCTCGTAACCGGCCTTCCGGACGGAACAGCTACGCCGTAGGACGCATCGGCCGGCGTGTCGGTGGGGGTAAAAACACGGTTCCCGGCCTCGCGGGCTCCCGGTAGCGTCCCCGGCCGTGACGACTCTCCAGCAGACCTACCCGGTGCCGCCCGAAGTGCTGTGGAACGCGCTCCCGGCCGGGGTCGCGGCGATCGGCGGGCGGCAGCCGGTCTACGACTCCTCGCGCGGGTTCGCCACCTGCCGCACCGGGATGTCGCTGCTGAGCTGGGGCCAGCACGTCAACGTGACCGTGTCGCACGCCGACGGCGGCTCGGCGCTCACGATCATGACCGTGCTGAAGCTCGGCGTCTGGGACTGGGGCGAGGGCAAGCGCCTCGCCACCCGGTTCGCGGCCGCCGTCGCCTACGCGGCACGCACCGCCGCCCTGAACTGAGGGTCCCGCTCGCCACCCTGGGGGTGCGAGCGGGGCCCGGTTCACCGCCAGTCTTCGACGCCGCCCGGCACCGGCGCGGCCGGGTCGTATGGCGTGCGGGTGAAGACGAACGTCGCCAGGTCGAGGTGGGTGGCGACGCCGTCGGCGTTCCGGCCCACCACGAGCGTCTCGCCGGCGTAGTAGCCGTCGAGGCCGACGTAGGTGTCCTCGCCCGTGGCGCGGAAGCGCGAGCTGCGCCCGGCGCCTTCGACCGGCGCGAGCAGCAGCAGCCCGTCGCCCTGGATGCGCAGGTGGTACGGCGTCGGGCCCCAGTGCCAGAGCCCGGTCAGCGCGAGCAGCGCGGGGTCGACCGGCGACGGCAGCCACTCGGCGGGCAGCCGCGGCTCCAGCTCGTCGGTCATCGTGATCAGGTCGAGGCAGAGCTGGGTGATGCCGACCCCGGACGTCGAGTTGACCAGCACCAGCGCGCCGGTCTGCGCGGCCGGGTCGACCAGCGTCACGGCGAGGAAGCCGGGCATCGAGCCGGTGTGGCCGGCGAACCGGCGGCCCCGGTGGCGCACGAGCATCAGGCCGAGCCCGAACCCGGTCGTCCAGACGTCGGTGTCGTCGACGGTGACCATGGTCCGCATCTCCTCGACGGTCTCCGGCGCGAGCACGCCGCCGGTGTCGCCGCCGAGGAACGCCGTCCAGCGGCCGAGGTCCCGCGCGGTCGACCACAGCTGCCCGGCGGGGGCCATCGCGCCGGCGTCGGGGCTCGGCTCGGGCAGCAGGACGTCGGCGAACGGGTGCACGGCGAAGCCGTCGGCGTGCGCGCCGACCGGGTGCGGGGTCGTGCGGGTCATCCCGAGCGGGCCGAGGACCTCCTCCTCGAGCACCGACAGCCAGCCCTTGCCGCGGTGGCGGGCGACCAGCTCGCCGAGGACGCCGTAGCCGACGTTCGAGTAGTGGAACCGCGCGCCCGGCCGGTGCTTGGTCGCGCCTTCGGCGAGGCTGCCGACCAGCGCGTCCCAGTCGGCGCCCGGGGTCCGCTCCCACCACCGGCCGGGCGACTCGGACGTCAGGCCGGAGGTGTGGGACAGCAGCTGGGCGACGGTGGCGGCGCCGAACGGCGTGCCGGGGACGTGCTTTTCGAGCGGGTCGTTCAGGTCGACGAGGCCTTCGTCGCGCAGCCGCATGACGGCGGTGGCGACCAGGGTCTTGGTGATCGAACCCAGCCGGTACTGGGTGTCGGTGCCGGGCGTTTCGCCACCGACGCGGCCCCGGGCACCGGACCAGACGATCCCGCCGTCCCGCACCACGGCGGCGACCAGCGACGGAGCCCGGCAGGCAGCCTGCTCGTGGGCGATCCGGCGGAGCAGGGCGAGTTCGGTCGAGGCAAGCATGGGGGCATTCTGCCGCGCTCCGGCCGGCGAAGCAGGCCCTGGTCCTCAGCCGAGCAGGTTCTTCGCCATCGCCGTGGTCACCGCGGCCGTGCGGTCGGAGACGCCGAGCTTGCCGAACACCCGGAGCAGGTGGGTCTTCACCGTGGCCTCGCTGATGTGCAGGGCGCGGCCGATATCGGCGTTGGTGCCGCCCTTGGCGACCAGCCGGAGGACCTCCACCTCGCGGGCCGACAGCGGTTGCGGCTCCGGGTTGCGGACCCGGTTGACCAGCTTGCCCGCCACCGACGGCGCCAGGACCGTCTCCCCGCGGGCCGCCGCGCGGATCGCGTTCGCCAGCTCCGCGCGCGAGGCGTCCTTCAGCAGGTAGCCCGACGCGCCGGCCTCGACCGCGTGCAGGATGTCCGCGTCCGTCTCGTACGTCGTCAGCACGACGATCCGGCGCCCGGGCTGCTCGCGCAGGATCCGTTTGGTGGCACCGACGCCGTCGAGACCGGGCATCCGCAGGTCCATCAGCACGACGTCGGGTGCGGCGATCCGGTCGAGCGCGACGGCTTCGTCCCCGGAACCCGCTTCGCCGACGACCGTCAGGTCCGGTTCCGCTTCGAGCATGCCGCGGAGGCCTTCGCGGACGACGGGGTGGTCGTCGACGAGCATGACGCGGATCAAGCCGGCACCTCCAGGGTGAGTTCGGTGCCGCTGGGGCCACTCCGGACACTCAGTCTGCCACCGACCTGCTCGGCACGGGACCGCATCCCGCGCAGCCCGAACCCGGTGGCGCGGTCGGGGTCGAAGCCGGCGCCGTCGTCGCGCACCGACAGCCGCACCAAACCGTCCACAGCGGACAGCCGGACGGAAACCGCGGACGCGGCCGCGTGCCGCCGGACGTTGTTCAGCGCTTCCTGGGCGCCGCGCAGCAGGACCACTTCGCCGGCCGTGCCGAGCGCGGGCAGCCCACCGTCCACTTCGTACTCGACCGGCAGGCCCGTCTCGTCGGCCAGCCGGTCGGCCTGCCGCCGGACGGCGTCCACCAGCGAGCCCGCGGCGAGGTCCGCCGGGGCCAGCGCGGCGACCATCGCGCGGGCCTCGGTCAGATTGTCCCGCGCGGTCCGGGCGGCCAGCTCCGCGTGCCGCCGCGCGGCCGCCGGATCGGTGTCCAATTCGGACTCGATGGCCTGGGCGAGGGTGACGATGCTGGTGAAGCCCTGCGCGAGCGTGTCGTGGATCTCGCGGGCGAGCCGTTCGCGCTCGGCCGCGGTGCCCGCCTCCCGGGAGAGCCGGGCGACCTCGGCCTGGCTCGCTTCCAGCTTCGCGATCAGGTCCGCGCGGCCCCGGCTCTCGTCGATGACGTGCCCGATGAACTTGCCGCACAGCAGGCCGAACACGACCAGGATCGCCGTCATCGGCAGCATGATGTGCAAGGTCGGGCCCCGCCACCCCTGGTTGACGACGGTCGACGCGGGGTTGAGCAGGATCGCGACGGTGGTGAGGACGGCCGCCGGCCGGAACTCCAGCGTCGAGAACAGCAGCGGGCAGGCCATGAAGAGGATGAAGCCGGACGTCTCCTGGGCGAATAGGGCGATCCCGACCAGCACCAGCACCGTGACGGCGAACGCCCACCGCTGCCCGGACGGCGAGTCGTCGTCCCGGACGATCCGGCGGCCCCACAGCAGGTAGCCCAGCGCGAGCGCGGTGAGCGCCCCGACCGCGATCGCCGTCCGCGCCGGGTCGCCGTGGTCGAGGAGCACCAGCGTGGTCGTGGCCAGGTAGGCGACAGCGAAGAGGATCTCCCAGAGCCAGTTGAACCGGTCCCAGGCGTCCTTCACTTCGCGTCGGACCACCGGAAGGTCAGCCGCGCCAGGACCGCCCCCGCCACGCACCAGATCCCCAGCACCAGCGCCACTCGCGGCAGTTCCCATGCTCCGGCCATCTCCATCCTCACGGCGGCGTCCGGCAGGAAGACCGACCGGAACCCCTGGCAGATCCACTTCAGCGGGAAGAACGACGCGATGTCCACCATAACTTTCGGCAGGTTCGTGATCGGCGAGACGAACACGCCGGAGATGAACTGCAGGATCAGGTAGAGCATCTGCACGACGGCGACCGCGCCGTTGGTGGACTTCGCCAGCGAGCTGATCGCGATCCCGAGCAGCGTGCACGAGACGATGCCGAGCGCGAACACCCACAGCAGGGTCAGCCACTTCGCCGGGTCGGACGGCAGCCGCAGCCCGAACAGCAGCACGGCGACCGTGGCCATCAGCACCGTCTGGGCCAGGCTCGACACCGCGACCAGCGCCATCTTGCCGATGAAGTACGACGCCGGCGGCATCGGCGTGCCGCGCAGGCGCTTGAGGGCACCGGTTTCCCGGTCGGCCGAGACGCCGGTCGCGATGCTGTTGAACGACGTCGACACGATGCCGGAGCCGATCATCCCGGCCGCGAGCAGCTGCCCGGAGGTGACGCCGTCGAGCGGTGTCGGACCGTCCAGGATGGACCCGAGCAGGATCATCAGCACCGCGGGCAGGGAGAAGGTGAAGACCACCTGTTCCTTGTTGCGGAAGAACTGCCGCAGCTCGGTCCCGCCTCTGGCGAGCCCGAGGGAAAGCGGGCCGGGGAGCGCGACAGCTGCTCTTCGGGGGTTCCGGGTGGCGGAGCCCCCGGCCCGGGGCGAGGCCCCGGATGGCGCAGTGGTCATGCCTTGTCTCCGATCAGGTCCAGGTAGATGTCCTCCAGGCTGGGCCGGGTCACCGTCAGCCCGGCGAGCTCCCGGCCCCCGGCCGAGAGCTCGGTGACGAGCTTGGTCGGGTACGCCGTCCGCTCGACGTGCTCACCGCGTTCGTCGACCCAGCGCACGGTGGCCTCGGCCGCGGCCCGGCCACCCAAGTTCTGCGGGGTGTCCTGGGCGACGATCTCGCCGCGCGCGATCACCGCGACCCGGTCGGCGAGCGCTTCGGCCTCGTCGAGGTAGTGCGTGGTCAGCAGGATGGTGGTGCCTTCGGCGGCGAGGTCGCTGATCAGCGTCCAGAACTGCCGCCGCGCCTCGGGGTCGAAGCCGGTGGTCGGCTCGTCGAGGAAGAGCAGCTCGGGCCGTCCGACGATGCCGAGGGCGACGTCGACGCGGCGGCGCTGGCCGCCGGAGAGCGCCTTGACCCGCGCCCCGGCCTTCTCGGTGAGCCCGACCTTGTCGATCACCTCGTCGGGGTCGCGCGGGTCGGGGTAGTACTTCGCGAAGTGCCGGACGGTCTCGGCGACGCTCAGCTCGGCGGCGTCGGTCGCCGTCTGCAGCACGATGCCGAGGCGCGCCCGCCAGGCCCGCCCGGCGTGGCCCGGGTCCTCGCCGAGGACGCTGACCTCGCCCTCCGTCCGCTGCCGGTGCCCCTCGAGGATCTCGACCGTCGTGGTCTTCCCGGCGCCGTTCGGGCCGAGCAGGGAGAACACCTCGCCCTGGGCGATCTCCAGGTCCAGCCCGGCCACGGCGAGGTGACCGGGGTACTGCTTGCGCAGGCCGCGCACGCTCACTGCTGTGGTCATGGCTCAAGCCTGGCCGCCGGGACCGCCGGATCCGACCAACAGGCGGCTGAATCCGGCTGTCCACCGAACGGTGGACACGGCGGCTTGGTTCCACGGGAAACCACGAAAACGCTGTCATACAAGCAAAAATCCGAACACCCGAGCCCGGGGAACCGCCGCGTGGGTGAACCCGCTGTTGACAAGTTGTCTAACATGACGGAATGTCTCACAAGTGGGTGACCGCCAGCGACGGTGTCCGCCTCTCCGTGACCGTCAACGGCCGGAGTGACGGGCCCACGGTCGTGCTCGTGCACGGCTACCCGGACAACAGCTCGATGTGGGGCGGGGTGGCCGCCGGGCTGGCCGCGAAACACCGCGTCGTCACCTACGACGTCCGCGGGGCCGGACAGTCGGACAAGCCGTCAGGACGCGCGTCCTACCGGCTGGACCAGCTGGCCGACGACCTCCGCGCGGTCGTCGAGGCAGTGCAGCCCACCGGCAAGGTGCACCTGGTCGCCCACGACTGGGGTTCGATCCAGACCTGGCACGCCGTCACCGGGGACGGGCTGCGCGGGCGGATCGCCTCCTACACGTCGATCTCCGGCCCGAGCCTCGACCACGCCGGTGCGTGGTTCCGCGCCCAGTTGCGGCGTCCGACGCCGAAGCGGCTCAAGAACGCGCTGAGCCAGTTCCTGCACTCGTGGTACATCCTGGCGTTCCAGATTCCGCTCATCCCGGACCTGCTCTGGCGCACCGGCCTGCTGGGCAAGCAGATCCAGCGGATGGAGCCGGACGCGGCACCGCCGGAGAAGTCCGACGGCCTGCACGGTCTCCAGCTCTACCGGGCCAACATGTTCACCCGGCTTTCGCGGCCCGCGCCCCGGCCCGCCGACGTCCCGGTGCAGGTGCTGGCCCCGACCGGCGACGCCTACGTCACCCCGCCGCTGCAGACCGAGGTCGCCCGCTGGGTGCCCGACCTGCGGATCCGGCGAATCGTCGGGACGCACTGGGTGACCAGGGCGCGGCCGGAGGTGGTCGCCGCCGCGGCCGCCGAGCTGATCGAATACGCCGAGACCGGCACCGAAAGCCGGGCGCTGCGCCGGGCCCGCCCCGACGCCGGGCCGTTCGCGCACAAGCTCGTCGTGGTCACCGGAGCGGGCAGCGGCATCGGCCGGGCGACCGCGCTCGCCTTCGCCGCCGAGGGTGCCGACGTCGTCATCACCGACGTCGACGCCGCCGCGGCCACCGAGACCTCGAAGCTCCTGGGCGACCACGGCCTCGGTGCGTACACAGTGGACTCTTCGGACGGCGGCGCCGTGCACCGCTTCGCCCAGGACGTGCGGGAGAACCACGGCGTCCCGGACATCGTGGTCAACAACGCGGGCATCGGGATGTCCGGCCCGTTCCTCGACACCTCGGCCGCGGACTGGGAACGCGTCATCGACGTCAACCTCTGGGGCGTGATCCACGGCTGCCGCGCGTTCGCGCCGATGCTCGCCGAGCGCGCCGAAGGCGGCCAGATCGTCAACCTCGCCTCGGCGGCCGCGTACCTGCCGTCGAAGATCCTTTCCGCCTACGCCACGACGAAGTCCGCCGTGCTGACGCTGAGCGTCTGCCTGCGGGCCGAGCTGGCCGCGCACCACATCGGCGTCACCGCGGTCTGCCCGGGGATCGTCAAGACCAACATCACGAACACGACGACGTTCGTCGGGGTGTCCGAAGAGGAACAGCGAAGGCGGCAGCTGTCGAGTTCGAAGCTCTACGCGCGACGCGGGTTCGGCCCCGAGGGGGTCGCGCGCGACATCCTGCGCGCCGTGGAAAAGGACATCGCGATCGCGCCGTCCACCCCGGAGGCGAAGGCCGCGCTGGTCCTTTCGCGACTGACGCCCGGCCTGCTGCGCACGGCCGCGAAGCTGGACCTGACGCCGTGAGCCGGCCGCGGCGGATGTCGCCGCAGGCCCGCCGCGACGACCTGATCCGCGCCGCGCTCGACCTGTTCGGCTCCCGGGCGCCGGAGCTGGTCACCGTGGACGACATCGTCGCCCGCGCCGAGGTGTCGCGGCCGCTGTTCTACCGGTACTTCGCCAACCTGCGCGAGCTGCAGGTGCAGGCGCTGCGCACGGTCACCGACGGGCTGATCGACGGACTGGCCGGGCTCGAAGAGGGCCCGCCGGAGGTGCGGCTGCGCGCGGCCGTCCGCGGCCTGATCGACGTCGCCGACCACTACCGCGCGGGGTACATCGCCCTGCTGCGCACCGGTTCGGTGATCGCGACCTCGGAGACGGACGCGGCCATCGACGAGGTCCGCAACCGCGCGGTGGCCCTGATCCTGGACGCCCTCGGCGTCACCGATCCCTCACCGCTGCTGTCGCTGACCCTCCGCTGCTGGACGGCGGTCGTCGAAGGTGCGCTGCTGAGCTGGCTGCAGGAACGCACGGTCCCGCGCGAATCTCTGGACACGTGGCTCGTCGACCAGCTCACGGCCATGCTCGGCGCCACCGCGGAACACGAACCGGCCGGCGCCGCGGAGGCACCGGCCGGCAGGTGAGAAAGCGTCAGTGCTTGGTGACGAGCTCCCAGCCCTCGACGTCCTCGGGGCTGCGCGGCGCCGGGCCGACGTACTTGGCCGACGGCCGCACGAGACGTCCGGTGCGCTTCTGCTCCAGGATGTGCGCGGCCCAGCCGGCGGTGCGGGCCGAGCTGAACATCGCGGGCATCATGTGCGGCGGGACCTGCGCGAAGTCCAGGATGACCGCGGCCCAGAACTCGACGTTGGTCTCGATCGGGTGATCCGGGCGCCGCTCGCGCAGCTCCTTCAGCGCGGCCTGCTCCAGCGCGGCGGCCGCCTCGTAGCGGGTCGCGCCGAGCTCCTGGCAGGTGCGGCGCAGCACGCGCGCCCGCGGGTCCTCGGCCCGGTAGACGCGGTGGCCGAAGCCCATCAGCCGTTCCTTGCGGTCGAGGATGCCCTTGACCAGGCCCGCCGGGTCGCCGGTGCGCTCGACCTCTTCGATCATCGGCAGCACGCGCGCCGGGGCGCCGCCGTGCAGCGGGCCCGACATCGCGCCGATGGCGCCGGACATGGCCGCCGCGACGTCCGCGCCGGTGGAGGCGATGACGCGGGCGGTGAAGGTCGAGGCGTTGAGGCCGTGCTCAGCGGCCGACACCCAGTAGGCGTCCAGGGCCTTGACGTGCGCCGGGTCCGGCTCGCCGCGCCAGCGGATCAGGAACCGCTCGGTGATCGAGTGGGCCTCGTCGACGCGGGTCTGCGGCACCGCGGGCTGGCCGATGCCGCGCGCGGACTGGGCCACGTAGGACAGCGCCATCACCGAGGCGCGGGCCAGCTGCTCGCGGGCCTCTTCGTCGGTGATGTCGAGCAGCGGGCGGTAGCCCCAGATCGGGGCGAGCATGGCCAGCGCGGCCTGGACGTCCACCCGGACGTCACCGGTGTGCACCGGCAGCGGGAACGGCTCGGCGGGCGGGAGGCCGTGACCGAACCGGCCGTCCACGAGGAGGCCCCAGACGTCGCCGAAGGTCACCTTGCCGGCGAGGTCCTCGATGTCGACGCCGCGGTAGCGAAGGGCACCGCCGTCCCGGTCGGGTTCGGCGATTTCGGTGTGGAAGGCGACGACGCCTTCCAGACCCGGTCGGAAGCCGTCGTCGGGTTGGCCGGACGGCTGAGGCTTGCTGATCGTGGAGGTAGTCACTGTTTCGCGGGACCTTTCGGTGCGCTTTTTCCCCGGCTGGTTGCTGCTGGTCGCGCGGGTGGACAGAGCGCACAGAACGCGCGCCACATCGCACGGATGGATAGACCTTGCTCTCTTGACCGGCCACTGGCAATCGAAAGAAGCGGTGGTTTCGGTCACGATTACGAGAACGATTCAGTCACACGTCGGGCCAGGCAGGAGAATTTTCACCACTCAGTGTGACGAAGCCCAGGTAAATCCTGTGTTTCCGAACCAGGCGCTCCGCGGTTTCGGGTGATAGACCTAGCGCATGCACCTCAGCCCGCAGGAGCGCGACAAGCTGCTCATCCACGTGGCGGCCGACGTCGCGCGGAAGCGGCTGGACCGCGGTGTCCGGCTCAACTACCCCGAGGCGGTCGCGCTGATCACCGACCACGTCCTCGAAGGCGCCCGCGACGGCCGCACGGTCAGCGAGCTGGTGGCCAGCGGCCGGACCGTGCTCTCCCGGGCGCAGGTGCTCGACGGCGTGCCGGAGATGGTCGACTCGGTGCAGGTCGAGGCCACTTTCCCGGACGGCACGAAGCTCGTCACCGTGCATGACCCGATCGTGTGAGGAGCGGTATGCGCCCTGGCGAGATCATCCCCGGCGACGAGCCGGTCGAGCTGAACCCCGGCCGCGCGCGCGTCCGGCTCCTGGTGCGGAACCTCGGCGACCGGCCGGTGCAGGTCGGCTCGCACTACCACTTCGCGGCCGTGAACCCCGGCCTCGAGTTCGACCGGGACGCTGCCCGCGGCCACCGGCTCGACGTCCCGGCGGGCACGTCGGTGCGGTTCGAGCCGGGCGTCGAACGCGAGGTCGACCTGGTGCCGCTGGCCGGCGCCCGCCGGGTGCCCGGACTCCGATCCGAGTTCGCAGGGGAGTTTTGAGTGCCGCAGATCGACCGTGAGCGCTACGCCGAGCTGTTCGGCCCGACCACCGGCGACCGGATCCGGCTCGCCGACACCGACCTGCTGATCGAGGTCACCGAGGACCGCTCGATGGGTCCCGGCGGCGCCGGCGACGAGGTGCTCTTCGGCGGCGGCAAGGTCATCCGCGAGTCCATGGGCCAGGCCACGGCGACCCGGGCCGAGGGCACGCCGGACCTGATCATCACCGGCGCGGTGATCCTCGACCACTGGGGGATCGTCAAGGCCGACGTCGGCGTGCGCGACGGCCGGATCGTCGGCATCGGCAAGGCGGGCAACCCGGACACGATGGACGGTGTCGACCCCGCCCTGGTGATCGGGCCGTCGACGGAGGTGCTGTCCGGCAACGGCAAGATCCTCACCGCCGGCGGCATCGACTGCCACGTCCACTTCATCTGCCCGCAGCTCGTCGACACGGCCCTGGCCGCCGGACTGACCACTTTGGTCGGTGGTGGTACCGGGCCCAACGAGGGCACCAAGGCCACCACCGTCACGCCCGGCGCGTGGAACCTCGGCCGGATGCTGTCCGCCATGGACGGTTACCCGATCAACGTGCTGCTGCTGGGCAAGGGTAACACCGTCCGGCACGAGGCGCTGCGCGAACAACTGGCCGCGGGTGCGGGCGGGTTCAAGCTGCACGAGGACTGGGGCACCACCCCGGCCGCGATCGACGCGTGCCTGACCGTCGCCGACGAAGCCGGTGTCCAGGTGGCCATCCACACGGACACACTGAACGAAGCCGGGTTCCTCGAATCCACTGTGGACGCCATCGGTGGCCGTTCGATCAACGCCTACCACACCGAAGGCGCCGGCGGCGGCCACGCGCCGGACATCATCCAGGTCGTCTCGCTGCCGAACGTTTTGCCGTCGTCGACCAACCCGACGCGGCCGCACACGGTGAACACGCTCGACGAGCACCTCGACATGCTGGTGGTCTGCCACCACCTCAACCCGTCGGTGCCCGAGGACCTCGCCTTCGCCGAGAGCCGGATCCGGCCGACCACGATCGCCGCCGAAGACGTGCTGCACGACATGGGCGCGATCTCGATGATGAGCTCGGACTCGCAGGCGATGGGCCGGATCGGCGAGGTGATCATCCGGACGTGGCAGACCGCGCACGTGATGAAACGCCGCCGCGGCGCGCTGCCGGGCGACGGCGCGGCCGACAACCTGCGTGCCCGCCGCTATGTCGCCAAGTACACGATCAACCCGGCCATCGCGCACGGCATGGAGACCGAGATCGGCTCGGTCGAGGTCGGCAAGCTCGCCGACCTGGTGCTGTGGGAGCCGAAGTTCTTCGGTGTCCGCCCGCACGTGGTGCTGAAGGGCGGCTTCCCGGCGTGGGCGGCGATGGGCGACGCGAACGCGTCCATCCCGACGCCGCAGCCGGTCATGGCGCGCCCGATGTTCGGGGCGAACATCGGGGCGGCGCTGAGCCTGCACTTCGTCGCGCCGTCCGCTTTGGACAGTGGACTGCGCGAGCAGTTCGGCATCACCCGGCCGCTGGTCGCGGTGTCGAACATGCGCGCGCGGACCAAGGCGGACATGGTGCTCAACGACACCACACCGGACGTGCGCGTCGAGCCGGACAGCTTCGCGGTGCACGTCGACGGCGAGCTGATCGAACCGCAGCCGGTGGCCGAACTGCCGATGACCCAGCGATACTTCTTGTTCTGATGGACCTTTCGGCACTGATCCTCGCGGACTCCCGCTTCCCCGGCGGCGGGCACGTCCACAGTGGCGGGTTGGAGGAGGTCGTCTCGCGGAAGCTGGTGACTTCCGTGCGCGATCTCCCGGGATTCCTTTCCGGACGGTTGCGGACGGCGGGCTATCTGGCTGCGGTGTTCGCCGCGGCCTCCGCGCATGCGGCCGTCGCGCAGGGGAACTGGTCGCTTTTGGACAGTGAGCTGGACGCGCGCACTCCGTCGCTCGCGCAGCGGGAAGCGTCCCGGGCGCAGGGGCGCGGGACCGCGCGGGCCGGGCGGATCGCGTGGCCGTCTCCGGTCCTGGACGCGTTGCTGGCCGAGACCCCGCGGCCCCACCACCCGATCGTGCTGGGTGCTCTGGTCGGCGTCGCGGGCGGGTCGCCGTACGACGCGGCGATGGCCGTCGCCTACCTGGCGGTCAGCGGGCCGGCGAGTGCGGCCGTGCGGCTGCTGGGGCTGGATCCCTTCGCCGTCAACGCCGTGGTGGCGCGGCTGGATCTCGCTTCCGTCTGTTCGGCCGCGGCCGAAGTCGCGGGAGACGACCCGGCGACGCTGCCGTCACCCGGTTCGCCGGGGTTGGATCTGTTCGCCGAGGCCCACGCCCGGCACCACCAGGAAGAGGTGCGTCTCTTTGCCAGCTGAAGGCCACGGTCACGGTCACTTCCACCCGGTCAGCTTCGACCCGACGGCCAGCGAGCCGGACCACTACGACGCGGCACCCACCGCGGGCCGCGCCTACCGGATCGGCATCGGCGGCCCGGTCGGGTCCGGCAAGACGGCGCTGACCGCGGCGCTGTGCCGCGCCCTGGGCGACGAGATCAACCTCGCCGTCGTCACGAACGACATCTACACGACCGAGGACGCGGACTTCCTGCGTCGCGCCGGCGTGCTGGACCCGGAGCGGATCGAAGCGGTCCAAACGGGAGCGTGCCCGCACACGGCGATCCGCGACGACATCACGGCGAACCTCGACGCGGTCGAGCGGCTGGAGGAGAAGTTCCCCGGTCTCGACCTGGTGATCATCGAGAGCGGCGGCGACAACCTGACCGCGGTGTTCAGCCGCGGCCTGGCCGACAGCCAGATCTTCGTGGTCGACGTCGCGGGCGGCGACAAGGTGCCGCGCAAGGGCGGCCCCGGTGTCACCACGGCGGACCTGCTGGTGATCAACAAGATCGACATCGCCCACCTGGTCAACGCGGACATGGAGGTGATGACCTCGGACGCGCACCGGATGCGCGGCGAGCTGCCGGTGATCACCCAGTCCCTGGTGGACACCCCGGACGCGCCGGCGGTCGCGGGCTGGGTCCGTTCCCTGCTGTGAAGGCCCACGCGCGGCTGACGGCGTGCTTCGACGGCTCGCGCACGGTGCTGCGCGAGCTGCGTTCGATGGCGCCGCTGACGCTGTTCCCGCGCCGGCGGTCCGGCTCGACGGCGGTGGTGCACCTGGTCAACTCGGCGACCTCGCCGCTGGGCGGGGACGACCTGCTGCTGTCGGTCCACGTCGGCCCGGGTGCGTCGCTGCGGCTCTCCGGCGTTGCGGCGACGCTGGCTTTGCCGGGTCTGCACGGCGAGTCGTCGTTGTCCACTGTGGACGTCGTGGTGGAGCCGGGTGGGTCGCTGGAGTACCTGCCGGAACCGACCGTGGTCACCGCGCGGGCGCGGCACAACGCGGTGTTCCGGGCTTCGGTGGCGTCGGATGCGTACCTGCACACGCGGGAGGTGCTGGTGCTGGGCGGGCCGGGGAAACGCCCGGTTCGCTGTCGACTTCGCTGTCCGTCACGCGGGGTTCCGTGCCGGTGGTGCGGCAGACGCTTTCGGTGGGGGATGCGGGCTTGGACGGGAGCCTGGCGGTGCTGGCGGGGCGGCGGGTGCTGGCCACGGATCTCGTGGTGGGTGGCCCGGAGCTGCCGGCGGCGTCGGGTGAGTGGTGGTCCCGCAGCCCCCTCGCTGCGGGCGGCACCCTCACCACTTCTCTTGCGCCGGACGCCGTCACGGCCCTGAAGGGCCTGGCCGCGGCCGGCGGCTGACCTGAGCAGCCCCCGTTTTCCACGCTACCGGTGGCCACCGACCGTTTCGGGCGACGCGGTTCCGGGCGATCTCATTCATCCCCATCCGTGCCGCTCGCCGGGGAGGACCCCCTGCGTCCTCCCCGGCGAGCGGAACCCTCAGAACTTCGTGCCCAGCCAGGTCATCGCCGCCGGGCCGCCGATCGACACCCCGGCGATGTGCTCCAGCAGCGGGAACTCCTGCCACGTCACCTTGGCGCCGAGCGACTTCCAGCGGTCGCGCAACGCCGTTCCGACGCTGAACGGGATCAGCTCGTCCAGCGTTCCGTGGTACAGGTACACCGGCGGCTTCGGCGCGGTCGTGCCCAGGTGGTTCTCCGCCAGCCGGGCCTGCCAGCGCGGGTCGTGGATCGGGTCCGGCACCGTCACGAAGTCCTGCAGGTGCGCGAACGGCGCCGCCGCGCCCAGTTCCACCGTGCACGCCTTCGACACCCGGGCCACCGCCTCGCGTCCGCGGTCGTTCAGGATCGACGCGAACGGCACGTCCGGGTACGCCGCCGCGAGGCCGGTGGCCGCGCCGAGGACCAGGCCGAACGCCGCGCCGCCGTCGTTGGCCGCGAACACCGCGTTCAGGTCCGCCGGGACCCCGCCCGCCGCCACGCCGACCACGTTCAGCGAAGGTGCGTACGTCGCCTGCAGCTCGGCGGCCCACGCCGCGGCCTGGCCGCCCTGCGAGTAGCCGAACACGCCCACCGGGCCGGACGGCGACAGTCCCGCGCCGGTCACCCGCGCGGCGGCGCGCGCCGCGTCGAGCACCGCGCGGCCTTCGGACTGCCCGACCGCGTACGTGTGCGTGCCCGGCGTGCCGAGCCCTTCGTAGTCCGTGACGACGACCGCCCAGCCCTGCGTCAGCGCCTGCGCCAGCAGCGCGCTTTCGTTCTCGATGCCGTGGGCCAGCAGGTTCGAGGGTGCGCACTGGTCGCCGAGGCCGTGCGTGCCGACCGCGTACGTGACCAGCGGCCGCGGCCCGCCGCGCAGCCACGGCGTCGGCGGCACCAGCAGCGTGCCGGAGACGGCGTTCGGCTCGCCGGTCGCCGACGTCGAGCGGTACAGCAGGTGCCAGGCCTTGACGGGGGCGGGGAACGGGCCGACGAACACCGTCGTCGGCCGCTGTTCCAGGAGGACGCCCGGATCCGCGTGTGCGGAGGGGGCGGCTGTCACGAAAAGGAGCGCGACGGCGACCACTAACCGACGAAGCATCATTGCCTCCGGCTGTTCGTTTTGATCGGCACACTGTGGTAATCGAGATTTTCACAACTTAACCAGCCCGGTAGGATCCGGCAATCCCTCAGAAGGAGGACACAACCGTTGGCTCGCACGTACGGCGGCGTCGCACCCGAACAACGTCGCGCCGACCGCCGCGAGCGGCTGCTCACGGCCGGTCTCGAGCTGTTCACCACCACCGGCTTTAGGCAGACGAAGATCACCGAGGTGTGCGCCCGCGCCGGCGTCTCGACGCGGAACTTCTACGAGGAGTTCAGCGGCAAGGAGGACGTGCTGCGCACCCTCCACGACCGGATCAACAGCCTCGCGCTGGAGCACGTCACCGCCGCGCTCGACAAGGTCGCCGAGGCCGACGCGATGACCCGCATCGCCACGCTGCTCGACGTCTTCATCGACACGGTCACCGTCGACCCGCGGCTGCCGCGGCTCAACTACGTCGAAGCCGTCGGCGTCAGCGCGGAGCTGGAGGAGCAGCACCAGGTGTGGGTCGACCGCTGGGCGACCTTCATCGAGACGGAGGCGCGGCGCGCGGCCGCGCACGGTGTCGCACCCGACCGCGACTACCGGCTGACGGCGATCGCACTGGTCGGCGCGGCCACCGGGCTGTTGCGCGAGTGGCAGGCGCACGAGCCGCCGCTACCCGTGGAGGACGTCGGCGCCGAGCTGCGCGCGCTGATGCTGGCGGCCATCATGCGGCCGGGAAAGATCTTGGGAATCCCGGGCAACCCGGGTGCCGCCTCCGGCGTGGAACAGTCGAGCCGGGAGGGGGAACCGGGGGGACGCCGGCTCACGTGAGGGCCCTTTCCCGGCAGCGGACTGGCGGGAAAGGGCCCTCACGGACATCACGTGGTGCGGACCGTCGGCAGGCCGAGCGCGACCGGGCCGGAGTCCTGGCACATGTCGTGACAGGTGTTGTCGAGCGTGCAGCACAGCGAGCAGATCGGGCCGTTCTGCTTCGCGCAGTCGGCGACGTCGGGCAGTTCGTACGGGTCACCGCAGACCGAGCAGGTGTACGTCGCCAGCAAGTCGACGTCGGACTCCGGCCCGGCGACGGTGTTCTCCCGCGCCAGGTAGTACTTGCCCTTCGTGGCGAGGGCCAGCACCGGCACCAGCACGACCGCGATGACCAGCGCGAGCAGCGGGCTGAACGCGGCCAGGAACTGCCCGAACGCGCCGAAGTACGCCGCGATCGACACCGCCGACGCGACCATCATCGAGCCGAACCCGACCGGGTTGATCTTGTGCAGGTAGGCCCGCTTGAACTCGATGTAGCGCGGGGACAGGCCCAGCGGCTTGGCGATCACCAGGTCGGCGCAGACCGCGCCGATCCACGCGATGGCCACGTTCGAGTAGAAGCCGAGGATCTTGTTCAGGAAGCCGAACGCCCCGAACTCCATCAGCGCGAGCGCGATCCCGCAGTTGACCAGCACGTACCAGACCCGGCCGGGGTGCTTGTGCAGCACGCGGGAGAAGAAGTTCGCGAACGACAGCGAGCCGGAGTAGGCGTTCGTCGTGTTGATCTTGATCTGCGAGACGACGACGAACAGCGCGGCGAACGTCAGCGCGACCGGCCCGAGCGCGGGTTTGACCGCCTCGAGGTAGGGCGCGATCGGCTCGAGCGCGTGCGACTTCCCGACGACGCCGAGGGCGAGGAACGCCAGCAGCGCGCCACCGATCTGCTTCGCGGCGCCCAGGATCACCCAGCCGGGGCCGGCGGCGAGGACGGCGGCCCACCACGACCGCTTGTTCTCCGCCGTCTTCTCCGGCATGAACCGCAGGTAGTCGGCCTGCTCGCCGATCTGCCCGATCAGCGACAGCGCGACACCCATGCCGAAGCCGAACCCGATGGCGGAGAACCCGGCGCCGGCCCCTTCCGTACCCCCGAAGTGGGTGAATTCCGCGAACTTCCCGGGCTCCCGGACCAGCACGACGACGAAGGGCAGCACCAGGCCGGCGATCCACAGCGGCTGCGTCCAGGTCTGCATCTTCGCGACCGCGCCCATGCCGTAGAGCGCGAAGGGGAGCACGATGAGCGTCGCGAGCAGGTAGCCGATCGGCAGCGGGATGCCGAGGGCGAGCTCGAAGGCCTGGCCCATGATCGAGCCTTCGAGCGAGAAGAAGATGACGGTGAAGCTGGCGTAGACGAGCGACGTCAGCGTCGACCCGAAGTAGCCGAAGCCGGCTCCGCGGGTCAGCAGGTCCATGTCCACTCCGGACTTCGCGCAGGCGGCCGCGATGGGCACGCCGGTCACGAAGATGACGACGGCCGCGGCGAGGATCGCCAGGACGCCGGAGGTGAAGCCGTAGGAGAGGACGATGCTGGCGCCGATCGCGAAGTCGGCGAGGTAGGCGATGCCGCCCAGCGCCGTCGTCGCGACCACGAAGGGGGACCATTTCCGGAACGAATGTGCGGCGAAGCGGAGGGAGTAGTCCTCGCGGTTTTCGTTCGCCGCGAGCGGGGCGTATCGGCGTTTCGGCGGGATGCTCTTTTCTGCGCTGGACAGGGTCTCGGTCATGCCTGCCTCCGGGGGTGGTGGGGAACGGGCCGAAGGTAGGCGGGTCCTGTATCGATCCTGGTCCGGCGGGTAACGCGGCGGTTACGGCTTGTTGTCCTGCGGTTACGGCTGGATGGCGGGGAATGGGTGTCGGGTGTCACCGTTAGGTGGGTTCCGCTGCCGGTCGCGAACCCTTAACGTGCCTAGAGCCGAAGTCGACTGATGCCCCCGGCCGGGCGTGGAGGTTTGGCGATGATGCCGGAGATCGAGGACCAGGTGGAAGACGCAGTAGTACGCCTTCCCGGAATGCGCGTGGCCTACGACGGCGCGGCGTTCGACGAAACCGCGCTCGCCGCCACCTGGACCGATCAGCTGCAGGGCTGGCTGAACCAGGCGGTCGCGGCGGGCATCGCGGAGCCGAACGCCATGGTCCTCGCGACGGCCGACGCCGAAGGCCGCCCGTCGTCCCGGACGGTGCTGTGCAAGGGCCTCGACGAGCGCGGCGTGGTGTTCTACACGAACTACACGTCGTCGAAGAGCCACGACCTGACGGCGACGCGGTACGCGTCGGTGACGTTCCCCTGGTACCCGCTGCACCGCCAGGTCCACGTCCGCGGCGAGGTCGAGAAGGTCGGCGTCAAGGAGACGGCGGAGTACTGGGCCCAGCGCCCGCGCGGTTCCCAGCTGGGCGCGTGGGCATCCCCGCAGTCACGGGTGGTCGACGGCCGGCGCGCGCTGGACAACGCGTTGCACGGCATCGAGAGGCGTTTCGCGGACGTGGAGAGGATCCCGGCACCCCCGCACTGGGGCGGCTGGCGCATCCGGCCGGACCTGGTGGAGTTCTGGCAGGGCCGCGAGGACCGGATGCACGACCGGCTGCGGTACGTGCGGAACGACGACGGGTGGCACATCGAGCGCGTGGCTCCCTGAGTTTCCCGGTCCCGGTGTTGCGTCTCGCGCAACACCGGGAACCACTCACCGGGGCGAGGAAAATCACGCGACCGGAGATACTTAGCCCGGCTAAGCTGATCTGTCGTGACTGGTGAACCGGGGACGATGCCGCCCCGCTCGGGTGTACGCAAGCTCCTCGGCCGCATCATCGTGGACACCCGGCCGCTGAAGATCCCGGCCTTCCGGCGGCTGTGGCTGTCCACTGTGGTCACCTCCGTCGGCACCCAGCTCACCGCCGTCGCCGTGCCCAAGCAGGTCTTCGACCTCACCGGGTCCTCCGCCTGGGTCGGCCTCACCGGGCTCGTCGCCCTCGTTCCGCTGCTCGTCTTCGGGCTCTGGGGCGGCGCCGTCGCCGATGCCGTCGACCGGCGGAAGCTGCTCGTCGTCACCAACGTGCTCGTCGCCGTCACCTCCGCGCTGCTCTGGCTGCAGGCCTTCGCGAACTTCGGCTCCGTCTGGCTCGTGCTCGGCCTGCTCGCCGTCAACCAAGCGCTCTTCGCGATCAACATGCCGACGCGCGGTGCCGTCGTCGCCCGGCTCGTGCCGCCCGAGCTGCTGCCCGCCGCGAACGCGCTCAGCTCGACCATGGCCACCTTCGGCGCCGTCTTCGGGCCGCTGCTCGCCGGGGCGCTGATCCCCGTCCTCGGCCTCTCCACCCTCTACCTCATCGACGTCATCGCCCTGACGATCACGCTCGTCGCCGTCTGGCGGCTGCCGTCCATCCCGCCGCTCAACGGCCCCTCGCGGCGCGCCGGGGTGCGGGACGTCGTCGACGGCTTCCGGTACCTCGCCGGGCAGAAGATCCTGCTCGCCTCCTTCGTCGCCGACATCATCGCCATGGTCTTCGGGATGCCGCGCGCGCTGATCCCGGAGATGGCCGAGCGCACCTTCGGCGACCCACCCGGCGGCGGCCCGGCCCTCGGCTGGCTCTACGCCGCCCTGCCCGCCGGGGCGATGCTGATCGGGCTCTTCTCCGGCTGGCTGACGCGCATCCACCGCCAGGGCGTCGCGGTCGTCGTGGCGATCTGCGCGTGGGGTGCCGCGGTGGCCGCGTTCGGGCTCGCGCACTCCCTGTGGCTCGCCGTCGTCTTCATGGCGCTGGCCGGCGCCGCGGACATGGTCAGCGCCGTCTACCGGATGGCGATCCTGCAGGTCGCGACCACCGACGAGATGCGCGGCCGGCTCCAGGGCGTCTTCACGGTCGTCGTCGCCGGCGGGCCGCGGATCGCCGACCTCACCCACGGCTGGGGTGCCGCCGCCTTCGGCACGACGGCCGCCGCGAGCGTCGGCGGGCTGCTGGTCATCGTGCTCGTCTGCGCGTCGATGTTCGTGCTCCCGGCCTTCTGGCGATACCGGGCGCCGACGGCATAGGTAGGGTGCGGGCATGCGTACCCTTGTTGTCGCTTTTGTCGCTTTCGCCGCGTTGACTGCCTGCTCCTCCGGAGACGAGCCGTCGAAGGCCCCTTCGTCGTCCGCCGCGCCCAAGCCGGCCCCGAGCACGAACGCCGCCGCGGCGTCGCTCGACCCGTGCAAGCTGCTGCCCGCGGAGGCCGTCTCCAAGGCGCTGTTCCTCGACAACCTCACGGCGGTGCCGGGCCCGGTCCAGGACAACGCGGCCAACGGCGGCAAGGCACGCAGCTGCGAGTACCAGCACGACGGCAAGGCCGCGGGCGCGCTCGCGGTGACGCGCTACGAGGGCAAGAAGGGCAAGCCGGCCGAGATGGTCGCGTCGATCAAGAAGGCGAAGCCGGGCTCGAAGGACGTCCCGGGTTTCCCGGACGGCGCCGTCTACTACGTCGACGAGCAGAAGACGGCGACCCTCGCCGCGGCCGAACTGGTGGCGGGCACGCCGGTGCTGGTCAACTACACGGGCCCGGCGAAGCTGACGCCGGAGCAGCTGGCGCCGCTGGTCAAGCAGGCCCTCGCGGCCGGCTGATCAGGCCCAGCCGACGAGCTGCCGTCGAAGGCGACCTGGTCGAGGCCGGCTTCGTTCTGGTGCCGCAGGACAACGCCGGAGAGATCGAGCCGCGGATCTGCGCCACCATCGAACCTCCCGTTCGGCCGGAGGTTCGATGGGGCGGAGATCATCCGGTTCCCGGATCACCGGCGCAGTGCCGCCAGCTCGACCGGGCTGTGCGCCGAGAACACCGTGACCTCGTCCTGGTGCGTCCGCGCCAGCTCGTGCAGCCTCGCCAGGTTCTCCAGCCTCGGCCCCCTCAGCGTCTGGACGATGTTCTGGAACGCCGTCAGGCCCGGCGGGCAGTGCGGGGCCACCGGGTCCAGCTGGCCGTGGAAGAAGTACGCGTCGCCGGCGTGCAGGAGCCAGCCGTTGCCCGTGTCGACCGCCACGCCCGTGTGGCCCCGGGTGTGGCCCGTCAGCGGGACCAGGAGGATCTCCTCCGGCAGGCCCTTCAGCGACCGGACCGCCTCGAAGCCGAACCACGGCTCGCCCGTCTCGTCGTACGTGCTCCACAGCGGGCGGTGCGCGAACTGGGCCGCGCGGTAGCGGTTCTTCTCCGCCGCGTTCGCCGGGGACGTCGCCGCGCGGTGCTCCTCGGCGCGGACGTGGACCACCGCGTTGGGGAAGTCGGCCAGGCCGCCCGCGTGGTCGACGTCGAGGTGGGTCGCCACGATGTGCCGGACGTCGGCCGGGTCGAGGCCGAGTGCCTCGATCTGGGCCACCGCCGTCTCCGCCGCGGCCGGCTTCGCGCCGACCAGCGCCAGGAACGGGCGGCCCAGCCACTCGCCGGGCCGCGTCACGCCCTGGCGGCCGAACCCGGTGTCGACCAGCACCAGGCTGTCGCCGGTCTCGATCAGCAGGCAGTGCGCGACCAGCGACGACCGCCGCAGCAGGCCGGGCTCGCCGTCGAGCAGTTTGCCACCCACCGGGTGCATCGATCCGCAGTTCAGGTGGTGCACCTTCATACGCTGCTCCTGGTGCTCAGCCGGAGGAATTCGGTCTCGTCGTGCGCGGCGAAGACGGTGACCTCCGCGCCGTGCTCCTGAACAAGCTGGCGCAGGCGGCGGTGATTGTCCAGCCGGGCACCCTCGACCGTCTCCATGTGGCCCTCGAACCACTTCAGCCCGGGCGGGCAGTGCGGGGTCGCGGCGACCTGACCGTGGAAGAAGTACGAGTCACCCGCGTTGAGCAGCCAGCCGTGCCCGGTGTCGACGGCGACCCCGGCGTGGCCGCGCGTGTGCCCGGACAGCGGGACCAGCAGGATCTCCTCGGGCAGCCCGTCGAGCGAGCGGACCGCGTCGAAGCCGAACCAGGGCTCGCCGGTGTCCGCATAGGACGTCCACTGTGGACCATGGGCGAACTGGATCCGGCGGTACCGGCCGCGCTCGCCGTCGTCGCGCGGGTCGGTGAACGCCCGCAGCTCCTCGGCGTAGACGTGCACGCGCGCCCACGGGAAGTCGATGAGCCCGCCGGCGTGGTCGAGGTCGAGGTGGGTCAGCACGATGTCGCGGACGTCGGCCGGGTCGAAGCCGAGCGCGCGGACCTGCGCGATCGCCGTCTGCGCCGGGTCGGGCACCGGGTTGGACTGGCGGACGAAACCCGCGCCCAGCCAGGCGGTCCGGTCGACCGCGGCCGGCGTGCCCATGCCGGTCTCGACGAGCACCAGGCCGGTGTCCGTCTCCAGCAGCAGGCAGTGGCAGACCATGGTGGCGCGCCGGAACAGGCCCGGCCTGCCGTCGATCAGCTTGCCGCCGAGTGGGCGCATGGTGCCGCAGTTCAGGTGGTGGACGCGCATCAGGACAACTCCCGTTCGAGGGTGGCGTGCAGGTGGGTCGCGACGGCGCGCAGCGGCGCGAGGTCGCGGCGGGTGCGGGCCAGCAGCAGCCCGCCTTCGATCGCGGCGAGCACGATGGTGGCGAGTTCGTCGGCCCGGCCGGCGGAAAGCCCTTGCCCGGCCAGGTAATCGCCGAGGACGACGTGCCAGGACTCGTAGCCGTCCGTGCAGGCCCGCCGGATGGGTTCGCTCGCCGGGGCCGCGTCCAGTGCGACTGTCGCGAGTGGACAGCCCCGCTGGAAGTCCGACTCGGTGAGGACGCCAGCGAGCGCGTCGATCGCGCGGTCGATCCCGGTCGCGGGATCGGGGGCGTCGCGGAGGATGGCGTCGAAGAGCGCGCCGGTGCGCTCGCTGGAAAGCCGGACGGCCTCGGCGGCGAGCTGTTCCTTGCCGCCGGGGAAGTGGAAGTAGAGCGACCCCTTGGGCGCGCCGCCCGCCGTCGTCAGCTGGGTGAGGCCGGTGGCGTGGTAGCCCTGGGTCTGGAACAGGTCGGCGGCGGTGTCGAGCATCCGCTGCCGCGTGTCGGTGCGGCGAACCATGACCTGACCGTAGCGCAAACTATGACGACCGGTCTAGTGACTTCGTGGATCGGTAAGGTCGTGCGCATGGGCAACCCGACCGGTCAGCAGTTCGAGATCACCCGCGGCAACGCGCGCGCCGTCGTCACCGAAATCGGTGCCGGGCTGCGCGCGTTCGAAGTCGGCGGCGTGCCGTACGTCGAGGAGTTCCCCGAAGACGCGAAGCCGCCGATGGGCGCCGGGCAGGTGCTGCTGCCCTGGCCGAACCGGACCAAGGCGGGCCAGTGGACGTTCCAGGGGGAGAAGCAGCAGCTGGAGATCACCGAGGAGGCGCGCGGCAACGCCATCCACGGCCTGACCCGCCACCTCGAGTGGGAGCTGCTGGAGCACGCCGAGTCGTCGATCACCCTGGCCGTCGACGTCGCCGTGCAGCCCGGCTGGCCGGTACCCCTGCGCGCGACTGTGACGTACGAGGTCTCGCCGCGCGAGCTGACCGTCACCCACGAGATCCGCAACGAAGGCGAGCAGCCGATCGGCGTCGGCGTCGGCACGCACCCGTACTTCCGGATCGGCGACGTCCCGACCGACGAGCTGACGCTCACGCTGCCCGCGAGCCGCGTCCGGCCGTCCTTGCCCGACGAGCAGATGCCGTACGCCGAGGAGCAGGACGTCGAAGGCACGGAGTACGACTTCCGCGCCGGCCGCGTGCTGGCCGGCGTCAACCTGGACACGGCGTTCGGCGGCCTCGCGGCGGCCGCGGACGGCACGCACCACATCGTGCTCAGCCACGACGGCCGGGAACTGCTGGTCTGGACCGGCCCCGACTTCCACTGGGCCCAGGTGTTCACCCCGGACGACCTGGTCGGCCGCGGCCGCGCGGTGGCGATCGAGCCGATGACCTGCCCGGCGGACGCGCTCAACACGGGCACCGACCTGATCGAGCTGGCGCCGTCGGCGTCCTGGTCGGGCAGCTGGGGCATCCGCGTCCGGTGATCCGGCTGGGTCCCGCCGACGCGGGCGAAGTCCTGACGCTGCAACGGGCCGCGTACGTCACCGAGGCCCGGGCACACGGCGACCTCGACCTGCCGCCGTTGCTGGAGACGCTCGACGAAACGCGGGCGGCCCTGGCCGGGCTTTCGTGGGGCGTGCGCGAGTCCGGTCGCCTGGTGGCCTCGGTGCGGCTGACGGTGACCGGGCCGGTCGCGGTGATCGGCCGCCTGGTCGTCGCGCCGGACCGGCAGGGGTGCGGGCTGGGTGGGTCGCTGCTGCGGTTCGCCGAGTCGGCGGCCCCGCCGGAGGTGACGCTGTTCCGGCTCTTCACCGGCTCGAACAGCGTGGTGCCGCTGCGGCTGTACGCCAAGCACGGGTACCGGGAGACGCACCGGACGCCCGAGAACAACCACGAGCTGGTGCACTTGGAGAAGACCCGCGTGCGCGACCCCGGGTGAGTTCGTTAGCGTGGCGAACTATGGCGAAGGCAATTGTCGGGGGCTACGTCGTCCCCATCGACGGTGAACCCATCGAGGGCGGCACGGTCCTGATCGACGGCGGCAAGATCGTCGCGGTCGGTACCGAGGCCGACGTCGACATCCCGGAGGATGCCGAACTGGTCGACGCGGCGGGCACCTGGGTGCTGCCCGGCTTCATCGACGCCCACGCCCACCTCGGCGTCCACGAGGAGGGCGAAGGCTGGGCCGGCAACGACACCAACGAGATGACCGACCCGAACGGCGCCCGCTTCCGCGCGATAGACGGCATCGACCCGTACGAGTCCGGCTTCGACGACGCGCTGGCGGGCGGCGTGACGAGCGTCGTCATCAAGCCCGGGTCCGGCAACCCGATCGGCGGCCAGACGATCGGCGTCAAGACCTGGGGCCGCAGCATCCTCGACATGACGTTCGCGGAGCACGTCAGCGTCAAGAGCGCGCTCGGCGAGAACCCGAAGCGCGTGTACGGCGACAAGAAGCAGACACCCTCGACGCGGCTGGGTGTCGCGGCGATCCTGCGCGAGGCGTTCACCAAGGCGCGCAACTACCAGGCGAAGCGCGCGCACGCGGAGTCCGAAGGCAAGCCGCACGAGGTGGACCTGACGCTCGAGACGCTGTCGAAGGTCCTCGAGGGCGAGCTGTACTGGGACCAGCACGTCCACCGCGCGGACGACATCGTGACGGCGATCCGGCTGGCCGACGAGTTCGGCTACAAGCTGGTGATCAACCACGGCACCGAGGGGCACCTGATCGCGGACCTGCTGGCTTCGCGCGAGGTGCCGGTGATCCTGGGGCCGCTGTTCACCACGAAGTCCAAGGTGGAGGTGCGTAACCGCACCCTCCGGTCGGCGGGCATCCTGGCGCGGGCCGGGGTGAAGATCGCGATCACGACGGACCACCCGGTGATCCCGATCAACTTCCTGGTCTACCAGGCGGCCCTCGCGGTGAAGGACGGCCTCGACCCGGCGACGGCGCTGCGTTCGCTGACCGTCAACCCGGCGTCGATGCTGGGGCTGGACGAGCAGATCGGTGCGCTCACGCCGGGGTTGGACGCCGACGTGGTGCTGTGGTCGGGCGACCCGCTGGACGTGATGAACCGAGCCCTGCGCGTGTTCATCCGCGGCGATGAGGTGTACCACTTCGACGAGTCGACGGGCGAGGGCGTGTCGAAGGACCGCCGGTACCGGGAGACCCGCTGAGCTTCGGGCGGCACGCCGGTGACCGGGCGGTTCCGGCGTGCTGCCCGATCAGTCGAGGAGGGTGTCGAGGTCGATCTTGACCGGGAACGGGACATCGGTGGTGAAGGTCCCGCTGACCGCCGGCGCGTCGACGTACCCCGACCCGCCGCCCCGGCAGGCGACCAGCGACACCGGCTCGCCGAGATCCACGATCCAGTAGTGCGGAATCCCCGCGTCGGCGTACTCGTCCCGCTTCACCCGGTAATCCGTGCGCTTCGAATCCGGCACGACCATCTACGGCCATCGTGCCTCCCCGGACCGCTGGTCGTCCGGTCCGGAAACAACGCTATCCGTACCAAGCGTGTGACACCTTTACCTCGACCTGGTGAGCTTCAGGAGACCAAGGCATCGAGATCCAACCGCACCGGGAACGGCACATCGGAAACGAAGACACCGGTGACCGCCGGCGCGTCGACGTACCCCGACCCGCCACCCCGGCAGGCGACCAGCGACACCGGCTCGCCGAGATCCACGATCCAGTAGTGCGGAATCCCCGCATCGGCGTACTCGTCCCGCTTCACCCGGTAATCCGTCCGCCGGGACCCCGGTGCCACCACCTCGGCCACCAGGACCACGTCCTCCGCACGGAACAGCCGGTCCCCGCGGCCGATCGCCGCCCGGTCGATCACCAGCAGGTCCGGACGGCGGGCGAAGCCGGGCCCGCCGTCCGGAGACAACCCCAGATCCAGGTCACTGGCCACGACGAACGCCAGCCCGCGCGGCAGCTGCCGCTCGAGAGCGCCCGCCAGCAGGCAGACCGCCAAGTCGTGACGGCGGCCGGAGCCGGGCGAAGGCACCACGCGGCCCTCCACCAGCTCCGTGAAACCGGTGCCGTCGAGCGCCGCGTACTCCTCGATGGTCAGCAGGGCCATGGGACAACGCTAGCCGTCACCGAGGCGCGACACGGGTCGCTGGATCGGGTTACGCCTTCTTCAGCTCGCGCGCGATGACCACCCGCTGGATCTGGTTCGTCCCCTCGAAGATCTGCGGCACCTTCGCCTCGCGCATGTACCGCTCCACCGGGAAGTCCCGCGTGTACCCGGCACCGCCGAGGACCTGGACCGCGTCCGTCGTCACCTTCATCGCGCCGTCCGTCGCCACCAGCTTGGCGATCGAGGCCTGGCGCTGGAACGGCATCCCGCGGTCGCGGCGCCGGGCCGCGTCCAGGTAGCAGGCCCGGGACGACTCCACCACCGCCGCCATGTCCGCCAGCAGGAACTCCACGCCCTGGAAGTCGATGATCGGGCGGCCGAACTGCGAGCGCCCCTTCGCGTACGCCACCGCTTCGTCCAGCGCCGCCTGCGCCAGGCCCACCGCGCACGCCGCGATCCCGAGCCGGCCCGAGCTCAGCGACGACAGCGCGATGCGGAGCCCGGCACCCGGGTCGCCCAGTAGCCGCTCGGCGGGCACGCGGGCGCCGTCGAAGATCATCTGGGCCGTCGGGGAGCCGGTCAGGCCCATCTTCCGCTCGCGGGGTGCGGCCGAGAGCCCCGGAGTCGACGAGTCGACCAGGAGACACGAGATTTCGTCCGAACCCGTGCGGACCATCGTCGTGTAGAAGTCCGCCACGCCCGCGTGCGTGATCCACGCCTTCGTGCCGTTGACGACGTAGTCCGAGCCGTCGAGCCGGGCGCGAGTCGACAGCGCCGCCGCGTCCGAACCCGCGTTCGTCTCCGACAGCGCGTACGCGCCTAGGAGCGAGCCTTCGAGCATGTCCGGCAGCCACCGGTCGCGCTGCTCGTCGGTGCCGTACTCCGCCAGCCCGTAGCAGGACATCGTGTGCACCGACAGCCCGACGCCGACCGTCATCCACGCCGTCGCGATCTCCTCCAGGACCTGCAGGTAGACCTCGTACGGCACCTCGCCGCCACCCCAGCGCTCGCGGTAGGGCAGGCCGAGCAGGCCGGACTTGCCGAGCAGCCGGAACTGCTCGCGCGGGAACTGCTCGGCCTCTTCGGCCGCTGCTGCCCGGGGCGCAAGCTCGTCGCGCGCGATCTCGGTGGCCAAGGCGACCAGGTCCTCGGCCTCCGAGGAAGGCAGCAGGCGTTCGGCGGGCATCGTCGTCCTCCAAAACGGTACTGAAAACAGTACTGTGGGCTAGTTCAGAGTACTGTACGGCAGGACTGGGGACGCCGGAAGACGTAGGAGATAGTGAGCCGATGCGCCCCGAACCCCGACGACGGCCGACCGCCCGCCAGCAGGCGCTGCTCGGCGAGCTCGAGGCGCTCTTCCTGGCCGAGGGTTTCGCCGTCTTCACCCTGGACGACCTCGCCGGCCGCCTGCGCTGCTCGAAGTCGACCCTCTACGCGCTCGCGCCCAGCAAGGAGCAGCTCGCCGTCAAGGTGGTCACCCGGTTCTTCCGGGGCGCCGCCGAGCGGATCGAGGAGCGCATCGCCGGGATCGACGACGCCCGCAAGCTCATCGGCGAGTACCTGGCCGGGGTCGCCGAGCAGCTCAACCGGGCGTCGGCGGCCTTCATGCGCGATCTCGCCGAGTTCGGCCCGGCCCGCGACGCCTACCAGCTCAACAGCCGGTTCGCCGCGCGGCGGCTCCGGCAGTTCATCGACAAGGGCGTCGCCGACGGGGTGTTCCGCGACGTCCACGCCCGGCTGGTGGCCGAGATGGCCGGGCTGATCATCGAGGGCATCCAGACCGGCGTGCTCGGCGGCCGCCTCGACGTCTCCGACGCCGAGGCGTTCACCGCTTTGGGTGAACTGCTCCTCGGCGGGTTGAACAAATAGCGGACAGGAATTGTCAGCCGGAACTCCATTAAACTCCCGGCGTGATCGTCGTAGGCGGAGAAGCTCTGGTCGACCTGGTTCCCGGCGACCCCCTGGATTCCACTGTGGACGGTGGGCTGCGCGCGCTGCTGCCCCGCCTGGGCGGCGGCCCGTACAACGTCGCGCTGGCCGCCGGGCGGCTCGGCGTCCCGGCTTCGTTCCTCTCGCGCGTTTCGACCGACCGCTTCGGCGACGCGATGGTCGAGCGGCTGCACGCTTCCGCCGTCGACACGTCGCTGCTGCAGCGCGGTGACGAGCCCACGACGCTGGCCGTCGTGGCGCTCGACGCGAAGGGCGCCGCGCGCTACACGTTCTACGTCGAGGGCACCGCCGACCGGCTGGTCGCGGATCCCGGGCCGCTGGCGGGAGATGTGACAGCGCTCTCACTCGGCACGCTCGGCATGGTCCTCGAGCCCGGCGCTTCGGCGTACGAGACGATGCTGCGGCGCGAAGCGGCCCGCGGCGTGCTGACCGTGCTCGACCCGAACATCCGCGAGGCGCTCATCGCCGACCCGGCCGCCTACCGGGTCCGGTTCGCGTCCTGGCTGCCGGACGTCCGGCTGCTGAAGATCTCCGACGACGACGCCGCGTGGCTGACCGAAGGCGCCGACCCGGTCGCCGCCGCGAAGACGTGGATCGAGTCCGGTGTGGACGCCGTGGTGCTCACCCGGGGCGCCGACGGGCTTTCGGTGATCACCGCCGCAGGTGAGCTGGCCCACGTGCCGTCGCGGAAGGTCACCGTCGTGGACACCATCGGGGCGGGCGACACCGTGCACGGCGCGCTGCTGGCCTGGTTGCACACCCGCGAGGTCACCGACCTGGGCTCCCTCGACGCCGGCGCGTGGCGGGAGGCACTCGCGTTCGCGGCGAAAGCGGCGTCGATCACGGTGTCCCGCAGCGGCGCCGAGCCGCCCACGTCGGCCGACATGGCGGCTACCGTGTGAACCTGGTCCCAAAGGGGGCCCCGGGAGCAACGTCACCGCTGCGCGAAGGCGGGTTTCTCGACTAACGTTGAGGGGCATTCTTCATACCCCAGCGGGGCGGTGTGCAGCGAGGCGCCAGTGTTTCCTCGCGTGAACACGTGGCTACCTGTGGAACGTACAGGCGCCGCCGGCCCGTGCCCAACGTGAGAGGGACTTGCATGTCCGACGCGACGACTGCGGGGCAGTCCGGCGGCGAAACCGCGAAGCTGACCCTGCCGAGTGGCGAGCACGAGTTCAAGATCGTTCACCCGGTCGAGGGCGCGCCCGGGATCGAGCTGGGCAAGCTGCTGGCGCAGACGGGGTACATCACCTACGACCCCGGCTTCGTCAACACCGGTGCCGCGTCGTCCGCCATCGCCTACATCGACGGTGACGCCGGGATCCTCCGCTACCGCGGGTACCCGATCGAGCAGCTGGCCGAGAAGTCGACCTTCATCGAGGTCTCCTACCTGCTCATCTACGGCGAGCTGCCGACCGAGGCCCAGCTGGCCGACTTCACCGAGAAGATCCAGCGGCACACGCTGCTCCACGAGGACCTGAAGGCGTTCTTCAGCGGCTTCCCGCGCGACGCCCACCCGATGCCGGTCCTGTCGAGCGCGGTGTCGGCGCTGTCGACCTTCTACCAGGACTCGCTCAACCCGTTCGACGAGCCGAACGTGGAGCTGTCGACGATCCGGCTGCTCGCCAAGGTGCCGACGCTGGCCGCGTACGCGTACAAGAAGTCGGTCGGCCAGCCGCTGCTGTACCCGGACAACTCGCTCGGCCTGGTCGAGAACTTCCTCCGGATGACCTTCGGCTTCCCGGCCGAGCCGTATGACGTCGACCCGGACGTCGTCAAGGCGCTCGACCTGCTGTTCATCCTGCACGCCGACCACGAGCAGAACTGCTCGACCTCGACCGTGCGCCTGGTCGGCTCGTCCGAGGCGAACCTGTTCGCCTCGATCTCGGCCGGCATCAACGCGCTGTTCGGCCCGCTGCACGGCGGCGCGAACGCGGCGGTGCTCGACATGCTGGAGGGCATCCAGGCCGACGGCGGCGACGTCGCCAAGTTCGTCGAGCGCGTGAAGAACAAGGAAAAGGGCGTGAAGCTGATGGGCTTCGGGCACCGGGTCTACAAGAACTACGACCCGCGCGCGAAGATCATCAAGAACACCGCGGACGAGATCCTCGGCAAGCTGAAGGGCGGCGACCAGCTGCTCGACATCGCGAAGAAGCTCGAAGAGGTCGCGCTTTCCGACGACTACTTCGTTTCGCGCAAGCTGTACCCGAACGTGGACTTCTACACCGGCCTGATCTACCGGGCGCTGGGCTTCCCGACGAAGTTCTTCACGGTGCTGTTCGCGCTGGGCAGGCTCCCGGGCTGGATCGCGCACTGGCGCGAGATGATCAACGACCCGGCCACCAAGATCGGCCGCCCGCGGCAGATCTACACCGGCCACGCGACCCGGGACTACGTCCCGATGTCGGAGCGCTGATTCGATTCAAGCGAACGTCCCGCCGTGCATTTGCCCGGCGGGACGTTTACGTTTACCGGCGTGACCCGAGAAGCCCCCGTTGTCCTGTGGTTCCGTCGTGACCTTCGGCTGGGTGACCACGCCGCGCTGCTGGAGGCGTCGAAGCACAGCAAGCACGTGCTCGCGCTGTACGTCCTCGACGAGGCACTGCTGAAGCCGGGTGGCGCGCCGCGGGAAGCGTTCCTGTACGGGTGTCTCGAAAAGCTGAACGACCAGCTCGGCGGCCGCCTGATGCTGGTGCACGGCGACCCGGCGACCGAGGTCGTCCGCGCGGCGCGCAAGATCGGCGCCGCCGCGGTGCACGTCAGCGCGGACACCGGTCCCTATGGCCGCCGCCGGGACGACGCGGTCGCGAAAGCGTTGGCGGAGCACAACATCGACTGGGTCGAGACGGGTTCGCCGTACGCGGTGACGCCGGGCCAGGTCACCAAGCCGGACGGCAGCCCGTACCGCGTCTTCACCCCGTTCTTCCGCGCCTGGACCGCGCGGGGCTGGCACTCGCCCGCCGACACCGGACCGTCCCTTGTGGACTGGGTCGAACCGCCGCGCTCGCTGAAGGTCCCGCGTGCGCCGAAGGTCTCCGCCGAGCTGCCCGAGCCGGGGGAGAAGGCGGCGCTGGACGTCTGGCACGCGTTCCTCGAAGACGGCATCGAGACCTACGACGAGGATCGCGACCGCCCGGACCGCGAAGGGACCACGCGGCTTTCGCCGTACCTGCGCTGGGGCTGCATCCACCCGCGGACGATCCTGGCGGACCTGTCCGGCGACGACCGCGTGGGCGCGAAGTCGCTGCGCAGCGAGATCTGCTGGCGCGAATTCCACGCCGACGTGTTGTGGCACCGCCCGGAAACGGCGCGGCAGAACTACGACAAGCGCTTCGACGGCATGAAGCACGACGACGACCCCGAGGCGTTCACGCGGTGGTGCGAGGGCCGCACGGGCTACCCGATCGTGGACGCCGGGATGCGGCAGCTGCTGGCCGAGGGCTGGATGCACAACCGGGTGCGGATGGTCGTCGCGAGCTTCCTGGTGAAGGACCTGCACCTGCCGTGGTGGCTGGGCGCCCGCCACTTCATGAAGCACCTGGTGGACGGCGACCTGGCCTCGAACCAGCTGAACTGGCAGTGGGTCGCGGGCTGCGGCACCGACGCGGCCCCGTACTTCCGGATCTTCAACCCGACGACGCAGGGGGAGAAGTTCGACCCGCAGGGGGACTACGTGCGGAAGTACGTGCCGGAGCTGCGTTCGGTGGCGGGCAAGGCGGTGCACAAGCTGAAGGACCGTCCCGCCGACTACCCGGAGCCGATGGTCGACCACGGCCACGAGCGCCAGGTGTCCCTGGAGCGGTACGGCAAGATCACGTCGTGAGGGTTCAGGAGGACAGAACCCTCCTGAACCCTCACGAGGGTCAGCCGCGCAGAGCCTCCGCCAGCTTGATCCGGCTGCCGATCCGCAGCACGCTGTTGCCGTAGATCTTCCCGCCCACCCAAGTCAGCACCGCCACCAACGCGACGGTCAGCCCCAGCGACAGCCCGATCTCCCACCCCGCCGCCGCGCCCGTCGAGATCCGGGCCGGCATCAGGATCGGCGAGAGCAGCGGGATCAGCGAGACGACCCTCGTCGCCGAGCCCGCCGGGTTCTGGACCAGCAGGTTGAACCCCGCGATGAACCCGACCACCAGGATGATGTTCAGCGGCCCGACCACCGACTGGGTGTCCTCCTGCCGGGACACCAGCGACCCGAGCGCGCCGTAGATCGTGGCGTACAACAGGAAGCCCAGCAGGTACCAGAGCAGGCCCCACAGCACCGCACCCGTCGCGAAGCCGGACAGCGTGAACACGCCGGTCGCCGTCGCCGCGCCCAGGCCGACCACCGCGAGGATGACCAGCTGGGTCAGCCCGACCAGGCCGAGCCCGATCACCTTGCCCAGCAGCAGCTGCCACGGCCGGACGCTGGCCAGCAGGATCTCCACGACCCGGCTCGACTTCTCCTCGACCACGCCCTGTGCCACCATCATCCCGTAGGTGATGATGCTCATGTACAGCAGGAACGCCACGACCAGCCCGACCACCAGCCGCTGCGTCTGATCCGCCGGCTGCGGCGAGAGCGCGTCGTCCTGGACGTGGGTGCCGTTGACCCTGGCCATCACCTCGGCCGGCTCCAGCTGCGCGGACGACAGCACGCCGTCGAGCACCTGCTGCTGGGCGACCTGGTCGAGCACCCGGCGCAGCTGGTCGTCCAAAGAGGACTTGTAGGTCGCGGTCAGCTGCGCCGCGCTGCCCGAGACGAGCGCGTCGAGGTCGCCGTCCTCGACCTTCTTGCGGCCGTCCGCCGGGTCGGTGACGACGACCGTGCTGATCTCGCGACCCGACAGCGCCGCTTCGGTCTGCAGCTGCCGGGCGATCCCGATCGCCTGGCCGGTCAGCCCGACGGTGTTCTTGTCCGACGACTTGGCCAGCGACGTCTGGAAGAAGACGTACCCCAGCAGCAGCACCAGCAGCACGCCGGTGCCGACGACGAACGACCTCGTGCGCAACCGGGTGTTCAGCTCGCGCTTCAGCACGAGCCAGACGGCGCGGCGGCCACTCAACGTCCTCATCGCGGTTCCCCCTCGGCCGGCGCGGACACGGCGTCGCGGAAGAGCTCGGTGAGCGAGCGGCGACGCCGGCTGAATTCGGTGACCGGCCCGGTCGCCAGCGCGGCGGCGAGCACGGCCTGGTCGTCCGCGCTCGGTTCGAGATCGAGCACGGTGGTGGTGCCGTGCTGCTCCAGCACGCGCACCCCGGGCAGGCCCGCGGCCCAGCCGTTGGCCGCGGCCGGCGCCGTCACGACGAGCTTGCTGCGTGCGCCGGAGGTCAGTTCCGCGACCGTGCCGACGGCGACCATCCGGCCGCCGCGGATGATCCCGACCCGGTCGCACAGCCGCTCGACGAGGTCGAGCTGGTGGCTGGAGAACACGACCGGCACCCCCGCGGCGGCCTTCTCCCGTAGGACAGCGCTCATCACGTCGACGGCGAGCGGGTCGAGGCCGGAGAACGGCTCGTCGAGCACCAGCACGGCGGGGTCGTGCACCAGCGCCGCGGCGAGCTGGACGCGCTGCTGGTTGCCGAGGGACAGCTTCTGCACCTCGTCCTTGCGGCGCTCGGCCAGCCCGAGCCGGGTGATCCAGGTTTCGGCGTTGCGGTGGGCTTCGTTCGCGCTCAGCCCGTGCAGTTCGGCGAGGTAGACGAGTTGGTCGAGCACCTTCATCTTCGGGTACAGCCCGCGCTCCTCCGGCATGTAGCCGATGTGGGTGCGCGTCTCGTGGGTGACCGGCCTGCCGTCGAACCGGACCTCGCCACCGTCGGCGGCGAGCACGCCCAGCGCGATCCGCATGGTGGTGGTCTTGCCGGCGCCGTTGCTGCCGACGAAGCCGAACAGCTCGCCGGCGCGGACGTCGAACGAGACGCCGTCCAGCGCGACCTTGGCGCCGTAGCGCTTGGAGATCCCGTCGATCTCCAGTGTCCCCTCAGGCATTCCCCATCCCCTCTTCGAAATCCTCGGGGTCGTCGTCCGGCAGCGCCCAGCCCAGCACGATGGCCGGGACGGTGGTGCCGGTGACCAGCAGCGCCGACAGCATCATCGCGCCGCGCAGGCCGCCTTCTTCGGTGTGGGCGACGACGATGCTGTAGATCATCGCGGCGATCATCAGGTAGCTCAGGATCTGGAAGGCGACGTAGGTGACGCGGTGGCGCCACTCGCGTTCGCGTTCGTCCAGCAGCCGGGAGAAGCCGCCGCTCATCCGGCCGGTGAGGATCCGCAGCAGCACGAACGTGCTGCCGCCGACCACCACGCTGCCCAGCCAGAGCGCGCCGAACAGCCCGTCGCCGCCCGTGGGGAAGACCGACGCGCCGGCGATCAGCCCGAGGTCGGCGAGCCCCAGGAGCGCGGCGAGGGCTCGGCGGCGGCGCCGGGTGCGCCAGCCGGGCAGCCGCTTGGCGTGCCGCAGCTCCCGCGCGTCCATCTTGTCCAGCTGACGTTCCCAGTAGGCAGCGAGACGGCCCGGTTGCTCGGTCATGCTCCCCCCTCGCGGTAGACCTGGGTGGAAAGAGGCGTGAACGGTTCGCGGCTGAAGACCGCCTCGACGGGCAGGTCGAACACCGCGCAGAGCCGGAACGCGAGGTCCAGGCTCGGGTAGTGGTCACCGCGTTCGAGCGCGCCGATGGTCTGCGGGTTGACGTCGACGGCACTCGCCAGCGCGGCCCGGGTCATCCCCCGCTCGGCCCGGAGCACGGGAAGCCGGTTGTAGATCGGCAGCTCCTTGCCGCGTCTGACCGGACTCATGAACGTACTGTTGCAAAAACCCAACGACACGTCAACTTAAGGGAACCTCAAGTCCGGTTGACGCTCAGCCGAGACCGGCCAGAGATTTGTCGACAAGCTCCGCCACCCGTGCCCGCGCGGCTTCGGCGTCCGACGGGATCAGCGCCAGCCGCGTCCGGCGCTCCAGGACGTCCGCCACGTCCAGCGCCCCTTCGTTCCGGACCGCCCAGACGACCTCGGCCGCCGTGATGTCCGTCCCCGGTGCGACCGGGGTCGCGAACTCCGCGTCCAGCTCGCCCAGTGCCGCCACGCGTGGGGCCTCGGTGCCGTAGCGCGCCACCAGGCGCGGCGAAGCGTCCACAAGGGACAACTCCGATCGCGGAGCCGCGCCCAGCAGCGGCAACCGGGCCGTGCGACACGGGGAAGCTGTGAACCCGGCGAGGCGAACCGCCGCGTCGACCGCGTCCTCGGCCATCCGGCGGTACGTCGTCAGCTTGCCGCCCACCACGGTCAACAGCCCGTCGGACCCCACCAGGACGGCGTGCTTGCGGGACAGGTCGGCCGACCGGCCGCCGCCCTCGACCAGGGGGCGCAGGCCCGCGTACGACCCGGCGATGTCCGCGCGCGTGAGCGGCCGCGACAGCACCGAGGAAGCCAGCGTCAGCAGGAAGTCCACATCGGACTCCGGAACCACCGGCACCGGCGGGATCGGGCCGGAAACGGGCTCGTCGGTCAGTCCCAGGTAGACCCGGCCGTCCGGCTGGGGCAGCAGGAAGACGAACCGGTTCGTCTCCCCGGGCACGCCGACGTTCACCGACGTCGTCCCCATCGGCACCGTCCCCGGCGCCAGCACCAGGTGCGAACCCAGTGACGGACGCAGCCGCACCGCGCCCGTCAGCGTTCCCGCCCACACGCCGGTCGCGTTGACCACCTGCCGCGCATGGATGTCCACTGTGGAGCCGGAGAGGCCGTCGCGGGCCTGGACGCGGTCCGCCGAGAGCGAAGTGGCCGAAAGCCGCGTGAGGATCCGCGCGCCGAACGAGGCCGCCGTCCTGGCGAGGGTCACCACCAGGCGGGCGTCGTCGACCAACGCTCCGTCGTAGGCCAGCAGGGCGCCGCGCAACCCGTGTGCGGACAGGCCCGGCGCCAGCGCCAAGGCCTCCACCGGGGGGATCGAACGCGGCCGCGGCAGCACCGACGACGGCGTGCGCGCCGCCCGGCGCAGCAGGTCACCGGCTCGCAGGCCGGCCGCGACCACCTTCTCCTGCGTGCGGGATGTGCTGGGGTACAACGGGAACAGCTGCGGCATCGCGCGGGTGAGGTGCGGTGCCGTGCGCGTCATCATGATCCCGCGCTCCACCGCGCTCTCGTGCGCCAGGCCGAGCTCGCCGTGCGCCAGGTACCGCAGGCCGCCGTGGACCAGCTTCGACGACCAGCGGGACGTCCCGAACGCCAGGTCGTGGGCCTCCACCAGCGCCACCGACAGCCCGCGCGAAGCCGCGTCCAGCGCGATACCCGTGCCGGTGACGCCACCGCCGACCACGACGATGTCCACGCGCTCGCCCGAGGCCAGCTCCGCCAGTTCGCGTTCGCGGCGCCGCGCGTTGAGCGAGCCCGGCGTCATGGCCGCAGGGCCGCGTCGAGCACGTGCGTGAACTCGGCGATCAGCGCCGCTTCGTCGAGGTCCGCGGTGGCCGGCCGCAGCGAGAACGCGAAGGACTGCACGACCAGCAGCACCGACCGGGACTGCACCGCGACCGGCGCCCGCCGGATCGAGCCGTCCTGGTGGCCGGCCTCCAGGAGCTGGTGCAGGGCCTGCTCGGCGAACTTCTGCGTCGCGCCGAGCCGCTCCACGATGTACGGCAGGACCAGTTCCGGGTCGACGTCGAGCAGCGTGCGGAACAGCGGGTCGGTCGACAGCGCGCGGACGCCGGCCTCCGCGATCAGCACGAGCCGGTCGCGGCTGTGCGCCGCGTCGGCGCCGCGCTCGCTCGCCGTGCGCAGCAGCCCGCTGAACTCGCGGGTCATCAGCGCCGCGAGCACGCTGCGGACGTCCGGGAACCGGCGGTAGACCGTCATCCGGCTGACCCGGGCGGTGCGGGCGATCTCGGCGAGTGTGGTGCGGCGCACACCGACGGCCAGCACGCACGAGCGCGCGGCGTCGAGCAGCACGTCATCGGCCACCCGGGTCGCCGTCTGGCGGCTGCGGGTGTCGGCGAGCGCGGAGGAACCCGCGGTCTGCGTGGTGTGACGTTTTACGTCCATGTGTCACACTGTAGTCGTGAACGCGCTCATTGACCACCGCCTCCGCCAGTCGTGGACCGCGGAAGCCGCCGGCGCCGCCCCGCTGCCCGCGCGGGCGGCCAAGTGGCTTGAACAGCGTATCGGTCCGACGGCCCCCGGCGCCGCCTCCGCGCCGGATGTGTCGGTGAAAATACCGTCACCGAACTTGTCGAAATCTGCAGGGGAAGCGCTCTCCGAGGTCGTCGGCGCGGAGAACGTGCTGGTCGACGCCGCGGCGCGGCTCGCGCGGGCGACCGGCCTGTCCTACCTCGACCTCCTGCGGCGCCGTTCGCCCTCCGCGGACTTCCCGGTGCCCGACGCGGTCGTGCTGCCGGCCGACCCGGACCAGGTCCAGGCGGTCCTCGACGTCTGCGTGCGGCACGACGTCGGAGTCGTGCCCTTCGGCGGCGGGACGTCGGTGGTCGGCGGCGTCTCGGCGTTGCCCGGCGAGAAGACCGCGGTGATCGCGCTCGACCTCGTCCGGCTCGACGCGCTGGTGTCGGTGGACGCCGAATCACGCATCGCCGTCCTGCAGGCCGGCGTCCGCGGCCCCGAAGCCGAGCGGCTGCTCGCCGGGCACGGCCTGACACTCGGGCACGTCCCGCAGTCCTACGAGCGCGCCACCATCGGCGGCTTCGCGGCGACCCGCTCGGCCGGCCAGGCGTCGTCGGGCTACGGGCGGTTCGAAGACATGGTCACCGGCGTCCGGCTGGCCACCCCGCGCGGCCCGTGGAAGCTCGGCGTCGCGCCGGCGTCCGCGGCCGGGCCGGACCTGCGCCAGCTCGCCGTCGGCAGCGAGGGCACGCTCGGCGTGATCACCGAGGTCGCGCTGCGGGTGCGGCCGGCGCCCGCGGTCCGGCGCTACGAGGGGTACGCGCTGCCGGGCTGGGCGGCCGGCGCCGAAGCGGTGCGGGACCTCGCGCAGCACCACGCGCTCGCCGACGTCACCCGGCTGTCCGATGTGGACGAGACCGAGGTGTCGCTCGCGCTGAACGCCGGCCTGAAGACGGCGGCGCTGCGCCGCTACCTCGCCGCGCGCGGCGTCCGAAGGCCGTGTTTCCTCATCGTGGGCTGGGAAGGCACGGCGCACGACGTGGCGCTGCGCCGCCGCGAGACGACGCGGCGGCTCAAGGCCGCGGGTGCCGTGCGCGTCGGCAAGGCGCTCGGCGAATCGTGGCGGCACGGCCGGTTCGCCGGGCCGCGGCAGCGGGACACGTTGCTGGACATGGGCATCTGCGTGGAGACGCTCGAAACGGCCGCCTATTGGTCCAATGTGGACGAGCTGCGTGACGACGTCCGCGCGGCACTGACGGCCTCGCTGGGCCGTACGATCGTGATGTGCCACATTTCGCACGCGTACGAGACGGGCGCGTCGCTGTACTTCACGGTGCTGACGGCCCGCGACGAAGCGGACCCGGTCGGCCAGTGGCAGCGCGCGAAGGCGGCGGCCTGCGAAGCGATCGCCGGCCTGGGCACGATTTCGCACCACCACGCCGTCGGGGTCGACCACGCGCCGTACCTGAGCGTGGAGATCGGCTCGCTGGGCGTGGAGGTGCTGCGCGCGGCGAAGTCCGCTGTGGATCCGACCGGGATCCTCAACCCGGGGAAGCTGGTGTGAGCACTTCGCAGGGCACGCCGTGGCCGTCGGCCGCGACGCCTTCGAGCCGGGCCGCTTCGCAGCAGTCCAGGACCGCCGGCTGGTCCGGCGTCACGAACCAGACGGCGTGGTCCCCGGCGCCGTCGACGTGCACGAACGAGTAGCCCGGCCGGGTGCCGGGGTACGGCTCGGCCGGGTACTCGTCGTCGGTGAACGGGGTCAGAACGTCACCACGCTGCGCAGGACCTCACCGCGGTGCATGCGCTCGAAGGCCTGCTCGACGCCGTCGACGGCGATGCGCTCGGTGACGAACTTGTCCAGCGGCAGCCTGCCCTGCAGGTAGAGGTCGACGAGCATCGGGAAGTCGCGGCTGGGCAGGCAGTCGCCGTACCACGACGACTTGAGCGAGCCGCCGCGCGAGAAGAAGTCGATCAGCGGGAGGTCGTCCAGCCGCATCTCCGGCGTCGGCACGCCGACCAGCACGACCGTGCCGGCCAGGTCGCGCCCGTAGAACGCCTGCCGCCAGGTCTCGGGGCGGCCGACGGCGTCGATCACGACGTCGGGGCCGAACCCGTTGGTGGCCTCCTGCATCGCTTCGACGACCTGGTCTTCGGCCAGCCCGCGGCTGTTGATCGTGTGGGTCGCGCCGAAGTCCTCGGCCCAGCCGAGCTTCCGGTCGTCCATGTCGATCGCGACGATGGTGGTGGCGCCGGCCAGCTTGGCTCCGGCGATGGCGGCGTCGCCGACCCCACCGCAGCCGATGACGGCGACCGAGTCCCCGCGCGTGACGGCGCCGGTGTTGATGGCCGCGCCGAGCCCGGCCATGACACCGCACCCGAGCAGCCCGGCGACGGCGGGCTCGGCGGCCCGGTCGACCTTCGTGCACTGTCCGCTGTGGACGAGCGTCTTCTCGAGGAAGGCCCCGATGCCGAGGGCGGGCGAGAGCTTGGTCCCGTCGCTCAGCGTCATGGGCTGGGTGGCGTTGAAGGTGGAGAAGCAGTACCACGGCTTGCCGCGCCGGCAGGCCCGGCAGGTGCCGCAGACGGCACGCCAGTTGAGGATGACGTAGTCACCCGGTTCGAGATCGGTGACGCCGTCGCCGACGGCCTCGACGACCCCGGCGGCCTCGTGGCCGAGCAGGAACGGGAAGTCGTCGTTGATCCCGCCTTCGCGGTAGTGCAGGTCGGTGTGGCAGACCCCGCAGGCCTGCACGTTCACGACGGCTTCGCCGGGCCCCGGATCGGGCACGAGGACGGTCTCCAGCGAGACGGGCTCGCCCTTCGCCCGCGAAACAACCCCCTGGACCTCGTACGGCATGCGAATCCACCTTCCGGCTCCGGCTCGTCCTGCCCGCAGCTAATCACGGATCATGCGGGGATGGCGACATCCGCATGAGTGAGGTTCGTGCAACGTGTTGCGTCATGCGCAACTGTGGGCCCTCCAGGCGGCGATGGTGGCCAAGTCTTGGCCGGTGAGGCCGGTGGCCGGGTCGACGGTGTGCAGGAGGGCCGGCTCCGGGTGGTGGCTCGCGATCCAGGCCCGGTCCGCGTCGGTCGTTTCGTCGTCGACCCAGGCGAACGGGCGGCCGGCCGCCCACGCGACGATCGGGCCGGTCTTCCAGTGCGGCCCGGCGGTGGGAAGGTTCTCGCCGGGTGGGTCTTCGTCCGGGAAGTCGAGCACCGGCAGCGGGGGCAGGCCGAGCAGCGGGGCGATGCACTCGTTGGCGTCTTCGAGCCACGTGGTGGCCCAGACGAGGTCGCACCCGAGGGCCAGCAGCCGCGGCCCGAGGCTCGGGTCGATGCGGGACAGCAGGGGATTGCTGTGGTCGGCGTCCGTGAAGGTTTCGTAGCCGCCGTCAGCGCGGCCGAACGGGATCAGCGGGCCGTCGACGTCGAGGAACAGCAGCGGGCGCATGGTCTCGGCAGTCTGGCACGGCGGGCGGGCCTCCGCCCCCGGCTTCCAGCTTATCGCCCACCACCGACAGTTCCGGGCGGCTCCGGCAGCTCCATCGACGCCAGCTTCACCGGGTCCGCCACCGATGCGATGCTCACGATCCGCCCGTCCACCACCGTGAAGGCCACCACCGACATCGGCGTCCCGTCCTCGCGCCACGCCACCACCCCCGGCAACCCGCCCACCAGCACCGCCCGGCCGCCCGCGGCCGCGCCGATGCGGGCTCCGGCCGCCACGTTCGTCGCCCCCAAGACCACCACCACTCCGTCCGGGGTGTCGACCGTCAAGCGGACCTCCGGGTCCAGCAGCTTCAGCAGCTGCTCGAAGTCGCCGTCGCGGGCCGCCGTCAAGAACGCCTGGACCACCTCGTGCTGCGAAGACCCCGTCGGCGGCGAGGGCGTCCGGACCTTCCTGCGGGCGCGGCTCGCCAGCATCTTGGCCGCCGCCGTGGATTTGCCCAGGATTCGGCCGATCTCCTCGAACGGGACCGCGAACAGGTCGTGCAGCACGAACGCCAGGCGCTCGCTCGGGCCGAGTGACTCCAGCACCACCAGCAACGCCAGCCCCACCGAGTCGGCCAGCTCCGCGTCCTCCTCCGGGGAGGCCACCGTCACGACGACCTCCTCGTACGCCGCCTCGGGACGCGCCCGGCGTGACCGCAGCACGTCCAGGCTGAGCCGGCCGACCACCGTCGTCAGCCAGCCTTCGAGGTTCTCGATCGCCGCCTCGTCCTGGCGGGACAGGCGCAGCCACGCCTCCTGGACCACATCTTCGGCGTCGGTCTGGGACCCCAGGACGCGGCGGGCCACCGCGTGCAGCCGGTCGCGCTGTGCCTCGAACACCGAAGCCAACCTGTCGGACATGGTCGTTACCTTCCTCGCTCCCGCTCCGTCGTGGACATGACGGGCCCGGAGGGGCACAGGTAACGATGGAGGAAACCGATGGAACCACGGCTGAAGAGCCAGAGCAGTCCCGAGGTCACCGGCGCGGTCCAGCAGCTGTTCAAGGTCGTGTACGGCGCCGGCCTCGATCCGCTGCTGCTCGAGCTGGTCCACCTGCGGGCCAGCCAGATCAACGGCTGCGCGCCCTGCACCTACGCCGGCGTCCAGGCCGCGAAGAAGCAGGGGGAGACCGACGACCGGCTGCACAGCGTCGTCACCTGGCGGGAGACGCCGTTCTTCACCGAGCCGGAGCGGGCCGCGCTCGAACTGACCGAAGCCGCGACGCGGATCCAGGACGGGCAGCCCGGCGTCACCGACGAGGTCTGGGCGGCCGCCGCCGCGCACTTCGACGAGAAGCAGCTGTCCGCGATCGTCCTGCACATCGCGCTCACCGGCTTCTTCAACCGGATCAACCGCGCGGTCCGGGAGCAGGCGGGCAAGACCTGGTGAACCCGGCGGGGCGCCGGTCGCGGCGCCCCGCCGAGCCCGCTCACGCCGGCGTGATGATGTAGGCGACGCCGCCGGGGCCGCCCGCCACGGTGCCGTCCGCGCGGTACCGCTTCGTCCGCTGCCAGATCTTCTCGAACTGGTCGCGCTTGTAGACGTTGCGGACGCGGTCGTTGCTGCTCGACGCCGGGTCGTTCGCGATCACGTCCCCGTCCTTGGTGAAGCCGACGACGACCATGATGTGGCCCGACGTGCCGTAGCCGGCGCCGTCGAGCTCCGAGGACAGGAACGACTGCGACGTGATCACCGGGATGCCGCGCACGATGTAGTCCTCGAGCTCGTTCAGCGAGTGCAGCCGCGTGATGTGGCCGCGCAGCCCGCGCGACGCGGCGTACGCGGTGTTGAACGGCCAGTTGCCGGTGCCGTCGTAGGCGTGGTCGTAGGTGTAGCGCGCGGCGAACGCCACCTGCGGGTCGACGTAGTCCGCCGGGATCCACGACATCTCCTCGGCCGACGGCTTCTTGCCCCAGTACTCGGCCACCATCTCCGTCGACGTCGGGCTGCACCAGGCTTCGCCGCCCCCGCCGTACTGCGGGAACTGTCCCTTGTGGAGGTTCTGCGCGTACGCGGGCACCTTCAGCTCGATCCCGGCGGCGCGTCCCGGCTTCGTCGTCTGCACGTCGAAGCGGTCCGGGACCGCCGAGGTCATCGCACCCAGCAGGCTCACCGTCGGCGTCGCGCCCGAGCCGCGTTCGCGGTAGAGGCTGACCCGCAGGTGGTACGACTTCAGCGTCACGCCGGTCTTCAGCACCAGCGTGTCGACGTCGACCAGCGCGTTCGCGTCGTCCTGGCCGTCGACGCTGGTGCGCAGGATGTCGGCGTCGCCGCCGGCCCAGCGCCCCATCACGTACCACGCGGTTTCGGCGCCCGCCGACGTCCGGCCCTGCGCCTCGACCTGCAGCCAGGTCTTCGCCGGCGTCTTCGCGTTCCACGACGCGACCAGCTGCGTCGCACCGAAGCCCTGCCGGTACTCCGGTGACGTCCACTGGCCGTATTCGTACGTTCTCGTCGTGCCCAGCTCGGGCTCGGTGTGCTCGACCGTGCCGACGGGGTGCGTGATGCGCAGGCCGTCGCGGGTGAGCGTGAGCCCGGCGAAGCCGCCTTCGTGGAAGCGGCCGCCGGTCCACTCGTGGTAGTCGATCGCCTCGTCGTCGCGGGGCCGGACCGGGCCGGCCGCCGCGACCTGCGTGGTTACCGCGGACAACACAACCACTGACAATAAGGTGAACAACTTGCGTGCGCGCATCGCGGCTCCCTGATCGACCCACCCAGTAGCCAGGGATTTTCGCCGCTTCGGCCGGGTATGTAAACAGGTACCTACAACACGGCCTGCGTCTGTGTCACTTTCGCGACCAACTTGCCGTCGTCGTCGTGGATCTCGGTCTCCACCACGACGAACCTGCGGCCGGCGTGCAGTGGTCTGGACGACGCAACGGCGTAGCCCGAACGCACGGCACGCAGGAAGTTCGTCTTCGACTCGACGGTCGTCGTGCCCTGGCTGCCTTCGGGCAGGTTGAGGAACGCGCACACCGCACCGGTCGAGTCGGCCAGCGCCATGAGCGCGCCGCCGTGCAGCGCACCGCCGAGCGTGCAGAGGCTCTCATCCCACTTCAGCCGGCTGCGGACGAGCGACGGCCCGTGTTCCAGCACCTCGACACCGAGGCGTTCGGAGAACGGCATGGACCGGTGGAACAGCTGCGTGCCCTCGGGATCGGTCATGCGGTCACTGTGCCGCACGGCCGGGCCCGAGGGCGATTACGTCCGGGGTAACGCGGTCAGCTCAGCGGGTTCACCAGCAGCAGCTCGGTGTTGTGGTCCTCGGCCGCACCGACGCGGCCCAGGTTGGTGTGGATGTCGTTGTAGGACAGCTCGCGGTACAGCGACGCAAGCGCTTGCGGTGTCCGGGCGTCGTAGTCCACGGAGTACGGGGCTTCGGCCTCGATCAGCGTCGTGAACAGCGACAACGTGCCGTCCGCGTTGTCCGCGACCTCGACGATCCGCGCGTGCTGCGGGAAATCGACGTGCGAGGCGGTGTTGATCTCCCAGAAGCCCTGCTGCGGCGTCGCCCCGGCGTGCGCGGTGATCTTGTTGAGGTGCGTGTGGCCGTTGACCCAGGCCAGCACGTTCGGGAACCGCTTGAGCAGCGCGACGAAGGCGTTGCCGTCCAGGCGCGGGTCGAGCAGGTGGCGCGAGTCCGGCAGCAGGTTGCCCATCGAGCCGCTGGTGTGGTGGCTGAACAGGATGAACAGCTCGTCGGTGACGGCGTGGGTGAGCTTGCGGCCGAAGAAGTCGTAGTACGTCGAGCTGCCGCGCTTGAGCGTCGACTCGACCCAGGTGTACTGCGCGAGGCCGATCGAGCCGTCGGCGAACCCGGCGTCGGTCGTGGTGTCGAGGCTGATCCCGGTGATGCCCGGCGCGATCCGGAAGGTGTAGTAGACGTTCTTGCCGTCGGCGTTGGCGCTGGTGAAGCCGTGCCCGACCGGGCCGGGGCCGGTGTTGGCCGCGTCGAGGTGGGCGCGGACGAACTCGGCGGTGCTGAACGGGCGCCGCCGCGGGTCCGGGGTCACCTCGCGGATGGTGCCGCTGCCGCCGAACAGCTCCGCCACCGGGACGCTGGAGCCCGGCTTGCGGATGGCGTCGGCGAGCTTCTTCGCGGTGGTCTCGTCCTTGCCGATCACCTTGTACCGGCCGGTGTACCAGGCGTCGATGCCGGGGATCTGCGCAGGCAGCGAGCCGACGATGCTGTCGTCGTGGTTGCCGAACGTGCAGAACCACGGGACGTCGAGGCCGGGCGCGGTGAAGGTCCGCGCGGCCGCTTCGAGCAGGCCGGGCAGCTGCGGGAAGCCCTTCGCCGAGTACTTGTCGCCCACGCCGGGGATCGAGGGGTTCCAGTACTCGTCGTTGCCCGAGCTCTGGACGCCTTCGTAGGCGTTCGCGTCGCCGGAGTTCGGGGTGACCGTGCCGCCGTTGAGCACCTTGAGGAACCAGTCGAGCTCGATCAGCTCGTGGTTGTCGGTGTTGTCGCCGGTGGTCACCATCAGGTCGAACGGCCGCCCGGTGAACGGCCCCTGCCGCACGCTGTTGACCCGCTCGACGAGCGCGCTGGTGGCGACGGTGCCGAGCACCTCCTGCGGCCGGTGCGCGGAGCCGATGTACGGGTGCAGGTATTCGAAGCGCGCGGGGCTTTCGGCGTCGGTGATGTGCAGGTCGGTGAACTGGACGAAGGCGGACAGCGCCCGGCGCCGGTCGTCGCGCCCGCTCTGCGCCGCGGCGAGGTCGGTCCGGACGACCAGCGGCCAGCCCGGGCCCGCGCCGAGCCGGCTGTAGGTGCGGTGCCCCCGCCGGTGGCGACCTGTTCGAGCGTGGTGCCGGCGGTGGTGACCGAACGGGCGCTGGTGAGCCGCAGGGCGCGGTCGAGGGCGTTCGCGGTGGGCGTGCAGAGCAGGAGCCCGACACCGGCGGCGCCCGCGGTGGCGAAGGTGCGCCGGGTGAGTTCGGCCATGAGTTCGCTCCCCAGTGTTCTCGGTTGCCCAGCACGCTGCCGGACTCGGGTGGACGCGAGGTGAACGTGAAAAACATTCACCGTGACAGTTCAGTCCACCCTGTCACAGCCCCGGGGAGGGGGTGTACCGCCGAAGGTTGTGGTCATTTCCGCCGTGAGGCGCCTCAGCAGAAGGCGCCGCAGGTGGTCACGGCGGTCGCCGCGGTGAAGAAGAGGATCATCACGATGATCGCCGGGATCATCGCGATGCCCCCGCAGACCAGGCCGGCGACGGCCATGCCACGGCCGGTGTAGCCGGGCTGCGAGCTCTGCTGCAGGCCGGCCCAGGACAGCCCGATCGCGATCAGGCCCATGACCACGTCACCGATGGGGATCCAGAAGCCGATCAGCGCCAGGATGCCGACCACCATGCCGGCGATGGCCAGCCCGCTGTTGCGCAGCATCGGGTACGGGCTCGGTGCCGCCGCGTACTGCGCCGGGTAGGCCGGCACGGGCATCGGCGTCGACGCGGGGTACTGCGGGTCGTCCGGGTTGGTGGGCGGGTAGGGGGTCGAACTGGTCATGGCACACCTGCTTCCTGAGAGACGCCCCCAAGTCGCCGCCGCGCCGCCGCTTGTTACGACCCGCCCAAACCGGACTCCGTCACCCCGCGCACCAGGTACCGCTGCAGGAACGCGAACAGCAGCACGATCGGCAGGATCGACACCACCGCCGCCAGGAACAGCAGGTTCAGCTGGGGGTTCTGGGCCGTGAGCAGCCCGGACAGCGCCACCTGGACCGTCCACGAATCCGGTGACTGGGCGATGATCAGCGGCCACAGGAACGCGTTCCAGCTGCCGATCACCGTGATCACCGCGATCGCCGCGAAGAAGCCTTTCGAATTCGGCACCACGATCCGCCAGAACACGCCCCAGCGCGTCAGACCGTCGACCCGGCCCGCCTCCTCCAGCTCGCGCGGGAAGTCGAGGAAGTACTGGCGGAACAGGAACACGCTGAACGCGCTGAACAGCCCGGGGATCACCAGGCCGCGGTAGTCCGACAGCCAGCCCAGCGACGACACCACGACGAAGCTCGGCACGAACGTCACCGACGTCGGGATCATCAGCGTCGCCAGCACCGCGTAGAACACGATCCCGGAATGCCGGTACGGGATCCGCGCGAGGCCGTAGCCGGCCAGGGAGCAGATCGCCAACAGGCCGAGGGTCTGCAGGACCGCCACGACCACCGAGTTCAGCAGGCTGCGGGCGAACGGGACGTCCGACAGCGAGAACAGCCGCGAGAAGTTCTCCCAGTGCACTGTGGACGGAAAGAACGTCCACTGTGGATAAGTGAGGTCCGCGCGCGCGGCCAAGCCGTTGCGCAGCAGCAGGTAGAACGGCAGCAGGAACAGCACCGCCGCCAGCACGAGACAAGCCCAGCGCAGGACCGCCCTCATGACGCCCGCCCGAACCGCAGCACCCGGCCCTGCAGCACCGTCACCAGCGCGATGATGAGCGCCAGGATCACCGCGCCGGCACTGCCGCGGCCGAGGTCCTGGCCGCCCGAACCCAGCGACGTGTAGTAGAGGTAGACCAGCGGTGGCCGGGCGAACGGCGGGTACCCGCGGGCGTCGCCCATGATGTTGTAGAACTCGTCGAAGGCCTGGTAGGCGTTGATCAGGTTGAGCAGCAGCACGGCCACCGCCGTCGCGCGCAGCTGCGGCAGCGTGATGTACCGGAACACCTGCCAGCCCGGCTTGGCGCCGTCGAGCCACGCCGCTTCGTACAGGTGCTGCGGGATGCGCTGCAGCGCCGCGATGAACAGGATCATGTAGAAGCCGAGCTGCAGCCACAGCCGCGCGGTCACCAGCACGACCCAGTACAGCGGCGGGTCGACCGTCCCGGTCCAGGCCACCGGGTCGGCGCCGAACAGGCCGAGCACGGTGTTCGCCAGTCCGTATCGGACACCCGAGAACAACGACGTCTTCCAGATCAGCGACGCCACCACGTACGAGCACGCGAACGGCAGGAAGAACACCGACCGGAAGAACGCGCGCGCGAACTTCAGCCGGTTCACGCCGAGGGCCAGTGCCAGCGACAACACGAACGTCAGCGGCACGATGAACAGCGCGAACACGCTGAACGTCCCCAGGCTCGACAGGAACGGCTCGTCGGTGAGCATGTGCCCGTAGTTGTCCAGTCCGACGAAGTCCGTGGGCGTCACCGTGTTGCGCGCGTCGAAGAACGACAGGTACGCGCTCCAGCCGATCGGCAGGTACGCGAAGACCGCCAAGCCGATCAGGAACGGCCCGACGAACAGCCAGAACGCGCGCGCATCGCGCCGAGACTTATTCTGGTTAGGCCGGCGCGACGGACTGGCGCTCACAGCTCGACCGCCGGCTTGCGCCGGCCGACGGCTGAATAAGTCTCGCAGCTCATCCGAAGAGACGCTTCAGCTCGGCCTTCGCAACTTCGACCGCCGTCTTGACCTGTGCCGTGGGGTCCGCACCTTCCTTGGCGATCTTCGCGACCGCGTCGGACAACGCGGTGTTCGACTGCTGCGTCCACACCGGACCGCCGACGAGGTGGCTGTTCTCCTTGACGAACCGGGCCGCGTCGGCCGCCGGGCCCGATTTGAGGTTGTCCGCGCGGCCGATCAGGCTCTGCCGGGCCGGCACGTGGAAGCCGAACTTCGTCGCGAACTCCAGCTGGTCCTGCGTCTGGTCGATCCACAGCCACTTCACGAACGCCTTGGCCTCGGCGATGTGCGCGCTCTTGGCGTTCACCATCGCGCCGTACGCCCCGACCGGCACCGACGGCGCCCCGCTGCCGTCCAGCTTCGGGAACGGCAGGACGCCGAAGTCGTCGTCGAACGCCTGGCGGATCTTCGGCACGTTCCAGAGCCCGGTCCACTGCATCGCCGTCAGCCCGTCGATGAACGCGCCGGGGTCCGACCAGTCCGCCGGGGCGCCGAGCAGCAGGGAACCGTTGGCGTTCAGGGTGTGCAGCTTCGCCAGCGCGGTCGCCGCGCGCGGGTCGTCGAAGCCGACCTCGCGGTTGCCGTTCTTCAGGTAGTCGAGCCCGGCCGACCACAGCAGCGGGCCGGTGAGCACGCCGACGCCGCCGTCGTTGCCCGCGAAGAAGCCCTTGACGCCGTCCTTGGTGAGCTTCGCGGCCGCGTCGACGAGCTCGTCGACCGTCTGCGGCGGCTGCACGCCTGCCGCCTGCAGCAGGCTCTTGCGGTAGAAGAGCACCTGCGTGTCGGTGGCCTGGGGGATGCCGTAGACCTTGCCCTCGACGGTCTGCGCGGCCAGCACGGCCGGGCTGAAGTCGCCCTTCACCGGCGCGATGACGTCGTCGAGCGAGACGACCTGGTTCTGCCGGACCCAGTCGATCTTGACCTGCGCCTCGAAGACGTCGGGCACCTTGCTGTTCTGCAGCGCGGTGACGATCTTCGAGTCGTAATCGCCCGGGTTCCACTGCACGGTCACGGCCGCGCCGGGGTAGCTCGCGGCGTACCGCTTGACGGCGTCCTGGACGCCTTCCTCGCCGTACGCGTGGTACCACTGCTGGAGCGGGACCTTCGGGGCGTCCGACGGCGTTGGTCCCGCCGAGTACGCCGTCGAGGGCGGCGGGTCACCCTGCCGCCCGGTGTTCGACCCGCATGCCGTCGCCAGTGCGCCCATGCCCGCGAGCGCCAGAAAGCTCCGCCTGTTTCGCTGCATCCCCAGAACCCCTCCGACGTGCTCCGAAGGCCACCTTGGGGGTAGGTTCCCGCAAGGTGGCCGTTCGAAGCGTGAAGACTCGCCGGAGATTTACCCGTTAGAGCTGGGCGATGTCGAGCTTTCCCTCTGAGTAGGACGCGCGGATGCGCTTCTTGTCGAACTTGCCGACGCTGGTCTTGGGGACTTCGTCCACGAACGTCCAGTTCTCCGGCAGCTGCCACTTCGCGACCTTGTCGCTCAGGTAGTCGCGCAGCTCGGCCGGCGTGACGCTCTGGCCTTCCTTGAGCACGACGGCGACCAGCGGCCGCTCGTCCCACTTCTCGTCCGGGATGCCGACGACCGCGGCCTCGGCCACCGCGGGGTGGCCCATCACCTGGTTCTCCAGGTCGACCGAGGAGATCCACTCGCCGCCGGACTTGATGACGTCCTTCGCGCGGTCGGTCAGGGTCAGGTAGCCGTCGGCGCTGATCTTGCCGACGTCGCCGGTGCGGAGCCAGCCGTCGTGGAACTTGTCCGGGTCGACATCCGAGCCGCCGTAGTAGGACGCCGCGATCCACGGGCCCTGGACCTCGAGCTCGCCGACGGCGTCGTTGTCCCAGGGCAGGACCGCGCCGTCGTCGTCGATCAGCCGGGCCCGCACGGACGCCGGGAAGCGGCCCTGCGTGTAGCGGTACTTCCAGATCTCGTCGCCGGTCGCGGCCGCTGGCGGCCGGGCGACGCTGCCCAGCGGCGACGTCTCGGTCATGCCCCAGGCGTGCAGGATCGAGACGTTGTGCTTCTCCTGGAACGCGTGCATCAGCGACGGCGGCACCGCCGACCCGCCGACGACGACTTCGCGCAGGTGGGAGATGTCCTGCGGGTTCGCTTCGAGGTGGGCGAGCAGGCCCTGCCAGACGGTCGGGACCGCGCCGGCGAACGTCGGCTTCTCGGCGGCCAGCATGGCCGCGATCGGCGCCGGCTGGAGGAAGCGGTCCGGCATCAGCAGTGACGCGCCGACCATCAGCGCCGCGTACGGCAGGCCCCACGCCATCGCGTGGAACATCGGCACGATGGCCAGTGCCTTGTCGCTCTGCGCGAGGTTCATGCTGTCGCTCATGCAGACCTGCATCGAGTGCAGCCAGATCGACCGGTGTGAATAGGCGACGCCCTTGGGGTCACCGGTGGTGCCCGACGTGTAACACATCGCGGCGGCCGAGCGCTCGTCCACGTCCGGCCAGTCGAAGGTGTCCGGCTGCCCGGCCAGCAGTTCGGCGTAGGCGTGCACCTGGATGCCGTCCGGGGCCTGCAGCGCCGCCGCGTCGCCGTTGGCCACGATGACGTGCCGGACGGTCTTGAACTCCGGCAGCTGCTTGGCCAGCAGCGGGACCAGCGTGCCGTCGACGATGACGACCTGGTCCTCGGCGTGGTTGGCGACGAACGTCAGCTGCTCCGGGAACAGGCGGATGTTCAGGGTGTGCAGCACGGCGCCCATGGCCGGGACGGCCAGGTAGGCGGCCATGTGCTCGGCGTTGTTCCACATGAACGTGCCGACGCGCTGGTCGCCGGTCACGCCGAGGCTGCGGAGGGCGTTCGCCAGCCGGGCGGCGTGCCTGCCCAGGTCGCCGTAGGTCTCGCGCCGGGCTTCTGAACCGGTCCAGGTGATGACTTCGCTCGCCGAGTGCACCGACGTGCCGTGGCGGAGCAGGTTCGCCAGCGACAGCTGGCCGTCCTGCATGGTGCTCAACATGGTCGCTCCCGGGGTCGTTCGCCGGTGAACTGGGGTTGCGCCGACTCTAGTGCGGATCGGGTGAAGCGGGCATGGTCAACAACGGCTCCGTTCGGTCACGGTCGTCGCGCGATCGGGCGACGACCGGACGATGATCAAGATCATCCGTTTTTCGGGTTTCCCTTATGTGCCAGGAAATGTGCACGAGAACAGCGCGTAACGGAGGCTCCACTTCCGGGTGAGATGGGCCACCCGGGGCCCTTCTTGGGAGCGTTTCCGCAGGCCGGAGCGGGTTGCCCGGTATCACCTCCGGGGGTAATAAGTGCGTGTCGGTTGCACGGCCACGAAGCGGGTGGCGTTTACTGGGCCCGTGGCAAGAGACGGCTGAGCAGCGCTTGCAGGAGCAAGCACTCACAAAAGCTGTCGGCCGCGAAAGCGGAGACTGAGAGGAAAGGACACTACGTTGGCTCTGCCTACGTTGACTCCGGAGCAGCGCGCCGAGGCCCTGGCCAAGGCCGCCGAGGCTCGCAAGGCGCGTTCGGAGCTGCTCGCGTCGATCAAGTCCGGCCAGGAGAGCATCGAAAAGGTGCTCAAGCAGGCCAAGGAGAACAAGACCATCGGGAAGACGAAGGTCACCCAGCTGCTGAAGGCCGTCCCCGGCCTCGGCGCGGTGAAGGTCGCCGCCCTGCTCGAGCAGGCCGGCATCGACCCGGACCGGCGTGCGGCCGGCCTGGGCGAGCGCCAGCGCGAGGCGCTCATCGACGCGCTCAAGTAGCTCGTCACCCGGAGCTGACCGCGAGGGGAGTGTCGCTCGCGACACTTCCCTCGCGGATTTCCCGCAGCCTGGGACGCTGGGGGTTGTGAGTTCTTTGGAACCGGCGACCCCGGCACTCGACCTCGCCGCCCGCTACCAGCGAGGCGACTTCCTCTTCACCACGGCCGAGCGCGCACTCCTCGCGCAGGGCGCGATCCGCACCGTCACCGAGACGGACCCGCGAAGGCTCGCTTCGGCGATCCCCGGCGTCCTCGCCGAGACCGGTGCCCCGCTGGCCGTCGGTGTCCTGCCGTTCGACACCGGGCCCGACACGAAGGTGCCGGGCCACCTCGTCGTGCCCCGGACCGTCCACCGCTCCTCGGGGACGCCTTCTTTCCCGCGTGAAACCCTCCCGGCGCCCGTGCGGGTACGTGCGGTGCCGTCTCCGGTGCTGCACACGGAGGCGGTGCGCGCCGCGGTTGCCGCGCTGGCTGCTCGTGACCTGCGCAAAGCCGTCCTGGCCCGTGCCCTGGACCTCGACTTCGCGGCGCCGGTGCCCGTCGAGAGCATCGTGCGCAACCTGGCCGTCGGGAATGCCCGGCACTTCACGTACGCGGCCGAGCTGCCGGGCGGCCGGTCGCTCGTCGGCGCCACGCCCGAGCTGCTCCTGCGCCGGACGGGCCGCACGGTGTTCTCCTCACCGCACGCCGGCTCGATGCCGCGTTCGGCGGACCCGGTGGCCGACCGCGCGAACGGCGAGGCGCTGCGGACGTCCCGCAAGGACCAGCTCGAGCACGCGGTGGTGATCGACTACCTGGTCGAGGCGCTCCGGCCGTTCTGCCGGACCCTCGACGTGCCGGCCGGCCCGGAGCTGGTGACGACCCCGGCGATCTGGCACCTGCGCACGCCGATCACGGGCGAGCTGGCGGACCCGGAGATCACGGCACTGGACCTGGCCGCGGCCCTGCACCCGACCCCGGCGATCTGCGGCACCCCGACGGAGGACGCCCGCGAACTGGTGAAGGAGCTGGAGCCGTTCGACCGCGACTACTACGCGGGCGCGGTGGGCTGGGTGGACGCGGCGGGCGACGGCGAGTGGGCGGTGGCGATCCGCTGCGCGGAGATCGCATCGACGTCGATGCGGCTGTACGCGGGCGGAGGGATCGTGGCGGCGTCGGACCCGCAGGCGGAACTGGACGAGACGACGGCGAAGTTCCGCACCCTGCTGACGGCGATGGGCCTGGAGGACGTCGCTTAGCTGGTCCAGAGGACGCGAAGCAGGTCGACCCGGTGCTGATCCTCCAGGATCAGGTACGTGAGGAGCCCTTCCCCGTGCGGCCCGAACGCCAGGTTGCGCATCGAGCCGTCCGGGTTCGACCGGTGGTACGGATCGCCTTTGCCGGGTACCAGCTCCAGTACACAGATGGCCTCGGCCAAGGCGTGGAGCGCCTGCTGTGGCAACGCGCGGATCTGGTCCTGGACGTCGGGATACACCTCGATGTCGTACGCCACTGCTACAGACCGAGCTCCGACTTGAGCGAGTTCCACGGCCGGGTGCCGGCGGGCGGTTCTCCGGTGCGCTGGGTGTGCTCGGCCGCCTGCACCATGCGCCGGTGGGCGGCTGGGTCCGCCTGGGTGCTCCAGGCGATCCGTCGCCAGGACTCCAGCGTTTCGACGAGGTCTGTCAGGCTCAGAGCTTCGCGGGCGACGTCGAGAGCATGCCGGTAGTCGCGGTCGAACCGGGGTACGTCCTCGGGCAGGAGCGCGGCCCGGATGGCCGCGGGTGAGGTGCCCGACGGGTACTTCGGCTCGTCCGTGCTCGCCGGTGTGGACATGCCGCAACTATAGCCGCGGTAGCCAGTGCTCCTCGGTGACCGACAGCTCCTCGGTGGTCAGCACCGCGATCGCCGCCCGGTAACCGTCCGTTGCCTTCAGGTCCGCCAAGCGGGTTGTTGCCGGGTCGAGGGCCGGGTCGCCTGAGGACACCAAGCTCGCCGGCTCGTCGTAGCGGGAGAACGTGATGCTCTGCAGGGGGATGCGCAGGCCCTTGCCCGTGGCCTTCATCACCGCTTCCTTGCGGGTCCAGTAGACGAAGAACGCCGCCGCCTTCTCCGTGGCGTCCAGGCCGGCCAGGTGCGCCGCCTCCGCCGGGCTCAGCGCGTACTCGATCAGGCCCTCGTCCGCGCGGCGGGTGGCCGTCTCGACGTCGAGGCCCACCGGGACCGACGGGGTCGCCGCCAGGCCGATCAGGTCGCCCGAGTGCGAGATCGACAGCGTCAGGTCCGCGCCCGGGATGCGGGGCCGCCCGTGGGGCTTGCCGCAGTCTTCGCAGGTCGCGTCGAACTTCACCGCCTCCACGGCCAGGCCGAGCCGCTCGGCCGCGACCGTCTTCGCCAGGACGCGGCCGGTGAGGAACCGCCGCTTGTCCGCCTCCTGCCGGTACGCCTCGAACCGCCCCTGCTCGATGTCGTCGAGCAGGCGCATGAAGCGATCTTCGGTGGGCAACGGCGACGACCAGCGGACCTCGATCTCCATCACACCCCCGATCTTTCCGGGCCCGGCAGCCGTTGTCACGAATTCCGGCCGAGGTCTGGGGTTATGCCCGACCCGGAGGTACCCTGGCCCTAAGCGAGCGCTTAGTCATGTCGGAGGAGCAACGAGGCCATGGATTTCTCTCTCAGCACCGAAGAACGGGAAGTGCGCGACTGGGTCCGCACGTTCGTCCAGCGGGAGCTCGTGCCGCTCGAGCAGGAGGTCCTCCGCCGCGAGCGCGCGCACCAGCCCGGCCTGACCGGTGAGGAGCTGAAGGACCTCCAGCTCAAGGCGAAGGAGTCCGGCTTCTGGGGCGTGCTGACCCCGGAGGAGTACGGCGGCATGGGCCTGTCCGCCGTGATGGCCGCGCTGCTGGAGGCCGAGCTCGGCCGCACCTTCGTGCCGTTCCGGTTCGGCGGGGCCGCCGACAACATCCTGTTCCACGCCAACGAAGAGCAGAAGCAGACCTACCTGCTGCCGACCATCTCGGGTGAGCGCAAGTCCTGCTTCGCGATCACCGAGCCGGGCGCCGGGTCGGACGCCAAGGCCATCCGGACCACCGCCCGCAAGGACGGCACCGACTGGATCATCAACGGCGAGAAGACCTTCATCACCGGTGGCAACGAGGCCGACTTCACCATGGTCTTCGCCATCACCGACCCCGAGAAGGGCGCGAACGGCGGCGTCACCTGCTTCCTCGTCGACCGCGAGGCCGGCTGGAAGTCCGAGTACATCGACACCATGGGCGAATGGGGCCCGGCGTCGCTGATCTTCCAGGACGTCCGCGTGCCGGAGACGCAGATCCTCGGCGAGGAGGGCCGCGGCTTCGAGCTCGCCATGCAGTGGATCGGCCAGGGCCGCTACCTGCTGCCCGCCCGCGCGATCGGCTCGTGCGAGCGGCTGATCTCGATGGCCATCGAGCACGCCAACACCCGCGAGACGTTCGGGCAGAAGATCGCCGAGCGGCAGGCCATCCAGTGGATGATCGCCGACTCCGGTGTCGAGCTGGAAGCGCTGCGCTGGCTGGTGCTGCACGCCGCGTGGCAGGTCGACCAGGGCCTGGATTCGCGGCACGCGCAGTCGATGGCGAAGCTGTACGGCGGCCAGAAGGCCAACGAGATCGTCGACCGCGTCCTGCAGATCCACGGCGGCATGGGCTACACGCGGGAGCTGCCGGTCGAGCGGTGGTACCGCGAGCTGCGGCTGCTGCGCATCTACGAGGGCACCGACGAGATCCAGCGCCGGACCATCGCGCGCAACCTGCTCAAGGGGCACGTCAAGGTCGGCGGCACGCTGGGCTGACCCGGCTCGGAAACGCGGCGACCTGCTCTTCGGGGGTTCCGGGTGGCGGAGCCCCCGGCCCGGGGCGAAGCCCCGGGAAAACACAGCCGTCAAGACCGCCCTTCGTGGCGGTCTTGACGGCTGTCCAACCTGGTTACTTCTTGTTGCGAATGGCGATCGGGACGCCCGCGAGGTCCTCTTCGTTGCACAAGAGCTTCACGTCGTAGTACGGCGAACCCTGACGGTCGTCGTAGTCGAGGTGGATGGCCAGGACGTCGAGCGGCTCACCGAGCCACTCCTGAGCCTGACGTAGCCACTTGGCGCAGCGCTCCAGAGCCGCGGGGAGATCGTCGTCACGGAACTCGACGGGGCGATAGGGGACATCCTGCACCTGATCGCGGGGGTGTGCCGGCGCCGGGAGGCCCGGCGCGAGACCCGAGTCGTCCAGTTCCAGTTGGATCGTTTCCTCAGTCACCCTTCGAGCGTCCCCCACCCGCGCCGTCTGAGCAAGGCGTACACAGGTAAAAGCGCCGCTAAACGGACACGCCCCACTCTTTCGCGACGATTTCCCGGCACCGTCGCAAGTCGGTGACGCCGGGCGTGGACGTGCAGCCCAGGGCCCTCGACGCCAGTTCCGCGTAGTGCTCGGCCAGCTCGTCCAGTGCCAGCGGGCCACGTGGGGAATACCACCTCGCGACGCCGCTGCACATCTCGAGCAGGGCGAGCCGGGTCACCGCCGGGTGCGCCACCCGGAACACCCCGGCGGCCACCCCTTCGTCGATCGTCGAGGCCCACAGCCGTTCGTAGGCGTCCCGCAGGGCGACGACCGGCTCGCGCGCGGCCGGGGACAGCACGTCGACTTCGTTGTCCACCACCCGGGTTTCCGCCGGCCCGACGGCGTGCGCGAGAACGTGCAGCGCGACCAGCGTCCGCAGCCGGTGCACCGGGTCCCCGCCGCCCGCGGTCGCTTCGCGGGCGGCGTCGAGGAGCCGGTTCAGCGCGGTGTGCATGATCTCGGCGAGCAGATCCTCCTTGGTGCCCATGTAGTGGTAGAGGCTGGCCGAGGAGAGTTCCGCCTCCTGCGCGAGATCCCGGATGCCGGTGCCGTGGAAGCCCTTGGTGGCGAACAGCTTCACCGCCGCCGCGCGCACCCGCTCCCGGCTGCTCACAGCCATGCTCCCGCCTTCGCGTCCCACGACCCGGCGCGCGGGTCGGAGACCTTCCGCAGCTCGCCCTTGGCCACCCGCTCCGACGGCGTCATCGGCAGCGCGTCGGCGAACGCCCAGAACCGCGGAACCTTGAAGTAGGCCAGTTTCCCGGCGCAGAACGCGGCGAGCTCGGCCGGGTCCGGCCGGTCGCCGTCACACACGACGTACGCCTTGATCTCCTCGCCGCGCAGCTCGTCGGGCACCGCGACGACGGCCGCCAGCTTGACCGCGGGGTGCAGCAGCAGGGCGCGCTCGACCTCGTCGGCGGAGACGTTCTCGCCGCTGCGGCGGATCATGTCCTTCGTGCGGCCGACGTAGTGGACGCGGCCGGCCGCGTCCATCCTGGCCAGGTCGCCGGTGTGGAACCAGCCGTTTTCGAACGCTTTCGCCGTCGCGTCCGGATCGTCGTGGTAGCCGTGCATCAGGCCGATCCCGCGGATCAGCAGCTGCCCGGTTTCCCCGCGCGGCAGCGGTTTCCCGTCGTCGCCGGCGATCAGCACCTCGCGGTCGCGGGACGGCCGCCCGATGCAGCCGGTGCCGACGGTCTCGTCGTGGTCGGCGGCGGTCATCCGGATGTCGCCGCCGGTTTCGGTCATCCCGAACGCCTCGTACCACGGCACGCCCCAGCGGGCCTCCAGTTCGGCGTGCAGGTCGTGCGGGATCGCGGACGCGCAGATCGCGCGGACGCGGTGGTCGCGGTCGGCTTCCGACGGCTCCTGCCGCAGCAGCAGCGTCGGCATCAGGCCGAGGCAGTAGAACCAGGTGACGCCGTGCTCGCGCACCTTCGCCCAGAACGTGCTGGGGTGGAAGCGGTCGAGGACGACGAGGGTGGCGCCGCCGGCCAGTCCCAGCGCGACGTTCCACTGTGGATCGATGTAGTGGAACGGCTGCGCGGTCAGGATGACGTCGTCCTCGCCGACAGCGGGGAAGTCGGTGGCCAGGCTGACCGCGAGGGTCGTCCAGTAGCGGTTCGGCAGGACGCAGCCCTTGGGCGCGCCGGTGGTGCCGGAGGTGTACTGGATGTTGACCGGCAGTTCGGGCACCGGGGTGAAGTCCGGCGGCGCGGCGTCGGTGCGCAGTTCGTCCGGGGTGATCACCTCGGTCAGGCCGATCCGGCCGAGGAGCTCGGTGAACTCGGATGCGGCGACGACCAGCTTCGCGCCGGAGTGCCGGAGGATGTGCGCGCCGTCGAACTCCTGGTAGTTCGTGTTGACCGGGACCAGCTGCGCGCCGATCTTCGCCAGCGCCAGCCAGGTCAGCGGGAACTCCGGCTGGTTGCGCAGCATGACGGCGACCCGGTCGCCGGGGCCGATCCCGCGCTCGGCCAGCGCCGCGGCGATCCGGGAGCTTTCGCGGTCGACCTCGGCGAACGTGAACGTCCGGTCCAGGTGGTCGAAGATCCAGGCCGTGCGCTCCGGCCACAGCGCGGCGGCCCGCGTGACGAGCTGCGCGAGCGTCCCGATCTCCGCCAGCGGGGTCACGCCCGGCTCCGGAACGCTTCGGTGGACGCGGCGACGGCGGCCGAGTGCTCGGTGATCAGGGCGTGGCTGACCTCGAGTTCCAGGGCGGGCTCGAGGTCGGTGCTCGCGTCCAGGACCCGCTTCGCCATGGCGGCGGCGGCCGGCGGGTGCTCGGCGATCCGCTTGGCCCAGCTCAGCGCCTCGGCCCGCAGCTGCTCGGCCGGGACGGCGGCGTTGACCATCCCCAGCTCGGCGGCCTTGCGGCCGTCGAAGCGCTCGCCGAGCAGCAGGAGCTCCTTCGCCTTGAGCGGGCCGACCAGCAGCGGGAGCAGCCGCGACGCCGCCCCGGTGACGCTCAGCCCGAGCGAGACCTCCGGGAACGCGAACACGGCGTCCTCGGCGGCCAGGATCAGGTCGCAGCCGAGCGCGAACTCCGCGCCGGCGCCGATCGCGTAGCCGTGCACCGCCGCGATCACCGGCTGGCGCAGCGCGCGCAGCCGCCGCGTGACGTCCTGGAGCCGGTCCAGCCGCGCCCGCGAGTCACCCGCGGGGGTGGGTTCCTTGAGGTCGTGACCGGCGCAGAAGGCGCGCCCGTTGCCGGACAGCACGACGACGCGGGCGTCGCTGCGCGCGGCCGCGTCGAGGGCGGTGAGGAAGTCGTCGACCAGCACGGCGGCGACCGCGTTGAGCCGCTCGGGCCGGTTCAGCCGGATCTGCGCGATGCCGTCCTCGACGGCGAACTCCACGGTGGGCATGAGGGCGATGCTAGACGTTCGATCGATCGATCGATAGCCTCTGGACTCGTGCGAGTCGATGCGGTCTACGAAAACGCCACCGTCTGGACGGGCGCGAGTCTGACCAGCGCCCTCGCGGTCCTGCACGGCCGGGTGGTCGCGCTGGGCGACGATGCGCGTGCACTGTCCGCGCGCTCGCGGGTCGACCTCGCGGGCGGCTTCGTCGTGCCCGGCTTCCACGACGCGCACAACCACATGGCGTGGTTCGGCATGGGCCTCGACGACGTCGCGCTAAGCGACTGCCGCAGCGTCGAGGAGGTCTACGACGCCGTCGCCGCGCGCGCCGCCACGCTGCCGCCCGGGAGCTGGGTGGTCGGCAGCGGGTACGACCAGAACAAGCTCGTGGGCGGCCACCCCGATCGGCACGGCCTCGACCGGGCGGCGCCGGGGATGCTCGTGCGGCTCAAGCACACGTCCGGGCACATGACCGTGGTCAACTCGGCCGTGCTCGACCGGCTCGACCTGGCGCACGTCCCGGTCGGCGGCGATGTCATGTTCGACGACGGCGGCTCGCCGACCGGCCTGCTGCGCGAGCAGGCCCAGCTGCTGCTGCGGCCGCTCACCTACCCGACCCCCGCCGACCGGGTGGTGCGCGGGCTCGAGCGCGCGTCCGAGCGGTACCTGAGCGAGGGCATCACCAGCGTCCAGGAAGCCGGGATCGGCGGTGGCCTGGTCGGCGAGACGCCCGCCGAACTGGCGGCCTACCAGCAGGCGCGCGACCGCGGCGTGCTGCGCGTGCGCAGCACGGTGATGGTCGCCGCGAGCGTGCTGCACGACCTGCCCGACGACGCCGGCTTTGGCCTCGACCTCGGCCTGCGCACCGGCCTCGGCGACGAGTGGCTGCGCATCGGCCCGATGAAGTTGTTCGCCGACGGCTCCCTGGTCGGGCGCACCTGCGCGATGCACGACCCGTTCGACGGCGAGCCGGACAACCGCGGCTACTTCCAGGTGCCCGAGGACGAGCTGACCCGCACGATCCGCCGCGCCCACGAGGCGGGCTGGCAGATCGCGACGCACGCGATCGGCGACCGCGCGATCACCGTCGTCCTCGACGCCTACGAAGCCGCGTTGGCCGCTTCGCCGCGCACGGACCACCGGCACCGCATCGAGCACTGCGCGGTGCTCCAGCCCGCGGAGCTGGCCCGGCTCGCCTCGCTCGGCATCATCCCGTCGCCGCAGGGCCGGTTCGTCAACGAGCTCGGCGACGGCATGCGTGCCGCGCTCGGGGAAGCCCGGGTGCCGTGGTGCTACCGGCTGCGCAGCGTCCTCGACGCGGGGTGCGTGCTTCCCGCGTCCTCGGACCGGCCCGTCGTGAACGGTGCGCCCTTGCTCGCCCTGGCCGACATGGTGCGTCGGCGCACGGCGTCAGGCGCGCCCTTCGCACCCGAAGAGGCGCTGACGCCGGAGCAGGCGTTGCGCGCGTACACGTACGGCTCGGCCTACGCGACCTTCGCCGAGCGCGACCTGGGCACGCTCGAGCCCGGCAAGCTCGCCGATTTCGCCGTGCTGTCCGGTTCGCCGCTGGACGAGTCCGCTGTGGACGCGCTCGCTTCCGGAGAACTCAGCGTGCAAGGCACCGCCGTCGGCGGCGAACTGTGTTATCAAGCGTGATGACTCACTTCCTCTCCGCGAACTCGAGTGCTTCCTCGGCCAGCGCGGCCCAGGGGTGTGGCGACCCCGGGTCGAGCGCCAGCCATTCCTGCATCGGGGTGCCCTTGTTGGCGTCGAAGCGCACCCCGTGCCCACCTTCGACCAGCTCGTCCACCCGGCCTCGGGGCAGCTTGAGCACCAGCTGCCCGCGGACGAACATCGCGAAGATCCGGCCGTGCGCGCGCAGCGCCGTGCGCCCGAACCCGCCGGTTGTGCCGGGTGGCGTGATGCCCGGACGTCCGGTGAACTCGTCGACCAGGTCCTCGAACTTCTCCTCTGGTGCCATCGACCACCTCCGACCACGACCGTAACGACCACCACCGACAAAACCGGGAGGCGAGATGCCCGTCCGCGACGCCGTCTTCGAAGACATCGAGGAAATCTGCGCGCTCATCGAGGAGCACGCCGTCTACGAGGACAACCACGACCTGAAGCTGGACCGCGCCGAGATGAGCGGGCACCTGTTCGGGCCGGACCCGAAGGCGTGGGTGCTGATCGCGACCCCGCCGGGCGAGCCGGGAACGGTGGCCGGCTTCGCCTTCTGCAGCTGGAACTTCTCCACCTGGGAGGCGCGGCCGGGGATCTGGCTGGACGACCTGTTCGTCCGGCCCGCGCACCGCCGCCACGGCCTCGGCGGCGAGCTGCTGGACGAGCTGCGCAACCGCACGACCGGCCGCGTCGAGTGGGACATGCAGGAGGGCAACGAAAAGGGCGAGGCGTTCTACGCCCAGCTCGGCGCGGAGCCGGTCCCCGGCTGGATCCGCTACCGCTGGCGGCCGTGAACTTTCACGAGAAAGAACCCGGCCCCGTATCGTATGCGGTATGGGAGATGGTTCGGTCCGGAGGTCCTCGTCGGTCGAGGACTACGTCCGGGTGATCTACGGCCTGGTCGAGCGGGGAGAGGCGGTCACCAACGCGTCGCTCGCCGGCCGGCTGGAGGTCAGCCCGTCCTCGGCGTCGGGGATGGTCACGAAGCTGTCCCAGCTGGGCCTGGTCACCCACGTGCCGTACCGCGGCATCGAGCTGACGGCTGACGGAAGGCTCCTGGCGCGCTCGGTGCTGCGGCGCCACCGGCTGATCGAGACGTACCTGGTGTCGGAGCTCGGCTACACGTGGGACGAGGTCCACGCGGAGGCGGACGCGCTGGAGCACGCGGTGTCGGACAGGCTGGTCGAGCGCATCGCGGCGAAGCTCGGCAACCCGGTCCGCGACCCCCACGGCGACCCGATCCCGGCCCCGGACGGCAGCGTCGAGGAGCTGCCGGTCCGCATCCTGGACGACCTCCCGCCGGGTGCGGTCGGCGAGATCGTCCGGGTCTGGGACACCGACCCGGAGCTGCTGAGGTACCTGACGGAACACGCGATCAACCTGGGCGAACGCATCGAGGTCGTGGAGCGCCAGCCGTTCGGGGGACCGATGGTGGTCAAGGTGGGCTCACCACCGGACGCGGCGACGCACGCGATCGGCAAGGAGATCGCACAGGCGTTGTCGGTCACCCTGCGCTGAGGGGCGTACGCGCGGGTGACGTCGTGAAGCGGATGTGGTGACCACCTCCGCCCCGCGACCATCACCCCATGAAACCCTTCCGCTTCGGCGTCGTCGCCGGTTATGCGCCCGACCTGACCTCCTGGACCGCCCAAGCCGAACGGGTCGAGAAGCTCGGCTTCGACACCCTGCTCGCCACCGATCCCGTCGGTGCCGCCGATCCCTTCGTGCTGCTGGGGGCGGCCGCCGCGGTCACCATCGATCTCACCGTCGGCACCTTCGTGCTCGCCGACCCCTTCCGCAGCGCGGAAGCGCTCGACTGGCAGGTGCAGACCCTGCACCGGCAGACGCGCGGGCGGTTCGAGCTCGGGCTCGGCGTCGGGCGGCCCGGGGCGGGCGAACACGCGAAGAGCCTCGGGCGGGAGTTTCCCTCACCGGGTGAGCGCATCACACGGATGGCCGCCACCATCGCGCACCTGAAGCGAACACCCGATCGGCCGCCGTTGATGCTCGCCGCCGGGGGGCCGAAAATGCTGGCGCTCGCCGCGCAAGAAGCCGACACCGTCACGTTCTCCTGGATGCCGAAAACCACCGAAACCGAGGCGCAGTCCATTGTGGATCGATTCCGAGAACTGGCCGGGGAACGGCTCCCCGGGATCGAGCTCGGCCTGAACCTGATGGCCGTCGGGACCGCGCCGTCGCCGGGGATCGCGAGGTGGGCGGGGGTCGACGTGCCCGAGCTCGCCGCGGGCGGGGCCGTCACCGTGCTGCCCGAGGATCCCGGTGCGGCGGCGGAAACCCTTCTCCGGTGGCGGGAACGGTGGGGGATTTCCTACGTCACGATCAACTCCGGCTACGCGGAACCGTTCGCCGCGATCGCCGACGAGACCCGCAAGGCAGGTGGGTGAGGGCCCTTCCGATCTTGGGAAGCTGCGCCTACGCTCCAATGTTCTGTAAACGGAAGTGGTTCGGAGCGTTGTGATGACCGGTCAGCGAACACGCACCATCGACCGGGGGGAACAGGCGGAGCTGAGCCGGCTGCTGGCAGCCGGACCGTTCGACGTGGCCCTGCGGGCGGCGATCCGGGCCCGCGGCCTCGGCCTCGAGCGGATCCGCTATCGCTTGCGCGGCAGGGGAACCACGGTCAGCCTGGCCACCCTCAGCCACTGGCAGTCCGGGCGGTGCCGTCCCGAGCGGCCGGAATCGTTGGAGGCGTTGCGGAATCTCGAGGACATCCTGAACGTGCCCGACGGCTCGCTCAGCAAGCTGCTCGGCCCGCCGCGGGCCAGAACGAGGTTCCACGCGCTCAATTGAGCGACGGCTAGGCTCGCGGTATGCGAGCTGTCGTCATGGAGGAGTTCTGCGTCCCGCCCGTCGTGCGAGACGTGCCCGAGCCGGTGGCCGCGCCGGGCGGTGCGGTGATCGAGGTCGACGCCACCGGCGTCTGCCGCAGCGACTGGCACACCTGGCAGGGGCACGACACCGCCGTCACGCTGCCGCACGTCGCCGGGCACGAGCTCGCCGGCCGGATCGTCGCGCTCGGCGACGGCGTCCGCGGCTGGGAACTCGGCGCGCGCGTCACCGTGCCCTTCGTCTGCGCGTGCGGCAGCTGCGCCCAGTGCGCCCGCGGCGACCAGCAGATCTGCGACCGCGAGTTCCAGCCCGGCGCCACGCACTGGGGGTCCTTCGCCGAGCGCGTCGCCATCGAGCACGCCGAGACGAACCTGGTCGCGCTGCCGGACTCGCTCGGCGCCGCCGAGGCCGCGGCGCTGGGCTGCCGGTTCGGCACGGCGTTCCGCGCGGTGCTGCGGCAGGGGCGGGTCACCGCGGGCCAGTGGGTTTCGGTGTACGGCTGCGGCGGCGTGGGGGTCTCCGCGGTGCTGCTGGCCGTGGCGGCGGGCGCGAGAGTCGTCGCGGTCGACGTCTCGACCGCGGCGCTGCAGCTCGCCGCGAAGTCGGGGGCCGCGGTCACCGTCGATTCCTCGGCGTTCGACGGCCCGGAAGCCGTCGCCGAACACGTCCGCGAGCTGACCGGCGGCGGCACGCACGTCTCGCTCGACTGCCTCGGCTCGCCGTCGACCTGCGCGGCGTCGGTCGGCAGCCTCCGCAAGCGCGGCCGGCACGTCCAGGCCGGGCTGATGCCACCCGCGCAGGGCATCGCGCCGATCCCGATGCACCGCGTCATCGGCGGCGAGCTGGAGCTGGTCGGCATCCACGGCCTGCAGGCGCACGAGTACCCGGAGCTGCTGCGCGTGGTCGAGACGGCGGGCATCGACCTGGCCGCGCTGATCGGACGGCGCATCGGCCTCGACGACGTCCCGGCCGCGCTCGCGGCGATGAACGACCCCGTCCCGGCGCAGGCGGGCGTCACCGTCGTCACCTTCGGTGACTGATCGGCCGCGCCGCGGTCAAGAGACCCGTTCGTAGCTGATCCACGCTGGCTTGTGACATTCAGGTGTGGGAACGTCTATTCCATGGTGGCCCAGGGCGAGGGGACGCGGCCGCAGGACCGTCCCGTTGGTCCGTTGGGGCGGGCCCTGCGGCTGTTCACCGCCGCCGGGGTCACGTTCCGTGGCCACCGGGTCGTGCCCTCGACGATCACCGAACGTGCCCGGCGGAAGTCTCCGGCACAATCGAGGTGATGGACGCCCTCCTGCCGCGCCCGCGCGCCGAACTGGCGCCCGGAGCCGTGCACCTGCCCGACTGGCTCGGTTTCGACGAGCAGCGTGACCTGGTCGCCGCCTGCCGCGGCTGGTCCGGCTACCGCCACACGCGGCTGCCCAACGGCGGCGTGATGTCGGTGAAGTCGGTCTGCCTCGGCTGGCACTGGTACGCGTACGGCTACTCGCGCACCACCGGCGATGGCAAGCCGGTGCTGCCGTTCCCGGACTGGCTCGGCGACCTCGGCCGTCGGGCGCTGGCGGCCGCGTACGGCGAGCCTGCCGAGTCGTACGCGCCGGACATCGCGCTGGTCAACTTCTACGACGCCACCGCGAAAATGGGGCTGCACCAGGACAAGGACGAGCGCAGCCTGGAGCCGGTGGTGTCGTTCAGCCTCGGTGACGCCTGCGTGTTCCGCTTCGGCAACACCGAAACCCGCGGCCGGCCGTACACCGACGTCGAGCTGCGCTCGGGCGACGTGTTCGTGTTCGGTGGGGAGTCCCGGCTCGCCTACCACGGCGTGCCGAAGACGCTGCCGGGCACGGCGGACCCGGCACTGGGCCTGAACGGGCGGCTGAACATCACGCTACGGGTGTCCGGCTTCTAGTCCTCAGTGGACTCCTCGTCGGGCACCACGATGAACCGCACGGCCACCGCCCGTGAACCCGCCGGGTGCTGCCCCGGCTCGGTCGCGTACTTCCACACCAGGTTCTGGTACTCCTCGACGAACGAGGTGACCTGTTCCTTCGTCAGATGCAGCCCGGCGCGGTGGATCTGGTTCCAGCCCTCCGAAGTCTCGTACCCGGCGTACGCCCGCGTGACCAGGCCCAGGTCGTGGCTCAGCTTGAGCGCGCCCAGCTTGAGCATCGCCTCGCGCTCGTCCGGCGCCAGCTCGAGGCCGGGTGGGGTGTAGATGTCCTTCGAGCGTGACTTCCACCAGCGCTCGCGGCCGTCGCCGCGGTCGGTGAGCTCCTCGATCAGCTCCAGGTCGGCCAGCTTGCGGAGGTGGTAGCTGGTCGTCCCGGTGCTCTCGCCGAGGGCCTTCGCGACGCTCGTCGAGTTCGCTTCGCCGTGTTTGCCCAGGTAGCTGAGGATGTCCCGGCGCACCGGGTTGGCGAGTGCCTTGTAGAAGGCCTTGAGGTCCGCGCCGGTCAGGACGCGCTTCTCGGGACGTTCGACCATGCCGCCAGGCTACTACAGAGATTGTTTGCAAAGGATCTCTGCAATCGCTACCTTGGGTCGGGAGAGAACTCGGGGGTTCGCATGAAAAAGCTCTTCCGGGCCGCGGGGCTGTGCCTGCTGGCCTGCCTGTCGGTCGCCGCGCCGCGGCCGGTGCCGGCGCATGTCTGAGCTGGACGCGCGGCTGCGCGACGAGATCGACGACCAGGTCGCCGAGGCCCTGGACGCCTACCTCGCCGAGCGAGGCGCACCGCGGCCGCGGCGCGCGTGGCCCGTGGTGGTGACGGTGGCACTGGGGGTCGCCACCACCTGGCTGGTCCCGGGCGCGGCCTGGGCGGCGTGGCTCGCGATCGCGGTCACGAACGTCGCCTGGCTGGTGGCCGTGAGTGGCAGGCGGGGCTGACCGCCTGCCACTCACGACGCGGGATGGAAGCGCACGGTCTGGCCGGGCCGCAGCTGGGCGGCCAGGTCGAGGTCCTCTTCCTCGACGACGGCGATCACCGGGTACCCGCCGGTCGTCGGGTGGTCGGCGTGGAACAGGATCGGCCGGCCCGACGGCGGCACCTGCAGCGATCCCGGCACGCACGCTTCCGACGGCAGCTCGTCGTGGCGGGCGCGGGCCAGCGCCGGGCCGGTGAACCGGATGCCGACGCGGTCGGAGTCCGGTGACACCGTGTACACAGTGGACAGCAGCGCGTCCGGCGCGGTGAACCAGTCGCGCCGCGGGCCCGGCGTCACGCGCAACACCGGTTCCGGCGGCAGCGGCGCCCGCGGCGCGAGGTCCACCGCGGGGAACTCCCGTGGCGCCGGGCCGATCGGCAGCAGCATCCCGGCCGTCACCGGGGGCGGCCCCAGCTTCCCGAGCGTGTCCGTGGCCCGGGAGCCGAGCACCGGCGCCACGTCGATGCCGCCGCGCACCGCGACGTAACACCGCAGGCCCGACACCGCCGTGCCCAGCGACAGCTCCTCCCCGGGCCACAGCGTGATCGGCCCGTCGAGGCCGCCCTTCGAGAGCGGGCAGGCGGCGCCGGTGACCGCCACCGTCGTCACGCTCGACGCGCGCAGCACCAGCCCGCCGAGCGTCACCTCCAGCGCGGCGGCTCCGGGAGGATTCCCGACCAGCCGGTTGGCCAGCCGGAACGACCCGCGGTCGGCCGCGCCGGACCGGCCGACGCCGAGGGCCGCGTGGCCCGGGCGGCCGAGGTCCTGCACCGTCGTGGCGAACCCGGGCCGGACGACTTCGAGCTTCACGGCCGCACCGCCTCGAACCGCACGCGAGTACCCGGTGGCAGCAGGTTCGGCGGGTCGCGCTCGACGTCCCACACCGGCACGTCCGTCCGGCCCAGCAACCGCCAGCCGCCGGGGGACGCGCTCGGGTAGACCGCGCTGTACTCGCCGGCGATCGCCACCGATCCCGCGGGGATGCGGGTGCGCGGCGACGACCGGCGGGACACGTGCAGCGCGGGATCCGAGCCGGTCAGGTAGGCGAACCCCGGCGCAAAGCCGCAGAACGCCGAGACGTACGCACCCGCCGTGTGCCGCGCGACCAGCGAAGCCACGCTCAGCCCCGTCTCCGCGGCGACGTCCGCCAGGTCCTCGCCGTCGTACACCACCGGGATCACCACCTCGCCGGCGCCGGTCGGCGCACTGTCCACAGGGGACACCCGACGCAGCAGCGCACCCAGCCGGTCCGCGTTCGTCACCGCGGGGTCGAACCGGACCAGCAGGGTCCGCGCGGCCGGGACGAGCTCGACCACGCCGTCGGGCGGCGCCTGCGTCAACGCGGCCTGCAACCCCAGCACGTCGGTGGTTTCGACCAGCACCGCGCGCCGCCCGCTGGGCAGCAACCGGACGGTCATCCGGTGAACGCGCCCAGCTGGACGCCCGCTCCGCTCAGCGCGGCCTCGATCCGCCGGGCCAGCTCGACCGCACCCGGGGTGTCCCCGTGCACGCACAGGGAGTCCGGGCGCAGCTCCAGCTTCTCGCCGCTCTCCGTCACGACGCCGCCGGTCGCCATGCCGACCGCGCGCTCGGCCACCAGGTCGGCGTCGTGCAGGACCGCGCCCGGCTGCCCGCGGGGGACGAGCTTGCCGCTCGCGGTGTAGGCCCGGTCCGCGAACGCCTCCGCGTACGCGACGACGCCGGCCTGCTCCGCCTCGCGCTGCATCTCCGAGTCGGGCAGGCAGAGCAGCGCCAGCTCGGGGTCGTACCGGCGGAGGCCCTCGACGATCGCCGCCGCCTGCTCGACGTCCACCGCCGCGGTGTTGTACAGCGCGCCGTGCGGCTTCACGTACGACACGCGGCTGCCGGCCGCGCGCGCGAACGCGTCGAGCGCGCCGATCTGGTAGAGCACTTCGTCCGCCAGCTGCTCGGGTGCGATGTCGAGCGCGCGCCTGCCGAAGCCGGCCAGGTCGCGGTAGCCGACGTGCGCCCCGATCGCGACGCCGCGCGCGGCCGCCAGCTCGCACACCCGCCGCATCACCGACGGATCGCCGGCGTGGAAGCCGCACGCGATGTTCGCGCTGGTCACGATGTCGAGCATGGCTTCGTCGTCGCCCATCTTCCAGGCGCCGAAGCCCTCGCCGAGGTCGCTGTTCAGGTCCATTTCAGCCCACCCGGTATTCGCTGTCGTACCGATCGGTTATGAACATGTACCCCGGTGCGTGGGTGATCGCAAAGGGGGGCCGGGACGCCATCAGCGCGGCCTGCGGCGTGACCCCGCAGGCCCAGAACACCGGGACGTCGCCGGGCTCGGCGGCCACCGGATCGCCGAAGTCCGGCCGGGACAGGTCCGTGATGCCCAGCGCACCCGGATCGCCGACGTGCACCGGGCCGCCGTGCACGGCGGGCATCGCGCGGGTGATCCGGATCGCGTCGGCGACCCGGTCCTCCGGGATCTGCCGCATCGACACCACCATCGGGCCGAACAGCCGCCCGGCGGGCTCGCACTGCCGGTTCGTCACGTACATCGCGACGTTGCGGCCCTGGTCGACGTGCCGCAGCGGGACGCCCTCGGCGGCCAGCGCCGTCTCGAACGTGAAGCTGCAGCCGATGGAGAAGGCGACCATGTCGCTGCGCCACAGACCGGTCGCGTCCGACACCTCGCCGGCCAGGACGCCGTTCTGCCAGATCCGGTAGCGCGGCAGGTCGGTGCGCAGGTCCGCGCCCTCGGCGAGCTTGGTGGCCGGGTCACCGGGGTCGGTGACGTCGAGCAGCGGGCACGCCTGCGGGTTGCGGGTGCAGAACAGCAGGACGTCGTAAGCCCAGTCCTCGGGTACGGCGATCAGGTTGGTCTGGGTGAAACCGCTGGCCCAGCCCGTCGTCGGGTGGGCGGTGCCGGTGCGGAACGCCGCCCGCGCTTGCGCCGGGGTGTAGGTGGCCGGTTCGTCGAAGGTCGTCATTTCGCCCCCTCAGTCCACGAGTTCGATACCGCGGGTTTCCGGCAGCCCGAGCAGGGCCAGCACCGCGATGCCGTACCCGAGCGCGCCGAACACGATCGCGCCACCGGCGCCGAGGAAGCCCACGACGGTCGGGAAGATCGCCCCGACCGCGCGGCCGAAGTTGTACGTGAAGCCCTGCCCGGTGCCGCGCAGCGCGGTCGGGTACAGCTCGGCGAGGAACGCGCCGAAGCCGCTGAAGATCGCGGACATCGAGAAGCCGAGCGGGAAGCCGAGCACCAGCACGAGGCCGTTGGCCCCCTTGGGGATCTGCGTGTACGCGACGATCAGCGCGGCCGACAGCAGTGCGAACGTCAGAAAGGTCTTCTTGCGCCCCAGCAGGTCGGTCAGGTAGCCGCCGCAGACGTACCCGACGAAGGCGCCGGTGATGAGGAACGCGAGGTAGCCGCCGGTGCCGATCACGGTCAGCTCGCGCGTCTTCTTCAGGTAGGACGGCAGCCACGTCGAGATCGTGTAGTACCCGCCCTGGACGCCGGTGGCCAGCAGCGCGGCGAAGAACGTCGTCCGCAGGAGATCGGCCTTGAAGATCTGCTTGAGCGTCCCCTTCGGGCGCTCGGCCTTCAGCCGCTCCTCGGCGCGCGGCGCGTCCTGGACGCTCTTGCGGACCCACAGCACGAGCAGCGCCGGGATGACGCCGGTCCAGAACATGATCCGCCAGGCGACGTCGTCGCTCGCGACGCTGAACACGACGGTGTAGACGATCACCGACAGGCCCCAGCCGACCGCCCACGCGCTCTGCACGAAGGCCACGGTCCGGCCGCGGTACTTCGCCTGCGAGTACTCGGCGACCAGAGCCGCACCGGCCGCCCACTCGCCGCCGAAGCCGAGGCCCTGCAGCGCGCGGAAGACCAGCAGCGTCTCGAAGTTCGGCGCGAAGCCGCAGAGCACGGTGAAGATCGTGTACATCGCGATGGTGATCTGCAGCGTCCGGACGCGGCCGATCCGGTCGGCCAGCATGCCGGCGCCGACGCCGCCGACGGCCGACACGACCAGCGTCGTCGTGCCGAGCAGGCCGGCTTCACCGCTCGAAATGCCGAAGTAGGCGGTGATCGCGGCCAGGCCGAGCGGCAGGGTCTGGTAGTCGAACGAGTCCAGGCCGTACCCGCCGAACGCGCCCAGGAAGGCGCGGCGGCCACGTTTCCCGAGTGTGCGGAACCAGTCGAACGGCCGGGCCTCGGTTGCGGTTGTGGCAGTCATGGGGCACCTCCTGGCCAGTGTCTCTCATCGTGGCGTGCCTCACACGGTAGGGATTGTTGAACAATTCCACAAGATGCCAATTGGATCGTCCCCCGAGTGGCGGGTAGCCTTGTCCTCGTGGTCATCGAAGACAGCGTCGTCACGGGCCTCGAAGCCGACCGCGGCCTGGTCACGCGCAAGAGCACGGCCGAGCGGGTCGCCGGCGTCCTCCGCAAGCGCATCGCGGAGGGCTTCTTCCTCCCCGGCGGGCGGCTCTCGGAGCAGGACATCGGCAACGCGCTCGGGGTCTCCCGCAACACCCTCCGCGAAGCGTTCCGGCTGCTCACGCACGAGCGGCTGCTGGCGCACGAGCTCAACCGCGGGGTCTTCGTCCGCATCCCGAGCGTCGAAGACGTCACCGACATCTACCGGGTGCGCAAGATCATCGAGTGCGCGGCGGTCCGCGGGGTCACGGCCAAGCCGGCGTCCTTCGCGCGGATCAAGGAGAAGGTCGACATCGGCGACGAGGCCGCGCGCAGCGGCAACTGGAAGGACCTCGGTACCGCGAACGTCTGGTTCCACCAGGAGCTCGCCGCGCTGTCCGGCAGCGAGCGGGTCAACGAGCTGGTCGGGCGGCTGACCGCCGAGCTGCGGCTGGTGTTCCACATCATGGCCGAGCCGCGGCGCTTCCACGAGCGCTACCTGCCGCGCAACCACGAAATCCTCGACCGCATCGAGGCCGGCGACGGCGCGGGCGCGGAGCAGCTGCTGCTGAAGTACCTCGAAGACGCCGAAGAACAGCTGGTGGGCGCGTACGCCGACCGTGCCGAGGCGGCCCGGGCGGCCAGCGCGGCGGCGGAGTAGGTCAGTTCGGGCACGGTTGGCGTCCGGACGGTCCGAGCACCCGCCGCGGGGTACACGCGGTCGATAACCTCGGTGGCGGTTCCGCCGCCGGAGACCCCCAGCGGCAGGCGGAGCCCCTCGCTGCCGGGTCGCCGCTTCCCCAGGGCCGCGGCCCGGCAGCCCGACCGCACGAAGGCCCGGCCGGAACCCGGCCGGGCCTTCCTGGTGCCGGGGTCAGCCGGCGTAGCGGGCGAAGATCCTGGTGAAGTCCCACGCCTGCTGGGAAACACCGGAACAGGTGTCGTTGTTCGGGTAGCCGCCGGGGCAGGGGCGGTCGCGGTTCGCCGACCAGAACGTCAACCGGGCCAGGTGGTGGGAGTTCGCGTAGCCCAGGATCGTGGTGAAGTCGTCGAGCGTGACCGTCTCGCTGTTGTCGGTGATGCCGTTCATCGACGAGATGCCCATGTGCCGGTAGGCCGTGTCGTCGTCGTAGCCGTACGCGCTCTTGACGACGTTCTTGAGGCCCTCGGCCGCCCGCTGCGTCAACGTGCCCATGTTCTGGCCCGCGCCACCGAAGTCGAACGGCATGATGACCCAGCCGTCGACCGTGAGCCCGGCCTGCGCCGCCCGGTTGACCAGGCTGTTGTCCGGTCCGGACTGGCCGGTGCCGAAGGTGACGTAGATCTTGATGCCCGGGTTGTTCGCGCGGACCGTCTTCAGCGCGTCGACCGTGCGCTGCTGCACCGTCGGGTTGCTGTAGGCGTCGGCCTCGATGTCGATGTCGATCGCCTTGAGGCCGTAGGCGTTGATCACCTTCTGGTACCCGGCCGCCAGCTCGCCCGCGCTGCCGCAGGAGGACTCCAGCTTGTTGCCGGAGTAGCCGCCGAACGACGGGATGACGTCGCCGCCGCCCGCGCGGACGGTGTTGATCGTGTTCTGGTCGACGCCGCCGGTGAGCGCGCGGCCGCCGTCCCACTGCGGGTTGCAGTAGCCGTTGGACAGGATGAACGCCAGCGTGAACCACTTGACGCCGGTGGCGTTCTGGATCGTCGCCGGGTTGGGCGGGTCGCCCCAGCCGTTGTAGAGGTACGGCGCCACGGCCATCACCCCGGGCCCGGGCGGCGGGGTGGTGCCGCCGCTGGGCAGCGTCCACTGCTGGTTGGCCGTGCTCGCGCACGTCCAGATCTGCAGCCGCGTCCCGTTGGCGCTGGAGTTGCCGGTGGCGTCGAGGCACTTGCCGGACCCGGCGTTGACCAGGTTCTTCGCCGAGTTGGCGGTCCACTTCTGGGCGCCCGAGCCGTTGCAGTCCCAGAGCTGGACCGTGGTGCCGTTCGCGGTGCCCGCACTCGTGACGTCCAGGCACTTGCCCAGCGCCTGCAGGGATCCGTCGGAGCCGACCGTCCACTGCTGGGCGTTCGTGCCGTTGCAGTCGTACAGCTGGATCGCCGTGCCGTTGGCGGTGCTCGCCGCGTTGACGTCGACGCACTTGCCGGCGATGCCGGTGATGGGCCCGGTCGCCGCCTGCGCGACGCCGGGGGCGAGCACCAGCGCCGATGCCGCTGCTACGAGAGCACCGAATGCTGCGAGTTTCTTCATGCGGGCACGTTCCACTTCTGGTTGGCGGCGCCGGTGCAGGTCCAGATCTGCAGCCGGGTGCCGTTGGCGCTGGAGTTGCCGGTCGCGTCGACGCACTTGTTCGAGCCGGCGCCGACGAGGTCCTTGGCCGCGTTCGCGGCCCACCTCTGGTTGGCCGTCCCGCCGCAGTCCCAGAGCTGCAGCTGCGCACCGTCCGCCGTGGACTGTCCGGTGACGTCGAGGCACTTGCCCAGCGCGCGGATCGTGCCGTCGGTGCCGACGGTCCACTGCTGGGCGCTCGAGCCGTTGCAGTCGTAGAGCTGGACCGCGGTGCCGTTGGTGCTACTGGCCCCGGCCACGTCGATGCACTTCCCGCCGACACCGGTGATCGGGCCGGTCTTGCCGGTGGTGCCGCCGTTGCCCTGGGTGCCGTTCCAGGTGAACGTCGCCGAGGTGTGGCCGGGCAGCGTGTAGTTGAACGACGAGTTGCCCCAGTTGACGCGCACGCTCTGGTTGCCCGTGCTCGAGTTGTACGCGATCAGGGCCTTCGAGCCGTCCGGGTTCTTCCAGGCGACGTTGCGGACGGTCGAGTTGTCGTTCGAGTCGATCCGGTACGCGCCCGGCTTCACGAACTTCGTCAGGTGACCCATCGTGTAGTACTCGACGGTGTAGTCGACCTGCCCGCTGCGCGAGTCTCCGTTGTGGACGGTGATCAGGCCGGTGCAGGTACCGCAGCCGCCGTTGTGCGGGCCCATGTTCTGGTCGACGCCGAGGCTCCACTTGACGAAGCTCTTCGACCAGTTCCGGGTGTAGTCCACGATGTTGTTCATGTCCTCGGCCTGCTGGTTCGAGATCCAGGTGCCACCGGAGTGCTCGGTCGAGTAGGCGTTGACGTTCGGGTACTGGTTGTGCGTGGTCGTCTGCTGCGCGATGTCGCCGCCGTAGCCGTGCCAGGCCACGCCACCGAAGTTCGGGTGGTTGCGGATGGCCGCGTCGTCCAGGGTGGGCGCGCCGTAGGAGGCGTAGGTGTCCCAGTTCCAGTCGAGGGCCAGGACCTTTGTGGACAGACCCGCGTTCTGGAGCGCGGGCAGCAGGTTGTTCTTCGCGAAGTACGCGAGGCCTGCGCCGTTCCAGTTGGTCGACGGGTAGCTCGAGCAGCACGTCGGCTCGTTCTGCATCGAGACGTAGTCGATCGGCACACCGGCGTCCCGGTAGGCCTGCAGGTACTTGACGAAGTACTGCGCGTAGGCCGGGTAGTACTGCGATTCGACCCAGCCCAGCAGGTAGCTGTCGTTGTCCTTCATCCACGGCGGCGCGCTCCACGGCGACGCCATCACCTTGGCCTGCGGGTTGAGCTGCTTGGCCTGCTTGGTCAGCGGCAGCACGTCGGCCTGGTCGTGGGCGATCGAGAAGTGCGTCAGGTTCGGGTCGGTCTGGCCGGCCGGCATGTCGTCGAAGGTGTAGCTGTAGCGGGCCAGGTCGGACGCGCCGAGCGGGTTGCGGATGAAGCTCAGCCCGATGCCGCTGTTCGGGTCGAACAGCTTGCGCATGGTGTCGTCGCGGGTGGCCTGTGACAGCGCGCCGCTGGAGTTCAGCAGCCACGCCGCGGTGTCCGTGAAAGACGCCCCGCCGCCTTCGAACTGCTGGTAGGTCGTGTTTTCGTTGACGTTGATGGTCACGCCGCCGCTGCCGGTGCCGGCGGCGAACGTCACCGGCGTCTGCTGCTGGAGGCCGCGCGTGACGGTCCGGCCGCCGGAGTCGCTGGTCGTGGTGAGCCAGACGTTGACCGTTTCGCCCGCGGCTTGCGCGGGGACGGCGAAGGTGGCCGCGGTGAGCGCCACGGCGGCTGTCGCCGCGAGGAGAGAACGCTTTCTCATGGCAGAGTCCACTTCTGGTTCGCGCCGGACCCGCAGGTCCAGATCTGGAGCCGGGTCCCGTTGGCGCTGGAGTTGCCGGTCGCGTCGAGGCACTTGCCCGAGCCGGCGTTCACGAGGTTCTTCGCCGCGTTGGCGGTCCACTTCTGGGCGCCCGAGCCGTTGCAGTCCCAGAGCTGGATCTGCGTGCCGTTCGCGGTGCCCGCGCTGGTGACGTCGAGGCACTTGCCGAGCGCGCGGACGGAACCGTCCGAATTGACCGTCCACTGTTGAGCGCTGGTGCCGTTGCAGTCGTAGAGCTGGACGGCGGCGCCGTTGGCGTTGCTGGCCCCGGCGACGTCGACGCACTTGCCGCCGATACCGGTGATCGCACCGGCGTTCTGTGTGGGCGGCGGTGTCGTGCCGCCGGCGAACTGCGTCGCGACCTGCTCGCCGAGGCTGACCGCGTTGGCGTGGTTCTCGATCGGGTTGACGTGCGTGTTCGGGAACACGATGTACGTCACCGGACCCTCGGTGCCGCCGTTCTTCGGGTCGGGGTTGATGCCGAGGCTGACGGCGGTGGCGTAGGACGCTTCACCGATGATGCTCGTCGGGCCGGTGTCACCGACCACGGCGTAGGTGACCTGGTTGTTGTAGATCACCGCGACGACCGATCCGCCGTCGATGCCGTAGTTGCGGTAGTCCCAAGTGGACGTCGGCTGCGGGAGCACGATGTACGGCAGCTGCGCCGCGTTGAGCGGCTGGTCGGTCGAGGTGTGGAACGCGGTGTCGGGGTAGAAGCAGCAGTCGGTGTTCTCGTTGCACTGCGTGGTGCGGACGCCGTCGCAGTCGATGTCCATGTCGGCCGTGAAGAACACCGCACCGTTCGCCTGGCAGACGGGTACGGTGGCCGCGCCGCCTTCGTCGAAGGAATACTTCCCGTTCGAGATCTGTTGGCAGGATTGGGTTTTGGCGAGCAGCTGGCTCGCCGACGGACCGGCGTTCACCGCCGCCTGCGCGGAGCCGGTCGTGAGGAAGGAAAGCGCTAACAGGGCACAGCCCATTAGCGCGACGAGGATTCGCCGCACTGGTAGTTCTCCTTGGGGAGCGGGCCGGGAGCTACGCGCTCCCGGCCCGGGCGATCAGGGAGTGGTCCACTTCTGGTTGGCGGTGCCGCCGCAGGTCCAGATCTGCAGGCGGGTGCCGTTCGCACTGGAGTTTCCGGTGGCGTCGAGGCACTTGTTCGCGTTGGGGTTGACGATGTCCTTGGCGCCGGTCACGACCCACTGCTGGGCGCCGGTGCCGTTGCAGTCGTAGAGCTGCACGGCTGTCCCGTCCGCGGTGCCCGCGCCGGAGACGTCCATGCACTTGCCGAGGGCGCGGATGGTGCCGTCGGTGCCGACGGTCCAGCTCTGCGCGGCGTTGCCGTTGCAGTCGGTGATCTGGATCGGCGTGCCGTTGGCGGCGTTCGCGCCGGCGACGTCGACGCACTTGCCGCCGATGCCGGTGATGGTGCCGGTCCGGCCGCCGCCCTGGCTGGAGGAGTTGGTCACGTGCACGTAGTCGACGATCAGCTGCTGCGGGAACTGCGTGCTGCTGTTGGGGTCGCCGGGCCAGTACCCGCCGACGGCGAGGTTGAGGATGATGAAGAAGTTGTGGTCGTAGACCCAGCGGTTGCCGTTGAGGTCCGCCGGGGTGCGCGTCTGGTAGAGGTTGCCGTCGACGTACCACTTGATCTGGTTGGGCGCCCAGTCGACAGCGTAGGTGTGGAAGTCGTCGGAGAAGTTCGGGCCGTTGTAGGCCGCGCCGATGCCGCCGGAACCGGAGTAGCCGGGGCCGTGGATGGTGCCGTGCACGGTGTTCGGTTCGAAGCCGACGTTCTCCATGACGTCGATCTCGCCGTCGGTGGGCCAGTTCCCGCCGCCGAGCATCCAGAAAGCGGGCCACATGCCCTGGCCGCGCGGGAGTTTCATGCGGGTTTCGAAGTGGCCGTAGGCCTGGCTGAACTTGCCGGCGGTGTTGAGCCGGGCCGAGGTGTACTCGCAGCGGCCGTACCAGCAGTTGTAGTTGCCGGGGTTTTCCTTCTTGGCGGTGATGACGAGGTGGCCCTGCCCGTCGAGCTGGGCGTTGTTGGTGCCGGAGGTGTAGTACTGCCGTTCGTGGTTGTTGACGTTGTCGCCGGTTTCGAGCTGCCACTTCGACCCGTCGACGGCGGACCCCGCGGGGCCGTTGAAGTCGTCGGTGAAGGTGGCGGCCGCTTCCGCCGGGGCCATCGTGAGGGCTTGCTGCCCGAGCAGGAGCAGCGAGCAGGCGGCGAAGAGTGCCGCCCAGCGCTTCTTTTTGGAGGTGGACATCGTTGTCGCCTCTCTCACCGTGGGGGGACGGCGTTCCGCGCGCAGCACGGAACGCGGGGAGGGGGTTGGCCTCGCATGCCGGGGCGGCGGCAGGCGCGACCGATCAGCCGGCGCTCGCTGTCCTGGGCGGGGTCGGACTCGGCGAGCAACGGCGGGCGCTTTGTTGTGCCTGGCAACAAAGTATGCATGGTCCAGACAAGCCGGGCAACCGTTGGGTGGTCATTTTTTTTCAACCCGAATTAAGGGTGTGTGGGAGGTGGGGTGTGGGCTGCGGTGCTGGTGGGGGTGGTTCCCGGTCAGCGGGGCATGGTTGCTTCGGCCCGCTTCGGGTGGGCTCCCGGACCGGGCGGTGGCTTCGGGTGCTCTTCCGGACCGCGGTGGCTTTGACCCGCGTTCGGTGGTCTTCCGGGCTGTGCGGCGCTTTGGCTCGCGCTGGGTTGTCTTCCGGACTCGGGTGGCGGTTCTGCTGTGTTCCTCCGGCACCCCGAAGCCCGATTGTGACTACGGCCGGCGGCGCCGCGTCAAGGCGGGAAAGATGCCTTGACCCGGCGCCGCCGGCCGTGTTGGGGCTTCGGATCGGGGTGCGGGGGAGGTCTGGGTCCTCGTCGGTTCCGGGTTTCGGGTTCGGTGCCCGTTGGGTGGGTGGTTGGTGGGCGGCTTGCGCCGCCGTGTGTCCGGTTTCGGTGTTATGCCGCGTCGGAGTTCGGGGCTTGCGGCTTGGCCAACCTTGACGTTGCTCCCTGCTCCAGGAGGTCCGCCACCGGTAACGTTGCTGCGCCCGTTGCCACCGCGTCCAGGCCCAAGGACCCCAGCTGGATCGATGTCTGGCTGAACGGGTGGCGCAGCGCGTGCTCGCCCGCCGCCTCGCGGATTCTCGGCAGGAGCTGCTCGCCCAGTGCCAGCCCTGCCCAGCCGCCGATCACGATGCGCTCCGGGTTGAACAAGTTGATCAAGTTTGCGATGCCCGCGCCCAGATAGCCCGCCGTCTCGTCGAGGACGCGGGCCGCCGTCTTGGACTTCGGGGCCGCCGACAACAGCGCCGAGAAGCGGGCCTGCTCGTCCTCGCCCGTGATGTCCTTCCCGCGCGCCCGCCGGTAGCGGGCCAGGACCGCGCCCGCGCCGATGTACGCCTCCAGGCATCCGCGCGAACCGCAGCGGCACTCCTGACCGCCGTACGCGATCGTCGTGTGGCCCCACTCGCCCGCGCTGCTCGTCGAGCCTCGGTACGTCGTCCCGTCCGTCACCACCGCCGCTCCGACGCCCGAGCCGATCAGCGCTATCACCGCGTGGCGCGCCCCGCGGCCCGCGCCGAACCACATCTCCGCCTGGCCCTGCGTCTTCGCGCCGTTGTCGATGAACAGCGGCAACCCGACCCCCGCGTCGAGGAGCAGCGAGGCGAACGGCACCCCGTCCCAGCCGACCGTCGGGGCGTGGACCAGCACCCGCGCGCCCTGCTCGACCGTGCCCGGCACGCCGATGCCGACGCCCAGCACGCCCGACTCGTCGATGCCCGCGCTCGCGAACACCTCGCGCAGCCCGGACGTCACCTGCTCGACCGCCGTCGCCGGGTCGGGGGCCTTCGGGAGCGGGTGCTCGACCGTCGCCAGGCGGTTCATCGCCAGGTCGAACAGCTCGACCTTGACGCCCGTCTCGCCGATGTCGACGCCCGCGACGTGCCCGTACGCCGGGTCCACGCGCAGCAGCACCCGGGGCCGGCCGCCGTCCGACTCGACCTGGCCGGCTTCCGTGATCAGGCGTTCTTCACCCAGTTCGGCGGTCACGTTGCTCACGGTGGCGGCACTCAATCCGGTGAGCTGGCTGAGTTCGTGCCTCGACAGCGGGCCGTCGAAGTACAGTTTCGACAGCAGCAGGGATCGGTTGTGCCTCCGCAGATCGCGGACGGTGGTGCGCTTGCTCGCCATGGGCAACCCATCTGAACTCTTACCGGCTCTCTGACAGGATGCCTGATCACCGTAAGTTGTGGCTATGTATTAAGTGGTGAACTAAGTCCCGAACCCATGGTGACCGGGCCGAGGTCTGGCAGAATCCTCCCGGTGACCCAGGTGGTGCGCCAGACGACCCGTGACCTCAGGCGGCACAACCGCGCGGCACTGCTCTCCTCGCTCTACCTCCGCGGTCCCATCAGCAGACTGGAACTGGTAGCTGAATCGGGACTGTCGGCCGCCACCGTTACCAACGTCGTCTCCGAGCTGATCGCGGACGGGGTCGTCGCCGAGGCCGGATCGGTCGAATCGGACGGCGGGCGGCCGCGGACGCTGCTGGCCGTCCGGCCGGACTTCGGGCACGTCGTGGGCGTCGACGTCAGCGAGACGCACGTCGAAGTCGGCCTGTTCGACTGCGCGCTCGGCACCCTCGGGACCGTGCGCCACCCGCTCGTCGGCACCCGGCTCGACCCGGACGAAGTGGCCGGCCTGGTGCGCACGGGCATCGCCGAAGTGCTCGAAGACGGCGATCCGGACGCGGTGTTCGGCGTCGGCATCGGCGTGCCGGGGGCGGTCCGCGACGGCGGCATCGTGCACGCGCCCACCCTCGGCTGGCGCGGCGTGAACTTCGCCGAGCTGATCCACCCGCACATCGAGGCGCCGCTGCACCTCGACAACCGCGCGCGCACGCTCGGGCAGGCCGAGGCCTGGCGCGGCGCCGGCCGGGGCGCCGAACGCGCCATCGTCGCCCTCCTCGGGGTCGGGGTCGGGGCCGCCGTCGCGACGGCCGGGCGCTCGCACCCCGGCATCACCACCAGCGAGTGGGGCCACACCGTCGTCAAGGCGGCCGGCGCGGCCTGCCGGTGCGGCTCGCACGGCTGCCTGGAGGCCTACGTCGGCACCGAGGCGGTCGTCCGCCACTACGCCGTCCGCGTCGGCAAGGAACCGGTCATCGGGGACGAAAGCGACGGCGAGTTGGCCCGGATCGTCGAGGAGGCGGCCGGCGGCGGCCCGGCGGCCGACGTGCTCGCCGAGACCGGCGAGTACCTGGGCATCGGCATCGCCAACCTGATCAACCTGCTCAGCCCCGATCGGGTGGTGCTTTCCGGCTCGGCCGGGGCGATCATGGGGCAGGCGATCCTCCCGGCCGTCCGGGACGCCGTCGGCCGGCACGCCCTGGACTACCTCGCCGAGCGCACCGAGGTCGTCCTCGGCAGGCTGGGGCCCGAGGCGGTCGCGCTCGGCGCGGCCACCCTGCCGATCGCGCAGCTGCTGGCGAACGGCGGCCGCACGGCCTGAAACCCTTGCGCGGCAAGGCCTAGTTCGATCGTTTGGTCCAGACCGCGCGTTCTTTCAGTACTTAAACTTAGGCACAAAATGTTACCGCCGTGTTATTGACGTGACCCGAGTCACCCGGGTTGACTTCGGGACGTCGTTCGGTCGCCGGCGGTCGGGGCTCGCTACCAGTCGACAGCACGCAAGTCGTCGATGACCAGGAGGAACCGATGCGAGTCAAGCGCTCCGTCGTCGCAGCGCTCATAGCCATCACCGCACTGAGCGGGCTCACGGCGTGCTCGGGCGGCAGTTCCAACGCCGCCCAGAGCAACCCGGACGCCGTGCTCACCGTCGGCAAGCCGGACGGCCCGCAGGCGGAGAACAACAACCCGTTCCTGGAGACCTCCGCCCTGTCGAACATGGGCTACCGGTGGATGATCTACGAGCCCCTGGCCATGCACAACCGCGTCAAGCCCCAGGACCCGGCGAAGCCGTGGCTGGCCACCAAGTGGGACTGGACGGACAACTACAGGAAGCTGGTCCTGACCGTCCGTGACGGCGTCAAGTTCTCCGACGGCCAGCCGATGACCGCCGAGGACGTCGCCTACACGTTCCAGCTGCTGCGCGACAACAAGGCGCTGAACGTCGACGCCGTCCCGTACAAGGACATCACCGCGGCCGGCAACCAGGTCACCCTGGGCTTCGACAACTCGCAGTTCGTCAACCAGGTCAAGATCCTGCAGACGCTCGTCGTGCCGAAGCACGTCTGGAAGGACGTCAAGGACCCGGCGCTCGACCTGGTGAAGAACCCGATCGGCACCGGCCCGTACACGCTCAAGTCGGCCACCCCGCAGACGATGATCGTCGTGCGGCGCGACAGCGGCTACTGGCAGGAAGCGCCGAAGGTCAAGGAGATCCGCTACACCTCCTACACCGACAACAACGCGCAGGTCAGCGCGCTGGTCAACGGGGCTTCCGAGTGGAGCTTCGTGTTCATCCCGAACTACAAGGCCGTCTACACCAACAAGGACCCGCAGCACTACAAGCTGTGGTTCCCCGCGCAGCTGGCCGTCCACGGCCTGTGGTTCAACACCGAGAAGGCGCCGTGGAACGACGCGAAGCTGCGCCAGGCGATCAACAAGGTGATCAACCGCGACGACATCTTCAACCAGGGTGAGGCCGGCTACTTCTACCCGAAGAACGACCAGGTCACCGGCATTCCGACGCCGGCGGGCGACCCGTTCATCGCGCCGCAGTACAAGGGCCAGTCGGTGCAGCTCGACGTCGCGGGCGCGAAGTCGCTGCTGACCGGCGCGGGCTACAAGTTCAACGGCGACAAGCTGGCCGACCCGAGCGGCAAGCCGGTCGCCATCAAGCTCACCGTCCCGTCCGGCTGGTCGGACTACGTCACCGACCTGGAGATCATCAAGGACAACCTGGCGCAGATCGGCATCACCGCCACGGTCGAGAAGATGAACCAGGACGCCTGGATGAAGTCGGTCGACACCGGTGACTTCGAGGGCCTGATGCACTGGACCAACGACGGGCAGACGCCGTACGACATGTACCGCGACGTCATGGACGGCAACCGCTACAAGCCGACCGGCCAGGGTGGCATCAACGGCAACTACGGCCGCTTCAAGAACGACGAGGCGACCAAGGCGCTCGAGACCTACGCCAACGCCGAGGACGACGCCGCCCGCACCGCCGCGATGGCCACGCTGCAGAAGATCATGATCGAGCAGCAGCCGATGATCCCGACCTCGGCGGCCAACTCCGGCGGCGAGTACAGCACGAAGAACTGGGTCGGCTGGCCGGACGACGCCAACCCGTACGCGCCGGCCCAGCCGACGCTGCGCAACGCGCTCGACATCGTCCTGCACCTCAAGCCCGCGGCCTGACGATGGCGGATTCAGCAGTGACGACCGAGCAGTCCCCCTCCGACCCCGTCGCCGTCGGGTCGGAGGGGGACCTCCCCGTGGTCCTCGAGGCCGCGGGCCTCACCAAACACTTCTTTATCAGACGCAGTCCGGTGCGCCGCAAAAGCCGGGCCGCGCTGACCGGTCCCCGGCGCAGCATCCAGGCCGTCGACGACGTCACCCTGACGCTCCGCCGCGGCCGCGTCACCGCGCTGGTCGGCGAGTCCGGTTCGGGCAAGTCGACGGTCGCGCGCCTGCTCGCGGGGCTCTACCCGCGCACCGGCGGCGACATCCGGCTGCACGGCGAGACGGTGGACGTCAAGCGCGGCAGGGCGTTCCGCGCCTACGCCCGCCGGGTCCAGATGATCTTCCAGGACCCGTTCGCGTCCCTGAACCCGGTGCACACCGTGCGCTACCACCTGACGCGGGCGCTGAAGATCCACGGCCGGGCGGGCGACGACCTGGAGAAGGCGCTGCACGAGCTGCTCTCCCGCGTCCAGCTGACGCCGCCCGAGCGCTACATCGACAAGTTCCCGCACGAGCTGTCCGGCGGGCAGCGCCAGCGCGTCGCGATCGCGCGGGCGCTCGGCGCCGACCCGGAGGCGCTGCTGGCCGACGAGCCGGTGTCCATGTTGGACGTCTCCATCCGGCTCGGCGTGCTGAACCTGTTGCGGGACCTGAAGGAACGCCTCCACCTGGCGATCCTGTACATCACGCACGACATCGCGTCCGCGCGCTACTTCGCCGACGAGACGATGGTGATGTACGCGGGCCGGATGGTCGAAGGCGGCGACAGCGAGACCATCACGCAGCGGCCGGCGCACCCGTACACCCGGCTGCTCATCGAATCCGCACCCGACCCGGACCGGATCGCGGGCGGCGGCGACCCCGCGGAGGCGCCGGCCGAGCGCGGGTCCGGTGAACCGCCGAGCCTGATCGACCCGCCGGCGGGCTGCCGCTTCCACCCGCGCTGCCCGGTGGCGATGGCCCGGTGCGAGACCGAGCTGCCGCCGCGGTTCGACGTCGGCGACGCGCCGGGGCACTGGGCCGCCTGCTGGCTGTACGACGGGGCCGCCCGATGAGGTACCTGCTGCAACGGTTCGGCTTCTACGTCTTCACCGCGTGGGCCGCCGTCACCATCAACTTCTTCATCCCGCGGCTGATCCCCGGCGACCCGGTGCAGTCGCTGATCGCCAAGAACCAGGGCATGATCAGCGCGGACGCGATCGAGTCGCTGTACGTCCTGTTCGGACTGGACAAGAACCAGAGCGTGCTCTCCCAGTATTTCGACTACTGGGGCCAGCTCTTCCGCGGCGACCTCGGGATCTCGTTCACGTTCTTCCCGACGCCGGTGTCCGACCTGCTGACCGACAGCCTGCCGTGGACGATCATCCTGGTCGGCATCACCACGGTCGTCGGGTTCGCGATCGGCACCGGGCTCGGCGTGGTGGCCGGCTGGAAGCGCGGCTCGTGGGTCGACGGCCTGCTGCCGGTGACGACGTTCCTGTCGTCGATCCCGTACTTCTGGCTCGGCCTGATCGCGCTGACGCTGCTGGCCGGCCCGGGCAGCTTCTTCCCGTCGTCCGGCGGCTACGACCCGGGCACGGTGCCCGGGTGGGACCCGTCGTTCATCGGCAGCGCGATCCAGCACAGCCTGCTGCCCGCGCTGACCATCCTGATCAGCTCGATGGGCAGCTGGATCCTCGGCATGCGGAACATGATGGTCACGGTCGCGTCGGAGGACTACGTGACCGTCGCGCACGCCAAGGGCCTGCCGGAACGCCGGGTGATGGTCGGGTACGCCGCCCGCAACGCGCTGCTGCCCAGCGTGTCCGGCTTCGCGCTGGCGCTGGGCTTCATCGTCGGCGGCACGCTGCTGGTGGAGATCGTCTTCTCCTACCCCGGCGTCGGCTACCAGCTGTTCCAGGCCGTCGGCTCCCAGGACTACCCGCTGATGCAGGGCATCTTCCTGATCATCACGCTCTCGGTGCTGGTGGCGAACCTGCTCGCCGACGTCGCCTACCTCGCACTCGACCCGCGCACCCGGAAGGAGGGCTGACATGGCCGTACCCGCAGCGGACGTCAAGGCCGCACAGGCCCTCCCGCTCGAAGCGGTCGCGCGCCGGCGCCGCTTCCGGTTCCTCACCGGCGGCAAGACCGTCACCGGTGTCGCCGTCATCGGCTTCTTCCTGGTGATTGCGATCATCGGGGACTGGATCGCGCCGTACGACCCGTCGGCGCGCAGCAGCGACCTGCTGGAGGCGCCGTCGGCGCGGCACTGGTTCGGCACCACCCACCTCGGCCAGGACATCTTCAGCCAGGTCGTGGTCGGCACCCGCAGCGTCATGCTGGTCGGGCTGGCCGCCGGGATCGTGGCGACGATCCTCGCGGTGATCGTCGGCGTGACGTCCGGGTACCTCGGCGGCACCCCCGGCGAAGGCCTGTCCGCACTGTCCAACGTGTTCCTGGTGATCCCGGCGCTGCCGCTGATCATCATCATCGGGAGTGCGGTGCCCACCGGCGGCGACATCCTGGTGGCGGTGATCATCGGCTTCACGTCGTGGGCGTGGGGCGCGCGGGTGCTCCGGGCGCAGACGTTGTCACTGAGAGGCCGCGAGTACGTCGAAGCGGCCCGCGCGACCGGCGAGTCGACCTGGCGGATCATCTTCTTCGAGATCCTGCCGAACCTGACCGCGGTGATCGCGTCCAGCTTCGTCGGCACGGTGATCTTCGCCGTGATGTCGGAGATCACGCTGGCCTTCGTCGGCGTCTCCGGGCTGTCCGACTGGAACTGGGGCACGATCCTGTTCTGGGCGCAGAGCCAGCAGGCGCTCGCCCAGGGCGCGTGGTGGTGGTTCGTGCCGGCCGGGCTGGCGATCGCCATCCTCGGCACGGCGTTGTCCCTGCTGAACTTCGGCATCGACGAATTCGTCAGCCCGCGGCTGCGCGGCAGCGGCAAGTCCCGCGTGCGCGGCGCGGACGGGAAGACGCACCGGATGCGCGTGGGCTTCACGCCCGTGCTCGGGCGGGAGGAGCGGCCGTGATGGACCCGGTGCTGGAGATCAAGGGCCTGGACGTCGACTACGGCGTCGGCGACGAAGCCGTGCGCGCGGTCCGGGACGTGCACCTGACGCTGCACCGCGGCGAAGTGCTCGGCCTGGCCGGGGAAAGCGGCAGCGGCAAGTCCACTTTGGCCTACGGGCTGACGCGGCTGCTCGCGCCACCGGGCGTGATCCGCGGCGGCGAGGTGATCTACCACCCCGCGGACGGCGAACCGTACGACGTGCTCCGCTTGACCGACAAGCAGCTCCGCGACTTCCGGTGGGCGGAGACGTCCATCGTGTTCCAGGGTGCGATGAACTCGCTGAACCCGGTGCACAAGGTCGTCACGCAGCTCGTCGACGTGATCAAGGCGCACGAACCGCGCACCACGAAGGCGAGCCGCCTCGCGCGGGCCCGTGACCTGCTGAAGCTGGTGGGGATTTCGGCCGACCGGCTGGACGCGTACCCGCACCAGCTCTCCGGCGGCATGCGGCAGCGGGTGATGATCGCGATGGCGCTCGCGCTGGAACCGCGGGTCGTCATCATGGACGAGCCGACCACCGCGCTCGACGTCGTCATGCAGCGGCAGATCCTGGGCCAGCTGGTCGAGCTGCGGGAGCGGCTGGGCTTCTCGGTCCTGTTCATCACGCACGACCTGTCGCTGCTGGTGGAGTTCTCGGACCGGATCGCGATCATGTACGGCGGCCGGATCGTCGAGCAGGCGCCGGCGTCGGACCTCTACCGGGACGCGCTGCACCCGTACAGCCACGGCCTGCTGAACTCGTTCCCCGCGCTGCGCGGGCCGCGACGCGAGCTGAGCGGGATCCCCGGGTCGCCGCCGGACACACGCGGGATGCCGTCCGGCTGCGCGTTCCACCCCCGGTGCCCCAAGGCTTTCGAGCCGTGCCCCGACCGCGTGCCGCTGCTGGGCACCCCCGGCGACCCGGCGCGCGAAGTGGCGTGCTGGCTGCATCCCGTCGCCGCTCCCTGAACGCCGTCCGACCTGTCCGGTACCACTGGAGGAGTGCTGCCTTGACCGAGACCACTGCCGCGACCGCCGAGCAGCAGGCGCTGATCGACACCCTGCCGCCGGACTTCCGCTGGGGCGTGGCCACCGCCGCGTACCAGATCGAAGGGGCGGTCGCCGAAGACGGGCGCACACCGTCCATTTGGGACACGTTCTGCCAGGTGCCGTGGGCGATCGACAACAATGACACCGGTGATGTGGCGTGCGACCACTACCACCGGATGCCGTCGGACATCGAGCTGGTCCGCTCGCTCGGAGCGGACACCTACCGGTTTTCGGTTTCCTGGCCCCGCGTCCAGCCGCACGGCCGCGGCGGCATCAACGAGGCCGGCATCGGGTTCTACGACCGGCTCGTCGACGAGACGCTCAGCCGTGGGATCACGCCGTGGCTGACGCTCTACCACTGGGACCTGCCGCAGGAGCTGGAGGACGCGGGCGGCTGGCCGGCCCGCGACACGGCGTACCGGTTCGCGGACTACGCGATGCTGGTGTTCGACCGGCTCTCCGACCGCGTCCGCCACTGGACGACGCTGAACGAGCCGTGGTGCTCGGCGATGCACGGGTACGTGCACGGCGTGATGGCGCCGGGACGGCGTGACTACGCGGCGGGGTTGCACGCGGTGCACCACCTGCTGCTCGGCCACGGGCTGGCGGTGCAGCGCATGCGCGAGGCGGCCCCGGCGGACACGCAGTTCGGCATCACGCTCAACATGTGCACGGCCGACCCGGCGACGGACTCCCCGGAGGACGTGCGCGCGGCGCGCCAGGCCGACGGCCTCGGCGTCCGCATCTACCTGGATCCGCTGGTCCACGGCCGCTACCCGGCGGACGTGGTGGAGGACCTGGCCGCGCGGGAGGTCCGCCTCCCGGTCCAGGACGGCGACCTGTCGATCATTTCGACCCCGCTGGACTTCCTCGGCGTGAACTACTACTTCGGCCAGCAGTTCTCGGGCGTGGACGAGAACGGCTCCGCCGTCGACGAAGACGGGGCACCGACGTCGCGCGTGGTCCCCTTCGGCGAGCCGACGACGGCGATGGGCTGGGAGATCCTGCCGGGCAAGTTCACCGAGCTGCTGACCCGACTGGGCCGCGACTACCCGGGCCTGCCGATGTACATCACGGAGAACGGCTCGGCCTTCGACGACGACCCGGACTCCACCGGCTTCGTGCGTGACGACGGCCGTACGGCCTACCTGGCTTCGCACATCGCGGCGGTGGCGGCGGCCCGCCAGGCGGGTGCGGACGTGCGCGGCTACTTCGCCTGGTCCCTTTTGGACAACTTCGAGTGGGCGTACGGGTACGCGAAGCGGTTCGGGCTGATCCGGGTGGACTACGAGACGCAGGAGCGGACGATCAAGCAGAGCGGCTACTTCTACCGCGACACCGTCCGGCGGGTCCGCGGCAGCTGAACGGCGGTGGGGTGGGCCCCACCGGGACGCCGGTGGCCCACCCCATGGCCTCCTCCCCACGGTCTTCCCTAGCGTCGGGAAGAAAGCCGACCTCGGGGGTGGCAGTGTCCGTGCAAACCGAAGTCAGACCCGCCGGAACGACGCCGAAGTGGTGGCGACGGCCCTGGGTGGCGCCGCTCGCCCTGGTCGTCGCCGTCTTCCTCGCCTTCTCCGTTCCGCCCTACCTCACGCTCGATCCCGGGCGGTCGCGCGTGCCCGCGCCTGCCGGGTTCGCCGCGCACTACTGGCTGCTCGTCGCGCACATCGCCTTCGGGACCGTCGCCATCGCCGGGGTGATCCTGCAGGTCTGGCCGTGGCTGCGCCGGACGCACCCGGTCGTCCACCGCCGCGTCGGGCGCGTCTACGTCTTCGGCGGGGCCATCCCGGCGGCCGTGATGGCCGCGGCGATCGGCGCGGTGAGCCCGTTCGGGCCGGTCGTCGCCGTCCTCGACGTCGTGGCCGCGTTGCTGTGGCTCGCCTTCACGATCGCCGGGTGGCGGGCGATCCGGCAGCGCCGGTACGGCGAGCACCGGAAGTGGATGATCCGCAGCTTCGCGATGTGCATGAACACGCTGATGTCCCGTGCGCTGTCCCCGATCGGCTTCCTGGTGGTCATGCCGCGGGGCTTCGACAAGGAGACGATGATCCTCAGCGCCGCCACCGTGTCCGGGGTGCTGAGCGTCCTGACCCTGCTGCTGCTCAGCCAGTGGTGGATCGAGCGGAAGCCAGCCAGCGCGCGATGATCGTGCGCTGGATCTCCGACGCGCCTTCGTAGATCCGGGGTGCCCGGACCTCCCGGTACAGGTGCTCCAGCAGGTGCCCGCGCCGCAGCGCGCGTGCACCGTGGAGCTGGACCGCCGAGTCGACGACGAACTGGGCCGCCTCGGTGGCGAACAGCTTCGCCATCGCCGCGCGGCCGCCGAGGTTCGGCTCGCCCGCGTCGTAGGCACCCGCCGCCGCGTAGACCAGCAGCCGCGCCGCTTCCGTGCGGGTGGCCATCTCGGCCAGCGTGTGGGCCACCGCCTGCTGCTTGATCAGCGGCCCGCCGAAGGCTTCCCGCTCGCCGGTGTGGTCCACCGTGGCGTCCAGTGCCGCCTGGGCCATGCCGACGGCGAACGCGCCGACGCTCGGGCGGAACAGGTCCAGGGTCCGCATCGCCACGGCGAAGCCGCGGTTCTCCTCGCCGAGCAGCTCCTCGCGCCGGACCTCGACGCCCTCGAACGTCACGGTGCCGATCGGGTGCGGGCTGACCAGGTCGAGGTGCTCGCCGCCGAGGCCGGGGCGGTCGGCCGGGACGACGAACGCGCTCACCCCGCGCGAGCCCGCGTCCGGCGTCGTGCGGGCGAACACCGTGTAGAAGTCGGCTTCGGGGGCGTTCGAGATCCACATCTTTTCGCCGGTGAGCCGCCAGCCGTCGCCGTCCGGCTCGGCGGACAACGACAGCGCGGCCGCGTCCGAGCCCGCGTCCGGCTCGGTCAGCGCGAACGCCGCCACCGCGTCGCCTGCCGCCACCGCGGGCAGCCACTTCGCGACCTGTTCGTCCCTTCCGGACTGGAGGACCGGGTAGCTTCCCAAGCCCTGCAAAGCCAGCGCCGTCTCGGCCTCGGTGCTCACCGTGGCGAGGTTCTCGCGCAGGATGCACAGGTCCGTCGCGGCCGCCTGCCTCGACGGCGTTCCCGAGGCGACACCGGGGAAGAGCCGAGCGAGCAAACCGAGCGCGCCCATCGCCTTCAGCAGCGGCCGGTTGACCGCACCCTCCACACCGGACTCGGCGAGCGGGAGCAGCTGCTCGTTCGCCAGCTTCCGCACGTCGGCGGCGAACGCCTGCTGCTCGGGGTTCAGCGTGAACGTCATGACGAAGCTCCCGGTCGCCAGCGGGCGTGTGCGGTACCGGCGGGACCGGACCGGACGAGGTCGAGACGCGGCTCCGGCCCGTCGGAGCGGCCCGTCTGCGGCTTGCGGCTGCCCGCGGCGAACGGCTTCGGCCACGGCATCGGGTAACCCTGCTCGGCCGCCGCGTGCAGCGTCCACTGTGGATCGTAGAGGTGGGTCCGGCCCAGGGCGCAGAGGTCCGCGCGCCCGGCCAGGACCAGCGAGTTGACGTCGTCGTAGGAGGAGATCGCGCCGACCGCGATCACCGCGATCCCGTACTCCTCGCCGATTTCGTTGCGGATGCGGTCGGCGTACGGGGTCTGGTAGCTGCGGCCGTACTGCGGGCGTTCCTCGCTGACGACCTGGCCGGTGGAGACGTCGATGCCCGCGGCGCCGTGGGCGGCGAACGCCCGCGCGATCTCGACGGCGTCGTCGGCGTCGATGCCGCCTTCGCACCAGTCGGTGGCCGAGATCCGGACGGTCATCGGCCGCTCGGCCGGCCAGGCGGCCCGGACCGCGTCGAAGACCTCCAAGGGGAAGCGCAGCCGGTTGTCCAGCGAGCCGCCGTAAGCGTCCGTGCGCTGGTTCGTCAGCGGCGAGAGGAACGAAGACAGCAGGTAGCCGTGCGCGCAGTGCAGTTCGAGGACGTCGAACCCGGCCCGGCCCGCAGCCTCGGCGCACGTGACGAACTGATCGCGGATTTCCGCGAGCTCCGAAGTGGACAGTTCACGCGGAACCTGGTTCCGGTCCGAATAGGGCAGTGGTGAAGGCGCGCACACCTCCCAGTTGCCGGTCGGCAGCGGCTCGTCGATGCCGTCCCACATGAGTTTCGTCGAGCCCTTGCGCCCGGAGTGTCCCAGTTGGACGCCGATCCGCGCCGGCGTCTGCCCGTGCACGAAGTCGACGACCCGCTTCCACGCGGCTTCCTGTTCCGGCGTGTACAGCCCGCCGCAGCCGGGGGTGATCCGGCCTTCGGGGGAGACGCAGACCATCTCGGTCATCACCAGGCCGGCGCCGCCCAGCGCCTTGCTGCCCAGGTGCACCAGGTGGAAGTCGCCCGGCACACCGTCCACAGCGGAATACATGTCCATCGGGGACACGACGATCCGGTTGGGCAGCTCCAGCCCGCCGAGGGAGAACGGCTGGAACATCGGCGGCCGCGATGTCGTCCCGAGCTTGCGCGCGAACCAGTGGTCCAGCTCGGTGGCGAACTCCGGGTCGCGCAGGCGGAGGTTGTCGTAGGTGACGCGGCGGCTGCGCGTGAGGAGGTTGAACGCGAACTGCGGCGGCTCCTGGTGGGCGTACTGCGCGATGTTCTCGAACCACTCGAGGCTGGCCTGCGCGGCCCGCTGCGTCGACGTGACGACCGGCCGCCGTTCCAGCTCGTAGGCCTTCAGGGCCGCGGTGACGCCGTCGGTTTCGTGCAGGCACGCGGCCAGCGCGAGCGCGTCCTCCATCGCCAGCTTCGTGCCCGAGCCGATCGAGAAGTGCGCGGTGTGCGCGGCGTCGCCGAGGAGGACGACGTTTTCGTGCACCCAGGTCTCGCAGCGGACCGTGCCGAAGGAGACCCACTTCGAGTTGTTCGCCAGCACCTGGTGGCCGTCGAGGACGTCGGAGCACAGCTCGCGGATCAGCGCGATCGACTTCTCGTCGCTCTCGCCCGGCTTGAGCGCGGTGGCCGCGATCGGGCCGAACGTCCGCTGCCAGACGTCCTCCTGCACCTCGAGGATGAACGTGCTGCCGTCGCGGCCGTACGGGTAGCCGTGGATCTGCATGATCCCGGCCGGCGTTTCGAGGACGTAGAACTTGAAGGCGTCGAACACGAGGTCCGTGCCCAGCCAGATGTACCGGCACCGGCGCGTCTCGACGCTCGGCCGGAAGGTCCCGGCGTACCGGTTCCGGACGGCGGAGTTGACCCCGTCGGCCGCGACGACCAGGTCGTAGCCGCTCAGGTCGGCGGGGGCGTCCTCCCGGAAGTGCAGGCCGACGCCGAGTTCGCCGCAGCGGCTCTGCAGGATGCCGAGCAGGCGCTTGCGGCTCATCGCGGCGAAGCCGTGGCCGCCGGAGGTGGTGACCGTGCCGCGGTAGTGGACGTCGATGTCGTCCCAGCGGGCGAATTCCGCCTTCATGGCGTCGTGGACGGCCGGGTCGGCGTGCTCGATGCCGCCGAGGGTCTCGTCGGAGAACACGACGCCGAAGCCGAAGGTGTCATCGGGGGCGTTGCGTTCCCAGACGGTGATTTCGTGGCCGGGACCGAGCTGCTTCGCGAGCGCGGCGAAGTACAGACCCGCCGGGCCGCCACCGATGACCGCGATTCGCACGTCGTCCAGGGTATGTCGTGGTGCGTACGACCGTCAATGAGGCGAAAGATGGCGTACGGTGTCTTCTCATGGAACGCATCAACCCGCCGGAGCTGGGCAAGCCGTCCGGGTTCTCGCACGCGGTGGTGGCCGAGGGCCGGGTGGTCTTCCTCGCCGGCCAGACCGCGCTGGACGCGTCGAACAAGATCGTCGGCGAGGGGGTGGTCGAGCAGTTCGAGCGCGCGCTGGGCAACCTGCTGGCGTCCCTGCGCGCGGCGGGCGGGTCACCGGCGGACCTGTGCAGCGTGACGATCTACATCGTGGACATGGCCGACTACCGCAACCACGCCCGCGAGATCGGCCGGGTGTGGAAGCGGCTGGCGGGAACGGAGTACCCGGCGATGGCGGGCATCGGCGTGTCCCGGCTGTGGGACGCGGAGGCGCTGGTGGAGGTGCAGGGGTTCGCGGTGCTCAGCCGAGGTTGATCGCCCTGGCGACGTACGCCCTCGCCGGGGTCTCCAGCTTCGCGTGCAGCTCGAAGAACAGCTCCGCCGCACGGATCCCGGACCACCCCGCCGGCAGGAACTCCGCCGGCAGGCCCGGGTCGAGGTACGGCATCCGCCGCCAGCCGGTCAGGACTCGGACGTAGTCGGCGAATGCCTGCTCGTCCGTCACCGTCTTGCGGCGCAGTGCCGGGCCGTGCTCGTCGAGGAACGTCGTGTACAGCTCGTCCAGGCGGTCGAGGTCCCACCAGTCGCGGACCTTCGCCGCGACGTCGCCGAAGGCCAGGTGGTCGGCTCGGAACAGGTCCGCGTACCCGGCCAGGCCGAGGCGGGTGAGCGCTTCCTCGGTCGCCGCGTGGAGGTGGGCCGGGGCGATCCAGACGCCGGAGGCCGCCGTGCCGAAACCCATCCTGGCCAGCTGGGTGCGCAGCAGGTGGCGCTTGTGGCGCTCGGTCTCGGGCACCGAAAACACCGCGAGCAGCCAGCCGTCCGCCGGGGTCGCGCGGCCGCGGCGGAAGATCCGCTCGTCGCCCTCGCGCAGGATTTCGCGGGCTTCGTCGGACAGCTCGTAGCCCGCCGTCGCGTCGCGGCGGACCGCTTCGAGGATCCCTCGCCGCTTCAGCCGGGAGATCGACGAGCGCACCGCGGGCTCGTCGACGCCGACGGCCGCCAGCAAATCGATCAGCGACGCGACCGAGAGCCAGCCGCCCTCGGTGCGCGAGTAGAGGCCGTACACCGTCACGATGAGCTGGCGAGGCTGGGCGGACCGGCCGGAGCCGTCCAGTTCGGTTGCCTCGGGTACGGCCGTCATCGCGCCACGATAGCAACCCCGGCCGGTCCGCTCCGCTACGATTTCGCCGCGATGCTGCCAGCCACCAAGGGGATCTTCGACCGGCTCACCCGCCGGGGCCGCCTGATGACCAAGCGGACCTGCGACCGGCAGGGCCACGTGCTGCGCTCCGGGCGCTTCCTGTTCCGCACCCCGACCGCGTGGGAGTACGCCGCCGCCGTGGCCGGGGGCAGCGATCCGGCCGCGCAGCGGTGGCTCGGCTGGCAGCGCGACTCGATCGTCGCCGAACCGGCGCGGGCCGACGCGCTGCGGGTCGTGCCCGGCACCGGGCCGGACTGGGCGTCACCCGATCCACAGTCCGTCGACCTGGTGATGATCGATCTCGAAGCCAACCGCTGCGCCGGGCTGGTGAGCGTGCACACCGGCGAAGACGGCGGCCCGGAGACCGGCGGCTACCTCGCGCCCGCCTACCGCGGCCGCGGCCACGGGCGGGTGCTCTTCGCGGCCGGGCTGACGCTGGCCCACGACCACCTCGGCCTGCCGCGGGTGCGTGCCGGCGCCGAGGTCGGCAACATCGCCAGCGCGCGGTCGCTGCAGGCCGCCGGGCTCCTCCGCGTCGCCGGCCCGCCGACGTACCGGCTGCCGGACGGCCGGGTCACCGAGGCGTGGTGGTTCCAGCACGACGTCCCGCGCCCGGAACGCTGTGGTGGCCCGCAAGCGACGTGGTTCCCGGCGGCCTCCCTGCTCTGAATCTTTCGGGGGTTCCGGGTGGCGGAGCCCCCGGCCCGGGGCGAAGCCCCGGTTGTCACAGTAACTTCGGCGCTCGCCGACGTTTTCCGCCGCTAACTTCGCGGTATGACTTCGCTTTCCGCGCCGGTTCCGCCCGTTCCCTCCGACGTGCCGCGGGGGAGCATCGCCTGGCTGCGCGCGTCCGTGGCCCGCTTCAGCAACGGCCTCGACCACGTCCGGCGGCGCGCGCTGGCGGTGGACCTCTTGGCCGCTGTCGACGCGGATGCCTTGCAGGACAGCGCTTTTGCACGTACTCGGCGGCTGGTGGCCGGACTCGACGTCGTCGACGTGATGGCCGGGATCGCGCGGCCGGTGCCGGTCGGGGTGCTCGCCGAGGCGCTGGGCCTGCCGGACGTCTCGGCCGACGTGGTCCCGGTCGCGGCGGCCTACCACCCGCACGTCGAGCCGGGCGCGGCCGCCGAAGCGGCGTTGACCCGGCTGCTCGCGGTGTGCGGCGGCCCGACCGAGCTCGCCGCCGCCCGGATCGGCCTGCTCGTCCAGGCCTGCGACGCCACGGCGGGCCTCATCGGCAACGGGCTTTTGGCGGCGCGGCACGGAAAACCGGCGGAGCAGCCGGTACTGGCCACCCGCCGCCGGATCGACAGCGCCGACGTCACGGTGTCCCTCGCCGGGACGCCGTTCGGGGCCGGGCCGCGCGCGTGCCCGGGATCGCGGCACGCTGTCGCCCTGGCGGCCGGTGTTCTTGAGGCGTTGCACGGGTTTCGCCTGACGGAAACGGAAATCTCGTGGGTTCCGGCGCCGAATCTCCGGATGCCCGCGGTTCTGCTGGTGACCCGCGGCGGCCTTCTGCTAAGACTTACCGCGTTCATTTCTCGGGGGAAGGCGGGGAATTGCTGTACTTCAACGGCCTGCTCGGCGTCGTCACGTTCGGCTTGTGGATCTTCTGCCTGGTCGACGTGATCACCACCGACGAGGGGTCCTGCCGCAACCTGCCGAAGGGGCTGTGGCTGCTGCTCGTGCTGGTGGTGCCGCTGGTCGGCTCGCTCATCTGGCTGGTCGCGGGGCGTCCGCAGCAGGCGGCGCGGGCGCGCGGGCCGTACGAGCGGAACGCGCCGGCGTTCCCGGAATACGACCGGCCGGGCCGGTTCGCCGCGACGAACCCGGAAGACGACGAGGAATTCCTCCGCCAGTGCCGGGAACGCGCGGAAGCCCAGCGCCGGCTGGCCCGCGAAAAGCGCGGCGACGCCTAGCAGGCCGGTCCGTCGCAGGTGCCGCGTTCGTAGGCTTCCAGCGTGGCGATCACCAGCTGACGTTCGGCGGGGGTCAACGGCGTCAGCGCGTCACTCCAGGCTTTCGCGCCGCGCGCGAGCCAGGCGTCGACGGCCGGCCGCTTGTCTTCGGTGATGCTGACGATCGTGCGGCGGCGGTCGGCCGGGTCCTCGTCGCGGTTCAGCACGCCCTGGCGGCTGAGGTCGCCGACCATCAGGCTGGCCGTGGTCGGCGCGACCTGGAGGCGGGTGGCGAGTTCGGTGACGGTCATCGGGCCGTCGAAGAGCAGGTAGGAAAGCAGCGAGAGGTGCCGGGGCGCGAGCGCGCAGCCGTTCAGCTCGGCCGGCACCGGCGTGCGCTTCGCCCGGCCGACCAGGCGTGGCATCAGCAGCAGGAGCTGCCGCACGCCGTCTTCGACACTCGGTCCGGCCTCCGTTGACACCACTCACCTCCCGTCGGTAGCTTTGTTTGCAAAGCAAACACTTGTCTCGAGCGTACCTCGCGCCCGTTCGAGCCTACCGGCCAGAAACAAGGGGATCCCATGACCACGCCAGCCGACATGAACGAGTTCAACAAGCAGGTCGTCGAGGAGTTCCGCGCCAACGAGGGCAAGGTCGGCAACTACTTCGAGGGCAAGAACGTGCTCTTGCTCACCACGATCGGCGCGAAGACGGGAGCCGAGCGCCTGTCCCCGCTGGTGTACACGAAGGACGGCGACCGCTACGTCATCGCGGCCTCGATGGGCGGCGCGCCGAAGAACCCGGCCTGGTACCACAACCTGGTGGCCAACCCGAAGGTGACGGTCGAGGTCGGAACGGAGAAGTTCGAGGCCACGGCAACGGTGATCGCCGACCGCGCCGAGCGCGACCGCCTGTACGCGGGCATGGTGGCGCACGCAGAGGGCTTCGCGGAGTACGAGACGAAGACCGACCGGGTCATCCCGATCGTGGTCCTGGAGCGCTAGGAGCCGATCGGCGCCGGCGTGGGCTCGGCGCGGGTCTCGGCAGGACGTTCCGCTTCCCGCCGCTGCTCGCGCCGGGCTTCCTTGGCCGCGATGATCCTCTTGCCCACGTCGATCAGCGGCTTCTCCACCCAGCGGTGGATCAGGTCCGCGATCGCCAGGCCGACGATGAACACGGTCACCGCCGAGACCGTCCGGTGCGGTGCGAGCCCCGGCACTGCCTGGACCACCGCGAAGTGCACCGGCCCCTGCAGCAGGTACAGCGAGTACGACCGCTCCCCGACGAAGCGCATCGGGGCCGTGCTCAGCAGCCAGCGCAGCGGGCCCGGGCTGACCAGCACGATCAGCAGCAGCATCGTCAGCCCCGCGTACGCCACCAGCAGCCACAGGTTGTTGCGGGTCTCGTGCCAGAGGTCGTCGAAGTTCGTGTGGAGCAGGGCGAACGCCGCCACGATCGGGATCGCCGCCAGCGGGTGGGTCAGGGGCTTCAGCAGGGTGTAGCCGCGGCGGTAGTGCAGCAGGATCGCCAGCAGGCAGCCGCCCGCCAGGATGAAGTAGTGGATCGTCGACCGGTAGATCGCCGTCTGGGATTCGTTCAGGACGAAGCCGCCGGTGGTCAGCGGGACCAGGGCCAGCAGGGCCACCATCGACGCGCCGACCAGCAGGAACTTGCGCTTGGCCGCGCCGATCCCGATCGCCACCAGCAGGAACGGCCAGACCAGGTAGAACTTCTCCTCGATCCCCAGCGTCCACGAGCCGCTGAAGAAGTTGTCCGTTCCGGTGGTGGCCGCCGGCAGGAACTCGTTGAGGAACGTCAGGTAGTACTTCAGCGCCTGCGGGAAGTCCCGCGAGTAGAACTCGCCGCGCAGGATCACGAACGCGACGATCCCGCCCAGGATCACCAGGTACGGCGGCAGGATCCGGAACACGCGCCGGATGTAGAAGTTCGACAGCGAGATCCGGCCGGTCCGGTCCTGCTCGCGCAGGAGCAGCGTGGTGATCAGGAACCCGGACAGCACGAAGAACAGGTAGACGCCGACCCAGCCCGACAGCCACGTCCAGTTCGGCCCGCCGAAGTGGAAGAAGATGACCATCGTCGCGGCCAGCGCGCGCAGGCCGTCGAGCCCGGGGAACCGCCGCATGCCGAGGTAGTCTTCGTGACTCATCGTGCGCAAGACGGTTCCCCTAACGGTGTGATCAGGCCGGCCGAGTATATGGCGCCCGGTTCCGGCCCGATTCCCCGCCTCACCCGGCCCGGAAGACGTTCCCGGCGTCGTACCGGCGCTTCAGCTCCCGGAGCCGCCGCAGGTCGGCGGCCGGGAAGACGCTCTCCGCGACCTCCTCCGGCGCGTGCTCGCCGTAGACGAACGGCAGCAGCCGCCCGGTCGTCCACGGCGCCAGCGCGTCGAACAGCTTCGCGTGCGCGCGCCGCACCGCCGCGACCCCGTCGGCGCCGACCACCGACAGCGCCCGGACGACGAACTCCGCCGAGCGGTCCCAGCCCACACCCGGTGTCTCCGGCGTCCGGGCGAGCGCGCCACCCAGCCGGTCGACGATCAGCACCGGCGGCGCGGCCGCGCCCGGGCCCGCGTGCTCGACGACCGCGTCGAGCATGGCGTCGTTCAGCTGGGAAACCGTGGCGTTGGTGCCGTGGTAGCCGTGCGGCTGCCGCGGCTCGGCCGCGATCGACCCCGACTCGGTGAACGGCAGCCGCCGCAGCGTGTCCGCCAGCGCCGGGGCGACGGCCCGGAGCGGCGCCACGAGGTCGTCACCGTTCTCGCCGAGGTAGGCGATCCGGACCTGGGCGACGTGCTTCCCGCGCAGCGGCTCCGGCACCATCGGCAGGTCGGGGTACGGGATCAGGGCCACCGACGTCGTCAGCGTGTCCGGCGCGGCCGCCGACCACGTCCGCCAGGCCCGCAGCACGGCGGGCACGTCGGCGCTGTCGAAGGTGAGGCTGCCGCCGTAGAGCTCGCGCACCGGCAGGAGGCCGAACTCGATCGCCGTCACGACGCCGAAGCCGTCGCGGCCGCCGCGCAGGGCCCAGAACAGGTCCGAGCCCGGCTCGACGCGCCGGAGCTCGCCGTCGGCGGTCACGACGTCGAGCGCGCGGACATGGTCGGCGGCGCGCCCGTACCGGCGGGCCATCAGGCCGAAGCCGCCGCTGAGCGTGTAGCCGACGACGCCGACGTCCGGGGACGAGCCGCTGAGCGGCGCCAGCCCGTGCTTCCCGGCGGCTTCGAGCACCGCCTCCCACCGGGCACCCGCCTCGACGCGGGCGGTGCGGGCCGCGGCGTCGATCTCGACACCCGTCAGCCGCCGGGTGCTGATCAGGAGGCCGTCGGTGCCCGTGGTCAGGCCGTGCCCGGTGGCCTGGACGGTGACGCCCAGCCCGTGCTCGGCCGCGTAGCGCACCGCGGCGGCGACGTCCTCGGCGCTTTCGGCCGCGACGACGGCCGCGGGCGAGGTGGGCACCGCCGTCTGGAAGCCGGCGACTTCTTCGGCGTACCCGTCCTGACCTGGGCGGAGGATGTTCATCTCGGCTCCTTTCGTTCCTGCTTCCAGCTTCGGGGGAACGCGATCAGAAGTCCAAGATCTGGTTTTTCTGCCGACTAGAATCAGTGCTTATGGAACTGCACCAGCTCGCGTACTTCGTCGCCGTCGCGGAGGAAGGTGGCTTCACGCGCGCGGCCGAGCGGCTGCACGTCGCCCAGCCCGGGGTGAGCGCGCAGGTCAAACGCCTGGAACGGGAGCTGGGGCAGGAGCTGCTGGACCGCTCCGGCCGGACCGTCCGGCTCACCGACGTCGGCGCCGCGGCCCTCCCGCACGCCCGGGCCGCACTCGCGGCGGTGCAGGGGGTGCGCGAAGCCGTCGAAGAGCTCGCCGGGCTGGTCCGCGGGCAGGTGGCGATCGGCGCGGTGACGTCGGCGGGGCCGGTCGGGCTGCCCGACCTGCTGGCCGGCTTCCACGAGCGGTACCCGGCGGTCGAGATCACGCTCTCGGAGGCCAACTCCGACACCATGCTGGCGGGGTTGCGCGAGGGCCGGCTCGACCTCGCCGTCGTCGGCCTCGCGGCGGACCCGCCGCCCGGGATCGCGACCCAGGTGCTGCTCGACGAGCCGTTCCTGGCCGTCACCGCGCCCTCCGGTCCGCTGGCCGGCCGCGAGGAGGCGGAGATCCCCGAGCTCGACGGCCTGCCGCTGATGGCGTTGCCCAAGGGAACGGGCCTGCGGACGGCGCTCGACGCCGCCTTCGCGCGGGCCGGGCTGACGCCGCGGATCGCGTTCGAGGCGGCCGACCCGAACGTGCTGGTGCAGCTGGCCATGCGCGGGCTCGGGGTGGCGATCGTGCCGGAGTCGCTGGCCCGCTACCACCAGTCCGAGCTGTCCGTCGTCGAGCTGCTCGGGCCGGGGCTGCGCGGCGTGCTGGCGCTCGCGTGGCGGACGGAGGGGCCGCTGAGCCCGGCCGCGCGGGCGTTGATCGCGTTCGCCCGGGCGGCTTACCGCTCTTGACAGGTCGTCAACAGGGGCGCTCTCATCGGGTGATGACCGAGACCGCCCTCCGCGACGCCGTCGTCGGTGCCGGGCTGCTGGCCGGCAGCGCGAACGTGATCATGCAGCTGTCCCGCGCGCCGGTCGGGCACGGCGTCCTGGAGAGCCGGGTCGACAGCGGCAACCTCTTCCGCCACCCGGTGAAGCGGACGCGGACCACGCTGACCTACCTGGCGGTCGCGACGATGGGCACCGACGCCGAGCGCGCGGCCTACCGGAAGGCCGTCGACCGGGCCCACGCGCAGGTGCGCTCGACCCCGGCGAGCCCGGTCGCCTACGACGCCTTCGACACCGACCTCCAGCTGTGGGTCGCGGCCTGCCTGTACAAGGGCTTCGAAGACGTCTACCTCGCGTTCGTCGGCGGCGAGCCGGAGCGGTTCTACGCCGAGGCCGCCGCCCTCGGGACCACCCTGCAGGTGCGTCCGGAGATGTGGCCCGGCGACCGGGCGGCCTTCGAGGCGTACTGGGCCGGCGGGCTGGCCGAGGTCGGCATCGACGACACCGTCCGCCGCTACCTCACCCGGATCGTCGACCTGGAGTTCCTGCCGCCGGTCTTCGCCCGGCCGGGACGGCGGTTCCACCGGTTCGTGACCACCGGGTTCCTCCCGCCGCGCTTCCGCGACGAGATGCGGCTGCCCTGGACCGCGGCCGACCAGCGCCGCTTCGACGCGCTGCTCGCCGCGGTGGGCCGGGTCGTCCGCGTCCTGCCCGGGCCGCTGCGGCGGTTCCCGTTCAACCTCTGCCTCCTGGATCTGCGGTGGCGGCTGCGGACCGGACGACCGCTCGTTGGGAGTTGACCGCCTCCCGCGGGGGCGCGAGGGTGGGCGCATGAGCGGCGATGAAGAAAGGCACGGCGTCAAGCTGAGCAGTCTCGACCAGGAGGTGTTCCCCGACGCGGGTGTCACCAAGCGGGAGATGCTCGACTACCTCGAAGCGGTGGCGGACCGGATGCTGCCGGAACTGCACGACCGGCTGCTGAGCGTGGTGCGGGTGCTGCGCGGCCAGGGTCCGTTCATGCAGAAGAACCTGCCGAAGTACACGCCGGACTGGGTGGAGCGGCGGGCGCTGTGGGCCGACCGCTCCCGGCGCGAAGTCACCTACGCGCTCTGCAACGACCTCCGCACGCTGCTGTGGTTCGGCAACCAGCGCGCGATCGAGTACCACACGACGTTGTTCCGCGGCGAGCCCGCGAACGGGCCGACACACCTGATCCTCGACCTCGACCCGCCCCCGGACGCGGACTTCTCGCTGGCCGTCGGCGCCGCGAAGCTGGTGCGGGAGGCGTTGCGCAAGGACGGCCTCGACGGCGCGGTGAAGACGAGCGGTTCCAAGGGCGTCCACGTCTTCGTGCCGCTCGCGCCGGGGCAGTCCACGGAGGACATCGCGGCGGCGACCCGCGCGGTCGCGGCCCGTGCCGAGCGGATCGACCCGGCGCTGGGCACCACGGAGTTCGTGCTCGAACGCCGGGAGGGCAAGGTGTTCCTGGATTCGACGCGGGCCGGCGGCGGCACGGTCGTCTCGGTCTACAGCCCGCGTCACCGCCCGGGCGCGCCGGTGTCGTACCCGGTCCGCTGGGCTGACCTCGACGGCGTCAAGCCGGGCGACTTCACCGTGCACACGGTCCCGGGCCTGCTGGGTGAGGTCGACCCGTGGACCGAGGAGATGCCGGAGCCGTTCGTGCTGCCCGCGGACCTGGTGGAGGAGGGGCACACGATCCCGATCGCCAGGGTCGCGGCGATGCACGAGGGCAAGCGCCGGGCCCGCGCGGCCCGCGAATCCGGCGAATCCGCGTAACGCAACGGTCGGTTCGCGTACCCGGAGGGTCGGTTGGCGTACCCGGAGGGTCGTCTCAGGCGGCCTGGTTGTGGCCGTAGCCGAGCGGGCGGGGCAGGGACGCGCGGGTGAACGTGATGATCCGGGCCGGCGCGACGCGGTGCCGGGCCAGCCAGACGACGTCCCGCCCGAACGACCACGTCAGCGAAGCCAGGGCGAGCGCGACCGCGGCGAACGTCAGGGACAGCGGCAGCAGGCCCGACACCGCGACGACGAGGACCACGCCCTGCACCGCGGCCACCGTCTTGCGGGCCATGCTCGGGTACAGCGGTGCGGTCAGCCACGGCATCGTCCACGACGCGGCGACGAACACGTAGCGCATCAGGCCGATCGCCAGCACCCACAGCCCGAGCGTGCGGGACACCTGGATGCACAGCAGCAGGATCAGGAACGCGTCGACCTCCATGTCGAAGCGCGCGCCGAACTCCGACGCCGTCCCCGTGCGCCGCGCCACCTGGCCGTCGAGGCCGTCCAGCAGCAGCGCCACGCCCACCAGGCTGACCAGCCAGCCGAGGGAGAACCCGCCCTCGGCGATCAGTTCCGCGGCACAGCCGACGAGGATCGCGCGGGCGAAGGTGATCCAGTCCGCCGGCCCGAACGCGGGACGGCCGCTGCGGCGCAGCCCCCACTCGGTGAGCAGCACCAGCGCGAGGCCGTACACGACGCCGGTCGCCCATGCGAGCAGGGAGAACCCGCCCGCGAAGACCCCCGCGGCGAGCACCGGCGCCGGGATCACCGCACGCAGGAGTAGGTCGTGTTTGATCATCGTCGACTCCGCGAATTGCTCATAGGGTGGCGACACCAGCCTCCGGTCGCCCGCTGAGGAGAAACACGTGGAACAGGCTTTCTGGGTTCAAAGTCCCGGCTCGGGACAGCTGCGCGAGGAGCGGCTGCCCACACCGGGGCCGGACGACGTGCTCGTCCGGACGCTCTGTTCCGGGGTGAGCCGCGGCACCGAAACCCTGGTCTTCCGCGGCGGTGTCCCGGCGAGCCAGCACGACGTCATGCGCGCGCCCTTCCAGGAGGGCGAGTTCCCCGGCCCGGTCAAGTACGGGTACCTCAACGTCGGCGTCGTCGAACAAGGCCCGGCGCACCTGCAGGGCAAGACCGTCTTCTGCCTCTACCCGCACCAGACCGCCTACGTCGTCCCGGCGAGCGCGGTGACGCCGGTGCCGGAGGCCGTCCCGCCCGGACGCGCGATCCTCGCCGGCACGGTCGAGACCGCGGTGAACGCCGTCTGGGACGCGCGGCCCCGGCTCGGCGACCGGATCGCCGTCATCGGCGCCGGGATGGTCGGCGCCAGCGTCGCCAAGCTCCTCACCGGCTTCCCGGCGACCCGGGTCCAGCTGGTCGACGTCGACCCGGCCAAGGCGGACATCGCCGCCGCGCTCGGCGTCGGCTTCTCGGCTCCCGAGGAGGCCCTCGGCGACTGCGACCTCGTCGTGCACGCCAGCGCGTCCGAAGCCGGCCTCGCCAAAGCACTGGAACTGCTCGCGCCGGAAGGCGAAGTCGTCGAGCTGTCCTGGTACGGCGACCGCCGGATCAGCGTCCCGCTCGGCGAAAACTTCCATTCACGGCGGCTGACGATCCGCAGCAGCCAGGTCGGGACGGTCGCGCGGCCGGACCGCAGCTACGCCCAGCGCCTCGGCGTGGCACTCGATCTGCTGGCCGATCCGGCCTTCGAAGCGCTGGTCAGCGGCGAGTGCATGTTTGAAGAGCTGCCGTCCGTGTTACCCCGGCTGGCCACGAATGAACTTTCCGCCTCGTGCCTCCGTGTCATGTATCAGCCGCAGTGACCACGTCCACCCGAACGCATCGGAGGTCTTGGTGTTCAGCATCACCGTCCGTGACCACGTGATGGTCGCCCACAGTTTCCGCGGGGAAGTCTTCGGTCCCGCGCAACGCCTGCACGGGGCGACCTTCCTGGTGGATGCGACGTTCCGGCGGGCCGAGCTCGACGAGGACAACATCGTCGTCGACATCGGCAAGGCCACGGAGGAGCTCAAGGCGGTGCTGAGCGACCTGAACTACCGCAACCTCGACGACGAGCCCGAGTTCAAGGGGATCAACACCTCGACCGAGTTCCTCGCGAAGGTCATCGCCGACCGCCTGGCCGACGCCGTCCACGCCGGACGCCTCGGCGAAGGCGCGCGCGGCCTCGAAGCGATCGCCGTCTCCCTGCACGAATCGCACGTCGCGTGGGCGAGTTACGAGCGTGCACTGTGAACAGCCTCTACGTGGTCCTCCCCGGGGACGTCGACGACTCGTCCGTCCCCAGTGGCGGCAACACCTACGACCGGCGGATGTGCGACCGGCTCGGCGAGGCCGGCTTCGACGTGCACGAGATCGCCGTCTCCGGCAGCTGGCCGCGGCCGGACACCGAGACCCGCGCGGTCCTCGGCCACCTGCTGTCCGCGCTGCCGACCGGCTCGGCCGTGCTGCTCGACGGCTTGGTCGCCTGCGGTGTCCCCGAGGTCGTCGTCCCGCAGGCGCGCCGGCTGTCGGTGTCGGTGCTGGTGCACCTGCCGCTGGCCGACGAGACCGGCCTGCCGCCCGCGCTCGCCGCCGAGCTCGACGCGCTGGAGCGCGAGACGCTGCGGGCCGTCGGCTCGGTCGTCGCGACCAGCGAGTGGGCCGCGCGCCGGCTGATCGACCACCACGGCCTGGCCCCGCACCGCGTGCACTCGGTGACGCCGGGCGTCGACCCGGCACCGCTCGCCGTCGGCACCGACGGCGTCTCCCGCCTGGTCTGCGTGGCCAACGTGACCCCGCGCAAGGGCCAGGGCGTGCTCGCCCAGGCACTGGAGACCGTCGCCGACCTGCGCTGGACCTGCGAATGCGTCGGCGGGATCCGGCGCGAGACCAAGTACGTCGAGCGGCTGCGCGAGCACCGGCTCGGCGCCCGCTTCACGCTCACCGGCCCGCGCACCGGCCGGGCGCTCGAGGCGACCTACCACACCGCCGACCTGCTCGTGCTGCCTTCGCGCGCCGAGACCTTCGGCATGGTGGTCACCGAGGCGCTGGCCCGCGGCGTGCCGGTGCTGACCACCGACGTCGACGCGCTGCCGGACACGGTCGGCGTCGCCCCGGACGGCTCGGTGCCCGGCATGCTCGTCCCCGGCGACGACGTCCCGGCGCTCGGCGCCGCCCTGCGCCGCTGGCTCACCGAGCCGGCGCTGCGCACGCAGCTGCGCGCGTCCGCCAAACTGCGCCGCGAGACCCTGACCGGCTGGGACGACACCGCCCGCCGGATCGCCGACATCCTCCTCCGGCAGGAGGCGGCGGCATGAGTGGCTTCCAGCCCGACTGGCTCTACCTGCGCGAACCCGCCGACGCCGCGGCCCGCGCCACCGAACTCGTCGAACCGCTCCGCGACTTCCTGCCGGAGGACTTCGTCGTCCGCGACCTCGGCTGCGGCACCGGCTCGCTCGGCCGCTGGCTGGCCGCCCGCCTTCCCGGCACCCAGCACTGGATCCTGCACGACCACGACACCGAGCTGCTCAGCCACGCGCAGGCCAGCCTGCCGGGCACCGCGCTCGACGGCAGCCCGGTCGACGTCGTCGCCGAGCAGCGCGACGTCACCGCGCTGCGGGCCGCCGACCTCGCCGGGACGTCGCTGGTCACCGCCTCCGCCCTGCTCGACCTGCTGACCAGGGACGAGATCACCGCGCTGGCCACCGCCGTCGTCGAAGCGGGCTGCGCGGCGCTGCTGATGCTGTCGGTCACCGGCAAGGTGGAGCTCTCGCCCGCCGATCCGATCGACCCGGCCATCGCCGCCGCGTTCAACGCCCACCAGCGGCGGGTCACCGAAGACGGCCGCCGGCTGCTCGGCCCGAACGCCGTCGACGTCGCCGCGACCGCGTTCGGCAGGCTCGGGGCCCAGGTCCGGCGCGCCGACAGCGCTTGGCGGCTCGGCCCGGACCAGGCGGAACTGCAGCGGCAGTGGCTCGAAGGCTGGGTCGGTGCCGCCGTCGAGCAGCTGCCCCACCTGCGCCCGGTCGCCGACGTGTACCTCCAGCGGCGGCTGGAAATGGCGGCGGCGGGCGAGCTGCACGCGGTGATCCACCACGGCGACCTGCTGGTCCTGCCGCCGAGCCTGGAGGTGGCGGCGTGAAGCGCGCACTGGCCTGGCTGCGGATCCTGGGCGCGTTCGCCATCCTCGGCGTCCTCGTCTGGCAGCTCGGCAGCGCCGCCTTCCTCGACGGGCTCGCCCGGATCAGCGCGCCCGGCGTGCTGGCCGCCCTCCTCATCGGGTTCGCGACGACGCTGTTCAGCGCCGGCCGCTGGCAGGTCGTCGCCACCCGGCTCGGCCTGCGGCTTTCGCTACGCACCGCGGTCGGCGACTACTACCGCGCGCTGTTCCTCAACGGCGTGCTGCCCGCCGGCGTCCTCGGCGACGTCCACCGCGCGGTCCAGCACGGCCGCGACAGCGGTGACGTGCCCCGTGGCGTGCGGGCCGTCGTGCTCGAACGCACCGCGGGCCAGATCGTGCTGATCGCTTCGGCGGTCACCGTGGTGCTCGCGTCGCCGTCGGTCGTGCCCGGCGCGTTCCGGGAGGTCGTCGTGGGGGCCGGGGTGGTCGTGGTGCTCGCCGCCATCGCCGGTCTCGTCGTCGGCCGCCTGCTCGGCGGGCAGTGGATCCACAGCTCGTCGAAGTTCCGCCGCGGCTTCGCCGTGACCCTCGCCGACGTGCGCCTCGGCCTGCTGACCAGGGAGACGTGGCCGAGCGTTGGCTTCCTGTCCGTCGCGACCCTGGCCGGGCACCTGGCGCTGTTCGTCGTCGCCGCCCGCGTCGCCGGGGTCGGCGCGCCGGTGTGGCAGCTCGTGCCCCTGATGGTCCTCGCGCTGCTCGCGATGGGCCTCCCCCTGAACGTCGGCGGCTTCGGCCCGCGCGAGGGCGTCTGCGCCCTGCTCTTCGGCGCGGCCGGTCTGGGGGCCGCCCAAGGTGTCACCGTCGCTGTCGTCTACGGCGTGCTCACGCTGGTCGCGAGCCTGCCGGGCGCCGGTGTCCTGCTCGTCCGGAGCGTCGCCGGGTTCCGCGTGACCCGCGCTCCGCACACCGGTGCCGTGCCCGCTCCGCGCGTTGCGGCCGGCACCGGGATGGAATCGGAAGTGGGGTTGAAGTCATGACCGCAAGTGAGGTCGTCGGGGATCTGCCGCGCCGGGCCGTGGTCGAGCGGGTGGTCGAAACCCGGTTGCCGACCCGGTACGGGACGTTCCGCGCGGTGGGTTACCTCGACCGCACCGGCACCGAACAGGTCGCGCTGGTGTACGGCGACGTCGCCCCGCTCGGTGCGCTGGTCCGGGTGCACAGCGAGTGCCTGACCGGCGACGTCTTCGGCTCGACGCACTGCGAGTGCGGCGACCAGCTGGCGGCGGCGCTGGACCGGATCGTCGAGGAAGGCGCGGGCGTGCTGGTCTACGTCCAGGGCCACGAGGGCCGCGGGATCGGCCTGCTCGCGAAGCTCGAGGCGATGCGCCTGCAGCAGGACGAGGGCCTCGACACGGTCGACGCGAACGTGGTGCAGGGCCTGCCGGTCGACGCCCGCGACTACCACGCGGCGGCGGGCATCCTGGCCGACCTCGGCATCCGCTCGGTGCGGCTGCTGTCGAACAACCCGGCGAAGGTCGAACAGCTCAACCGCTACGGAATCCGGATCAGCGAGCAGGTTCCGCTGCTGGTTCCGCCGAACCCGGAGAACCTGCGGTACCTGCGCACGAAGGCCGAGCGGATGGCCCACCTGCTGCCGCACCTGGACCAGGCGTTCTCAGGCGCCTAACACTGCGAGGACGCCGGCGAAGCGCTGGACCAGCGTGTCCAACAGGACGTGCCCCTTCGCCGCACTCGCCAGCGAAGGACGGCCGACCACTCCCGACTCCGTGTACGCCCGCAGGCCCCGCGTCAGCAGGTGTTCCCGGTCGGTGACGTGGTCGGCCGTTTCGTAGCCGGGGCGGACCAGGTGCGGGTGGGCGTGCAGCAGGATCGACGTCTCCAGCTCGCCCGCGTGCATGTCGTCGTCCAGCGACGTCCGCAGGCCGGCCGCGGTGTGCGCCGCCTGCCAGTCGGCGACGCCGGGGAACAGCGCCATCGCGCCCGCCGCCTCCTGGACCACATTGGACAGTACGTAGTTGCCGCCGTGCCCGTTGACCAGCACCAGCCGCTCCACCCCCGACGCACGCAGCGACGCGGCGACGTCGGTGACCACCGCGTGCAGCGTGGGTGCCGAGATGCTCACCGTGCCCGCCCACCCGGCGTGCTCGTGCGAGCACGAGATCGTGATCGGCGGCAGGTGGAGGACGGGGTGGGCGGCGGCCACCGCGCCGGCGATGGTGGCCGCGATCACCGTGTCGGTGGCCAGGGGGAGGTGCGCGCCGTGCTGCTCGAAGCTGCCCACCGGCAGCACCGCGACCGACGCCCGCCGCTGCTGCTCGTCTGCGGTGGTGGCGAGCGGGAACAGATCGGTCATGACCGCGGCCCTTCACTTAGGTTGGTGACATGACCGAGCATGCCGCACTACTGGACATCGCGCGCGAAGCCGTCGCGAAGGCAACCGGCATCGTCCGGTCGCGCCCGAGCTTTTCGGTGTCCGCGAAGGGCGATCGCGACCTGGTGACCGACGTCGACACCGCGGTCGAGGACGCGCTGCGGGAGTTCCTCGCCGCCGAGACGCCCGAGATCGGGATCCTCGGCGAGGAGCGCGGCCGCAGCGGGGACGCCGGCGGCCGCTGGTGGGCGCTCGACCCGATCGACGGGACGGCGAACTTCGCCCGCGGCATTCCACTCTGCGGGATCTCCCTGGCCCTCGTGGACGGCGAACACAGCACGGTCGCCGCGATCACGCTGCCGTACCTCGGCGTCACCTACACCGCCGCGCGCGGCGAAGGCACCTTCGCGAACGGAACGCGCGTGGGCGCTTCTACCGCGACGGAAATGTCCGACGCCATGATCGCCGTCGGCGACTTCGCGATCGGCGAGCTCGCCGAGGAGAAGAACCGCGCCCGGCTGACCCTGCTGACGGACCTCGGCGCGCGGGCGCAGAAGATCCGGATGCTCGGCACCGCGGCGATCGACCTCGCCTGGGTCGCGGACGGAAAGCTCGACGCCGCACTGATCCTGTCCAACAATCCTTGGGACACCATGGCCGGCGTGCTCCTCGTGCGCGAGGCCGGCGGCGTCGTCGTCGACCGCGACGGCAGCGAGCACACGGTCGGTTCCGCGGCGACGATCGCCGTCGGCGCGGGGCTGCGCAAGGAGATCGTGGACGCACTTGATCGCGCGTACGGGGTTGTTCGTTAGGATTCCGGGGTACACGTAAGCGGCGCCACAGCGCTGGTTTGCGCTGTCCGCGCAAGGTTTTCGGCTACGTTGGTACCGGTCGGCCGCCCGGGCTGGCATGCTGACCGGATCTCGTCGGCCACTTCGGAGAATGGTGGATGCTCGTGGAAAGTCGCCGGATCCGCGATCGGTACCGGCTGCTCGAGCCGATCGGCGGCGGCGCGATGGGCACGGTGTGGCGGGCCCAGGACGAGAAGCTCGACCGCACCGTGGCGATCAAGGAACTCCTGCTGCCGCACGACCACGACGAGCAACGCACGCAGGAGGCGAAGAATCGCGCGATGCGCGAGGCGCGGATCGCCGCCCGGCTGCAGCATTCCCACGCGATCACCGTGTTCGCCGTCCTCGAAGAAGAGGACCGGCCGTGGCTGGTGATGGAGTACCTGCCGTCGAAGAGCCTGGCCCTCGTGCTCGGCGAGCAGCCGGCCACGGTGGACGACGCCATCCGCGTCGGCGTGCAGATCAGCTCGGCGCTGGCGGGTGCGCACCGCGCCGGGGTCGTGCACCGCGACGTGAAGCCGGCCAACATCCTGGTCTCCGAGGACGGCACGGCGAAGATCACCGACTTCGGCATCTCGCGCGCGATCGGTGACGTCAAGCTGACGGCCACCGGCGAGATCGCCGGCACGCCCGCGTACCTCGCGCCCGAAGTGGCCCGCGGCGAGGACGCGGACTTCGCCGCCGACGTCTTCTCCCTCGGCGCCACGCTGTACGCCGCCGTCGAGGGGCAGTCGCCCTACGGCGTCGCCGACAACCCGATCGCCTTGCTCTACAAGGCCTCCAGCGGCGAGATCGTGCCGCCGGAGAAGGCGGGCCGGCTGACCCCGCTGCTGCTGCGGATGCTCGCCTCCGAGCCGGCCGAGCGGCCGTCGATGGACGAGGTCGAGCAGGAGCTGCGGGCGCTGCTGCCGGACCCGGAGCCGGGCGAGTCGGTCCTCGCGGCGACGGTCCCCGAGGCCGAACCCGCGGTCGTGCCGACCGTGCCGGCCGCGGTCGCCGTGCCCGCGGGCGAGGTCACCGCGGTGTCGCCGGGCGCGCGCAAGGGCCTGATCGCGGTCGGGGCCGGCGCGGCGCTGCTGTGCGTGGCCGTCGTCGTGGCCATCCTGCTGGTCGTGCGGCAGAAGCCGCCGTCGGACAACGCCGCCCCGCCGCCGCCGTCGGAGACGCCGTCCACCTCGGCGTCCGCGGCGCCGCCGGCCACACCGTCTTCTTCGTCGTCCCCCTCGCCGACGCCGCCGACTTCGGCGCCCTCGACGTCACCGACGGTTTCGACGGTGGCCTCGTCGAAGACCCCCGTCGATGCCCTCACGGCTTACTACGGGTTGCTGCCCGGCAACCCGGCGGCGGCCTGGGACCTGCTCACCGCCAAGTTCAAGGCGTCCCGCAGCCAGACGTACGAGACGTACAAGAGCTTCTGGAGCAAGTACAAGCAGGTGAACGTGATCAATGCGCGGGAGGCCGGGCCCAACCGCGTGGCCGCGACGATCACCTACGACGGCGGGAACGCCGAGAACGACATCTTCACCCTCGTCCAAGAGGGCGGCGTCTGGAAAATCGACTCGCAGAGCAAGTGAACCTTCCCGGCCTGGGGTGCGTGTGACGTATGAGCCGTCACCGCCGTCGACCCACGCTGGAGGTAGCCGTGCCCGTTCCCACCGCTCTGCCCCGGCGCGCGCGATGAGGCCCGCCGACCCGATGGTGTTCATCCTGCCGGCCGCGCCGCCGGGTACCGACACCTACGACAAACGGATGTGCCAGAACCTGCCTGCCGTCGGCCAGCCGGTGCTGGAACTGCCGGTCGCAGGTGACTGGCCGGAGCCCGACGCGACGGCGAGACGGAGACTGGCGCGGTCCCTCGCCGCGCTGCCGGACCGGACGGTCGTGCTGCTCGACGGCACGATCGCTTCCGGCGTTCCGGAGATCGTCGTCCCGCACGCCCGGCGGTTGCGGCTGGCCGTGCTGGTGCACCAGCCCCTCGCCGACGAGCCGGGGCTCGCCCCGGCACACGCGGCGGAGCTGGACGCGTGCGAGCGCGAGACGCTGCGGATGGCCGGGATGGTCGTCGCGACCAGCCCGTGGCTGGCCCGGCTGCTGATCGACCGCCACGACCTGGACCCGGGCCGCGTCTACGTCGCCAAGCCCGGCACCGACGCGGCCCCGCTCGCCGCGGGCGCGGACGGTGTGTCCCGGCTGCTCTGCGTCGGGGACGTGACCCGCCGCAACGGCCACGACCTGCTGATCCAGGCCCTCGGCGAGGTCGACCACCTGGCGCTGTCGTGCGTGTTCGTCGGTTCCCTCGAGGCGGACCGGGCGTACGTCGACGAGCTCGGCTGGACGATCGAGCGACTCGGCCTCGGCAACCGCATCACCCTGGCCGGCGACGCGGTCGACCTGGGAGCGGCCTACAACGCGGCGGACCTGCTGGTCATCCCGGCCCGCGCGGCGACGTCCGGGATGTTCGTGGCCCAGGCACTGGCCAGGGGTATCCCGGTGCTGGCGACGGAGGTCGGCGGGGTCCACGACGCCCTCGGCGTGGACGCGGACGGCGAGATGCCGGGCGTGCTGGTCGAGCCGGACGACCCGTACGCGCTGGCGGACGCGTTGCACCGCTGGTACGCGGACCCGGAGCTGCGCCGGTCGCTGCGCACGGCGGCCCTCGGCCGCGGAAGCGCGCTGGAGGAGTGGGACGTGGCGGCCCGCCGGTTGACGCACGTGTTGTCGCGGCTGGCGTCCGAACCGAGGATCGTCGCTTGACGGTATTGCCGGGGTGCTGAGATTCCACGACCCTGGCCCGATGGCACCCCAGTCCCCGCCACCCGATTCCGAACGCGGCTTCCTCGAAGTCGCCGGCCGCGACCCGGACCGCCCGCTGCGCGACCAGTTCCTCGGCTTCCGCGACCTGGTGTCGGCCGACATGGACTGGGTGGACAGCCGCAAGAGCCAGTTCCGCGTCCGCGCGTCGATCGTGCGGGTGAGCGCCCTGCTGCTGACGGCGGCGTCGACCGTGGTGCTCGGCATCCAGGAGATCCCGGCCCGCGCATCGATCGCGCTGCCGATGGTCGCCCTGGTCACCGTGCTCGGCGGGCTCGAGACGTTCTTCAACTGGCGCTCGCGCTGGGTGCTGATGACGGAGACGAGGTACCGCTTCAACCGCCTCCGCGACGAGCTGGACTACTACATCGTCACGACTCCCGCGGCCGAGCTGAGCCGCGGCCGGCTTGCGGAATTCTTCACCAAGCACCAGGTCGTCTGGGACGAGACCAGCCGCCAGTGGGTCGAATTCCGCAAGCTCGACCGCCCGCCACAGGCCCCCGAAGCCCGCGGCTGAGGCGATGCCCTTCACGGCTCGCGCTTCGTGCCGCCGTCCTCGCCCAGCGCGATCTTGCCGGTTCGGCGGTATCGGGTGGCAGGGTTGCGCACCTTCTCCTCGGTCGCTTCCACCAAACCTTCACTGCGAAGGATGCGGAGCCAGTAGGCCACGGTCTGGCCGGTGAGGCCGGTGGCCGCGGCCAACTCGACGCGCGAGCGTTCGCGTCCCTCCAATGCCTTGAGGAGCTCTCCGCGGCGGTCGGACCGCCGCACACCGGAACCGGCCGAACCGCCGCTCGGTAGCAGTGCGGGCGCCAGCCGATAGCGTGCCCAGCGACGGTTTCCGGTCTGCACCACCAGCTCCCGCGCGATCAGATCGCCGAGTTCTTGAGTTGCCACGCGAGAGTCGACGCGGGTCTCCGTCCGATAGGTCTGGTTGTCGAGGTAGCCGCCTTCCCGGAGTATCGCGAGGCCGACGCACTGGCTTTCCGACAGGCCGTGTTCGCCCAGTGAGTTGAGCCAATCGACGGTTTCCTCCCCGAGGAGCGTGTGATTCGGGAAGGTGACGCTGAACGTGCTCACCCTGTTCTTGAACTCCGGGAGGCTCATCCGCGCGGTGCGAAGGGCGTTGATCATCGTCCGGATTCCGGAGCCGCGGTTTTCACAGACGGCGTGGGTGCCGCCGGGCCACGGCACGTCCTCCAGGAGCCGGAGGAGGCTGGCGTTGCGTGCCGACGAGACACCTTCCTCGCCCAGTTGGTCTTCGGTCACCGGCCCGAACAACCCGCCGGGATTCCGGATGGTGAGCCGGTCGGGATACATCTCGATCTGTACCTGGGTGCCGCGCGCCTCCGGCGAGAGGTCACGGTGGACAAGTGCGTTGACGATGGCCTCGCGCAACGCGGCTTCGGGGTACTGCCAGATGTCTGCACGGCCGGCCCCGCGCACGACTGATCGACGCGTCATGTTCTTCCGGACGGCCAGGAGGGTATCCCGGACCATCACCGGTATCGGTCCTTCGGCCACCACGTTGTCCACGAAGCGTTCGCCGGTCTCCGTGTTCGCACCCTCGGCGGTCGGGTAGTGGACGAAGGTCACCATCAGCTGGGGAAAGGATTCCTGCGGATAGCTGCCGAGGGAGAGCAGGCCACCCACGCTGGCGACGATGGTGCCGTCGTCGTCCGCCACCAGGGCTTTGGCCCGTTGCAGTGCGGCAACGTCGTCGAGTTCGCCGAATGCGTAGGGGCGGCGGGTGCGGAGCCGATTCAGCAGCGCGGTCACCAGCGTCGCGTCGAAATCGGCGAGGCCGGTGCCGGGCACGGGAGCCTCGTCGTCTTTCGGTTGTCCACGGCTCGCCAGCAGGAGCTGCACTTCATAGCTGGTGAGCTTGCGATCCCCGTCTCCGACCCGGACGAAGCTGCCCTGGGTCATTCCGGCGCCGCGGCTGAAGCAGGGCTTGCGGTTCGGAGCGAGCTCAGGAATTTCGGCGACCAGGACCTTTGCGTCTTCGAAGTCGTGGATGCCGATGTGCGGCCGCACGGGCGGCTCGAGGTCGGTCGCGCACATCGCCGCCAGATCGGACGACATCTTCGCCGGATCGGATAGGCCGGTCGCGGCGAAGTCCCTCCCTCGTCCAAGCCGAGGATCAGCGTGCCGCCTCGGGTGTTCGCGAAGGCCACAACTGTTTCCCGGGCGGAACGGGGCAAGCCTCCCTGCGCCTTCTTGACCTCGACGTCGGACACGTCGCTGCCGAGAAGGCGCAGGTTCTCGACGATTTCCGTGAGCTCTTCGTCCTGCACCCTCTGCTCCGTCACACCAGTAGCATGCTAATAGCCATGTTAGTTGACATGACTATTAGCATGCTACTTAGGGTGGCAGTCGAGTGCTCAGTGTATTCAGGCCAGGGTGAGCGCGTAGATCTCCACCCGCGGATCGTTCGGCAGGCTCACCGACTGCACGGTCTTCCCGCCGTCCAGTGCGCTCGAGATCCCGAACAACCGCACCGGCGGCCCGTCGATCCCGCTGCCTGCCTTGATCCGGTGCGGCATCTCCAGCACCACCGGGCTCCCGGACCCGGCCCAGTCACCGAACGTCACCGCGAGGTCCGCGCTCGTCCCGTCGGTGTAGTGCGCGGTCAGCGTCGTCGACACCGGACCGTTGTGGGACGCCCCGACCAGGCGAAGCGCCGTGTGCTGCCCCGCCGGGAGCAACAGCGACTGGCCACGAGCCTCCACGAAGTTGGCCGCCGTGCCCGAAGCGTCCGGGGCCGCGTACGTGACGCCGTCCCAGGTCACCGGGCCTGCCGGCGGCAGGAGGTCTGCGTCGTAGCTCCAGCCGCTGTCGTCGAAATTGCCTTCCGAAGGGGCCGCCACCGTTGCCGTTCCGTCGTGGTTGCGGTCGCGGGTCAGGTCGACCGCGCACTGCGGGCCGGCAGAAGCGCACGCCGACGGGGTCCGGACCTCGATCGTCGCCGAGCGGGTCACCGCGTTCGGGCCGGACACGTTCACCTGCACCGGGTACGTCCCCGGTGCCGCCCCGGCCGGCACGCTCACCGTGATCGGCACGGACTGCTGCACCGGCAGCCGTCCCGACCAGACCAGCAGCAACGGCTGGACCCGTGACTTCCACGGCGAAGTCACCGAGACCGTCACCGGCTGCAGGCCCGGGTTCTGGGCCACCACGTCCAGGTCGAGGTGCACCTGCTGGGCCGCCCCGGCCGGGACCACCACGGACGCCTGCCGCAGCGACGCGTCGACGTGCCGCCGCTGGTCGCCAGGGGCGTTGTTCACCGACGGCGGTGCCGCGGAAACCGACGTCCCCCACGAAGACGGCCGCGAGCCCAGCTTGTGCGAGAGCTTCCCGCCGTGCGCCAGTGCCGACCAGTCGAGGGACGTCTGCCGGATGTCCCGGCCGTTGAGCGACACGCTCTGGATGTACCGGTTCGCGTCGCTCGCGCCCGGTGCCGACACCGTCAGCGTGCCGCCCTGCGCCGAGCCGTACTGTCCGATGCGGACGGTCGCCGACTCGAACTGCGGGCTCGACAGCGCGAGGAAGTTCGCGCCGCTCATCGTCGGGTACAGGCCCAGCGAGGAGAAGACGTACCAGGCCGACATGGTGCCGAGGTCGTCGTTGCCGGTCATGCCGTCGGGGCCGGTGGTGAACAGCGTCATCGCCGCGCGGACGACGGTCGCCGTCTTCGCCGGCGCGCCGACCCAGTTGTACGTGTAGGGCGCGAGCAGGTCCGGCTCGTTGTTCGGGTTGTAGGTCGCCTTGCCGTAGTAGTCGTACGGGCTGGCGATCCAGTCCTTCCGCGCCGTCCCGGCCGGGTCCGAAAGCAGGTTGCCGTAGGAGAAGAAGGAGTCCAGGCGCTTCTCGGTCGCCGTCCGGCCGCCCATCAGCGAGACGAGGCCGGCCGGGTCCTGCGGCACCAGCCACTGGTACTGGTAGGCGCCGCCTTCGTGGAACTGGTGGCCGGCGTCGACCGGGTTGTACGGCGTGACGAACGTGCCCTCGGTGGTGCGCGGGCGGAACTGCTGGATCGAGGAATCCCACAGGTTGCGGTACCACTGGCCGCGGTCGGCGAACATCCGCGCGTCCGCCTGGTGGCCCAGGCCGCGGGCCATCAGCGCGAGGGACGCGTCCGCGGCGGCGTACTCCATGGTCGCCGACGCCGGGTGCTCGCAGTCGTTGTCGCCGCCCTTGGCCGCGCAGTCCTTGCCGAGTTCGAGGCCGCTCGGGATGTACCCGCGCTCGTTGTAGTAGTCGACGCCGGAGCGGCCGTTGTACGGCGAGTCGGCGGGTGGCGTGCTCGTCGCGTTCTTCTTGAGCAGCGCGTACGCCTCTTCTTCGTGCCCGGCGAGAAGGCCCTTCGACCACGCCTCGACGAGGAACGGCGTCACCGGGTCGCCGGTCATGATGTTCGTTTCGCTCTCGGCCAGCGCCCACCGCGGCAGCCACCCGCCGTCTCGCCCGATGGCGACGACCGACAGCGCGACGTCCCGCGCGACCTGCGGTTCCAGCATTTCCAGCAGCTGGTTCTGCGGCCGGTAGGTGTCCCACAGCGAGAAGTTCTGGTACGGCGTGTAGCCGCTCGCGGTGTGCACCTTGCCGTCGAAGCCGGTGTACGCGCCGTCGGTGTCGCCGGCCAGGTTCGGGTGCAGCTGCGCGTGGTAGAGCGCGGTGTAGAACGCCGTCTGCCGCTCGGTCGTGCCGCCCGCGATCTTGATCGCGCCCAGCCGGTCCACCCACTGCTGGTGCAGCGCCGCGCGGGTCGCGTCGAAGTCGTAGTCCGAGGTCTCCGCGGCCAGGTTCTTCCGGGCGCCGTCGAGACCGGTGTAGGACAGGCCGACCTTGAGCACGACGTCGTGGTCGGTGCTCGCGTCGAAGCTCGCCCAGGCGCCGTTGCTCCCGGTGCCCGCGGCGTCGCGGCCGCCAGGGGTGCGCGTCGAGCCGCGCCAGGTGCCGAACGAGCTGAACGGCCGGTCGAAGGTCGCGGTGAAGTAGACGGTGTGCTCGTCGTGGCCGGCGCAGAACCCGCCGGCCTTGACCCGCCCTTCGAGGGTCCGGTCGCCGACGACGTGGATCTCGGAGTCCTTGACCGACTGGTTGGCCTGGCCGGTGTTGAACAGGACGTTCGCCTGCCCGGTCGACGGGAACGTGTAGCGCTGCCAGCCGGTGCGCGCGGTGGCCGTCAGCTCGGCGTTGATCCCGTATTTCTGCAGGCCGACGCGGTAGTAGCCGGGTTCGGCGTGCTCGTCGTCGTGGCTGTAGGCGGACTTGTAGGCGTCTTTGTCAACGTTGTCGACGGCCCCGGTGGTCGGCATGATCGGCAGTTCGCCCATCACGCCGCAGCCGACGCCGGACAGGTGCGTCTGGCTGAAGCCGTAGATCGCGTTCTGCAGGTAGTCGTAACCACCCTGGCCGCCGGTGTCCGGGCTGACCTGCACCATCCCGAACGGCGCACTGGCGCCGGGGAAGGTGTTCCCGAAGTTCTGCGTGCCGACGAACGGGTTGACCAGGCCCACCGGGTCGACCGGCGCGGCGGCGTGTGCGGCGGCCTGGGTCGTGGCGGCGACCACGAGCACGGCGGCCGCCGCGGCGATCAGTTGTCTGCTTGGCGACCCCACGGGCGCGCACCTCCAGTTGACAACGTTGTCAGAAGCGGACTGTCCAGCAGCTTTTCACATCCGCGAACAGTTGGGAAGGCGGCAACCAGGTCAAACCGTTGTCATTGCGCGCCTGAGCAGCCCCGCGGCGGCCTCGACGCCGGTGTCGGTGAGGTTGCCGTAGCCGAGGACGAGCGCGGGTTCGCCCGCCGTCGTCCGGTAGGCGTCGAGGTCGGCCACCTTGACGCCTGCCGCCGTTGCCGCGCCGACGACGGCCGCGGCGTCCCGGTCGAGGTGGAGCACCAGGTGCAGCCCGGCTGCGACACCGGAGAGCCGCGCCGGCCCGAGCGCGGCGACGAGCCGGTCCCGCCGGGCGCGGTAGCGCAGCCGGGCACTGCGCAGGTACCGGTCGTAGGCGCCGCTTTCGACGAAGCCGGCCAGCGCGAGCTGGTCGACCACGGGCGGCGGGTGCGCCCGGACCGTCCACTGTGGAGGAAGGACGGCCCAGCCGAGCCCGAGTGCCGGGCTGAGCGTCTTGCTGACCGACCCGAAGAGCGCGACCCGCCCGGGGTCGGTGCCCTGGACGGTGCCGACGGGCCGCCGGTCGTAGCGGAACTCGGCGTCGTAGTCGTCTTCGAGGATCAGCCCGTCGACGTCCCGCGCCCAGGCCAGCAGCTCGGCCCGCCGCCGCGGCGAGAGGACCGAGCCGGTGGGGAACTGGTGCGCCGGGGTGACGAGCACGGCCCGGACGCCGGCCGGGATCCGCCCGACGTCGATGCCTTCGCCGTCGACCGGCACCGGCTCGACGGTCATCCCGGCGTCCTCGGCCACCCGCCGCAGCCGCGGCCACCCGGGATCCTCGACGGCCAGCCGCGTGCTGCCGCGCTCGGCCAGCGCGCGGCAGACGGCGGCCACGCCGTCGGTGACGCCGCCGCAGACCAGCACCGTGCCGGGCGCGGCGCCGCGGACGCGCCGGAGGTACTCGCCCATGACGCGTCGCAGCCGCGGGTGGCCGCCCGGCTCGGGCAGCCCGAAGTCCGCGTGCGGCGCGTTCGCCAGCACCTCGCGCACCGCTTCCATCCACGGCCGCCGCGGGAAGTTGCGCAGGTCGGGCAGGCCGGGGGCGAGGTCGTACCGCGGCGGCGCCGCGCGCGCCGGCTCCTTCGCCGCCACCGCGTCACCCACCGGCCGGACCCGGGTGGCCGATCCGGTGCGCCCGGCCAGGTAGCCCTCGGCGACGAGCTGGGCGTAGGCCTGCGTGACGACCCATCGCGAGCACCCGAGGTCGGCGGCGAGCCGGCGGCTCGGCGGGACCGCGCCGGTCAGGACGCCGTCCCGGATCGCCTTGCGCAGGGCCCTGGCCAGCTGTTCGTGCTTCGGGCCGGGTCCGGCCGGCTCCAGCAGCACACCCCAATCGGTCTGTGATCCAGCCACGGTATTGGACTGTAGTACCGGACCGATCCGGGCTTAGCGTGGTCGGCATGAAGAAGGTGGAACTGGGCCGGACCGGCCAGTACGTGAGCCAGGTGTCGCTGGGCTGCATGCTGATGGGGACGTCGACGGACGAGCCGACGTCCGCCCGCATCCTGGACGCCTACCTCGACGCCGGCGGCGACTTCCTGGACACGGCGAACTGCTACGCCTGGTGGGTGGGCGAGCAGTTCTCGGGCGGGGAAAGCGAAACCCAGCTGGGCAAGCTGTTGCGGGGCCGGCGCGACCGCGTCTTCCTCGCGACGAAGGTGTCGGCGGGCATCACGGACCTCCCGGCGGCCCGCGCCGCCCGGCGGCCGGACGGCACGACGGACTGGGACGCGGTGGGGCGCGCGTTCGAGGGCGCCGGCGCGGCGGTGATCGAGCGCGAGGCCGAGGCGAGCCTGCGCCGCCTGGGCACCGACCACATCGATCTCTACTACGTCCACGTCGACGACCGGCGCACCCCGCTCGAGGAGACACTGTCCGCTTTGGACGCTTTGGTCCGTGCGGGCAAGGTGCGGTACATCGGCTGGAGCAACGTCCGGACCTGGCGCCTGGAGCGCATCCGGTCGCTGGCGGCGGCCAACGGCTGGGCGTCCCCGGTGGCGGTCCAGGTCCAGCACTCGTACCTGCGCCCCACCGGCGCCGACGTGTCCTCGATCGCGGGTGCGGAGCTGCTGGACTGGCTCGACGAGCACCCGGACGTCTCCCTGGCGGCGTATTCCTCGCTGCTGCGCGGAATCTACGACGACGCCGCCTACCGGGAGTCGACGCCGATCTGGCGGTCGTACGCGGGCCCCGACAGCGAGACGCGCTTGGCCGCGGTGTCCAAAGTGGCCTCTTCGCTGGGCGCGACCGGCAACCAGGTGGCGCTGGCGTGGCTGCTGCGCAAGGGTGTCATCCCGCTGATCGGCCCGCGGACGTGGGCGCACTACGAGTCGATCGCTCCGGCCTTCACCTTGGAGCTGCCGGACGAGCTGCTTTCGGTGCTGGACAACGCGTAGGCGGTGGCGAGCAGCGCGGCGACGCCCGGCTTGTGCTCGTCGCGCCGCCGCCACGTCATGGTGACGTCGGTGGTGGCACCGGCCAGGGCAACGGCGATCGCCCCTTCGGGCTCGACGAGCGCGGGCACGAGCCCGCACCCCAGGCCGGCGGCCACGCACCGCGCGAGGGCGGCGAGGCTGCCGACCTCCGCCTCGACGACGGGCCCGTCGATCCGGTCCAGCATCTCCCGGAAGCCGCACCCCTTCGGCGTGGCGAGGAAGCCGACGCCGTCGAGGTCGCCGGGCCGGAGCTCGTCCTCACCGGCCAACGGGTGTCCCGGCGGCACGAGGACGACGAGCGGTTCGGTGCCCAGCGACGCACTGACCAGCGCCGGGTCGGCGGGCGGGTCGCCGAAGGTGAAGCAAACGTCCATTTCGGACTGCCGGACGGCCTGGTAGAGCTCGCCGCGGCCGCCCTCCCGGAGGGTGAGCCGCACGCGCGGCCACTTCGTCCGGTACTCGCCGAACAGAGCCGGGATCCGTTGGGCGCACAGCGTTTCCAGTGCGCCGATGGTCAGGTCGCCCTCGGGCTCGCCGCGTTCCTCGTCGACCGCGGCCCGGGCCTCCTCGACGAGTTCGAGCACCTGGTCCGCGTAGCCGACGAGCCGCTCCCCGGCGCCGGTGAGCCGCAGCCGCCGCCCGCGTTCGAACAGCTTCGAACCGAGTTCCGCTTCCAGCGCCTGGATCTGCTCGGTGACGCTGGACTGGGCGTAGTGCAGCTCCGCGGCGGCGCGGGTGAAGTTGAGCGTCCGCGCGACGACGCGGAAGGTGCGCAGGTGGCGCAGTTCCATGGCAGCCCCCATCGGCGTTCCCGATACCGCCCATCGTAACTGCCTGCTTCCACCGGTGTCACCGAGCGTCCAGGCTTTCCGGTGTGGCAAGACTCCTCACCGGCCTTTCGCTGGGCTACTTCCTGGTCATGCTGGACACGACGATCGTGACCGTCGCGCTTCCGGCCATTTCGCCGTCTTTGTCGGCGCAGCAATGGATTTCGAACGGCTACACGCTGACGTTCGCGGCCTTCCTGCTGCCCGCGGGGGCGTGCTCGGACCGCTTCGGCGCCCACCGGGTGTTCTCCCTCGGCCTGCTTGCGTTCGCGGCGCTGTCCGGGTTGTCGGCGCTGTCGTTCTCGACCCCGATGCTGATCGCGCTCCGGGCCCTGCTCGGCGTCGCGGGCGCTCTGCTGGTCCCGTCTTCGCTGTCGCTGATCGCGGCGACCCACCCGGTGCCCGCCGCGCGGGCGAAGGCGATGGGGGTGTGGGCCGCGGTGAGCGGAACCGGCCTGGTGGCGGGCCCGCTGCTGGGCGGCCTGCTGACCGAGGCGTTCGGCTGGCGGGCGATCTTCCTGGTCAACGTCCCGGTGGCGGTGGTCGCCTGGGTGCTGGCGCGGCAGGCTCCGGCGACCCCGGTGCGGGTGGGCCGGATGCTCCCCGCGCGCCTGTTCCGGGATCGCGCCGTTCCGCTGGGGCTCGTGGCGGGCGCGATCGTGAACTTCGGTTTGTCCGGCGTGCTTTTCGTGCTGTCGCTGTATTTCCAGGGAACCCGCGGTTATCCGCCGTCGATGACCGGGCTGGCGTTCCTTCCACTGACGATCCCGACCGCGTTCAACCCGATTTTCACCGGCCGCTTGGTGGCCCGGGTCGGGCCGCGCATTCCGGCGGTGAGTGGATTTCTGCTGATGTCCGGTGGGGTCCTGCTCCAGGCGTGCTCGACCTCGGCGGCCCTGTCGGTGGTCGCGCTGGCGTTGCTGGGCTTCGGGGTGTCGCTGGCGATTCCCTCGCTGCTGACGGTGGTGGTCGCCGCGGCTCCGCCCGACCTGACCGGCGTCGCCGGGGGTGCGTTGAACGCCTCTCGCCAGGCCGGTGCGGCTCTGGGGGTGGCGGTTCTGGGCGCCGTGCTGACCGCGACGACGGCGCCGGTCGCGCTGGCCGCGGCCGCGGGCGTGCTCCTGGCCGGAGCGGCGACCGTCGCTTCGATCCCGGCCGAGCGGACCCGGCCGGCCCGGCAGCGCTGAGCCGGGAACTGTTTCCTATTCGTTTATGAAACAGGAAACCCCTGGTCGACAGCCCTGGCAGGCGTGAATCCTCGGTGTGAGCGCAGGAATTCGAAGAAGCGCTCGAAATCACCATTCCCGAGGAGGGATTCGTCATGTTCAAGAAGCTGGCCAAAATCGGTGGGCCCGTGCTCGCGATCTGCGCGCTCGCCGCGCTGCCGGTGATCGGTTCGACCACCGCGTACGCGGACGACAACGGCGGGGCGCCGGCCGCTCCGGTCGTCACGCCGACCCCGACGCCCACCACCGACGGCAACCCCTGGCACGGTTGAGGGACCGGGCCGTGAGCGGCGGCGGACCGGCCGCCGCTCCCGGCTCACCGCGGGCCGCAGGCGCAGCCCAGTGCCGAACGCGCTTCGCGCACTTCACCGGCTTCGGGCAGGTCGAGCGCGGCGAACTCGGCCTCGGCCGCGGCCCAGTGCGCGACGGCGCCTTCGTGGTCGCCCATCGCGTGCAGGGTCTCGGCCACGCCGCGGTGGGCGCGGGCCCGGTAGGCGCGGTTGCCGTTGCCGTCGGCCAGGTCAAGGGCGGCCTGGCCGGCGGTGAGCGCTTCCTGCCGGGCGCCCCTGGCCAGCGCCGTCGCCGCGCGGTCGAGGTAGAGCTGGGTGCGCAGGTCCGCGTCCGGCACGTTCGCCGCGACTTCGCGGGCTTTGTCGTGGTAGCGGGCGGCTTCGGTGTACCGGCCGCGCTGCCGGTGCACGTTCCCGATGTTGTTGAGCGCGTAGGCCTCGACGCAGTGGTCGCCGACTTCGGCGGCGTACCCGTGCGCGTCGGTGTAGCTGGCCAGCGCTTCGCCGAGCAGGCCGAGCTTCTCCTGCACGGAACCGAGGTTGTTGAGCGTGTGCGCCAGGCCCTGGACGTGCCCGATTTCCCGCAGCATCCGCGCGGCGGATTCGTGCCGCCCCAACGCGACCCGGAGGTCGCCGTGGAGTTCGCCGAGGTAGCCGAGCATGCCGAGGGCGTGGGCCTCGCCCCGGCGGTCTTCGGTCTGCTCGTACTTGGCCAGCGCGGCCTCGAGGTGGGCGATCGCCTGGTCGTGCCGTCCCAGTTCCATGGTGGGGATGGCGAGCGCGCACAGCGTCGCCGCTTCGCCGCGCGGGTCGCCGAGGCGGCGCCACTTGGGCAGCGCCTTCGCGGCCAGTTCCAGCGCTTCGGCGAGCTGCCCGCGCCGGTCGTGCGCGGTGGCCAGCCGCAGCAGGACGTGCGCCTGGCCGTAGTCGTTCCCCTCGTCGGCGGAGACGGTCTTCCAGGCGAGCTCGAGCGTGCCGATCCAGTCCTCGAACTGGTTGGTCGTGTTGAAGTACCGCCACAGCAGCACGGCCAGCCGCCAGGTGTGCTCGGGCAGCCCGTGCCCGGCGGCGTAGCGGATGGCGGCCACCAGGTTGTCGCGCTCGGCGACGATCCATCGCAGCCCGGCCTCGCCGTCGGCGAACACCGGCGTCACCGCGCAGGACCGATCCGTCGTCGAGGGCAGCTGAGCCCGGTCGAAGGGGTAGGCGGCGCTGACGGCGGCCGCGAGCGTGACCAGGTAGTAGTCGAGCAGCCGCACCAGCGCGGGCGCGGGTGCCGGCTCGCGGCCGGCGAACTCCTTGAGCGGGTCGAGCATCTGGTACCGCTCGGGCGCGGCCTCCTCCAGCAGGCTGACCTCGTGCAGGTCGTCGAGCAGCGACCGCGCCTCGGCGACGTCGCAGCCGGCCAGCGCCGCGCCGCCCACGACGTCGACGTCCGGACCGGGCAGGCTGCCCAGCAGCCGGAACAGCGACCGCTGCGGCTCGCCGAGCTGCCGGTAGGACACCCGGACGGCCGCGCCGCCGTCGTCCTCACCCCACGGCCCGTTCTCCTCCAGCAGGCGCAGCAGGTGCTCCAGCGGCCACCGGTCGTGCCGCCGGAACAGCGCGGCCGCGACGCGGATCGGCATCGGCAGGTACCCGCAGCGGCGGACCACGGCGGCGACGTCGGACGCGCGCCCGCGCAGCCGCGCGGGGCCGGCGAGGGCGTGGAACAGCTCGGCGGCTTCCTCGGGCGGCAGCGGTGCGAGCCGGATGTTTTCGCCCGTGTCGGCGTCACCCATCCGCCTGCTGGTGATGACGGCCAGGCAGCCGTCGGCCTCGGGCAGCAGCGGCCGGATCTGCTCCGGCGACGCGGCGTTGTCCAGCACGACGAGCGTGCGGGTGCCCCAGAGCGTCGCCTGGTAGAGCGTCACTTTCCGGCCGACGGTGGCCGGGATCTGCTCGGCGGGCACGCCGAGCTCGACGAGCAGTTCGCTGAGGGCGTCGCCGGTACTGGTGGGCTCGACGCCGGGGGTGAACCCGTTGAGGCGGGCGAGCAGCTGGCCGTCGGGGAAGCGGTCGCGCAGCCGGTGGGCGGCCTCGATGGCCAGGCCGGACTTGCCGGCCCCGGGCGCACCGCTGATCCAGACCGCCCGCCGCCCGGCCGCGGCGGCCGCCTCGATGGTGGCGAGTTCGGCGGCCCGGCCGGTGAACTCACCGGGCCGCGACGGCAGCGAGCTGGGCGGATCGCCCTGCTCGGCGCGTGCGGCGAGCTTGCGCAGCACCGGCCCGGGCGCCATCCGCAGGGCGGCGAGCGCGTCGCGCGTGCCGTGGAAGACGCGCAGCGCGGCAACCCGGTCGCCGCCGGCGAGCAGCGCGCGCATCAGCAGTTCGGCGTGCTTCTGACTGGCCGGATCGGCCTGGACGAGCGGCCGCAGCCGGTCGCGCGCCGAGCGGTGGTCGCCGGACTCGAGCTCGAGTTCGGCCAGGTCACCGACGACATCGGGGTAGCTCTCGTCCGGCGAGATGACCTCAGGGCCGCCGACGCGGTCGATGTCGATGTCCTCGAGGAACTTCCCGCGCCACAGGCCGGCGGCCTCGCGCAGCAGCGCGATCGCCCGGCGCGGGTCGTCGGCGCGGACGTCCGCGGCTTCGGCGCGCAGCCGGTCGAACCGCGTGGTGTCGAGCTGGTCCTCGCCGACCCGCAGGAGGTAGCCGGTCGGGGTGGTCTCGATGGTGGCGTCCCCGACGACGTCCCGCAGCCGCTTGATGTAGCTGCGCACCAGCGTGGGTTTGGCTTCGCGGTCGGCCCAGACGATCTCGGCGAGCCGCGCGGGCGTCACCGGCTTGTTGGCGTGCAGGAGCAGCACGACCAGGACGAACCGCTGCTGCTGGTCACCCAGCGGCACCGGCACCCCGTCGTGCCACGCCTCGAGCGGACCGAGCATCCGAAACTCCACGCGGCCTCCCCGGCGTCAGCTTGCTGTCCTCTTTCGATGTCGCGCAATCGGCCGTCCGGGTTTCGGGAATCCGCATTTGTTCCACGTTCGATGCACACGGCGTTGGCACACTCCGCCGGTCGATCAGGGGTGAAGGAGAAACCGGTATGGGGTCCGACGTGTTGCCGTGTTACGTGGCCTGCGATGTCTCGCTGTCGATGACCGACCACCTCGACGAGCTGAACACCGGGCTGCGCGAGTTCCGCGGCGCCGTCCACGCGGACGCCTCGGTGGCCGGCCGCGTGTTCTGCAGCGTGGTGGGTTTCGGCGACCGGCCGCAGGTGGTCCAGTCGCTGCTGCCGATGGACGACCTCGCTGAGCTGCCACAACCGGGCCCGTGCGCGGGTACGAACTTCGGCCCGCTGTTCACGTTCCTCCGCACCGAGATCGACCGCGACGTCGTGATCCTGCGGCGTCACCGCCTGCAGGTCCACCGCCCCCTGGTGTTCTTCCTGTCCGACGGCCAGCCGACGGACCCGGTGACGTGGCCGCGCGCGTTCGCCGCCCTGGTGGACCCGGCGTGGCCGTTCTGCCCCCGGGTGGTGACGTTCGGCCTCGGCGACGCGGACCAGGAGGCACTGGGCCGCATCGGAACGTTCCGCGCGTACCTGGGCCGCGACGGCATCCGGATGGGAACGGCGTTGATCGCCTCGGTGATGCACGTTCTGTCCACTTCCCGTCCACCGGCCGACCGCACCCTGTCCAAAAGGGGGTTGCCATGGAGACTCACTGAGGGAGAAGCCGGTGGAGCGCGCTGAGCTGGTCCGGGAGCTGAAGACGTTGCGGAAGGGCCGCGGCCTGCAGGCGAGCAGGCTGCCGGACCGCATCGGCCCGTGTCTGAGGGCGGCCTGCGGGGTGTCGGAGTCCGACGGAATGGTGCCGACCCGCGACAAGGTGTCAGCCCGGTTGACGGAGCTGTCGCTGCAGCTGCCGGAGGACCTGCGTCTGGCGGCCTTGGCGGCCTTCGCGATCACACCGGAGGCCCGCCAGCCGCTGTACCAGGAGAGGGTGTTGTGGGCGGCTTCGCGCGTCGACCGCGACCCGCGAACGGTCCGCCGCCGCGTCGACGAGGCGATAGACCAGCTGGCGGAGCTGGCCCTGTCGAGCGCGTCGGAGAATTCCTCGGGCCGCTGGCACACGGCATCGTTGACGCTGGCGTTGGTGGCCGAGGAGTCGTGCGTGTTCGAGCAGCACCGGGTGGTGGCCGACCAGGACGGCGTGCGGTCGTTCGACCTGGCTGCCAGTGCGGTCGAGGGGATGGTGCTGTACGGCGGAACGCTGGCATCGGGAAAGGCATTACTGGCGGCTCCGCTGGCTCGCGGGGAGTCACGGGAGTTCGCGGCGGTGTTCCCGCTGGAGCCGCAGTCACACCTGGTGTACGTCCCGCGGCACCGGTGCGAGGTGTTCGATTTACGGCTGCGGCTGGGGAAGGAAGGGCCGCCGGAGGTCCTGGCCTTGGACGGCGCGTTCGAGAGGGACGTACCGGACCCGAGGTACCGGGGACGGACACTGCAGGTGGACGGGGCGGGGGAGGTCCACCTGCAGTTCCGCCACCTCACGCCAGGCCTGGTGTACGGGGCTCGGTGGGCAGATGAAGGAAACTCGGTCCAAGGTGGGCAATAAGTGCCGGCGTGTAGGCCTTCGCCCAGACGGACCTCCGGCTCGGTGGCGAACGGCTTCGAGCGACCTCGGGTGGTCGTGGTCTGTTCGCGATCGAATTGCCGATGAGCTGGCTCGGCACCCGTCCCGCGCGAGACGACTTCTTCACCGAGCTCGGAGGCGTCCTGACCGAACTGGCCCCGCTCCGAGGCCAACCGTGGCGAGCTGCCCCAGCGACCGCCCACCACGGCCTGAACAGGCACCGCTGGTATGAGCTGGTTATGAGTCAGCTCACGGAGGTTGGTCCTGCCGTACTTGTTCGTCGACTATAAACGGCGCTTCATCACACGTGTCGACCTCAGGCCTCAAGATGGAACCGACTTCATCATGTAGATCATTCAAGGCTCCGGTAAGACGTTCAGGACGTGGCAAGTCAGCATCGTTTTGCCGACTGCGTACACCAGCTGAGCCGCCCAATTCAGGTCCAGTGCGACTTTACCGCCGCCTCGAAAGGTGACTTCGCTTCCCGCAGGTGGTCAGGAAGTCTTCTAGCACAAATTTCGGGTCCCCGTGCCCCCGCCGCACCTGATCACTGCGCCGAGGGGATGGCAGGGCAGCAAGCCGGGCACTTTCCGCAACCCACTCCTGCCAGCTCGAAGGACGTGACTGATTCACGTCAGACACCCCGTCGCTAGTCTCCGCGGCGGCGAGCGCAGTAGCTTGGTTGATGTCCGCATGGGGGTCGGCGATGTGGTTCGTCTGCATCACTTCGAGCACTGCGGCCGGCAGCAACTTGAGGTTGGCCCTCGGAGGGTCTTCGTCCTCGAACACGAATCCGACATAATGAGAGCCTATGAGAACAGCTCATCGACGAGCAGTTGATTGATCTCGTGAAACTCACCCGTGATCGGCTTGTGGTCCAACAAGGCTGGCTGAGTACCATGCTTGGGCATACCGCTCTATTCAGTTCGTCCGCTCCGTGCAGACCTGGCGAGAGCCAGGTCACAGCTTGAACCTACGAGTGAGCTGGCGTCAGGCCTGCTGCACGCGCGCGGAGCTCAAGGCATATTGTAATGACGTGATTACACAAAGTAGTGGGTTTGGATCGTCGTGATGCAGCCTGCACCACCTGGTGCTAGACCATCGTCAGCCCCTCGGCAGGGCCCTTCACGCGGTAGGCAGTTGGGATACCCTCTCTGTCGTGTCGGCCTCAGAACCGTCGGTGGTCGTCTCTAGAGTGGCGGAGTGACCCTGACCGCTCCCACGCCGACAGCCAACTACGGCGAGATTTTCACTCGCCGTTGGGTTGTCGACGTTCTGCTTGATATCACCGGCTACACCGCCGATCGAGACCTTGGCGCGTTGCACCTGCTCGAACCGTCGTGCGGATCCGGGGCGTTCCTCGGCCCGGCGGTCGAACGCCTGATCTCCTCAGCACGATCTCAAGGTCGGGACCTTGCGCTGCTCGGCGATGCCGTCCGTGCATATGACCTGCAGTCGGAGCATGTCAAGACCGCTCGCCGGGTCTGCCACGACTTGCTCGCTGCCGCAGGTCTGCCCGGTGACATAGCCATTACTCTCGCGAAGACCTGGGTCCGTCATCAGGACTTCCTGCTGCCTGGCGTCGACGGCCTGCCCGCCGATGTCGCCATCGGTAACCCTCCGTACATCCGTTACGACGACCTCGACGCGGACACGGCGACTGAGTATCGCCGTGCCTGGACCACCATGAAGGGCCGCGGAGACATCTACGTGGGCTTCTACGAGCGATGCCTTGCGATGCTGAAACCCGGTGGCAGAGTGGGCTTCATCTGCGCCGATCGCTGGATGCGTAACCAGTACGGCGTGGTCTTACGCGACCTGGTGTCCTCTCGGTATTCGGTCCAACACGTGTGGACCATGCACGATGTCGACGCGTTCGAGTCCGCCGTTTCTGCGTACCCGGCGATCACGGTGCTGGCCAATGAACCGCAGGGCACGTCGGTCGTCGCGGAGACCACTGCCGCTTTCGGCGAGTCCTCTGCACAGGCGCTGGCCAAGTGGTCGCGAGATGAATCGCTGACGCACTTCACCGACGATGGTGTTCGTGCCCACCGCCTCCCGCACTGGTTTCCGCCCGGCGAAATGTGGCCCACTGGTTCGCCGGCGCGGCTCGCCCTGATCGAGCGCCTCAACGACGGCTTTGCCTCGCTGCACGACGAGGCCACCGGTACTCGCGTCTCCATCGGGATCGCCACGGGTGCCGACAAGGCCTATGTCACCAAGGATGCTGATGCGGCGGAGCCGGATCGAATGCTGCCGCTATCAATGCGGCGAGACCTCATGTCGGGCTCGTTCGAGTGGCAGGGCAACTACCTGGTGAACCCATGGGACGCCGACGGCAACCTTGTCGATCTTGCCGACTACCCACGCCTCGCCGCCCACCTGAGCGCGCACCCGGCAATCAAAGATCGATTTGTTGCGAAGAAGAATCCCGATCGTTGGCATCGCACCATCGACAAAGTGAACGCCTCGATCATCGACAGGCCGAAGCTTCTGCTGCAGGATATGAAGGCGCATATCCATCCGGTTCTGGAGCGGGGTGGCCACTACCCTCACCACAACCTCTATTACGTCGTTTCGGAGACGTGGGACATGGAAGTGCTCGGCGGGATCCTGCTGTCGCGGATCGCGCAGGCCTTCATCGAAGCATACTGTGTACGGATGCGGGGCGGAACACTGCGGTTCCAAGCTCAGTACTTGAAGAAGATCCGCGTGCCGGCGCCTACCGCGATCTCCGGCGAACTTGCTGACGATCTGCGTCGTGCCTTCCGAGTACGCGATGTCGAAGCTGCAACCTCGGCCGCGGCACGAGCTTACGGAATCGACATCCTTGAGTACGAGCTAACCGATACGGTACCTAACCATGACGCGTGATGTTGAACCCCTCCTCGTCAACTGGTGGAAGGCTAAAAAGGACGCCGTTGCCCGGCTTGCCGCGGATGGCAGGTCGGCGACCGGCGCGCAGGCGCGCGATGCACGACACATGCAGAGCATCGCAATGTTCGTCAGGCAGATGTTTGTGGACGCAGGACTCACCGAGTCGGACGTCACTGTGGACAGTGTTGTCCCGGGCTACTACCGCCGCTCAAAAAACTGGGACGTGGTTGCAAAGCACAAGGGGCACTTGGTGGGCGTTGTAGAGCTGAAATCACAGGCTTCGAGTTCGGGCAACAACGCGAACAACCGCATCGAAGAAGCGATCGGCAGCGCCGTTGACGCGAAAGCCGTACAGGAGCTGACGGGTGCGTTCGGCAATCTCGGGGTCTGGGCGGCGTGGTGTATGACGTTCAACCGAGACGCGGAGAGCGGTGAGCCCATCCGATTGACGCCTGCGCAGAAGGCGAAGATTCGTTTCCCTCTTGACGATCCCGCGTTCCAAATCATGACGTATGCTAGCCAGTACGCTATCGCGCTTGAGAGGCTCATCTCGCAGAAGGTCTACGACGCGGGGTGGATGCTCATCACCTGGCTCAACGGCGATGGCACCGTCGGTCACTCCGAGCCGATCCCGACTGCGACAGTCGAGACGCTGGCAACTCAGATCGAGGCCCGGGTCAAGTTCGCGATCCAAGCTCTACGCGACGAGTAGCTGGAATGCGCAAAAAATGCGCGGACCTTTACTATTCGCGAAGCTTTCCGCAACGGGTGGCGAGCGTCAAATTTTATTGAATGTGCAACCCATTCAAAGGAGTTTATTGTTGAGTGACCGTGAATTCGATGAAGATCCTACGCAAGTTGCAGTCGCGCTCTTTTGGTCCAAGCGAGCAGATCAAAGGGCTGCCCTGGCTGATGGTGGTCTCGCTGGCGGCGCTGCGCGAGCTGCGGGTCACATGAACGGAGTCCGCGATTTGGTTGCGGACATATTCATGGAAGCTGGAGTGTCGCGTGACACTATCGTGTACGAACCTTTCCTGCCGGGGCATTTTCGTGCGCGAAAAAAGTGGGATATGGCCATTCGCTATAAAGGTTCACTTGTTGCTGCGATAGAATTAAAGAGTCAGGTTGGCAGTGTAGGTAAGAATATAAATAATAGATTCGAAGAGGCGCTCGGATCTGGCGCTGACACGTGGGCCGCTCAGAAGAAGGCCCAGGCCTACGGGGAGGTTCCTCCATGGTTGGGCTACGTCTTCATCTTGCAGGAAACGGAAGAAACCGAAAAGCGAAACCGGAGTGTCAAGGCCCTTTTTCCGACTGATCCTGTCTTTGCTGGAATGTCCTATAGTGAACGCTATCAAGAGATGATCCGCAGGTTTATGGCTGACGGTATTTATCAGGCGGGCTGGTTCATTACGACTAAGGTCGACGAGTCTGGGCAGGTAAGCTATAGCGAACCACTTGCCATGGCGACCGGGCGGGCATTTCGTGTGGCGGTTCAAGGGCGGGTGGATTACGTACGCAGCGTGATCGATGGAACTTCATAGTCCATTGTTGCGCATCATGAGGCCAGTGCTGCGATAAGTTCACCGGGTGTTCAAGGTTCGGTGAGCTGTCCAAGGTCTCGGGTGCAGAGGGCGTGCTGATGTCATGTTGTGGGGTGAAGTGTTCATGTGGCAGTAGTGCGCGACTGTTGACCACAGGTGGACCCGGCGACAATGTGAATACTGGCGCATTTAGTCGCATGAATTCGGCCAATGGAGCCCGTCACCGGTTCTGTGCCGTTGACGGGACACCTCTCTACGACGGTCACCCACGGTGCCCCCGGCAGGATTCGAACCTGCGACACCCGCTTTAGGAGAGCGGTGCTCTATCCCCTGAGCTACGAGGGCCTGCTGCTGCCGACCCAGCTTAGCGGGCGGCCGCTGCTCTTGGCAGGTGGGGCGACCCGACTCTCGTCGTCACCCAGGTGAGTGGTTCTCACCGGTCTCCCACATCGCGGATACACCCTGCCGGACCGCCCACCCGACCTGACCTGGACGGACCAGTGCCTCACCTGGTCGTGTCTGGTTTCGAACTGCTGAACAACAGTAGGTAACCTTCGTTAACGGGACGCGGGGAGCCGCTCCCACCGGCTGTTGCGGAGGGCTTCGTTGATCAAGCTCATGTTCGCCGACGACGAGGAACTGGTGCGCTCGGGACTGCGCGCGATGATGTCCGGGGCCCAGGACATCGAGATCGTGGGCGAGGCGAGCGACGGCAGATCCGCGGTGGAGGTCGCCCGGCGGTATCACCCCGATGTTGCCCTGCTCGACATCAAGATGCGGGCCCCTGACGACGGCATTCGTGCTCTCCGGGCCATCCTCGCCCTCCCGGACCCGCCCACCGTCGCCATGCTGACCACCTTCGACATCGACGAATACGTCAGCCTCGCGCTGCGGCTCGGGGCCAACGGGTTCCTGCTCAAGGACATCGACCCGGCCGCGCTGCTCAGGGCCGTCAGGGACCTGGCGCGCGGGGGTGCCGTGCTGGACCCGGGGGTGGCCGCGCGGATGGTTCAGTCGCACCGGGACGAACAACGCGCTGCTCAGCCCGCTCGGAAGCTGCTCGCCTCGCTGTCCGAACGGGAACGGGAGGTCGTCGCGCTGATCGGGCAGGGTCTGTCCAATGCCGAGATCGGCGGGCGGCTGCACCTGTCCGAGGCCACCGTCAAGGGGTACGTCTCCGCTGTGCTCTCCAAGATCGGGGCCGCGAACCGGGTGCAGGCCGCGCTGCTGGCCTACCGCGGTGGGCTGCTCGACCAGTAGATGCTGCTCACGGCGCTGGAGTTCGTCGGGCTCGTCGCCTTCGCCGCGTCCGGGGCGCTCGCCGCGGTGCGGGCGCGGCTCGATGTCTTCGGCGTCGTTGTGGTGGGCCTCACCACCGCTCTCGGCGGCGGGGTCATCCGGGACGTCCTGCTCGGCATCCACCCGCCCACGACGCTGCGGAACTGGCCCTACCTCGCCGTCTGCGCCGGGACCGCGCTGGTCGTCTTCGTCTTCCACCCGCAGGTCGCGCGGCTGCGGCGGGGCGTTCTGCTCGCGGACGCGCTCGGCCTCGGCGTCTTCGCCACCGCCGGGACGACCATCGCGCTCAACGCCGGCGCCACCGTCTACGCCGCGTGTCTGATCGGGATGACGACCGGCATCGGCGGCGGGGCCGTGCGGGATCTGCTGCTCCGGGAAATCCCGCTCGTCCTGCGGAAGGAGATCTACGCCGTGGCCGCGCTGGCCGGCTCGGCGCTCGTCGCCGTCGGTCACGCTGTGCAACTTCCGGAGGGGCCGGTGACCCTCGTCGCCGCCGCTGTCGTGGTCTCCGTCAGGATGATCGCGCTCTGGCGGCACTGGAACGCGCCGGTCGCGCGGGGTCCCGAGTGAGAAATCCTTTGTGAGTTCTGCGTGTGTTCTTAGGCGGGTCTCAGCACGCTGCGTAAAACTAGCGCCATGCGCATCCTTGTGGTGGACGACGACCGCGCCGTCCGTGAGTCGCTCCGGCGGTCCCTGGAGTTCAACGGCTACCAGGTCCAGCTGGCCAGTGACGGTGCGCAGGCCCTGGAGGCGATCATCGCCGACCGGCCCGACGCGATGGTGCTGGACGTCATGATGCCCCGGCTCGACGGCCTCGAGGTCGCCCGCCGCCTGCGCAGCACCGGTGATGACCTGCCGATCCTCGTGCTCACCGCGCGCGACACCGTCTCCGACCGGGTGTCCGGGCTGGATGCCGGCGCCGACGACTACCTGCCGAAGCCCTTCGCGCTGGAAGAGCTGCTCGCCCGGCTGCGGGCGCTGCTGCGCCGCGCCATGCCGGAGGGCCAGAACGGCCAGGCGTCGGAGGTCCTGTCCTTCGCGGACCTGACACTGGATCCCGGCACGCGGGAGGTCCGCCGCGGCGGCCGCGAGATCAGTCTGACCCGGACCGAGTTCGCGCTGCTGGAACTGTTCCTTTCCTACCCGAAGCACGTCCTCACGCGTGGTCGGATCCTGGAGGAAGTATGGGGTTACGACTTCCCGACGTCGGGCAACGCGCTGGAGGTCTACGTCGGCTACTTGCGCCGCAAGACGGAGGCCGAGGGGGAGCCGAGGCTGATCCACACGGTGCGGGGAGTGGGGTACGTCCTGAGGGAAACCCCGCCGTGACCGAACCCGGCGACCCCCGCGGCACGCGCTGGGGAGCCCGCCGGTTCTCGCTGCGCGGCCGGGTGACCCTGCTCGCGGCCGCCTGTGTCGCCGGCGCCGTCGCGCTGGTGTCGATCGGCGCGTACATGGTCGTGCGCAGCAACCTCTACGAGCAGCTCGACGACAGCCTGATGGCCCGCGCGCGGGCGGCCGCCGACTCGCCGCAGGTGCAGACCGAGCTGCGGCAGGTCCCCGGCGCCTTCCTGGCCAGCGCCGACCTGCAGATCGGGCAGCTGAACGCCGCGCCCGACGTCCAGCACGCCGTGATGACCTACCCGATCTCCAGCTCGCCGCCGCCGTTCGGCCAGGACGAGCTGGCCGTCGCCAACGGCGATTCGGCGGAGTCGCTGCGGACGGACTTCCGGTCCGACAGCCGCGTCGTCGCGCTGCCGAACGGGCACGGCGAGGCCATCGTGCTGGCCCAGTCGATGGGCCCGACCAAGCGCACGCTGAACGAGCTCGCGCTGGTGCTCTTCCTGATCGGCGGGGCGGGCATCCTGGTCGCCGCCGCGGCGGGGACCGCGGTGGCGCGCGCCGGCCTGCGCCCGGTCGACCGGCTGACGTCGGCCGCCGAGCGCGTCGCCAAGACCGGCGACCTGCGGCCCATCCCGGTCAGCGGCGACGACGAGCTCGCGCGCCTCACCCAGACGTTCAACACCATGCTCGGCACGGTCGCCGACTCGCAGGAACGCCAGCGCCAGCTGGTCGCGGACGCCGGGCACGAGCTGCGGACGCCGTTGACGTCGCTGCGCACCAACCTCGAGCTGCTGCTGGCCGCCAGCAAGCCGGGCGCGCCGCCGCTGCGGGACGAAGACCGCGTCGACATCATCGCCGACATCAGCGGGCAGCTCGACGAGCTGACGCAGCTCATCGGCGACCTGGTCGAGCTCGCCCGCCAGGACGAGCCGCGCGAGCGCTTCGAGCGCGTCGAGCTGCTGGACGTCGTCGAGCGGGCGCTGGACCGGGCGCGGAGGCGCGCGGGCGAGATCAACTTCGACGTCTCGCTGCAGCCGTGGGTGCTCACCGGCGACAACAGCTCGCTGGAGCGCGCGGTGCTCAACCTCCTCGACAACGCGGTGAAGTTCTCGCCGCCCGACGCGACGGTCTGGGTGCGGCTCTACCCGCTCGGCGACGGCACCGCCGTGGTCGAGGTGGCCGACGCCGGGCCGGGCATCGCCGAAGAGGACCTGCCGAAGGTGTTCGACCGCTTCTACCGCTCGTCGGAGGCGCGGACGCTGCCCGGTTCGGGCCTCGGCCTGGCGATCGTGAAGCACGCGGCCGAGCGGCACGGCGGGGCGGTGTACGCCTCGCGGGCGCCCGAAGGCGGCGCGTTGATGACGATCCGGCTGCCGGGCGCGCCCGGCTGATCCAGGTGATCCGAGACGGCGTCGGCCAGGATCGGCGGATGGCACCGCGGGAGCTGGTTCACCGTTGCCTCGCCGCCGCCGTGGCCGGTGCACTCGCGACGCTGGTCCTGAAGGCGTTCTCGCCGTTGGAGCTGTGCAGCGGTCCGGCGTGCTTTTACGTCGCCGTGCTGGCCGTGCCGATCATGTTCTCCGCCGGAACGGCGGTGGCGTGGGGTCTCATGGCGCTGGCTCGCCTTCGCCCGGCCTGGCCCGTTGCCGTGGTCGGGCCGTTCGTCACCCTCGGGCTGCTGACCACGGTCGTCGACCTGGGGAAATGGCCGTTCCCCCTGGTCTCGGCCGCGGTCGGTGGGGGTTACGCGGTCGCGGCGGTCATCACCGCGGATGAGGTGCCTCGTGCGTGGCGGGTTGCGCTCGGGCTGCCTGTGGTGGTGTTGTTCGCGTGGGGCGTGGTGCTGCCGATCCTGCTGTGACCTGGTCTTTCGAAGTTCACCCACCCTGTTCCTGCGAATCCTGTGTTGAATCGTGTAGGATTTTGTGTGGTTGGGGTGCGACGGACGGAGTGAACGGTGCTGGCGCGTCAGCGACAGGCGGTGATCCTGGAAGAGGCCCGCCGGACCGGTGCGGTCCGGGTGAGTGACCTCGTGACCAGGCTTGGCGTGTCCGACATGACGGTGCGCCGCGATCTCGACGTCCTCGCCGGGCGGGGGCTCGTCGAGAAGGTGTACGGCGGGGCCACCTCGGTCGTCGGCAAGAGCACCGACGAACCCGGCTTCGAGGCCAAGTCCGTGCGCCAGCGGGCGCAGAAGGAAGCCATCGCCGAGCTCGCCTCGACCCTGGTCCGGCCCGGCACCGCGATCGGCATCTCCGCCGGCACCACCACGTGGACCCTGGCGCGGGCGCTCGACGCCATCCCCGGGCTCACCATCGTGACCAATTCGATCCAGGTCGCCGACGTGCTCCGCGGGTCGACGCAGCCGGATCGCACCGTCGTGCTCACCGGCGGGGTGCGGACGCCGTCGGACGCGCTGGTCGGGCCGGTCGCCGTGCACAGCCTGCGGTCGCTGCACCTGGACGTCGTGTTCCTTGGCGTGCACGGGATGGCCGACGGGCCGGGCTTCACGACGCCGAACCTCACCGAGAGCGAGACCGACCGCGCGCTGGTCGAGGCGGGGCGCAAGCTGGTCGTGCTCGCCGACCACACGAAGTGGGGCACCGTCGGGATCTCGACGATCGCCGACCTGGACGAGGCCGACGTCGTCGTCACCGATGACGGCATTCCCGACGAGGCCAAGGAAGTTCTCGCCGAACGGGCGGGAGAACTCATGATCGCCGAGACGGCGGAGACGGACGAGGCCCAAGAAGCGTGAAGCGCACCGTACGACACCTGGCCGACGGCCGGGAGATCATCTACTTCGACCAGCCCGGCGCGCCCGATCGCGTCGCCGAGGACACCCGTGACCTGCCGCCGGTTTCGGCCGCGTCGGAGATCCGGCTGGACCCGCTGACCGGCGAGTGGGTCGCGATGGCCGCGCACCGGCAGACGCGGACCTACAAGCCGCCGGCCGACCTCTGCCCGCTGTGCCCGAGCAAGCCCGGCAAACCGAGCGAGATCCCGGAAAGCGATTACGACGTCGTCGTCTTCGAGAACCGATTCCCGTCCTTTGCCGAAGACGTCGTCGGTGAGCCGTCCACTGTGGATGGTCTCGGGCTGGTGCCGGTGCGGCCCGGCCGTGGCCGCTGCGAGGTGGTCTGCTTCACCAGCAACCACGACGGTTCCTTCGCGCAGCTGAGCGTCGAGCAGGTGCGGGCCGTGGTGGACGCGTGGGCGGACCGCACGACCGGCCTGTCCGCGGTGCCCGGTGTCGAGCAGGTCTTCCCGTTCGAGAACCGCGGCGAGGAAATCGGCGTCACGCTCTCGCACCCGCACGGGCAGATCTACGGCTACCCGTTCGTCACGCCGAAGACCGAGCGGATGCTCGACGTCGCCCGCGCCTACCAGGCCGAACACGGCCGCCCGGTGCTCGGCGACGTGCTCGCGGCCGAACGCAAGTCGGGCGCGCGCGTGGTGACCTCCGGCGAGCACTGGACGGCGTACGTGCCGCCGGCGGCGCGCTGGCCGGTCCAGGTCCAGATCGTGCCGCACCGGCAGGTCCCGGACATCCCCGCGCTGACCGACGCCGAGCGTGACGACTTCGCCGCCGTCTACCTCGACGTGCTGCGCCGCTGCGACGCGCTGTACGACCGGCCGTTGCCCTACATCGCCGCGTGGCACCAGGCGCCGGTGCACCGCGACCGCGAGCTGGGCTGGCTCCACCTGGAACTGTTCTCCGTGCTGCGCGCGAAGGACAAACTGAAGTACCTGGCGGGGTCCGAATCGGGCATGGCGGTGTGGATCAACGACGCGACGCCGGAGCAAATCGCGGAACGGCTCCGCGCGGCGGGCTGAGCGGCCATACTCATCTGCGATGCACAGGTTCGGCTCAGGAACCTCTCAGGACCATCGCGCAAGGTGAGGACATGACCGAGAACGACCCCAGCGCGCACGACCCCGCGGCGCCGCGGCACCCCCAGACCGGCCAGCAGCCGGCGCAGGGCGGCTGGGCGGGGAGCCCGTACGGTGAGCAGGCCCAGCCCGAGTCCGGCGGTGCGCCGCAGTACTCCGAGCCGTCCTACCATGCGGTGACCGGGGCCGATCCGGCGTACAGCGGGCAGACCGCGAACCCGTGGTCCGCCCAGGGTGCGCAGATGCCGTCCGGCCAGACCCAGCAGAGCGTCTACCCGCCGCCGAACCCGTACGGGCAGCCCGCCACCGGCGGCTACCCGGTGGCCGCCCCGCCGGAGCCCAAGCGCTCCGGCGGGAAGCTGCTCGCCGGCGTCGCGCTGGTCGCGCTGCTGGTCGGCGGGATCGCGGGCGGGACGGTCGGGTACTTCACCGCCGGCTCGTCCGGCCCGGCCAGCAACGCGCTCGACGCGCCGAAGCCGGCCCAGCAGACGGGCAACGCCCCCGCCGGCTCGGTCGAGTCCGTCGCGCAGAAGCTGTCGCCGAGCGTGGTCGAGCTGCAGGTCAGCGGCCAGCAGGGAGCAGGCGAAGGCTCCGGGTTCGTGATCAGCACCGACGGCTACATCCTGACGAACAACCACGTCGTCGAGGTCGGCGCGAACGGCGGCCAGATCCAGGCGGTGTTCCAGGACGGCAAGAAGGCCCCCGCCAAGATCATCGGCCGCGACCCGACGACCGACATCGCCGTCGTCAAGGTCAACGGCGTCGGCAACCTGACCCCGGTGGAGCTCGGCCGGTCCGACGACCTGCGGGTCGGCCAGTCGGTGGTCGCCATCGGCTCGCCGTTCGAGCTGGCCGGCACGGTGACGTCCGGCATCGTCAGCTCGCTGCACCGCCCGGTGCGAGCCGGCGGCAGCAGCGGCGACCAGACCACGGTGATGGACGCGGTCCAGACGGACGCGGCGATCAACCCGGGCAACTCGGGTGGTCCGCTGGCGAACATGGCCGGCCAGGTCATCGGCATCAACTCCGCGATCTACAGCCCGCAGTCGGGCGGCCAGGGCCAGGGCGCGTCCGAAGGCGGCAACGTCGGCATCGGCTTCGCCATCCCGATCGACCAGGCCCGCCGCACCGCGGACACGATCATCAAGACCGGCCAGGCGGTGCAGACCTACATCGGCGCGGAGGTCAAGGACGCCCCGCAGGGCGGCGCCGAGCTCGGCGCGATCAAGCCCGGCAGCCCGGCGGAGAAGGCCGGCCTGAAGGCAGGCGACATCGTCACCAAGATCGACGAGCGTCCGATCGACTCGGCCGACACGCTGGTCGCGGCGGTCCGCACCCGCGCACCGGACGAGAAGGCGACGTTCACCCTCGCCGACGGCCGCACGGTCGAGGTGACCTTCGGCGGCCAGCCCGTCCAGCCCAACTGATCCAGACGCTCGGCCGCCCTGGCGCGGCCGAGACCAACTTCGGCTCGACCCCCGTTTTCGGGGCCGGACCCACAAGGCCACGCGCGACCAGGCATTCGATGCTGGTCGCGCGTGGCCGCATTTGTGCTCTGGGTCAGGGAGCCGGGCGGTCGGCCGGCGTGCCTGGTGGGTCGGCTGGCGTGCTTGGAGGGTCGGTTCGCGTGCCTGGGGGGTCGGTCGGCGTGCCTGGAGGGTCGGCTGGCGTGCCTGGAGGGTCGGTTGGGGTCTCTGGTGGGTCGGTTCGCGTGTTTGGCGGGGCGGTTGGGGTGCCAGGTGGGGTCTCTCGCGTGATTGGAGACGTTTCCCGTGTGCTTGGGGGCGTGTCTCGCGTGATTGAGGGCGTGTCTCGTGTGTCTGGTGGGGTATCTCGTGGAGTTGCCCCGGTGGGGCGGACACGGGGTTTTCAGGCAGCCAGGGCTTGAGCGTAGTTGGTTCGGGCTTCGGCCGGGGTGTGCTGGCCGATGGCGGAGTGCAGTCTCTTGTTGTTGTAGTAGCGCAGCCAGGTGAACACGTCGTGGCGGGCTGCTGCTCTGGTGGGCCAGATCGTGGTGCCGATCTCGGTCTTCAACGTGGCGAAGAAGGCTTCGGCGACGGCGTTGTCGTAGCAGGACCCGACCCGCCCCACTGACGGGCGGATCTTCCTTTCGGCGAGCGCGGTGCGGAACTGGCCGGAGGTGTACTGGACGCCGCGGTCGGAATGGAACACCGCATCGGGCTGGATGAGGCCGCGGGCTGCGGCGAGGTCGATGGCCTGGCAGACCAGGGTGGTGCGCATATGGTCGGCCATGGCGTGGCCGACGATTTCGCGGGTGTGCAGGTCGATGACGGTGGCCAGGTAGAGCCAGCCCTCGAAGGTGGGCAGGCAAGTGATGTCCCCGACCAGCCGGGTGCCGGGCGCGGATGCGGTGAAGTCGCGGCGGATCAGATCACCGACCGGCGCGGTCGGGCCGGCCGCGGGCCGGGTCAACGCTCGGCGTTTGCGGCGGGTGATCCCGGCCAGCCCGTGCTCCCGCATCAGCCGCTCCACCCGCTTGTGATTCACCACGATCCCGCGCCGGTGCAGCTCCGCAGTCACTCGCGGCACCCCATAAGCACCCCGGTGCTCGGCGTGAATTCCGGCGATCACCCGAACCAGCCCGGCCTCGGCCTCCGCCCGCGCGGCCCGGGCCTCCTCGGCGGCGACCCACTCGTGGAAGCCCTGCCGGCGCAAGCCGAGGACCTGGCACAACCGCTTCACACCGAAGGTGGTGCGGTGTTCGGAGATGAACCGGTAGCGGTAGATCATCGATCCATCTCGCGCGCAAAATAGGCGGCCGCTTTCCGCAGGATCTCCTTCTCCTTCTGCAGCTCAGCGACCTGCTTCCGCAACCGCGTCACCTCATCGGTCACCGCCGGGTCCTCTGCCGGCGGCCCGGCTTCGGCGGCCTGCTTGGCCACGTTCACCCACGAGCGCAGCGTCTCGTGGTTGACCCCGAGTTCGCGGGCGATCTGCCGCAACGGCCGGTCACTCGAGTTGACCAGCTCGACCGCGTCACGACGGAACTGCTCCGGATACTTCGACCTGCGAGACACCAGGACATCCTCCCTCCAGACCACTGTCTGGAATCAAGGTGTCCGGCCCCACGGGGCAACTCCACTCGCGTGATTGGTGGGGCATCACGTGTGATTGGTGGGGCATTGCGGCGGGGGCGGAGGGCCGTCAGGGCTACCGCTAGCCAGACCACTGCCAGGGTTGCGGCCAGGCCGGGGACTGGGTTCGTGTCGTGGAGGCCGGGCATGGGTGGGGTTCCGTATGGGCGCCAGAGGAGCGGGAACGCCAGGACGGCCAGCGCGGCCGTGATGACCGTGCCCGCGACCACCGGGGTGCGCCAGCGGGGCGGGAGGAGGCGTGAGAGGGCGAAGCCGAGCACCGCCGTCAGCGGGGCGATGACCGCGTCGTTGAGGATCGGGCCGCCGATGATCCAGCCGACCGTTCCGAAGACGTCGGGCCGCAGCGGCAGCGCGTACTCGGCGAACAGCACCACACCCCACGCCAGCGCCGCCAGGCCCGGCAGCGCGAGGAGCGCACGAGCGGTCTTCACAGCGCCTCCAGTTTCGTGACCCACTTCGTCTGCAGCACGCCAGGACGGTTCGGCGCGATGATCCGGCACGGGAAGCCGTGGTCGGGCGCGAGGACCTCGCCGTTCAGCTCCAGGGCCAGCAGGGTCAGCTCGTCGGCCGTGTGCTCGCCGGGGAGCACGCTGACGCCGTACAGCCCGCCACGCTCCGAAGAGGACACCCGGACTGCCGTGCCCGGGGCCGCGCCGGCGGCTTTCAGCAGCGTGGGCAGGGAGATCCCGCGCCAGGTCGCCGACTGGCTCCAGCCCTCCACGCACGCGATCGGGAGTTCCGCCGTCGTCTGCGGCAGGGCACGCAGCTCGTCGAGCGAGAACTTCGCCGTGCCGCGCGGGGTCACCACCGAGAGCCGCCAGTCCGGCGACCACGTGACGCCCGCGGCCGCCGCGGTGCGGTTTACCGGGAGCTGCTGGGTGCCCTTGCCGGTCCTCCAGGACAGGGCGGAGACGCCGCGCAGGAACGGGACCGTCGCGCCCGCGGTGGCCACGACCGCGACGCCGGTCGCCAGCCCGGTGGTCAGGAGGAAACCCCGTCGCGAAAGCCCTTCGGCCGGTGGCTCCTCGACCGGGGCGGTCCGGCTCAGCGCCCGGCGGATGATCGGCAGCTTCACCGCGACGTGCACCAGGATCGAGCCGATCGCCAGCCACGCGACCGCGTAGTGCACCTGCGGGAAGTAGAAGCCCCACGGGTAGTTCTGCGCGACGTTCAGCAGCCCGGTCGTCAGCTCGAAGAACGCCGCCCCGGACAGCACCAGGATCGACAGCCGCTCCAGGGCGTGCGGCAGCGAGCGGACGAGCGGCCTGCCGAACAGCTTCGGGTAAACGCTCCACAGTTTCGCCAGCAGCAACGGGATCGACGCCACGCCCGAGATCACGTGCAGCCCCTGGGTGACGCGGTACAGCCCGATCGGGCGGCTGGGCCAGAAGAACCACCCTGGCGGGTGCTGGATCAGGTGGCTGAGCAACCCGGTGACGAAGCACGTCGTGAACGTGACGGCGAGGGCCAGGCCGATCTTCGACGTCACGCGTTCGTGGTGGGCGGCGGCCCGGAACTGTTCCTCCGCCGGGATCGGGAGTTTCACGGTCGCTCCAATCGCGCGAACCAGCGGTGCCCGTGGCGGGTGGTCCAGTCGACGCGCAGGCCGGCACGCACGGCGACCTCGGCGATTGCGTCCACCCCCACCCAGGCCCAGGTGAACCAGGCGACGTCGGCGTGACCGGGCCGGAGCCGGACGCGCTCGTGCCGCAGCCCCTGCCCGGGCGGCTCCAGCTCGACGAGGACGTCCCCGCCGGGGGCGAGCAGCCGGGCGGTGCGCCGCAGCAGCGTGGCCGGGTCGCCGCCGATGCCGATGTTGCCGTCCGCGAGCAGGGCGTGCCGCCACCGCCCTTCGCCGGGCAGGCGGTCGAAGATGTTGCGCTGCAACGCGATTCCACCCCGACGCCGGGTCAGCCCGACGGCCGTGTGGGAGCTGTCCACACCGAGCGCGACGACCCCACGCCCGGCCAGCGCCGCGGTCAGCCGCCCGGGCCCGCACCCGAGGTCGATGGTGGGCCCGGAACATGCGTCGAGCAGGACGTCGTCGCCCGCGGACGGTTCCGCCCAGCGTTCCACCGCCAGCTCGATCCGCTCGCCGTTCGCCAGCTCGAGCCAGCACCGGTGGCCGAGCAGGCCGTGGTCGAACTCGTGGCCGGTGGTCACCGGGGCCGTCATCACGCCACCGCCTGTCCGCCGACGGCCGCGACGGCGCGGGCGAACCGGCCGCCCGGGCACGCCGCCGCCACCGCGCGGGCGTCCACCATGGTGTCCACATCGGACAGTTCGGCGGCCCGCGCCGGCCGGAGTCCGCTCGCCGTGAGGGCACGTAGGGTGCGCTCGCCGGTGTCGTCGCGGGACATCGGGACGCCCGCGAGGACTTGCGCGTGCCGCGGTTCGGCGAGGCCCAGCGCCCACCAGCCGCCGTCCGTGGCCGGCCCGAGCACGGAGTCGTGGCCGTGGTGCAGGACCGGTGCGGCCGCCGCGGCCAGGGATTCGGGCGTGACCTGCGGCGTGTCCATGCCGATCTGGAGGATCGGCAGGCCGGTGTGGACCGCGGCGGCATCGGCGTGGGCGTTCGCCAGCCGGGCGCCGAAGTCCCAGCCGCGCTGCGGGATGACGGTCGCGCCCCGCAGCGCCGTTCCGATCTCAGTACCCCGGGCGGCGGCACCGAGGTCGCCGGTCATCGCGACCACGGGCAAGGCCCCGGGTACCGCGCAGACGGCGTCGAGCGTGTCGAGCAGCGCGGCGGCGGCGATCCCGGCCGCCTGGGCCGGCGTCGCGGGTGGGCAGAGCCGGGTCTTCGCGAGGCCGGGTACCGGTGCCTTGGCCACGACCAGCAGGACGAACGGAGGCGTCATCGGGCCAGCACCCGCCCGAAGTCGCGGACCGCGCGCAGCGTCCCCCGCACGGACCCGGACACCTTCGACTTCGTGCCACGGGCGCGCTCGCCGTACCGGACGTCGAACTCGCGCACCTGCCACCCGGCCCGCTGGGCCTTGATCAGCAGCTCCAGCGGGTAGCCGAACGCCCGGTCGGCAACGCCGAGGCCGAGCAGGGCCCGCCGGTCCGCCGCGCGCAGGGGCGCGATGTCCCGCACCGGCAGGCCACGGCTGCGCAACAGCAGCGCCAGCACGACGTTGCCCGCTCTGGCGTGCCACGGCCACACCCCCGGCCCGGTCGGCACCCGGCGGCCGACGGCCAGGTCCGCGCCCTGCCCGACCGCGGTCACCAGCCGCGGCAGGTCGGCGAGGGCCAGTGACCCGTCGGCGTCGGCGAAGCACACGATGTCCGCGGTCGCGGCTTCCAGGCCCGCGTGCACGGCCGCGCCGTACCCGCGGCGCGGTTCGTGGACGACCTTCGCGCCGAGCGAGGCCGCCACTTCGGGGGAGCCGTCGGACGAACCGTTGTCGACCACGATCGCGCGGTAGCCCGGCGGCAGGCCGGCCAGCACGCCCGGCAGCGCAGCCGCTTCGTCGAGGCAGGGGAGGACGACGTCCACTTCCAAGTCAGTCACGGCGCCGACCGTAAGTCCGGACGTGAGCGACGCAGAACCCTTGCGGCGCTTACCGAATCATGACGTTCGACGAGTTCTTACCGCGTCGTTACGGCTGCCGTTCCCGGGGCGCGGACCGCCCGCCGTGGCCCTACGGTTGGCGGCGATGAGCGAGCCGAAAACGGCAGCCCGGCTCGCCGAGCCGCCTGCCCGTGAACCCGAAGCCCCGGTCCGCGGCCGCCGCGCCGATCTCGTCGCGGTCGCCGCGGCGGTGCTGCTCGTCGCCGCGGCCACCGCGGTCGGCCTGTACTACAACCGGCCGCACTCCGGCGTGATCATCTTCGTGTCCGCGCCGCCGTTGTTCGCCGACTGGCTGCCGCACGTCGGCCCGGGCTCGGTGTTCGCCGTGCTCGTGGCGGTCGCGGTGGTGCTGCACGGCCCGGCACTGGCCGCTCGCGTGCCGTGGCGCCGCGCGCTCGGCGTCGGCTACCTGGCCTCGCTCGCCTGGATCTTCTCCCTGGCCATGGTCGACGGCTGGGCGCGCGGGTTCGCCGGGCGGCTCACCATCCCGCAGGAGTACCTCCACGAGGTCCCCGGGATCACCGACATCCCGCGGATGCTGCGCGAGTTCTCCTCCCGCATCCTCGACTTCCAGCCGCATTCGTGGACGACGCACGTGTCCGGTCACCCGCCGGGTGCGACGCTCGTCTTCGTCTGGCTGGACCGGATCGGCCTGCACGGCGGCGCCTGGGCGGCCACGGCCGTCGTGCTCACCGGCAGCCTGGTCGCGGTCGCCGTGCCGGCCACGGTCGCCCTCCTCGGCCGGCCCGAGGCAGCCCGCGCGGTGCTGCCGTTCGCCGTCCTCACCCCCGGCGCGGTGTGGATCGGCGTGTCCGCGGACGGCCTGTTCGCCGGGGTGACCGCCACCGGGCTGGCCCTGCTCGCCCTGTCCGCGACGGGCTTCACCCGCGGCCGCCGGTACGCCGTCCCGGCCGGGCTGGCCGCCGGGGTGCTGCTCGGCTTCGGGATCTTCCTGTCCTACGGCCTGGTACTGCTGGGCGTGCTCGCGGTGGCCGTCGCCATCCTCGGCCGCCAGTGGCGGGCGGCGGCACTGGCGATCTTCGCGGCGCTCGCCGTCGTGGGCGTCTTCGCCTGGGCCGGTTTCTGGTGGCTCGACGGCTACCACCTGGTCGTCGAGCGCTACTACCAGGGCGTCGCGCTGGTCCGGCCCTATTCGTACTGGGTGTGGGCCGACCTCGCGGCGGTCGTCGTCCCCCTCGGCCCGGCGGTCGTGGCCGCCGTCCGGCGCGGTTTCGCGTCCCCGCGCCGAGCCCTGCTCACCGATCCGGTGCTCCTGCTCGGCCTCGCCGCCCTGGCCGCCATCCTCTTCGCCGACGTTTCGGGCCTGTCGAAAGCCGAGACCGAGCGGATCTGGCTACCGTTCGGGGTGTGGTTGCTGCCCCTGACGGCGTTGCTGCCGCGGCCCGGTCGCCGGTGGTGGCTGGCCGCGCAGGCGGCGACGGCGCTGGCCGTCAACCACCTGCTGCTGACGGGCTGGTGAGGGAGACGTGATGAACGATCAGGCCGGGCGCGTGCTCGTGGTCGACGACGACGAGACGGTCCGCGACGTCGTCCGCCGCTACCTCGAAGTGGCCGGGTTCACCGTCGACATGGCCGGTGACGGTGGCGAGGGCCTGGCCAAGTTCGCCGCCCACGAACCCGACCTCGTCGTGCTCGACGTCATGATGCCGGGCATCAACGGCCTCGAGGTGTGCCGCCGGCTGCGCCAGGTCAGCCAGGTGCCGATCGTCATGCTGACCGCCCTTGGCGAGGAGGAGAACCGCATCGCCGGGCTCCAGCTCGGCGCCGACGACTACGTGACCAAACCGTTCAGCCCCAAGGAACTCGCCCTGCGCGTGGCCTCGGTGCTGCGCCGCGCCCGGATGCCCCGCCCGGAGCCGGCCGCCGCCGAGCTCGTGGACGGCGACCTGCGCCTGCAGATGAAGGCGCGGACCGCGACCCTCGCCGGCCGCGAACTGCCGCTCACCACCCGCGAGTTCGACCTGCTGGCGTTCTTCCTCGCCCACCCGGGCGTCGCCTTCTCGCGATCGGACCTGCTCGAGAAGGTGTGGGGCTGGGACTTCGGCGACCAGTCCACAGTGACCGTCCACGTGCGACGGTTGCGCGAGAAGATCGAGCGCGACCCGGCCAAGCCGGCCCGGGTGGCGACCGTGTGGGGCGTCGGCTACCGCTACGACCGGGAGCAACCGTGATCGGGTCCGGAGAATCCATCCCGGAGATGCTCACGCATCTCTGGCACATCCTCCCGTTCGCGCTGATGTTCTCGCTGCCGGTCGCGGCGCTGGGCGGGGTGGCGCTGTACGTCCTGCGCCGCGGCTCGCTGGCCACCACGCTCACGGTGCTGGTGCTGATCCCGGTGCTCGCGACGCTGGTCGGCGTCCTGGGCATCAGCGGTTTCATGTTCACCCCGGCCCTGACCACGATGCTGCTGGTCTGCCTGCTCGTCGCGCTGGTCACGGTGCCCGCGGCGATCATCCTCGGCCGGGCCATCGCGCGCCGCAGTGTGTGGGAACGGGAGGCGCGCGAACGGGAACGCGCCGCCGAGGCGTCGCGGCGCGAACTCGTCGCCTGGATCAGCCACGACCTGCGCAGCCCGCTGGCCGGGATCCAGGCGATGGCCGAGGCACTGGCCGACGGCGTGGTGTCCGAACGCGACGAGGTCGCCGACTACGCCCAGCGGATCGGCGGCGAGACCCGGCGGCTCTCCGCGATGGTGGGCGACCTGTTCGAGCTCTCGCGGATCACCGCGGGTGCGCTGGAGCTCACGATGTCCGCGGTGCCGCTGCGGGACGTGGTGAGCGACGCTGTCGCCGCCCAGGCCCCGGTCGCCGAGCGGAAGCGGGTCCGGGTGCTCGCCAACGCGTCGACTTGGCCGGTGGTGACCGGCAGCGACCCGGAACTGGCCCGGATCGTGCGCAACCTGGTGTCCAACGCGATCCGGCACACCCCGCCCGACGGGACGGTGGCGGTGCAGATCGGCGTCGACGGCGACGAGGCCCTCCTCGCCGTCGACGACTCCTGCGGCGGCATCCCGGACGACGAGATCAACCGGGTCTTCGACGTCGCCTTCCGCGGCACGCAGGCCCGGACGCCCGAGCGCGGCGGGACGACCAGCGGGGGCGGGCTCGGCCTGGCCATCGCCAAGGGGCTGGTCGAGGCGCACCGGGGGCGGATCGGGGTGCAGAACCACGGGCCGGGGTGCCGGTTCGAGGTGCGCCTGCCGCTCGCGATGCCGTAGGCGCCGCAGGCGGGTTGCCCCGGAACCGGGCCCGGCGTTGGCTGCGGCTGCTTGCCCGTGTGGGCGGCCCGGAGCCGCGATCCGGTGGTCGGGGTGCTCGCCGCGGGCCGGGCCGTCAGGGGGAGACCGGCTCCCGGAGTTCCGCCGTCGCGAAGTCGGCGATGCCCCGCTCGAAGCCGATCTCCGCGGTGAAGCCGATCAGTTTGCGGGCGCGGGCGGGGTCGGCCACCACGTGCCGGACGTCGGCGGGGCGGGCGCCGCCCACGACCTCCGGGGCCGGGCCGTCGCAGGCTCGGGCCAGCTCCGTTGCCAGGTCGCCGACCGTGTGGGGGATGCCGGAGCAGATGTTCAGCGGGGTGAGGTCGGCCGCCGGGCCCGCTGTCCGGAGAGCCAGGACGTTCGCCCTGGCCACGTCGTGGACGTGGACGAAGTCGCGCTGCTGGCGGCCGTCCTCCAGCACGCGCGGCGCTTCGCCCCGCACCAGAGCCGAACGGAAGAGGGACGCGACTCCCGCGTACGGCGTGTTCTGCGGCATCCGCGGGCCGTAGACGTTGTGGTAGCGCATCGCCCACACCGTGCCGCCCGTCTGACGGGCCCAGGCACCGGCCAGGTGTTCCTGGGCCAGCTTCGTCGCCGCGTACGTGCTGCGGGGGTTCAGCGGAGCGTCCTCGGGCACCAGCTGCCAGCTCAGCTCCGCTTCGCACGACGGACACCGCGGCTCGAACCGGCCCGCGTCCACATCGGACTGGCGGCGGGGCGATGGAGCCACCACGCCGTGCTCCGGGCACGCGTAGCGGCCTTCGCCGTAAACCACCATCGAAGACGCCAGGACCAGCTTCCGGACGCCGGCCGCGTGCATTCCGGCCAGCAGCACCGCCGTGCCGTAGTCGTTGTGCAGCGCGTACGACGGGGCGTCGGACGGGTCGATGCCGTGGCCGACCACCGCCGCCTGGTGGCAGACCGCGTCGACGCCGTCCAGCAGCTCCGCGACGATCTCCGCGTCCGTGACGTCGCCGCGCAGGAAACGGTGCCGGCCCGTGTACGGCGGCGGGGTCCGGGAACCGTGGGCCGTGGCGAGGAGGTTGTCCAGCACCACGACCTCGTCGCCGTCGTCGGCCAGGAGGTCGGCGATGTGGGACCCGATGAACCCGGCTCCGCCGGTGACCAGTACGCGCACACCGGCCACGCTAGGGGGCTTCGGCGGGGTCCGCGGGGGCTCGCCGCGGCACGTCACCGAATCGTCAGGACTCGCCCGGCACCTCCCGGCGCCCGGCCACGCAAACCGGCTACGGTGGGCGCCATGGAACGGAGTGCACAACGGCTGGGCCGGGCCCTCGTGGTCATCGTGGACGATCGCGTGGCGCACGGCGAGCACGAGGACACCACTGGCCCGCTGGTCACGGAGCTGCTCGAAGAAGCGGGCTTCATCGTCGACGGTGTCGTGGTCGTCGAGGCCGAAACCGCGGGTATCCGCAACGCGCTCAACACCGCCGTGATCGGCGGCGCCGACCTGGTGATCACCGTCGGCGGCACCGGTGTGCTGCCGCGCGACCGGACGCCGGACGCCACCGCCGGTGTGCTCGACCGGCCGATCCCGGGCATCAGCGAGGCCATCCGCGCCTCCGGGCTGGCCGCCGGCGCGGTCGACGCGGGGATCTCGCGGGGGCTCGCCGGGGTTTCGGGCAGCACGCTGGTGGTCAACCTCGCCGGGTCGCGGTCCGCGGTCCGCGACGGGATGGCGACGCTGACCTCGCTCGTTCCGCACGTGATCGACGAGCTTTCCGGCCTCGAAGAGGTCTGATCTCCGCTTTGCCGGCCCCGGGGTGACACATGGTCACTCCGGGCTTCGCTCTGGAGTTGTCAAACATCGCGTCGTGGGACACTGGGGGTATGGCCGGACAGCAGCGCGACCCCAAGACCAGCAGCGAGCAGCGCCGCCGGGTCGACGAGATCTTCGGGGACGTCCTGCCCGAGACGACCTCCGACGAACGCGACCCGGAGCGGCGCTCCGGTCTCCCGGATGACTGGTACCGGGAGAACCGGCCTCCGCACCACGACCGCTGACCTCGTCAGTCGAGGTCGGTTCCGCGCTGGGACTGCTGGGTCTGCTGGGCGCGCAGCAGGTCGCGGATCTCGGTCAGCAGCTCCACGTCCGTCGGCTCGGACGGACCCGGCTCCTGGCCACGCTTGCGGCGCTCCTGGACCTTCTTCACCGGCAACACGATGACGAAGTAGACGACCGCCGCGACCAGCACGAAGTTGATCGCCGCGTTGATGACGCTGCCGAAGTCCAGGAACGTCGCCTTGTTGTTGTCGAAGATCTGGTAGCCGAGGCCGTTTGCCGCGTCCGTGCCGCCGATCGTGCTGATCAGGGGCTTGATCAGGCCGTTGGTGAACGCCGTGACGATCGCCGTGAACGCCGAGCCGATGACCACCGCCACGGCGAGGTCCACGACGTTGCCGCGCATCAGGAAGTCCTTGAAGCCTTTGAACACCTTTGCTCTCCTCATGAAGCCAGGAACCGGGAAGGGGACGCCCGGCCCGTCTTGGCGGGTGTGGGCTAGCGGAGAGTAACCGTTACCGGACGCTTCAGTGAAATCACCGCCCTCGGGATGGTTGTTTCGGAGTTCGGCTGGCGCTGGGCTGCGCGGGCAGGAGCTGCTTGCCGGCGCGAGGCGGATTCGACTAGGGCGTGTCTGACAAAGGTCTCGGCTGGTTGCTGGGATGCTGCTGGTCGTGTCGCGGTTTCAGTTGCTCTCGGATGATCAGTGGGCGTTGATCGAGGATCTGCTGCCGGTTCGGACCGGTAGGCGTGGTCGGCCGTTCTCGGATGCGCGGGCGATGGTGGAGGGGATCATTTACCGGTATCGGTGCGGGCTGGCGTGGCGGGATGTTCCGGCGTGTTCGGTCCGTGGCAGACGATCTGGACCTGGCATCGCCGGATGGCCGGTGACGGCACCTGGGACACCGTGCTGCAGCGACTGCTCGCCGAAGCCGACGCGGCCGGCCTGGTGGACTGGTCGGTGTCGGTGGATTCCACGATCGCCCGGGCGCATCAGCACGCCACCCACATCACCCGCCTCACAGGGGGCTGGGTCGAACTACACGGAACTGCTGACCGAGCCGCCTGACCACGCCATCGGCCGCTCCCGCGGCGGATGGAGCACCAAGGTGCACCACCTCGTCGACGGCAACGGCCGACCGTTGGTTGCACTGGTCGGTCCTGGTCAGGCTGGCGACGCGCCCATGTTTCCGCATCTGATGCGGCATCTACACGTCGCCCGGGTTGGACGCGGTCGGGCCCGGACCCGGCCTGACCGGGTCCGCGGTGACAAGGCGTATTCCTCGCGCGCGATCCGTGGACACCTGCGCGACCGCGGCATCACCGCCGTAATCCCGGAGCCAGCTGATCAGGCTGGACATCGCAAACGCCGCGGTTCTCGCGGCGGGCGACCACCCGCGTTCGACGCGGTGGACTACCGCGGCCGCAACGTCGTCGAGCGACGGTTCAACCTGCTCAAACAGTGGCGCGGCCTGGCTGCTCGTTACGACAAGCTCGCCATCGTCTACCGGTCAGCAGTCGTCATGCACGCCGTCATCGCCTGGATCAAAGCATTATCAGACACGCCCTAGTCGGGCCTGGATGGTCTCCTTCAGGGGTAACCCGGGGTGGGGGTCGCGGCCGGTCGGTAGGTGGTCGATGGCCGGCGAAGAGCGCCGCTGCCGCGTGGGAGCATGCGCTGTCTGCTCTGGCGACGCTGATCCGGCCAGCCGGACCGGGACGGCCGCCCTACCGGTTTGCCCGTGGCGGGGATCGCCGCCGGTCGGTCGGTGGTCGACGGTTCGCGAAGAGCGACGGTCACCAGACGCTCCTGCGAAATCGCCGCCCTTGGGTTGGTGGGCTCTCGGCGTTTAACCGTGGCCTGCCGCGCGGGGGAAGGCCGGGTCACCCGTCGCGGGATCGCCGCCGGTCGGTCGGTGGTTGATGGCCAGCGAGGAACGCCGCCGCCGCGTGGGAGCATGCGCTGTCTGCTCTGGCGACGCTGATTCGGCCAGCCGGACCGGGACGGTCGCCGCTCTGGGAGCACCCGCGGCGGGATCGCGGCCGGTCGGTCGGCGGCTAGCGAAGAGTGACTGTCACCGGACGCTCCAGGGAAATTGCCGCCACCCGGGTCGCGGAGGCCTCCGGGAGCCGGAGCAGGACCAGCGGTCCCTTGGGAGTGGCCGGCTGCCGATGGCCGATCGTCACCACCGTTGCCCCAGCAGCCAGCACCGAAGCGGGAGCCGCTTGGTCCGGAGCCGCGATGATGTCGACCTGCTGGCCGGGCTGGAGCAGTTCAGCCACGGCCTCGTCGGCAAGGCGGACTGGGACGGTTGCCGTGCCCGGATCCACCGCCGTGGGTGCCGTGGCCAGGCGGACGTCGGTCAGTGGTTCACCGGAGCGCACAGCGCCCGCCAGCAGGCGTCCCTCGACGGCGTCTAGGGACGTCAGTACGCCCGCTGGACGTGCTTCGTCGGGGATGTCGGCCAGCCGGACGTCCGCAGCGCTCAGCGTCGTGCCGGGCGGGAGGTCGTGGGCCGCGAGGACGGTCGGTGCGCCTCGCGCGAGGCCGGGGTGGGCCAGGAGCAGGCCGCCCAGCACCAGCAGGCCGGCGGCGAGCCAGCGGCGGATGAGCCGCGTCCGCCGGCTCTGCAGCCGGGTCGGGTCGAACGGGCGGAGCTTCGACAGGATGTCCATGGGGTCCCCTCGGCCGGATCTGGTGCGGCGGTGTGCTGCACGAGATCGACGTTAGGGAAGCCGGACGGACCGTCGAAAGGGTCTCGTCCGGCATCTGTGGACAACCGGGGTGTTGTGGATAACCTGCGGGTCAGGAGGCCGCAGCGGTCGTCTTCGTCGTGGTCGAAGAGGAGGATGCCGAGCTCGTGTCGGACTTCGACTCCGTCTTGGTCTCGGTCTTCGCCGGGGCGGCCGCGGTGCTCGACTTGCTCGAGTCGCGGGAGTCCGTGCGGTAGAACCCGCTCCCCTTGAAGACGACGCCGACCGAGCTGAAGACCTTGCGCAGCGCCCCGGAGCACTGCGGGCAGACGGTCAGGCTGGGGTCCGAGAACGACTGCACGGCTTCGAACCGGTGGTCGCATTCTTTGCAGGCGTACTGGTACGTAGGCACTGACGGCTCCTTTGCTGGCACTCATCCGACCTGAGTGCTAACCCGATTGTGCGGGAAAACCTTCCCGGAAGGCAATTCCTGGTTGCTCACACCGGCAGTTCGACCACGCCCCGACCCGGTGTCAAGGCCCCGGTCATGCGCACGTCGTGCGGCTCCCCGGGCAGCCGTTCGACCAGCTCTTCGTCCCTGACCACGGCCAGCAGCGCGGCGCCGGGCGCGGCGGACCCCAGCGAGCGGTCGTAGTGCCCGGCGCCGCGGCCGAGCCGGACGCCCTGGTGGTCCACGGCCAGCGCGGGCACCAGCACCAGCTCCGCCGCCCCCACGGCGTCGGTGCCCAGGCGCTTCCCGCCCGGCTCGCGGATGCCGCGGAACCGGCTGGGCACCAGGTCGGCCTCGCCCGTGTACTCGGCCCAGTCGAGCGGATCCGTCCGCGACACGATGACCGGCAGCAGCACTCGCGCGCCGGTCGCCACCAGCGCGTCGACGAACGCCGTCGTGCCCGGCTCGGTGCCGAACGGCAGGTACGCGCAGACCGTGCTCGCTGTGACCTTCGACACCGCAGTGACCAGCGCCGACGCCTCCCGGGCGTGTGATTCGGCTGCCTGCTCCGCCCGGGCGCGCGTCACCCGGTCACGCCACTCCGCCTTGCTCAGGTGCTCATTGCCCAGCGCGTGCATGACCTCACGTTAGGCTCTGCGCCCATGACGGGCGCCGCAACCACCCAGACGTTCAGAACCGCCATCGTGCCTGCCGCCGGCCTCGGGACACGGTTCCTCCCGGCGACGAAGGCCGTGCCCAAGGAGCTCCTGCCGGTGGTGGACACCCCCGGCATCGAACTGGTCGCCGCCGAGGCCGCGGCCGCCGGCGCGGAACGCCTGGTGATCGTGACTTCGCCGGGCAAGGACGCCGTGGTCCGGTACTTCGAAAAGCAGCCAGAGCTGGAGCAGAACCTCGAGAGCAAGGGCAAGACCGCCCTGCTCGAGAAGGTGCGCCGGGGCTCCGAGCTGCTCGCCGTCGAAACCGCCATCCAGGAGCAGGCCCTCGGCCTCGGCCACGCCGTCGCGCAGGCCGAACCGAACCTGCGCCCGGACGACGAGGCCGTCGCCGTGCTGCTGCCCGACGACCTCGTGCTGCCGACCGGCGTGCTCGAGAAGATGAGCGCGGTCCGCGCCGAGTTCGGCGGCAGCGTGCTCTGCGCGTTCGACATCCCCAAGGCCGAGATTTCGCCGTACGGCGTCTTCGACGTCAGCGACACCGGCGACGACGACGTCAAGCGCGTGCACGGGATGGTCGAGAAGCCGAAGCCGGAGGACGCGCCGTCGACCTACGCCGCGGCCGGGCGGTACCTGCTCGACCGGGCGATCTTCGACGCGCTCAAGCGCATCACCCCGGGCAGCGGCGGCGAGCTCCAGCTGACCGACGCGGTCGCCCTGCTGATCTCCGAAGGACACCCCGTGCACGTCGTCGTCCACCGCGGTGGACGCCACGACCTGGGGAATCCGGGTGGTTTCCTGCGTGCCGCGGTCGATTTCGCGCTTGAAACGCCCGAGTACGGTCCATCTTTACGGGCGTGGCTGACGGAACGGATCGGGACAGAGCGCCCATGACGGAATCCCTCGACGCGGCGCGGCCCGAGGTGGCCGGGGACGAGGCCGAGTTCCGCTCGGTCGACGCGCAGATCGCGATGACACTGGACGCGGCCGTCCGGCCGCAGCCGGTGCGGGTGGCGATCTCCGAGGCCCAGGGCCTGCTCTGCGCCGAGGAGGTGGTCGCCGAGCACGCGCTGCCCGGCTTCGACCAGGCCGCGATCGACGGGTACGCGGTGCGCAGCGTCGACGTGCGCAACGCCGGGCAGGAGCCGGTGCAGCTGCCGGTCGTCGGGGAGATCGCGGCGGGCTCGCGCCAGCCGCGGCGGCTCCAGCCCGGCCAGGCCGTCCGGGTCGACACCGGCGCGCCGCTGCCGACGCTGGCCGACGCGGTCGTGCCCCTCGCCTACACCGACGGGCACCAGGCGAAGGTGACCGTGCACCGCTCGGTGCCGTCGGCGGGGTACGTGCGGCGGGCCGGCGAGGACGTCCAGATCGGGGACGTCGCGGTCCGCCGCGGCGACACGATCGGCTCGGCGCAGGTGGGGCTGCTGGCCGCGGTCGGCCGGGCGAAGGTCCTCGTCTACCCGCGGCCGCGGGTGTCGATCGTGTCGGTCGGCGACGAGCTGGTCGACATCGACCGGACGCCCTCGGTCGGGCAGGTCTACGACGTCAACTCCTACGCGCTGGCCGCGGCCGCCCGGGACGCGGGCGCCGAGGTCAGCCGGGTCGGCATCGTGCCGAGCGAGCCGAAGCGGCTGCGCGAGGTCGTCGAAGGCCGGCTGCTGATGTCGGAGATCGTCGTGGTCGCGGGCGGCGCCGGGGGCGCCACCGGCGACGAGGTCCACGCCGCGCTGTCCGACCTCGGCCGGATCGACATGACGCGGGTGGCGATGCACCCGGGCTCGGTGCAGGGGTTCGGCAGGCTCGGCCCCGACTCGGTGCCGACGTTCCTCATCCCGGGCAACCCGATGAGCGCGCTGGTGGTGTTCGAGGTCCTGGTGCGGCCGCTGATCCGCGCGGCGCGCGGCACCCGCAACCCGCACCGGCGGATCGTCGGCGCGCGGCTGCTGTCGCCGATCACCTCGACCGAGGGCAGGCGCGGCTTCCTCCGCGGCCAGCTGCTGCGCGACGAGGCCAACGGCGAGTACCTGGTCCAGCCGCTCGGCCAGTCCGGGGCGCACCTGCTTGCGTCCCTTGCCGAAGCGAACTGCCTGATCAACGTGCCGGAAGAGCTGACCGAAGTCGCCGCGGGCGACCAGGTCCAAGTCACGTTCCTGGCGCAACGGGCCTGATGAACTCCGTGTCGGGCGTGTCCTATCCGGTCGAGAGCAGGCACCCGGGCTGGCCGGCGCGGCTCGGCCCGCTGCGGGTGCCCGCGGGCGAGGTCGCGATCCGGCCGGTGCGGCTGCGCGACGCCGGCGAATGGAGCCGGATCCGGCTCCGGGACCGCGCGCACCTCGAAATGTGGGAGCCCACCGGTGTCGGGCCGTGGCCCGAACGCAACGCCTTTTGGTCGTGGCCTTCCCAGTGGGCGGCTCTGCGGTCGCTCGCTCGGCGTGGTCAGTGTCTCCCGTTCACGATCACCCTGAACGGTCGTCTCGCGGGGCAGATCACTGTGGGTAACGTCGTCCGGGCGTCCCTCCGGTCGGCCTGGATCGGCTACTGGGTGTCATCCGAGGTGGTCCGCGGCGGGGTGGCGACGGCCGCCGTCGCGCTCGTCACCGACCACGCGTTCAGCTCGGCCGGCCTGCACCGGCTGGAGGCCACCGTGCGTCCAGAAAACGCCGCCAGCCTGCGGGTTCTCACCAAAGCCGGCTACCGGCGCGAGGGCCTTTTCGAGCGCTACCTCGACGTTGCGGGCGGCTGGCGGGACCACTACTGCTACGCGCTGACCCGCGAGGAAACCGGGGTCGGCCTGGTGTCGCGGCTGGTCGCCGCGGGCCGCGCGGACTACGCCTGAACGTGATTACCCACCCGGGTCCGTAGCCGCGTTACCACATGCTGTGAGTTTCACCTAATCCGGTGAGGCTTTTCCGTGATCGAACCCGGCGAGTCTGCGCCCGATCTGTTACTCCTGTGACTAACGTGATTCGTGGTGGAAGGATCGGGGGAGGTGACGGGAGATGCCCAGCTCCGTGATCATCGTCGCGCTCGCCGCGGCATGGCTCGTCGTACTCGTGCCCATGGTCGCGCGACGGCGGCAGCAGGTCGCGAGAACGGCCGACTCGGCGCTCGCGGCCAGGGTCGTGCGCAGTGGACGCAACGAAGACCGGGAGGAATTCGCCATGTCCGACGATCCCGGGAAGTCCCGGCCATCGGTCGAGGACGACCTCGCTGAGCTGGAAGCCGAGCTCGAGCTCGACGACGACGTCGACGAGCCGGAACCCGAACCGGACCCGCTCCCGCAGCCGAAACGCGGTTCACGGGCCGAACGCGACCGGCCGGGCTACCGCCCCGGCCGCGGTGGCTTCGACCCCGAGGCCGCCGAGATCGCGGCCCGCGCGAAGTACGGCTTCCGGCAGCGCGTCGTCGTCATCCTGCTCCTGATCGCGGTGATCACCGGCGTCGTGGCCGGCTTCCTCGTCCCGCTGGCCTGGTGGGGCCACGGCGTGGTCGACGTCGTGCTCGTCGGGTACCTCGTGTACCTGCGCCGTCAGGTGCGCATCGAGGAGGAGATCCGGCAGCGCCGGCTCGCCCGCTTCAACAGCACCCGCGCGCCTCGGCGCACGTCCGCTCCTCTGCCGGAAGAAGAGGACCACGCGGAACCGGAGGACGTCGAAGTCGTCGAGCCGGTCCGCCGCGAGGTGGTCGAGCGCCGGCCGTCCCCGACATCCCGCGTCCGCCGCAGCGCCGTCGTCGTCGACCTCGACGACGAAGACCCGGCGTTCGAGGAGCTCGACGAGCCCGGGACCGGGCCTTACCGGCGGGCGGTCGGAGAGTGACCCCCCTGCGCGAGGTGCTCGTAGGGCACTGCTAAGCTCTACGAGCACAACCAAGGGGCTGTAGCGCAGTTGGTAGCGCGTCTCGTTCGCATCGAGAAGGTCAGGGGTTCGATTCCCCTCAGCTCCACACTGGAGAGCTTACTAGGACACCGGACTAAGTCCATGCTTGCTAGTAGCACTTCGACATCGTTCATGACACGAGGGGCTTCTTCGGATCCGGAGAAGCCCCTCGTGTCGTTTGTAGGTGTGGTGACAGTACCGCCAGGATCGGGCTTGTCGCTGCTTGCGCTTTGGTGGCCCTCTTCGACTGAGCGCAGCGTGGCGAACGGCTCGCGTAAGTCGTAGGCCGTGACGTCTTCGTCTTCGACGAAGACGTGCTCGAAGAGCGCCTGGTTAAGTAGCCGCCGCTGCTCGTCGTCGCAGCGCCGGTATAGCTCCTGGGGGTCCTCGAGCAGGGTGAGGCACAGTTCGACGAGTCGGGCAGCTTCGAGAGGTCCTCAGTGGTCTCGCCTAGTACTGCAACGGCAGTTGGTGGTGTTGTGGTAGCTCATCGTTGTGGTGGTCGATGTGGTGATGGATCAGCTGGGCCTGGGCATGAGCGGATCGCGGGGCGGTTTGCGCGGTCGGAGCCGCGGGCCCGAGCGCGGGAGTATGTGTCCGGGCTGGTCGCCGGGTTGGAGCGGAAGAACGGGTGGACGCTGGCCGAGCAGGCCGGTGAGGTCTCGCCGGACGGGATGCAGCGGCTGCTGCGCTGGGCGGACTGGCACATCGACGGTGTCCGCGACGACGTGCGGGACTACGTGATCGAGTACCTCGGCGTGCTGATCGTGGACGACACCGGCTTTCTGAGGAAAGGCATCCGCTCGGCTGGGGTGCAGCGGCAGTACTCCGGGACCGCCGGGCGGATCGAGAACTGCCAGATCGGCGCCTTCCTGACCCATGCCTCGTCTCGCGGGCATGCGCTGATCGATCGCGAGCTGTATCTGCCCGAGCCGTGGATCGCCGACCCGGATCGGTGCCGGCGGGCAGGGATCCCGGAGGGCACCGAGTTCGCGACCAAGCCCCGCTAGGCGATGGCGATGCTGGCCCAGGCGTTCGCCGCGAAGGTGCCCTTTGCCTGGATCACCGCCGATGAGGCGTATGGCCAGGTCAAGTACCTGCGGGTTTGGCTGGAAGCCCACGATGCGGCGCACGTACTGGCCACCAAGGTCAACGACACCCTCGTTACTACCAGTGGCCGCGAAGCCCGCACCGACGAGCTGCTCGCGCAATTGCCCGCTCGGGTGTGGCGGCGGTTGTCGATCGGGGCCGGGGCGCGCGGACACGCGAGTACGACTGGGCGCGGGTGCCGACCGGGATCGGCTGGCAGCCGGGGCGCGGGCACTGGCTGCTCGCCCGCCGCTCACTCTCGGACCCGACCGAGATCCCTACTACGTCTGCTAAGGACCCCGCCGCTCAACCCTGCTGGACCTGCCCTGGATCGCCGGGACCCGATGGCGGATCGAAGAATGTTTCCAGCAGGCCAAGAACGATGCCGGACTCGACCACTACCAGGTCAGATCTTGGCGGGCGTGGTATGCCCACATCACCCTGCCCATGCTCGCCCACGCCTGGCTCGCCGTCTCCCGATCCCTTGTCGCAAAAGGGGAACCGGCGTCGGCGAGCCGGGCATGATCGGGTTCACGCTACCGGAGATCCGGCGCCCCCTCACCAAACTCCTCCTGCGTGTCACCGACGCCGCCGACCACATCTGGGCCTGGTCCCGCTGGCGCCGCCGACGACAACACCAAGCCCGCCTCAGCCACTACAAACGCCGCGGCTACCCACTCACCTAACTGCCGTTGCAGTACTAACAACCTTCCAAGTTTCGAGCTTCTTTAAATCTATTCCAGCAAAGTCATTGTATCCCGTTTCGAGCCGATCGAATCGGCGGTCCCGGTCCGTCGCTCCTCGGCTACAAGTTTGGCCAGTCCGGGATGGTTTTTCAACTCGTATTGCAGGCATGACTCGTCGAGCAAGCGAGCTAAGAAGACATGAAAGACGTCCCAAGCGGTCAGAATCGCTGTCGAGTAGAGCGTTCGCGCGTAGTCGGCGAAGCCGTTGCCTTCTTCCTTGCCGACCTCACTTTCGAAGATATCGATCAGTTCGTCATCAGGACCTGCTGACCTGTCCGCTTCCTCCCATCTGCGTTGGCGATCCGCATGAATTAGGGGTGGTACGATCTTGATGAGCTCGCGCAGTTCAAGCAGCTGCGCTTTAAGTCCCTCATATGGGTCACGGTACCAGCGTACGGGCGGGAGCACTTTTTCCTTTCGGCGAGGACGAAGCCGAGCGCGTCGCTATCACGGCATTAATGCGCGGAACCTTGCGGAGAAGGTGCGTCCCCCGAAAGACGGACCCGCAAGTGTCCCGATCTATCGCCGCCCTCCAATACGACGACGTCAGATAGCTGGCCGAGGAACTCCTTAAAGTTCCGGCAGCCGTAGTTCCGCTGGTCGAAGGCCGAGTCGAGAGTCAACATCCTGGCCTTGAGCCAGGCTGCCACCGGCGTTGGCGTGTTGCTCTGCTTGATTGCTCGGATCATCAGCTCCTCGCCGTGCTTGATATCGAATGTCTTCTCGACTGTTGGCTTCGCGCTCGGCTCGTCGGCGGTAACCAGGGTGCCCCAGTACTTGTACTCGGAGCAGACCGAGACGAGCCGCGGGCTGGCTGAGGCATCGGGTGCTGACGCAGACGACGTGCTTGCCGAACTCACGCAGTCGCTGCACGAGCGGTGAGTAGTCGCCGTCGCGGCCACCAGTAGGTACGTCCCAATGTCCGGGTGCGTGATCAAGGTTTTCATCGCGTCAACGGCCATCCGGATGTCGGCGGCGTTCTTCTGCTGGATCCCGAACCGCTGGATCTGGATCAGGTCGACGCCGTTCATGGCGAGGTCGTGCTGGTACTTGCCGAACTGCGGTTTCGCCCAGTCGGCATCGGTGTGGCGGATCGAGGCGTTGCCGAAGTCACGGCAGACCAGCTCTAGCGCGGCGTACGGCACCGGATTCGCCTGATCGGGAGACTATTCGCGGCGCCGATCGCGAGGTTCTCGAATTTGATGAAGGCGGCAACCTGCTCGGCGTTGCCGGGTCCGGTGGCGGCGGTCATGTCGACGCTCCCTTCGCCGAAGGCAGCGGGGCTGTCCGTCCGGTCGCGAACATCCACAGGATGACGTCTATGCAGCGCAGCAGGCTGATGTCCTCGATGCCGCCGGCCTCGCCGCGTAGCTCTGCAATTGCCTGGGCCCGTCGCGGGTCGCCCTGGAACCAGGTCCACATACAGGCCCAGACGCTTCCGGGAGCGTCGAGGGCTGCCTTGACTTGGCTGTCATAGACCGGTAGCAGATGCGGGCGCTTCCGGGCCAGCAGCTTGTTGGCTGTGACCCATCGGTCCTTGCCGCCGCAGCGCTTGAACAGCCACCACAACCTGCTGGCCGGCGAACCGTGCGCATACGTCGTCCATGGCGCCTCGTGCATCGCCAGGTTGGCCGGGATCTGCTCGAGTAGCTCGGTGATCTCGGCCTCGCAAGTGATCGTCGTGTCGATGGCGACGTTCGCCAGGTCGGCGATACTCAGGAAGTTGAGCGCCAGGACATCTGCTTCGGTGACTGTGTCGGCGATGTCGTGTCGGTCGCCACCGCCGGCGAAGCGCTCGAACCAGCGGCCGGTGTAGCGGGGCAGCTTGGCATCCTGGTTGAAGTAGCGTCTGAGCGCGTCGGTCGCAGCTGCCTGGCCGTCCCTGAGGACATACCGGTCAAGCAGCGCATGCTGCGACATGTAGTCGTCGGCGAGGGGTAATCCGCTGGCGTCGACCCGCACGGCGCTCCCTCGGCAGTGTCAGTACCTGGACCTGGGACGGCTATCGTAGTCGACCGTGTTACGTGTTCCGCTGATCAGCACTAGCACAGGAGTGGCCAGTTCAATGAGGTCGCTGTCGCCTGGCATGCGCCGGGCGCGCCAGGCCGCGAAGCCGGAGCCGACCGCCGCGAACGTGAAGACGGCCCCGAGCGTCCGCGCCCAGGCGGCGTCCATTGAGATCGCCAGGTAGGTCTGCATCCCGGCGACGATGGCGTACGTGACGGCGAGTGCTCGCCATGTGGCCTGACGTTGCATCAGGCACCTCCCCAGTGACCGCGATGGTAGTAGGTCGCTGTCGACCTTCTAGCAGTTACAGACGTGCTTGCGGTTGATGCTCGAGTCGCGTGGCACATGAAGATGATCATCGGTATCGCAACTGCTCAAGGCCAAGGTGTAACAGCCTGTGGCAACAGAGCGACTCAACCGCGTAACGCTAGCCGTCCAGAACGGCGGCCCACCGTCATGAAGTTACGTGACAGCAATCACTGAAGCTGGAAGAGTCTGGTAGAGTCTGGAGCATGCAGGAAGCGCCTAGGCCGCTCGACGTCGACGAACTGCTCCGGCAGTTGGCTGCTCTCTCCGAGTCTGACAACCTTGACCGGCAGACCGTGGAACGAGTGAGCACGGCACTAAGCGCGGCAGAGCGAACTGTGCGTGTGTTGCGGACCGGAGTTGCAGGCACATCGGCTCGTCAGCAGGCGATCGACGCGTTGAGCGAACTGGGCGTGCCAGCGAACCCTGCGCTGATAGCTGAGTTCCACCGAGCGCGTTTCGGCTCGGAATTGGCGCCACGCGCACTCGCGAGCATCCGCCGAGACGAAATGCGTGCGTATCGGGCCAAAAGCAGCACTCGATCTATGTGGGTGGTGCCAGCCCTGACCACGCAACTTTTCCCGGCTCGCGGACATCTGACGTTGTCAACCTGGCCCGCGTGGTTACGGATACTTGGGACCCGGTCGGCGCGCGTGGACATGCTTCAAGTGATGATCGTGCTGCTCGACGCGATCGTCGAACCATTAGGTCCGGGTAGCGACGTGTTGCAGGTCACGCGAGAACTGCGGCGCAACCGACTGACAGAGCTTCTCGTTCGGATGGGTGTCGGCGTACCAGGTATCGGTCAAGTTGTCGACCAAAGGACGGCCCGCGAGGCGATCCAGGAAGAGCTCGGTCGAATTACTCCCAAGGACCGCGCCGAACGAGAGGACGCCGCGGCCGCGCTATCGACGTTGAGCGAAGAGCAGCAAATATTCGGACGGTATTCGCCAACGCATAGCGAGCGTTGAAAGGCTGCTGATGAACCCGATCGATCCGGTGCTGGCGGAGGCTGCGTCTGTGGTCTCTGGCCGTCCGGGCACTTTGCTGATCGTGGCCGACGGGCCAGACCGACCTGACATGGTTCTCGTCGACCAGAAGGCGGGGGTGTACGCCATCGACCTCGAGCCGGAAGGGGCGACGTTGGATGACCGCCGACCGTGGGTAGCGCTGAACCGGAAGCGGGCGGAGCTGCGGGAGACCCTTAGTGGTACAGGTGAGCCGATGATAGGCGCCGCCGTTGTCCTTGGGGCCGCAAACGTGCGGCTGATCGATCGCGCTCGGTCGTCGTCGACTCGGATTGTGCTCTCGCGTCGTGACCTCGCTGATCCGGACTGGCCGGATCACCTGCCTCGTCGCGCGATCGACGGGGCCGATTTTATGGCCATCGTCGACCGCCTTGCGCCGTCGGTGGTGTTCAGTAGGCAAGGCCGGACCGGTGCTATCGACCCGGGCGCGGTAGACCGTGCCGCAGCACGTATTCAGCTTGACGCGGTGCAGGCGGCCGCCGCTTTGGCGCCGATCGCCGACGTTGCGACGGTGACCGGGCCGCCAGGCAGCGGAAAGACGTTGCTTCTCGCAGCCCGCGCGCGGGAGCTGCGCCGCGTTCGCCCGGAGTGGCAGGTGACAATTTTGGTCTATAATCGCGCGTTGGTGCCGTATGTCACGCGGTTAGTGAACGACCCGGATGTCACCGTGACCACTGTCGGAAAGTTTGCTCACCAGCTGGGCTTTCGAATGGACCTGCGCGGGGGCGAGTACGCGGCCAACGATCTCCAGAAAGCGCAAGAGCGCGGAATACCTCAAACGATCGATGCACTTCTTGTCGACGAGTTGCAGGATTTTGACGCAGCCTGGCTTCGGTTCGCGTTGGCTGCAGTCCGGCCCTCTCGGGGTGGCGCGTTGCTCGCTGGCGACCACGCGCAGGGTCTGTACCGAGACAGCGATCTGGATTTGGCTTTGTACGGTCATGAAGTCGTCCAGTACGTGCTAAAGCGACCTTATCGCAGCACGAGGCAGGTTCTGCGCGCAGCAGGCTCGCTGACCGAACAGCGAGTGGTGGGGATCGACGGTGCGCCGGACGGTGAACCAGTTGATCTGATCTGGGCGGACTCGAAGGATGCTCAAGTCGAATGTGTCGCATGCGAAATTTCTCTGATGCTGCGTGAGCGAAAGCGGCAGCCTGGCGATATTGCTGTTTTGCTCACGCGATGGAGAGGGCTAAGTAAACTTCGAACCGCGTTGACCAAGGCAGGTGTTCCCTTCGAGGTGTTCGACAAGAAGAACGCCATGGAATTTGATCCCAGCACGCCTACTGTGAAGGTGATCACCGTACATTCAGGAAAAGGGTACGAGTTTCCAGTTGTGTTACTGGTCGGATTGGAAGACCTTCCGCGGGGGACTGACGAGATAGCAAGACAACGAGAACGTGTTGGTTTTGTTGGAGCCTCTCGCGCTCAAGATCAATTGCTGATCACCTATACAAGATCTACGGTACACGTTGACCGGTTGGCCGCGCTGGGAGCCGACGTACGATACTGGACCTGGCCTGATGACTACCGGTGCAACGACAGCGCGGAGGTGAGCTGAATGGCGCAGCTACATGTTCTCGGCGACTGGCACGGGCCAGGCGAAGAGTACACCGCTAAAAGACTTGCTCGCGAGCTGCCTGTGGACTGGGACGTCATCGCCGGACGGCAGATCCCGACTCACACCGATCCCGTCGACCTCGATCTGATCGTTGTGGGCGAAAACGGCGTTTATGTTTGTGAGGAAAAGTCGTGGGGGCCGCATGTGGCGGCGGGCGAAGTGGCCTGGTACGTCAACGGTGAGCAGCGGTCCAACCCGGTCGACCAGGTGGCGCACGCAGCGCGCGTGCTGGCTGGCCGACTGCGAGCCAAAATCGCTGGGTGGACGGCGGGGCAGGCTAGGCTGCCCCGCGGGATTCGCCCAGTCACCGGCCACGTAGTCATGTCGCACCGGTCGATCAACCTGTCCGGGCAGGAAGATCTCGGTATCGACAAGGTGGTGACGCTGGACGCGGCTAGCGCAATGTTGACCACACGAGATGCTGCGCTGCCGGCCGAAGTGGCCGCGCTACGGGCGAGTGTCATGAGCTATCTGCTCGGCCTCGATCGCAGAGATCCGGCCGACGCGCCGGCGCAAATCATGCAGTACAGGGTAACGGGTCTAATCGGCGTCGAGGGTAATGCTCGGGTGTATGCCGGAAACAACCCGGCGGGCGAGCTGACGTTCCTGTACTGTGTCCCGGTTGTCAATGCACCTGATCGAGCGGCGGCGGAACTGCTCGCCATCCGTGAGCATGACGCTCTCGCCTTGCTTGCCAAAGAGGACCGAACTTGGCAGGTGCGCGACTGGTTCGACTGGAACGGCTACAGGGTCACTCCGATCATGCCTGACATGAGCGGAACCAGCTTGTGGAAGCTCGCTGGTGAGCGTCGGACACAGGTTGACTCTGCCGGCCGAGTACCGGAGAAGATCGCCACGCCGATCGTGCACGACGCGTTCGCCGCTCTCAAGTCCGTGCATGCCAAGGAAATCATGCATCGTGCACTTCGGCCACGCTACATCGAGGTTACAGGTGAAAACCGGGTCCGGTTTCGCGATTTTAGCCGGGCTCGGATTCCCAGCATGGAGACGATCGCCCCGAACCTGTTAGACGACCATCCGTCGACGCCGTACCGCGCACCGGATGCCACTATGGAGTTTTTCGGTGAAAAGGACGATGTCTACAGCCTGGCGCTATGCCTGGTGCAGTGGATCTATGGTGATCAGGACGAGACCCCAGATCATGATCTAGTAAGGCAACAAGCGGCGGCCTATCCAGGAATCGGTGAGTTGCTGGCCCGCTGCCTTTCCGTCGATTACGACAAGCGTCCCGAGGCGGTAGAGGTGGCGACCGCGACCGCGCCGACCACCGCTACGGCTTCAGCGATTGCGGCGGACGCCTCGATCCCGGTGGCGAACACGCTAGTCGCCGGTCGGTACCGACTGCGGCGCCAGCTGGGCGAGGGCGCGTGGGCGGTAACTTGGCTGGCCGCCGACGAACAAGCTGGTGGAGAACGTACGCTCAAATACCTGAGGCGAGATCGAGTATCACCGGAGCAAACCAAGGCGGAGTTCAGGACTGCCGACTCGCTTCGCAGCCGCTACTGCGCGAGGGTGTATGACGTGCTACCAGTCCCTGAGCCAGGTGTGCTGGTTCAGGAGTACGTGCCGGGCACCACGCTCAAGGAGATCGTGGCGAGCAAGCAGATGACTGGCGACGAGTTTCGCCGCATCACGATGGACGTGCTCTCTGGCCTCGACGACGCGCATCAGCAGGAGCTGTATCACCGCGACGTCAGTCCGTCTAATATTATCGTGCGTGAAGATGGCGGCGCACGTCTAATTGACTTCGGTCTGGCGGCACCCGCCACCACAGCCCGCTCGGCGGTCGGCTCGCCACCGTTCATCGCGCCCGAAGTGTGGGAACGAAGCAGCTGGTCGCCAGCTGCCGACATCTATAGCGCCATTGCGTCTATCCTGACCGCAATGCTTGGCCGCTATCCATACGCGAGCCCGGATTTGGCTGGCCGGAGGACGCTGGTCCCGCCAGCCGCGGACCAGCGTCAGCGCTTTGGCGAAGCCTTCCTTAATACACTTTATCGGGGTGTCGCTTACGATCCCGCTGATAGGCCGCAAAGCGCGGCGGAATTCGTGCGGCTCATCGCTGAACCGAATGCAGTATCCGAAGGCGACCACCGCCGAGTCAATCCTACAGTCGCGGAGCTTCGCAGCCTGTACAGGGAAAGTGGCCTCGGTAACGGTGGAAACCGCGGCCTTGACAATAAGTTCGCACACGAGACATATGCGCCAACCTGGCTAGACACCAAGCTGCTCCCGGCGATCCTCGATCGAAAACTGGATGTCGTCGTTCTGAGCGGTAACCCTGGCGACGGCAAGACGTCGTTCCTGGTCAAGGTTGGCGACGCGCTGGACAACCTGCGGGCCGAGACGTTGCGAGCAGACGACGCCGGCTGGCGCAAACAGCTCGATGGTCACACCTTCGTCGCGGTATACGATGCGTCGGAATCCAATTATCCGCTGTCGTCGGACGAGATGCTCCTGCAGGCGCTGGATACAGGCCAAGGGGAAGACCCGGAGCGCCGTACTGTGTTGATCGCTGCGAACGATGGTCGCGTCACGCAGTTTTTCACCGACCACGCAGATCTGCATGAGGACGTTGCGGAGCAACTGCTGCGGCAACGCCGGGTCGACACAGATCTAAGTTCTCGAGTCGTGCTGGTGGATCTGAAACGTCGTGCGCTAGCCACACCCGAAAGCGAGACATTAAGTCTGGCAGAGGCGATCCTGGACCTTTTTACCGTTGACTCAAGATGGGTGGCATGCGCCGACTGCACCGCGAGGAACGGCTGCCCGATCCGGCGCAACGCTCTGGACCTTCGCACTACGTCTACTAAGGCCGCAGTCAAAGAGCTAGTACTCACCAGTCACCTGCGCCGCCGGCGGCGTGCCACTGTGCGAGACGTCCGCTCTGCGTTCGCCTGGCTGATTACCGGTGATTTGTCCTGTGAACAGGTCCATGCCCAGCGGGAGGGCGGGACAGACCCGATCACCGACGACCGACTGCTGGCCGGTCTCGCTTTTGGCGGCGTCAGTGGTGACAACCTGCTACAAGAATGGGCAGAGTTGGATCCAGCGGAGCTACCCGCTCCTGGTGCGGTTCGTACAGCACGCGCCAGGGTCGACGTGCTACCTGACCTGAACAAGATCGCGGAGTCCGACATACGGCGACTGAAGCGAGCGTTGTTCCTCGGCCAGTGGGGCAGCGAAACCGGGCGGACGGAGGTACGCGGCTACCGCCACTTCGCTGAGTATCTCGATGCGCTTTCTGCCCCAGAACGGGCCCTGCCCAGGTTCATCACCGGGCTGTCCCGAGTACTAGGGTTTGTTGGCTACGAGGGTACGGGTTTGGCATTGCGGGACCAGTCCTACGACGCGCCTGCAGTGCGCGCTATCGTCGTGATCAAGGAACTGGACGCGACAGAGTTCGAGCTGGCCGCCGATGGCGCCCGCTCGCCGTACATCGAGTCGTTCCCCGACCTCTTGGTATTGCGTCACTCTTCTGGGGCGGCGCTGCGTATCAACTTGGATACGGCCGAGGTGCTGTTGCGTGCGGCAGACGGCGAAATCCTGGGCGATCTCGCCTCGGAAGCTGTCCGGCAAGAGGTAACTGGGTTCGGTAATCGGCTGCGTCGTGAGCCCGCCCGGGCGGTGCGGGTTATCGACGGCTCCGGTCGTTCGCTGAAGGCAGTGGCCAAAGACGGCCGGATCGTACGGGAGGACGTTTCGTGACCATCGAGCTGCCGAAAACAGTGAAGACGTACCTGTACCCACCCTTGACTATGTTCACCACCGCGGACACTGATGTCGACCGTGTCCTTCCCCATCTGTTCGAAGCCTGTGTCAAGGGCGGACGTCCAACGCGCATTCTAACTAATGAGCGGGACTACCCTGGTTATCGCGACCGACTGTTGTCCAGTGAATACATGGTTGGCTTCGAATCGCCGAACGCGTCTGCGTTGGTGGACGGATGGTTGCGTTCATGCATTATTGACATGGGCACGGTGGGAAAATCGCACAGCGAAGAGCAGATGCTGTCGGTTGCTCCGATAACATTGGCGGCCTACCGAGCTGGCGTGCCGAGAACTCGATCCCGGCACCGTTTCATCGACGATGTCACCTATCAGCTCCTTCGGGCC